>NZ_JAIFJY010000001.1:0-760346 GCF_051835185.1 Klebsiella sp. K5-306
CAATAGCGCGCATCCGTGAGCGCTATGAACCGGATGCCGTCAACGTGGACACCACAGACGGCATCAGTATTGAATATCCGGAGTGGCGTTTTAACCTGCGCAGCTCGAACACCGAGCCGGTAGTGCGTCTCAACGTGGAGTCAAAAGCTGATACCGCGTTGATGAAGGAGAAAACTGCCGAGTTGCTCAATATGTTAAAAGAGGAATCGCTTTGAGTCCGATGTTTTCAGCGATCTATCGCTATCGTGGTTTTATCATTGACAGCGTTAAACGAGACTTCCAGTCTCGTTATCAAACGAGTTTTTTGGGGGCCGCATGGCTGATTTTACAGCCTGTTGCCATGATTTCCGTCTATACGCTGATCTTTTCGGAGCTGATGAGGGCACGTTTGGCCGGTATGGATGGCCCCTTTGCTTACAGCATCTATCTCTGTTCGGGAGTATTGACGTGGGGATTGTTTACCGAAACGCTTAACAATCTCGTCAACGTTTTTTTGTCGAATGCCAATATTCTCAAAAAACTCAGCTTTCCGCGCATCTGTTTGCCAATTATTATCACTGCTTCTGCATTTATTAACTTTTTGATCATATTTGGCCTGTTTGTGCTGTTTCTGCTTATTACCGGTAATTTCCCGGGCTGGATCTTTTTCGAAATTATTCCGGTGTTGATGATACAGATGCTGTTTACTTTGGGCCTGGGCATTATCCTCGGGGTATTGAATGTTTTTGTCCGTGACGTTGGGCAATTTGTTAACATTCTGCTCCAGTTTTGGTTCTGGTTCACTCCCATTGTTTATGTTTCTAAAACTTTACCAGAGTGGGTTTCGGGACTGCTGGCGTATAACCCAATGGTAACAATTATAACGTCTTACCAGAATGTGATGTTGTACCATCAAAGCCCTAACTGGATGGCTTTGCTACCGGTAACCATACTATCCCTTATTCTGTTCTTATTTGCCTGGCGCCTGTTTAAGAAACACTCAGCTGATATTGTGGACGAGATTTGATCATGACCATTAAAGTTCAGAACGTCGGCAAGGCGTATAAATATTACTCATCGAAATGGAACCGGGTTATTGAGAAGTTATTACCGGGCAATAAGTCGCGACACAGCAAAAAGTGGGTACTCAAGGATATTAACTTTAACGTTGAACCTGGCGAGTCTATCGGCATCGTCGGGGTTAATGGCGCCGGGAAGAGTACCTTACTAAAATTGTTAACCGGTACGACTCAGCCTACTGAGGGGTCAATTGAAATTCATGGCCGGGTGGCTGCTCTTTTGGAGTTAGGGATGGGTTTTCATCCTGATTTTACCGGTATTCAGAACGTTTATATGTCCGGCTTAATGATGGGTTTAAATCGCGATGATATCGAGCGTTTAATGCCGGAAATCGAGGCCTTTGCTGATATAGGCGACTATATAAACCAGCCGGTACGCATCTATTCGAGCGGTATGCAGATGCGTCTGGCTTTTGCGGTCGCCACTGCTTCCCGTCCGGATATTTTGATCGTTGATGAAGCCTTGTCCGTTGGTGATTCTCGTTTCCAGGCTAAATGTTATGCACGGATTGCTGATTTCAAAAAGCAGGGGACAACCTTACTGCTCGTATCTCATAGCGCCGGTGATATAGTTAAGCATTGCGATCGTGCTATCTTCTTGAAAGATGGTAATATTTGCCTCGATGGCTCCGCGCGTGAAGTGACCAACCGCTATCTTGATGAGTTATTCGGTAAAGCGGACAAAAATGCTGCGCAAGTGGCTAAAAAACCAAAAAATAGTGACAGCGGCGTCCATATGTCACTTGATGAGGTTGCTGACGTTTTCCATACCCGCCCAGGCTATCGACCTGAAGAATATCGTTGGGGACAGGGGGGCGCAAAGATCATTGATTATCATATCCAAAGCTCCGGGATAGATTATCCACCGTCACTGACTGGAAACCAGCAGACTGACTTCATGATGAAAGTTGTCTTTGAATATGATTTTGACTGCGTAGTGCCTGGTTTGTTAATCAAGACTTTGGATGGTTTATTTCTCTATGGTACCAATTCCTTCCTGGCCTCGGAAGGTCGGGAAAATATTTCGGTATCACGTGGGGACGTTCGGGTATTTAAATTCAGTTTTCCGGTTGATTTAAATAGTGGTGACTATCTTCTGTCGTTTGGCATTTCAGAGGGAAGCCCGCAAACCGATATGACACCGCTCGATCGTCGCTATGACTCCATCATTTTGCATGTAACTAAGAGCATGGATTTCTGGGGTGTGATTGACCTGAAGTCGACGTTCAATAGTTACCAATGAAGATGAGAAAAAATATTCCATGACTACTAATACACATAAATTGGTTAGCGAATTACCTGAGATTTATCAGACTATTTTTGGGCATCCTGAGTGGGATGGTGATGCTGCACGCGACTGTAATGAACGGCTCGCGCTAATTAGTGAAGAATATGATACCTTGTCCAGAGAGTTAGGCAGGCCACTGCGGGTTCTCGATCTGGGCTGTGCGCAGGGATTCTTCAGTTTAAGTCTGGCAAGCAAGGGCGCCAGCGTATTAGGTATCGACTTTCTACAGCAGAACATTGATGTTTGCCAGGCGCTTGCTGAAGAAAACCCACATTGTGATGTTAGATTTCAAGTCGGGCGCATCGAAGACATTATCAGCACGCTGGAAGAAAACCAGTTCGATCTTGCCATTGGGCTAAGTGTTTTTCACCACATAGTTCATCTGCATGGGATTGCGGAAGTCAGAACGCTGCTAGAGCGATTGGCAAACCTGACGCAGGCGATGATTCTCGAACTCGCTGTTAAAGAGGAACCGCTGTATTGGGGGGAATCCCAGCCAGAAGATCCGCGTGAGCTTATTGAACAGTGTGCTTTCTATCGATTGATTGGAAGATTTGACACTCATTTGTCTAATATTTCACGTCCGATGTATATTATCAGTAACCACAGGGTTATTCTTCCGGAATTTAATCAGCCTTTTACTTCATGGCGCGACAGTCCTTATACCGGGGCAGGTTTTGCGCATAAGCAGAGCCGTCGCTATTATTTCTCTTCTGATTTCATATGTAAGTTCTATCGTTATAGTACGGTAAGTGGTTTACTAACTGATAAGGAAAGCGAGCGTAATCGTACAGAACTCGCCCATGAAGAAGCTTTTCTCAAATCTCCGCCATCTGGCTTAAAAGTGCCCGCGTTGTTTACTTCCGGGGGGAATGAAGTTGCGGGATGGCTGGTAATGGAAAAAATACCCGGAGAGCTGTTAAACGACGTTCTGGCCAGCGGACGGCATATTAATCGGGAAAAAGTTATTTCCGATCTTCTCGATCAGCTGGTTATTTTGGAAGAGCATGGTCTGTATCATGATGATTTCAGAACCTGGAATGTTTTAATTGACGATAATGACAGCGCTCGTTTAATAGATTTTGGTTCGGTTGGAAGTGTGCAACAAGACTGCAGCTGGCCAGTTAATATTTTCCAGTCGTTCATTATTTTTGTAAATGAACTGTTTGGTGAAAATAAATCCTGGGGGGGGTTCTGGCGTTCCGCACCATTAAGCCCTTTCCAGTTGCCTGAACCGTATTCAAATTGGTTGACAGCATTCTGGAAACATCCTGTTGGTGAGTGGAATTTTGCTTTACTCCAACGACTCTTTAATACCAAAGATGCTCTACCGGCTGCGAGCTCCGCTATGGATGCTTCTGATCTATGGGTCCGGGCTCAGGAGCCCGTATTGTTGGAAGGTCAAACGCAAATACGCAATACGGATGCGCGGGTTGGCCGTCTCGAGTCGCAAATCAATGAACTCACATCCCTGATAAATATGATGGGTGAGAGTATTCAGACGCTTGAAAAGCGTGAGTATCCGCCACAAGACGTTATCACCGATGCACAGCAGTGTGTCGAGGTTGAGCCGAGTCAAACTGTAGATTCTGAAGAGGTTATGCAACTCCATACTCAGCTCAATGATGCGCGACAAGAGGCAGAGAATCTCCGCCATGAAATCGCTAAAATCCATAATAGCCGCTCATGGAAAATGACGAAGTGGTATCGTTATGCTGGCATGCAGTACTATTTACTTCGCCAGTATGGCTTCAGGCAGCGTTTTAAGCATTTACTGAAACGAGTACTTGGCAAAATATTCATTTTTCTGCGTGCACATCCACGGCTAAAGCAGAGAGCTATCAATCTACTGCATAAAGTTGGAATTTATGACTTTGCTTATCGTTTGCATCGTCGTATGAATCCTGGTTCACATAACCCTTATCATAACGACCCACAAAATCAGTCGCAGACTGAAAAACAGATATTACATCCAGAGTTATTGCCTCCGGAAGTTAATTCAATTTTTAGCGAGCTTAAAAACAAGAGATAAGGTGAGTCACTTGCATATTTTGATTGATGTACAAGGATATCAGTCGGAAAGTAAATTCCGTGGAGTTGGTCGCAGCACTTATGAAATGAGTCGTGCGATCATAAAAAATGCTGGCCAGCATCGAGTCAGCATCTTAATGAACGGCATGTATCCGATTGACAGTATTAATGAAATTAAAAATAGCTGGGGTGATATTCTACCGCAGGAAGAAATGTTTATTTTTTCAGCTGCGGGCCCGACAGCTCTTCGCGACCGTGAAAATCAACCGCGGAGTGTTGCCGCTAAACTAGCTCGCGATCTTGCTATTGCTAACATCAACCCCGATATTGTTTTCGTCATTAATTTCTACGAAGGTTTTGACGACAGTTACACCGTCTCAATTCCTCAAACTACAGTGCCGTGGAAGACAGTTTGTGTTTGCCACGATCTCATTCCGTTACTTAATAAAGAACGCTATCTGGGCGAACCGAACTTCCGTCAGTATTATCTTGATAAACTTGCTGAATATGAAAGGTCGGACGCTATTTTTGCTATTTCCAGATCATCCATGCAGGAAGTTATTGATTATACATCAATTCCTGCAGATAAGATCATTAATATTTCATCTGGAGTCAGCGATTCATTTAATATTACAGATTATACTCAAGACGATATCAATGCTTTACGTAACAAATATCATCTGCCTCAAGAGTTTATTCTCTCCTTGGCAATGATAGAGCCGCGTAAAAATATTGAGGCGCTGATTCATGCGTATAGTTTATTACCGGATACCCTGCAACAGAGTTATCCCTTAGTTTTAGCTTATAAAATTAGCACTGATGAAAAGGAAAGGCTGTACCGCGTTGCAGAGAACTATGGTTTATCCCGCAATCAGCTAGTTTTTACCGGTTTCTTAAACGACGGTGACCTTATTGCACTTTACAATTTGTGCAAAATTTTCGTTTTCCCCTCTATACATGAAGGGTTTGGCCTGCCTCCACTAGAAGCTATGCGCTGCGGCGCGGCTACGCTGGGTTCAAATGTGACCAGCTTACCGGAGGTCATCGGTATGGAAGAGGCTTTATTTAATCCGCAGGATGTTCACGATATTTGCCGTGTTATGCAAAGGGCTTTGACCGATAATGCGTTCTACTCAGCGTTGAAAGCTCATGCTCCGAAGCAGGCGGCAAAATTCACATGGGATCACACCGCGCAACTCGCATTAAAGGGATTTGAAAGGCTTGTTGATACGGCTTCTGCTTCAGAGCCTCTGGATATAACTAGTTTCACCGCAAACACCATTAATCAAATTAAAAATATTGCGGAATTAGGTGAAGCTGAACGCTTACAAACAGCCTGGGCTATTACTCGTAACAGCTTTGCCACGCATCAGCGCAAGCTGCTGGTTGATATTTCTGTCCTTGTCGAACATGATGCGAAAACGGGGATTCAACGAGTTTCCCGTAGTATACTTAGTGAGTTACTGAAATCAGGCGTTGCTGGTTACACCGTCAGTGCGGTTTATTATCGACCGGGTGAATGCTATCGTTATGCCAACGAATATCTGAATACCCATTTTAACGGCCAGTTCGGGCCTGATGAACCGGTACTGTTTACCAAAGATGATATTCTGGTTGCTACCGATCTGACTGCACATCTGTTTCCTGAACTTACTGCCCAGCTGGATTTTATTCGTTTATCCGGCGCCAGGGTTTGTTTTGTTGTGCATGATATCTTGCCTCTGAGAAGGCCGGAGTGGAGCGATGAGGGAATGCAGCGCGTTTTCCCTATTTGGTTATCCTGCATTGCGCAGCACGCTGACCGTCTGATTTGTGTTTCTGCAAGCGTAGCAGAGGATGTGAAATCGTGGATTGCTGAAAATGCCAACTGGGTTAAACCTAATCCATTGCTGCAGGTGAGTAATTTCCATCTTGGCGCCGACCTGGATGCCAGCGTTCCTTCTGTGGGCATGCCGGATAACGCGAATGACTTGCTGACTAAGATGGCTGCTGAACCCTCCTTTATTATGGTGGGAACGATGGAACCTCGCAAAGGCCATGCGCAGACGCTAGCGGCATTTGAGGAATTGTGGCGGCAGGGCAAGAACTACAATCTGTTTATCATTGGTAAACAGGGGTGGCATGTTGATGATTTATGTGAACGTTTACGTCACCACTCACAGCTAAATAAGAGATTATTTTGGCTACAAAATATTAGCGATGAGTTCCTTGCGAAGTTGTATGCTCAATCTAGTGCGTTAATCTTCGCATCTCTCGGCGAAGGATTTGGGCTACCATTAATTGAAGCTGCGCAGAAAAAATTACCGGTAATCATCCGTGATATTCCGGTGTTTAAAGAGATTGCTCAAGAACATGCATTCTATTTCTCTGGTGAACAGCCGGGAGATATTTCAACAGCGATTGACGAGTGGTTGGAATTATATCGGAAAAATGCTCATCCTCGCTCTGAAAAAATCAACTGGTTGACATGGAAGCAAAGTGCAGAATTCCTGGTGGAGAATCTTCCGGTTATTAAATCTGACGCGAATAAATAAACAATATTAGCCGTGGCAGTCTCCTGTGTCACGGTCAAGAGCTTTTATGAAAATTATATTTGCAACTGAGCCAATCAAATATCCATTAACGGGTATCGGTCGTTATTCCCTCGAACTGGTAAAACGATTGGCGGTGGCCAGCGAAATTGAAGAGCTAAAATTATTTCACGGCTCTTCATTTATTGACAGCATTCCCCAGATTGAAAATAAAGCGGATACCCGAGCCAGCAATCACGGTAAGCTGGCGGCTTTTTTACGCCGTCAGCCGTTATTGATTGAAGCCTATCGCGTGTTGCATCCGCGTCGCCAGGCGTGGGCGCTGCGCGATTATAAAGATTATATCTATCATGGGCCTAACTTTTATCTGCCGCATCGTCTGGAACGTGCCGTAACCACATTTCATGATATCTCCATATTCACCTGTCCGGAATTTCATCCAAAGGACCGGGTGCGTTATATGGAAAAGTCACTGCGCGAAAGTCTGGACACGGCAAAGCTTATTTTGACGGTATCTGACTTTTCCCGCAGCGAAATTATCCGGCTGTTTAACTATCCTGCCGATCGGATCGTAACAACCCATCTTGCCTGCAGCGGCGACTATATTCCGCGCAGCCCGGATGAATGTCTGCCGGTTCTGCAGAAATATCAACTGGAGTGGCAGCGCTACGCGCTTTACATCGGCACGATGGAGCCGCGGAAAAATATTCGAGGCCTGTTGCAGGCGTACCAGCATCTGCCGATGGAGACGCGCATGCGCTACCCGCTGATTCTCAGCGGTTACCGTGGGTGGGAAGACGATGCGCTGTGGCAGATCGTTGAACGCGGGACTCGTGAAGGGTGGATCCGTTATCTGGGTTATGTCCCGGATGGCGATCTTCCGTATTTATATGCGGCAGCCAGAACCTTTATTTATCCTTCGTTTTATGAAGGATTCGGATTACCTATTCTTGAAGCAATGTCTTGCGGTATCCCAGTAGTATGCTCCAATGTCACATCATTACCTGAAGTGGCGGGGGATGCGGGGTTGTTATCCGACCCTAACGATGTAGACGCGATAAGCGCTCATATATTGCAAAGTCTGCAGGATGAATACTGGCGGGAGATAGCAGTAGCGCGCGGTTTTATTCAGGCACAACAGTTTTCGTGGGAAACCTGTACGGCCCAGACGATCGATGCCTATAAATTACTCTAAGGGTGCAAGTTGAGAGTTTTACACGTCTATAAGACCTATTATCCGAATACCTACGGTGGTATTGAACAGGTCATTTATCAGTTGTGCCAGGGCTGCGCTCGTCGGGGGATCGCGGCCGACGTCTTCACCTTTTCCCCGGATAAAAATACCGGGCCAGTGGCTTACGAACAGCATCAGGTTATCTATAATAAGCAATTAATTGAAATCGCCTCGACGCCATTCTCACTCGGCGCGTTAAAGCGATTTAATAAAATTAAAGATAACTACGATATTATTAACTATCATTTCCCGTTTCCCTTTATGGATATGCTACATCTGATGGCGCATCCTAAAGCGAAAACCGTTGTCACCTATCATTCCGATATTGTGAAACAAAAGCGGCTAATGAAATTATATCAACCGCTGCAGGAGCAATTTCTCTCCAGCGTTGACTGCATTGTGGCCTCATCGCCAAACTACGTAGCCTCCAGCCAGACGCTGCAAAAATACCTCGATAAAACGGTGGTCATTCCCTTCGGCCTCGAGCAAAAGGATGTGCAGCATAATCCGCAGCGCCTGGCTTACTGGCGAGAGAAAGTCGGCGAGCGCTTTTTCCTTTTTGTCGGCGCATTTCGTTACTATAAGGGATTGCATATTCTGCTGGATGCCGCAGAGCGCAGTCGACTGCCGATCGTTATTGTCGGCGGCGGCCCGCTTGAAGCGGAAGTTCGCCGTGAGGCTGAACAGCGCGGCCTGAATAACGTGATATTCACCGGCATGCTGAATGATGAGGATAAATATATTCTCTTTCATCTGTGCCGCGGGGTGGTCTTTCCCTCGCACCTGCGCTCAGAGGCGTTTGGCATTACCTTACTGGAAGGGGCGCGGTTCGCCCGGCCGCTGATCTCGTGTGAAATTGGCACCGGAACCTCGTTTATCAACCAGGATAAGGTCAATGGTTGCGTGATCCCGCCGGATAACAGCGCAGCGTTGGTCGAAGCGATGAACGAACTGTGGCACAGTGATGAAACGGCAGCGCGCTATGGCGCAAATTCACGTCGCCGCTTTGAGGAGATGTTTACCGCCGAACATATGATTGATGCCTACGTGAATCTCTACAGCACACTGCTGGAGCAGAAACCCTGATAGGCCGCAAATCGCCCCCGCCAGCGCGGGGGCGCAAGGCATCAGTGACGGCTCTTAAGATTGTTAATCACGTCCGTTAAATTCAGCCCCTGATCCTGCAGCAGCACCAGCAGGTGATACATCAAATCCGACGCTTCATTCTTCAGCTCGAACTGGTCATGCACCGTGGCGGCCAGCGCGGTCTCAACGCCTTCTTCTCCCACCTTCTGGGCAATGCGCTTGGTGCCGCTAGCGTACAGCTTCGCGGTGTAAGAGCTCTCCGGGTCAGCGTGCTTGCGTTCGGCCAACAGTTGCTCCAGCTGGTAGAGAAACAGCCACTGGTGGCCGGTTTCGCCGAAGCAGCTCGATGTGCCTTTATGGCAGGTTGGGCCAATCGGATTTACCAGCGCCAGCAGGGTGTCGTTATCGCAATCCGGGGTGATGCTCACCACGTTGAGGAAATTGCCCGACGTTTCCCCCTTGGTCCACAGACGCTGTTTGGTCCGTGAATAAAAGGTCACTTTACCGGTCTCTTCGGTTTTCGCCAGCGCATCCTGATTCATATAGCCCAGCATCAGCACTTCCCCGGAAACGGCGTGCTGCACGATGACCGGCATCAGACCGTCGGTTTTTTGCCAATCCAGCTGTTCACTTAACATACCCTAATCTCCACGCCCTGTGCTGCCAGGTACGTTTTTAGTTCACCAATATTGATAATTTGCTTGTGGAACACCGAGGCGGCCAGCGCGCCGTCGACGTTGGCGTCGCGGAAGGCTTCCAGGAAGTGCTCCATAGTCCCGGCACCGCCGGATGCAATCAGCGGCACGTGGCACACGGCGCGTACCTTGCTTAACTGCTGCAGATCGTAGCCATTACGCACGCCGTCCTGATTCATCATATTGAGGACGATCTCGCCGGCCCCGCGCTTTTGTACTTCCTGCACCCAGTCCAGCGTTTCCCACTGCGTCACCCGCGTACGGCTCTCATCGCCGGTATATTGATTGACGTGATACTTCCCGCTTTCGGCGTCAAACCAGGTATCGATACCCACGACAATACACTGCACCCCGAACCGATCGGCCAGGCGAGTAATCAGCGTCGGGTCCGCCAGGGCAGGGGAGTTGATGGAGATTTTATCCGCGCCAAAGGAGAGGATTTGCGCCGCCTCTTCCAGCGACTTAATGCCGCCGGCGACGCAGAAGGGAATGTCGATCACTTCCGCAACGCGCGATACCCAGCTTTTATCCACCACGCGACCGTCGCTCGAGGCGGTGATATCGTAGAACACCAGCTCATCCGCGCCTTCGTCGGCATAGCGTTTTGCCAGCGGGACAATATCGCCGATGATTTCGTGATTACGGAACTGCACGCCTTTCACTACCTGGCCGTCGCGAACGTCAAGACAGGGGATTATCCGTTTTGCCAGCATTGAATGGCCTCCGTTACGTTAAATTTACCTTCCAGCAGCGCCCGGCCGACAATCACCCCGCGCACCCCTGTTCCGCGCAGCGCGGCGATATCATGCAGATCGCCAATGCCGCCGGAGGACTGAAACGCCACCTGCGGATAGCGGGCGCAGACTTCTTCATACAGCGAGACGTTAGACCCGGCCAGCGTCCCGTCGCGGGAAATATCGGTACATAGCACGTGCTGCAGGCCGACGGACTGATAGCTCTCCACCAGCTCCTCCAGGGTTACGCCGGAATTCTCCTGCCAGCCGCTAACGGCCACCTGCTTGCTGCCTTGCGCATCGATCCGTACGTCCAGCGCCAGCACCAGATGCTGCGGGCCAAAACGCTTAAACCAGCCTTTCACCACCTCCGGCGACTTCACCGCCGTCGAGCCCACCACCACGCGCGCCACGCCCGCGTCAAGCAGGGCGGCCACGTCTTCTTCCGTGCGCACGCCGCCGCCGACCTGCACCGGCACGTTCACGCCGGCAACCAGCGTTTTCAGCAGGGGGATCTGGCGCTTCGCCGGATCTTTCGCTCCGGTCAGATCGACGAGATGCAGTACTTCGGCCCCTTGCGCGGCATAGGATTGCAGGCGCGGCAGCGGATCGTTACCGTAGTCGCGCTGCTGGCCATAATCGCCCTGATGGAGACGGACGACCGTACCGTCAATTAAATCTAAAGCAGGAATGATCATCACATCTCCAGGAAGTTTTTCAGCAGCTGCGCCCCGGCGCTGCCGGAGCGTTCAGGGTGGAACTGGACGCCAAAAAAGTTATCTTTCTGCACCGCCGCGGTGAAGGCCTCGCCGTAGCTGCACTGAGCGATGGTGTTAACGTTGACCGGCATCGCGTAGCTGTGGACGAAGTAAAAATACGCCCCGTCTTCAATGCCGCGAAACAGACGATCGCCCGCTTTAGCATATACCCGGTTCCAGCCCATATGCGGCAGCGGCAGGCCGTGGTCGGTCATTTTTGGCACGTCCTGGTCGATAATACCCAGCAGGTCGACGCCGTTATTCTCTTCGCTGCGTTTTCCCAGCAGCTGCATACCGAGACAAATGCCCAGCACCGGTTGGGTGCAGGCTTTAATCAGATCGATTAAATCCCGTTCGCGCAGCTGGTCCATTGCCGCCTGAGCCGTCCCTACACCCGGCAGAAACAGCTTATCGGCGCGCAGCACCACGTCCGGGTCACGGCTGACCTGCGGCTCGTAGCCGTGGCGGCTCACCGCAGATTTCACCGAATTGAGATTGGCGCAGCCGGTATCGAGGATCACCACGTTCATCAGAGTACCCCTTTCGAAGATGGCAGCGTGTCGCCCTGGACGCGGATGGCCTGGCGTAGCGTGCGACCGAAGGCCTTAAACAGGCTCTCAACGCGGTGGTGGTCGTTTTTGCCCTTGGTTTTCAGGTGCAGAGTGACCGCCATGGTATAGGAGAGCGAGCGGAAGAAGTGCTCGACCATCTCGGTGCTCAGATCGCCAACGCGCTGATAGGTAAAATCAGCTTTGTATTCAAGGTGCGGGCGGCCAGAAATATCCAGCGCGCAGCGGGCCAGGCATTCGTCCATCGGCAGCACAAAGCCGAAACGGGCGATGCCGCGCTTGTCGCCGAGCGCCAGCTTCAGCGCTTCGCCCAGCGCAAGGCCGGTGTCTTCCACGGTGTGGTGATCGTCAATATAGAGGTCGCCGCCGACCTTGACCTCCAGACGGAAGCCGCCGTGGGTGGCAATTTGGTCAAGCATATGATCGAAGAAGCCGACGCCGGTGGAGATTTTGCTGCCGCCTTCGCGATCGAGCCACACTTTGACATCCACCTGGGTCTCTTTAGTGATGCGCTCAACGTGGGCGTAGCGGTCGCGACGGGTAAGCTGTTCGCAAATGGTCGGCCAGTCAAGCGTTTCGCGATCGTAGCGCAGTCCGGTAATGCCCATGTTATCCGCCAGCTGAATGTCGGTGGCCCGGTCGCCAATCACGTAGCTATTGGCGGTGTCCATCACCCCTTGCTCCAGCCACGGCAGCACCAGCCTGGTTTTCGGCTTGCGGCAGTCGCAATTATCCGCCGGGAGATGCGGGCAAATCAGCACCTCGTCAAAGTTGACGCCCTGTGAGGAGAAGATCTGCATCATCAGGTTGTGCGGGCCGTCGAACTCGTCCTGCGGCAGGCTGGCGGTTCCCAGTCCGTCCTGATTGGTGATCATCACCAGCTTATACCCTTCCTGCTGCAGCTTGAGCAGGGCCGGGATCACCTGCGGCTCAAACGCCAGCTTATCGAAGCGGTCTACCTGAAAATCAACCGGTGGCTCGGAAATCAGCGTACCGTCACGGTCAATAAAGAGAAACTTCTGGGTCATACATTCTCCGCAGTCAAAGCGTCAATGACGCGCTGGCTCTCTGCACGGGTACCGATAGTGATACGCAAACAGCCGCTTAATGAAGGTTGTTTATTCTGGTCACGTAAGATAATGCCCTGATCCCACAAAGATTTAAACACCGCGCTGGACGCGGTGATCCGCGCCAGTACGTAGTTGGTCTCGGAAGCGAACACCTCTTCCACGCAGGCAATGCTGCGCAGCTGGCTGACCAGATAATCGCGTTCGTTGAGGATCTGCGCCACGCGCTCGCGCATGGCGGCAATCCCTTCCGCACTCAGCGCCTGAGCGGCAATATCGGCGACCGGCGTCGAGAGCGGATAGGGCGCGATAACTTTCAGCAGTACGTTAATGACCTCGACGTTGGCGAGGGTAAAGCCGCAGCGCAGTCCAGCCAGGGCAAACGCCTTGGACAGCGTGCGCAGAACCACCAGATGCGGATACTCGTTCAGCCAGGTTGCCAGCGTCGCCTGCGGACAGAACTCAATATAGGCTTCATCCGCGACCACGATGGCTTTACCGCGCGCCATCTCCAGCAGGGTGCGGAAATCTTTCGGGTTGATAATCTGTCCGGTCGGGTTATTCGGGCTGCAGACGAAAATCACTTTCACGCCGTCAAGATTGGCTGCGATGCCCGGCAGATCCAGCTGCCAGTCGGCGAGCGTCGGCACCGTACGACAGGTCACGCCGATGGTTTCGGCGCTGACGCTGTACATGCCGTAGGTCGGCGGGCAGTAGAGCACCGCGTCCTGGCCCGGCTCGCAGAAGGCGCGGATCAGTAGTTCAATGCCTTCGTCGGCGCCGCGGCTGACCAGCACCTGCTCCGGCTTAACGCCAGCATACTGCGCATAGCGTTCAATGACGGCTTTCGGCTGCGGTTCCGGATAGCGGTTCAGCGTCTGTTCGGTCAGCTGGAACGCAACCGCGGTGGGGAATTCATTGGCGTTCAGCCAGACGTCGCCCTTACCGCCCAGACGGCGAGCAGACTGATACGGCGTCAGCGCGCGGACGTTGGCGCGGGCTAAATCTTCGATGCTCATGCTTGCTCCTTAAGGGCTGCAACGCGCAGCGTAACGGCGTTTTTGTGGGCGTCCAGGCGCTCGGCGGCGGCCAGTATCTCAATGGTGGAAGCGAGGGCGGCGAACCCGTCGCGGGACAGCTCCTGCACGGTCATGCGTTTCTGAAAGTCCGCCAGGCCGAGGCTGGAGCAGGTCGCGGTGTAGCCGTAGGTCGGCAGCACGTGGTTGGTTCCGGAGGCATAATCCCCGGCGGATTCCGGCGACCAGTCGCCGAGGAACACCGAGCCGGCGCTGGTGATGCCATCGACCAGTTCGCGGGCGTTGCGGGTCTGAATAATCAGGTGTTCAGGGCCGTACTGGTTGGATATTTCCACGCACTGGGCGATATCGCGAGCCACGATGATCCGGCTGGCGGAGAGCGCCTCACGGGCGGTTTCCGCACGCGGCAGCGCGGACAGCTGGCGCTCAACGGCTTCGGCGACGCGGGTGGCCATCGCGCTATCCGGCGTCAGCAGGATCACCTGCGAATCCGGGCCGTGCTCCGCCTGGGAAAGCAGGTCAGAGGCGACGAAATCGGGGGTTGCGCCGCTGTCGGCGATCACCAGCACTTCCGATGGCCCGGCGGGCATATCGATAGCCGCGCCGTCAAGACGCTGGCTCACCTGACGCTTGGCCTCGGTGACGAAGGCGTTGCCCGGGCCAAAGATTTTATCGACTTTCGTCACCGACTCCGTGCCGAAGGCGAGGGCGGCAATTGCCTGCGCGCCGCCGACGTTAAAGATATTGCGCACGCCGCATAGCTGGGCGGCATAGAGAATTTCATCGGCAATCGGCGGCGGCGAGCACAGCACGACCTGCTGGCAGCCCGCGATGCGCGCCGGCGTGGCGAGCATCAGGACCGTTGAGAACAGCGGCGCCGAGCCGCCGGGAATATATAAGCCGACGGAGGCGATAGGGCGGGTCACCTGCTGGCAGCGCACGCCCGGCAGGGTTTCCACATCTACGGCCTGCAGCCGCTGCGCGTTGTGAAAGGTTTCGATATTTCTAACCGCTACGGCCATCGCCTGCTTGAGCTCGTCGCTCAGGCGCGCACCGGCGGCGGCAATCTCTTCTTCGCTAACTTTCAGCGCTGTGACCTCGGTTTTGTCGAACTTTGCGCCGTATTCACGCAGGGCCGCATCGCCGTTGTCTTTAACATTATTCAGGATCTCCGCCACCGTTTTGCTGATGCTCTCGGAGGCGGAAATGGCCGGACGCATTAAAAGTTGTTGCTGTTGTTCTGCGCCACAGCCGTTCCAGTCGATAATTGTGTTGAAGCTCATGATTGTTTCCCCTGTTTGTCCCGTGACCGACCCGCCGGATTACTCCATCATCTTCTCAATCGGCAGAACCAGAATGGAGCTGGCGCCCAGCGCTTTCAGTTTTTCCATGGTTTCCCAGAACAGGGTTTCGCTGCTGACCATGTGCATGGCGACGCGCTGCTTGTCCCCCGCCAGCGGCAGGATGGTCGGACGCTCGGCGCCGGGCAGCAGGGCGACAACCTCTTCCAGGCGCTCGGTGGGCGCGTGCATCATGATGTATTTCGATTCGCGAGCCTGAATCACGCCCTGAATACGGGTCAGAAGGCGGTCGATAAGCTGCTGTTTACTATCCACCATCTCACCGTCGCGCTGGATCAGGCAGGCTTTGGAGCGGAACATGACTTCCACTTCGCGCAGGCCGTTCGCTTCGAGAGTCGCGCCGGTAGAGACCAGGTCGCAAATCGCGTCGGCCAGGCCAGCGCGCGGGGCCACTTCAACCGAGCCGTTCAGCAGGCAGGATTTAAAGGAGATGCCTTTCTGGTCAAGGTAGCGCTTCAGCAGGTGCGGGTAAGAGGTCGCGATGCGTTTGCCGTCCAGTGCCGCAGGGCCGTCCCAGGGTTCATCCGCCGGGGTCGCCAGCGACAGGCGGCAGCCGCCGAAGTCGAGACGGCGCAGGGTAAAGTAGCGCGGATCTTCGCCCTGGGCGCGGCGGCTCAGCAGCTCTTCTTCCAGCACGTTTTCACCGATAATCCCCAAATCGACCACGCCGTCCATGATAAGGCCAGGAATATCGTCATCACGCACGCGCAGAATATCGATCGGCATATTTTCCGCCATCGCGATCAGGCGCTGGGTGTGCAGATTCACTTTGATGCCGCAGCGGCTGAGTAATTCGCGTGAATCTTCGCTTAAACGCCCTGATTTCTGAATAGCTATGCGTAAACGGCTGTTGTCTAACATTGTTATTTTCCTCTGTAACCCTGTCTGAATCTGTCCGAATGCGGTCCAAAAAAAAGCCCCCGGAAGTGAATCTTCCGGGGGCTCTCTTTGCGTTCATGCACCACTGGAAGATCCAAATGTCTTCCAGCACACATCGCCTGAAAGACTAGTCAGGATGATGGTGATGATGGTGGTTTTTAAATTGAACGCTGTTCATAAAATTCTCTGTGAATGACTATGCATTTGATGCCTTTTAACCTAAACCACTTCACTCGCATAAAGCAAGGGCTTTTTTCTATCATTAATTCATTTCATATTGACCGAAGAAATTGTCAGTTGCCGCCGGCTGGCGTAGCCTTAAGTCAGCACAGCGAAAATTCAGGAGCAAGGGGATGAAGAAGGTCGCAATTGTAGGATTAGGATGGCTGGGTATGCCGCTTGCGCTGTCGTTGATGTCGCGGGGATGGCAGGTCACCGGCAGTAAGACCACCCAGGATGGCGTAGAGGCGGCGCGGATGTGCGGTATCGACAGCTACCCGCTGCGTCTGGAGCCGCAGCTGGTCTGCGACGCTGAGGATCTGGATGCATTAATGAACGTCGACGCGCTGGTGATTACCCTGCCGGCGCGCCGGACCGGGCCGGGAGACGACTTCTATCGTCAGGCGGTACAGGAAATCGTTGATACCGCGCTCGCGCATCACGTGCCGCGCATCCTGTTTACCAGCTCGACTTCCGTCTACGGCAACGCCAGCGGCACGCTGAAAGAGAGCTCGCCCCGTAATCCGCAAACCGCCAGCGGACAAGTGCTGAAAGAGCTGGAGGACTGGCTGCACAATCTTCCTGGCACCTCGGTGGACATTCTGCGCCTTTCCGGGCTGGTGGGGCCGTCTCGTCACCCGGGGCGCTTCTTTGCCGGAAAATCCGCGCCAGACGGCCAGCACGGCGTGAACCTGGTGCATCTCCAGGATGCGATCGCCGCGATCGAGCTGTTATTGCAGTCCCCGAAAGGCGGACGCATCTATAATATATGTGCGCCTAAGCATCCCGCGCGCGGCGTCTTTTATCCGCTGATGGCCCGGGAGCTTGGGCTTCCCGTTCCCGTCTTCTCTGATAACCCGGAAAACGGTAGCGGCAAGATCGTGGATGGCAGCCGTATTTGCAACGAACTGGGGTTTGAATACCAATACCCCGACCCGCTGGTGATGCCGATGGAGTGATCCGCCAGCGGTGAATCGCGTACCGTAAGGGGGTAGCGATGAAACCACTGCTGGATGTGCTCGTCATTCTTGATGCCCTCGACAAAGAGGGCAGTTTTGCCGCCGCCTCGGCAAAGCTCTATAAAACACCCTCCGCGCTGAGCTATACCATTCATAAGCTGGAAAGCGACCTCAATATTCAACTACTCGATCGCAGCGGCCACCGGGCGCGCTTTACCCGTACCGGTCAGATGCTGCTGGAAAAAGGGCGCGACGTGCTGCATACCGCCCGCGAGCTGGAAAAGCAGGCCGTCAGGCTGCATCAGGGCTGGGAAGACAGGCTGGTGCTGAACGTTGATAGCGGTTTCCCGTTTCACCTGTTGGCGCCGCTGATAACGGCGTTTTATCGCCAGCATCACGCCACCCGTCTGGAATTTCGCCGCGATACCCTCGCAGCAGGCTGGCAGACCCTGGCGGAAGGGCGGGCGGATCTGCTGCTCGGGGTTCAGAGCGACCCGCCGGCGCTAAGCGGCTACGGTTGTCTGCTTCTCGGTGAACTGACGCAGGTATTTGTCGTTTCGCCCCAGCATCCGCTGGCGCAAATTACCGAACCGCTGAGCTGGCGCACGTTGCGCCGTTATCGCGCGATTGCCAACTGCGGCTCGTTGCCGCAGGCAGAAAATCAGGACAGCCTGACGGTATTCGATCTTTCCGGCCAGCTGACGCTGCTTTGCGCCGGGCTGGGATGGGGCTATTTGCCGCTATTTCAGGTGCAGCCTTTATTAGCGCGCGGCGAGCTGCGAATAATTCAAACCAGGATGGTTGCGCCGGTAAATCGCGCGTGGATTGGCTGGCATGAAGAGGGCGGTGGTCTGGCGGGCGAGTGGTGGCGAGCAGAGATATTAGCAAATAGTGCTATCCATCAGGTCTATAATACTAAAATCGTATGAATATTAATCTGTTAGAGATTGGCTGTAATTATTAAGCCTTGCAACATCTTGTCATCGTGCCAGTAGTTGTTGCAAAATACGCGTCCTGAAAATCAGAAACTGGCCGACGCTTTTTTAAAGTGTCGGTTATTTTTTTGGTTGAAAGACACATCATTCAATACCAAGAGGCCGGGCTTCGTACCGGATAGATATTTACTAAAAACCGACAGTGGTTGTCGCTGAGGAATACAAAGAAATGGGGCAATTTTTTGCTTACGCGCTGGCGTTCACCGTAAAAGGGGATAACTATGTCGCATAACGCTACTCCAAAAACCTCTCGCGTGGAATTACGTAAAACGCTTACGTTGATTCCGGTTGTAATGATGGGCCTTGCCTATATGCAGCCAATGACGCTGTTCGATACGTTTGGTATCGTCTCTGGATTGACTGATGGTCACGTTGCGACGGCTTACGCCTTCGCGCTGATCGCCATTCTCTTCACGGCGCTGAGCTACGGTAAACTGGTTCGCCGTTTTCCGTCGGCGGGTTCCGCTTATACCTACGCACAGAAATCCATTAGCCCGGCCGTTGGCTTTATGGTTGGCTGGTCATCGCTGCTGGACTATCTGTTCATGCCGATGATCAACATTCTGCTGGCAAAAATTTACTTTGAAGCGCTGGTGCCTTCCATTCCGTCGTGGATCTTTGTTGTTGCGCTGGTGGCCTTTATGACCATCTCCAACCTGCGCAGCATTAAGACCGTGGCGAACTTCAACACCCTGATCGTTATCCTGCAGATGGGTATCGTAGCGGTGATTGTTGGCCTGATTATCTACGGCGTTATGCACGGCGAAGGCGCGGGCACGCTGACCAGCACCCGTCCGTTCTGGTCTGAAGGCGCGCACGTGGTGCCGATGATTACCGGTGCGACCATTCTCTGCTTCTCGTTCCTCGGCTTCGACGGTATCTCTTCGCTGTCTGAAGAAACCAAAGACGCAGAGCGCGTGATCCCGAAGGCTATCTTCCTGACGGCGCTGATTGGCGGCCTGATCTTTATCGGGGCTTCCTACTTCCTGCAGCTGTACTTCCCGGATATCTCGCGCTTTAAGGATCCGGACGCATCGCAGCCTGAAATCATGCTGTACGTTGCGGGCAAAACCTTCCAGTGGGGCGTGCTGATTTTCTCCAGCGTCACCGTACTGGCGTCCGGCATGGCTGCGCACGCGGGCGTTTCCCGTCTGATGTACGTGATGGGCCGCGACGGCGTGTTCCCGACGCGTTTCTTTGGTTACGTGCATCCGAAATGGCGGACTCCGGCGTGGAACGTACTGCTGGTTGGCGCGATTGCGCTGCTGGCGATTAAATTCGACCTCGTGACGGCAACGGCGCTGATTAACTTCGGTGCGCTGGTGGCGTTCACCTTCGTTAACCTGTCGGTGATCTCGCAGTTCTGGATCCGTGAAAAACGCAACAAGACGCTGAAAGACCACTTCAACTATCTGGTTCTGCCGGTGTGCGGCGCGCTGACCGTCGGCGCGCTGTGGATCAACCTGGAAGAGAGCTCCATGGTTCTCGGCCTGATCTGGGGCGGTATTGGTCTGGTCTACCTGGCCTGCGTGACCAAAAGCTTCCGCAACCCGGTACCGCAGTACGAAGACGTTGCCTGATCGCGTTTGGTGATGAGAAAGCCGGAGGGAAACCTCCGGCTTTTTTGTTTCTGGCGGATGTCGATCTTTCCGACTCGCGCTACGCTTAGCCGGACTACAGATTCACCGCTGCCCACGGTCTGGTAGCCCGGGTAAGGCGTGTACGCCGCAACCCGGGATTCCCGGGCACGAGTTCGTGTGGTTTTGCGGGGTGGTTGTCCGGATAGAGGCGCAGCATCGCCTCCGGTAGATTCGGCAGAAATGTGGGCGATTTACTTCTCCTGCTGCATCACCTTAAGCAGCGTATCCAGCAGGCCGGGAAAGCGCGCGTCTAAATCTTCCCGGCGCAGCGAAATCAAATTCTCCCGCCCCTGAGGCCTCTGCCAGATCACCCCGCTGTCGCGCAAGACGCGCCAGTGGTGAGTCATGGTCGACTTCGCCACATCTTCATGACGCAGGGCGTTACAGCTCTGCTCGCTGCCGTCGGCAAGGATCCGGATAATCTCAAGCCGCAGCGGGTTACCGAGGGCGAAAAGCACATTTTCGAGGCGAATTTGTTCACGTTCGGGGTGATTGGCGATCATAATATTCCTGTGTCGGCGGCGGCGCAGATCCGCGAGCAGCCGTTATCGGCGGCTGGCCGGTAATATACCCAAACTCTTTTTCTAAAGCCACGCGCGTCGTCGCAGCCATACCAATCGTAACGATAGCAAAAATAGTTCGAATATACTCGTACAGTTGTACTATGATGAAAGCCGTTAAATGAACGGCGGCTCATTCCGGCCGCTGACTGACAGTCAAAATGACTAAGGACGCATCATGCCCCGACCCATCCCCCTCGAACGTTATCGCAACATCGGTATCTCCGCGCATATCGATGCCGGCAAAACCACCACCACCGAGCGCATCCTGTTTTACACCGGGATGAGCCACAAGCTGGGGGAAGTACACGATGGCGCGGCAACTACCGACTGGATGGCGCAGGAGCAGGAGCGTGGGATCACCATTACGTCCGCGGCGGTGAGCTGCTTCTGGCCCGGTATGGACCGCAGCTTTGAGCCACACCGGATTAATATCATCGATACCCCCGGGCACGTGGATTTCACCATTGAAGTCGAGCGCTCTATGCGCGTACTGGACGGTGCGGTCATGGTTTACGACTCCGTGGGCGGCGTGCAGCCGCAGTCGGAAACCGTCTGGCGCCAGGCGAACAAATACCACGTCCCGCGGCTGGCCTTCGTCAACAAGATGGACCGCCCCGGCGCGGATTTTTTCCGCGTGGTGCAGATGATGACCGATCGCCTGAAGGCGAACCCGGTACCGATTGTGATCCCGGTGGGCGCCGAAGAGCACTTCACCGGCGTGGTGGACCTCATCAAAATGCGCGCTATTTTGTGGGATGACGCTACCCAGGGAATGACCTTCAGCTATGCGCCGGTGCCCGACGAACTGCTGGAAACCGCCCGGTTGTGGCGGGAAAAAATGGTTTCGGCGGCGGCGGAAGCCAGCGACGAACTGATGGATAACTATCTTGAAACCGGCGAGTTGAGCGAGGCGGAAATCGTCGCCGGACTGCGTCAGCGCACGGTGAAGGGGGAAATCCAGGCAGTGCTGTGCGGCAGCGCGTTTAAAAACAAAGGCGTGCAGCGGATGCTTGATGCGGTGGTTGAGCTGATGCCGTCGCCGCTGGATATTCCGGCGATTCAGGGCGTGGATGAGAAAGGGCGGCCCGCTGAACGTCACCCGAGCGACGACGAACCGTTCTCGGCGTTGGCATTTAAACTGATGACCGACCCCTACGTCGGCCAATTGACCTTTATCCGCGTCTATTCCGGGACGCTGAAAAAAGGCGATGCGGTGTGGAATCCGGTGAAAGGCAAGAAAGAGCGCATCGGCCGCATCGTGCTGATGCAGGCCAACGATCGCCATGAAGTGGACGAACTGCACGCCGGAGATATTGCCGCCTGCGTCGGCCTGAAGGATGTCACCACCGGCGACACGCTGTGCGACCCGGATGCGGTGATTACCCTTGAACGGATGGAGTTCCCGGAGCCGGTGATTTCGCTGGCGATAGAACCGAAAACCAAAGCCGATCAGGAAAAAATGGGCATCGCCCTGCAGCGGCTGGCGGCGGAAGATCCGTCGTTTCGTCTGCATACTGACGAGGAGTCCGGCCAGACGATCATTTCCGGGATGGGCGAACTGCATCTGGAGATTATCGTTGACCGCATGAAGCGCGAGTTTGGCGTCGAGGCGAACATCGGGCGTCCGCAGGTGACCTATCGCGAGACGATCCGCAAAACGGTCAAAGAGGTGGAAGGCAAGTTTGTTCGCCAGTCCGGCGGTAAAGGGCAGTATGGTCACGTGGTGCTGACCCTTGAACCGCTGGCGCCGGGAAGCGGTTTCGTGTTTGAGGACGCGACCAAAGGCGGCGTGGTGCCGCGCGAGTATATCCCTTCAGTCGAAAAAGGGCTGCGCGAAGCGATGGGCACCGGCGTGCTGGCGGGATATCCGGTGGTGGATATTAAGGCGACCTTGACGTTTGGTTCGTATCACGACGTCGACTCCTCGGAGATGGCTTTCCGGATGGCGGCAATATTCGGCTTCAAGGAAGGGGCGCGCAGGGCCGACCCGGTTATTCTTGAACCGGTGATGCACGTGGAAGTGGAGACCCCGGAAGAGTACGCCGGCAATATTATGGGCGATCTCTCTTCCCGGCGCGGGATGGTGCAGGGAATGGAGGAGCGGTTCGGCAGCCAGATTATTCGCGCCGACGTGCCGCTGGCCGAGATGTTTGGCTATTCCACCACGCTGCGTTCAATGTCCCAGGGCCGGGCGACCTACAGCATGGAATTCCACCACTACGCGGAAGCCCCGCGCAACGTGGCAGAGGCGATTATCGCCAGCCGCGCCAAAGGCTAAACTACGTTCCCGGGTGCGACGCGAGGCGTCTTACCCGGGATACGAGTCCTGCCAACGTTTGTAGCCCGGGTAAGGCGTTAGCCGCAACCCGGGAATTTCTTCCAGTCAAACAATATTCTGCGCGTACTGCCACAGCGCCTTCAGCTGCGCCAGCTTCTCTTTATCATCCGCATATTGCTGATACAGCATCTGTAGCTCATCGGCGTAGGCCTGCAAAAACTCTGGCGTAAACACCTGGCGACGGTGCTCCAACCAGCGCTGCTGCTCGGCTTCATCCAGCGTGCCCGGGTAATTGCGCGCGCGATAGTTGAACAGTAGACGCTCAATACGCTTGTCGGCAAAGGTAATGTCCAGCGCCGGCAGATTGCGCGGCTCCGTCTCGAGTATGATTTTCATCGCCGCGCGATCGGCATCGCTGAAAAAGCCGTTATACAGCTGCGTATCGACGTTATCGGACGGCACAAACGGCTCCGCTTCGGCAAAAATCGCCACCGCTTTCTCGCGCACCTGTGGATTAGCCCGCAGCCGCTGGGCGTTCTCCAGACAGCGCTGGATATTGATGCCCAGCCGGTCAGCATCCTGCGGGCGCAGGGTATTTTGCTGCGCCAGCACCGGGCACTTATTGAGGTGGACCAGCTTGATCGGCACCGCAGCCAGATCGCCCAACTCGCTTTTCGGCGTATACAGCCGTTCGCGCAGGGCATCGGCATCCAGATCCAGCAGAGGGGCGATATCACCGGCCAGGTCGACCATAATCACCGCGTTACGGTTATCCGGGTGCCACGCCAGCGGGGCGACCAGGCTGGTGTTGCCGCGCGCCGCGCCGAACATACCGGAAACATGCACCAGCGGCTTGATTTGCGGCACGTCAATCAGCGTCGCCAGCTTGCGCTTGTTGCGGTGGGCGTAAAGATAGTCGAACAGGCGCGGCTGCTGAGTCTTCACCAGCTTTGCCATCGCGATAGTGGCGTAAACGTCGGCCATCGCGTCGTGGGCGTTGCTGTGTTCGATGCCGTTAGCGACGGTCAGATGCTCCAGCCGGAAGCTCGGTAAGCCCTCATCATTTTCCGGCCAGTTGATCCCCTCGGGGCGCAGCGCATAGCAGGCGCGCATCACGTCCAGCAGATCCCAGCGGGAGTTGTCATGCTGCCAGCTCCAGGCGTAAGGATCGTAAAAATTGCGATAGAAGATATTGCGCGTGACTTCATCATCGAAGCGCACGTTGTTGTAGCCGACGATGCAGGTTTTCGGCACCGTGAACAGATCGTGAACGCGGCGGGCAAACGCGGCTTCGTTGTCGCCTTTGGCATTGGCCTCCTGCGGCGTTATCCCGGTGACCATTACCGCCTGCGGCTGCGGCAGATAGTCGTCGGCGAGCCTGCAGTAGAACACTTCAGGTTCGCCGACGACATTCAGGTCTTCATCGGTACGGATGGCGGCAAACTGCGACGGCCGGTCGAGCGAAGGGCTGGTGCCGAAGGTCTCGTAATCGTGAAACAAAAATCCGGGCTGGTTGGCGCTATCTTGCATAATCTGTTCATTATCCCTGGTGGCGAGCAGCCATCATGGTAAACGATTTGCCGGGCCATCAGAAGGGTATCGGCCTTACCTGACACCGCCAGTGTCATATTTTCTTGCAATTAAACCCTGATATGAAACGAGAAGTTCCGTAAAAAGGACGGCGAATCTGTCAATTTAGAGGATATGCCGTTGAAAGGCCGTTTGTTTATTGCTGTATCTTTGCTCGCTGCGAGCGTTTCTTGCGCATTTGCCGCCAATGATTTTCCCGTCAACGTGACGCCGCCTTCCATTCAGGCCGGTTCCTGGGTGCTGATGGATTACACCACCGGCCAGGTCCTTACCGCCGGTAACGAGCATCAGCAGCGCAATCCCGCCAGCCTGACCAAACTGATGACCGGCTATGTGGTCGATCGCGCCATCGACAGCCACCGCATCACCTTTGACGACATCGTCACCGTCGGTAAAGACGCCTGGGCGCAGGGCAATCCGGTCTTTAAGGGATCTTCCCTGATGTTTCTTAAGCCCGGCGATCGGGTTAGCGTACGCGACTTGAGCCGCGGGCTCATCGTTGACTCCGGCAACGATGCCTGCGTGGCGCTGGCGGATTATGTTGCCGGCGGCCAGCCGCAGTTTGTCGCGCTGATGAACAGCTATGTGGACAAACTGCATTTACAGGATACCCATTTTGAAACCGTTCACGGCCTCGACGCGCCGGGGCAGCATAGCTCAGCCTACGATCTGGCGGTACTCTCGCGGGCGATTATTCACGGCGAGCCGGACGTTTATCATATGTACAGCCAGAAGAGTCTGACGTGGAACGGCATTACCCAGCAGAACCGCAATGGTCTGCTGTGGGATAAAACTATGAACGTTGATGGTCTGAAAACCGGCCATACCTCCGGCGCTGGCTTCAATCTGATTGCCTCCGCGGTGGACGGCCAGCGCCGGCTGATTGCGGTAGTCATGGGGGCCGACAGTCCGAAAGGGCGTGAACAGCAGGCGGCGAAGCTGCTGCACTGGGGCCAGCAAAACTTCGATACCGTCCAGGTCCTGCAGGACGGCAAGCAGGTCGGCGTTGAGCGTATCTGGTATGGCGATAAAGAGCAGATTAGGCTGGGGACCGATCAGGACTTCTGGTTAGCGCTGCCGAAATCGGAAGTCTCACGCATTAAGGCGAAATATGTGCTGGATAAAAAAGTGCTGGAAGCGCCGATTGCCGCCCACCAGCGGGTCGGTGAAATCTCGCTTTATGATGGCGATAAAGTCGTCGCCCACTGGCCGCTGGTGACGCTGGAAAGCGTCGGCAAGGGCGGCATGCTGTCGCGCTTTAGCGATTATCTGCATCAAAAACTGTAACTTCTCCGCCGCTCCGCCCGGAGCGGCATCTCGTAGCTGTTTGATTATTATGCTGCTTCGGTTGGCGCTTTGTTTAGTGTCCATCCCTTACCTTACCCGGTCACCATTCAGGAAATCCCCTGGCGCTTGTGCGCCCAAAATGGAGCTGGGAAGATGAAATACTTTGCGCGTAGTGCGCTTTCTCTGGGACTTTTCGCCGTTTTTAGCACCTCTGGTTTTGCCTCTGGCCTCGTTCTGGCCGATAACGAATTCCGCAATGATTTAACCTGGTTATCCGACCGCGGAACCCTCTCTTTAAGTTTGTCCACCTGGCCGTTGAGCGAAGAAGAGATTAATCGTGCGCTGGCCAATGCCCATCCGACAACATCCGCCGAGCGGGTGGTTCTGAGTCGGGTAAATCAGCGTTTAAGGGCGCTCAAAGCCGACGTGCGCGTTACCGGTTACAGTTCCACTGATAAGCCGGGAACTCCGCAGGGGTTTGCCCAGTCTTATCCTGCTGACCAGTCGCTTTCTCTCGCCCTGAACAACAGCGGTGAATGGTGGGATCTGCATCTACAGGGCAATGTTGAAGGCGACAAACGCATCGACAACGGCTCCAGCGTAAACGCCAACGGCGCATACGGCGCGGTAAAACTGTGGAACCAGTGGCTGGCGTTCGGGCAAATCCCGCAGTGGTGGGGACCGGGTTATGAAGGGAGTTTGATTCGCTCCGATGCCGCGCGTCCCATGACCGGTTTTCTGCTGCAGCGTGCAGAACAGCGGGCGCCGGAAACCTCATGGCTAAGCTGGATTGGCCCCTGGCAGTATCAACTTTCCGCCAGCCAGATGAACCAGTACGCCGCCGTACCGCATACCAAAATCTTCGGCGGTCGCCTGACGTTTTCGCCCATCTCCTCGTTGGAACTGGGCGCTTCGCGCGTTATGCAGTGGGGCGGCGAAGGGCGACCTTCATCATTCAGCAGCTTCTGGGACGGCCTGACCGGCAATGATAACACCGGTGAATCGGCCGACGATCCCGGCAATCAGCTGGCCGGTTTTGATTTCAAGCTGAAGCTGGCGCCAACCTTGGGCTGGCCGGTGAGCATTTACGGCCAGATGATCGGCGAGGATGAAGCCGGATACTTGCCCTCGGCGCACCTCTACCTTGGCGGCGTGGAAGGGCACCATCAGTGGAACAGCAATGCGGTTAACTGGTATCTGGAAGCCCACGATACCCGCTCGAATATGGGACGCACCAACTATATCTATAACCACTTTATCTATAAAGATGGCTACTATCAGCAGGGCTACCCGCTGGGCGATGCGATGGGCGGCGATGGACGCCTGTATGCCGGTAAGGTGGAGCTGGTCACCGAAGAAAATCAGCGCTGGAGCGCGCGCCTGGTCTACGCGGAAGTCAATCCGAAGAACCAACGAATCAATAAAGCCTTCCCGCACGCCGACACGCTGAAGGGCGTACAGCTGGGCTGGAGCGGCGATGTCATGCCGACGGTTCGCCTGAATACCTCCATGTGGTACACCGATGCAAACCACAGCGCCAGCGACGATGTTGGGGCCAGCATCGGCATTGAACTGCCGTTCAGTTTATAACCCGCTGGTGGCGTTTTTTTAATCTTCTTGCCGCGCGGATTTGTGAATTACCGCACATACTATGGGTGATTGTACTGTTAGATTATATGTATATACATACAGTATTTTATCAACAGTGGAGGCAACATGGACTATAACGTTAAATCCGTAGGCAAGAAGAAAATTGCCGGTTTTCATCTGGTCGGCCCCTGGGAACAGACGGTTAAACAGGGGTTTGAACAGCTGATGATGTGGGTCGACAACAGCCGGGTTCCTGCGCAGGAGTGGGTGGCCGTTTACTACGACAATCCAGACGAAGTCCCGGCGGAAAAGCTGCGCTGCGACACCGCCGTCACGGTGGCGGAAGACTATCAGATCCCTGAAGGAAGTGAAGGCGTGATGATGACCGAAATCGCCGGCGGCGAGTATGCCGTTGCCCGCGCCAGAGTCGAGAATTTTGATTTTGCGACTCCGTGGTATCAGTTCTTCGAAAGTCTGATGCAAAGCACAGAGCATCAGATGGCGATGAAGCCCTGTTTTGAAGTCTACCTTAACGATGGTAACCAGGACGGCTACTGGGACATTGATATGTATATCGCGGTTGAACCCGTAGTGAAGTGAACTTATCCCTTTAATTGACAAGGTTTCTTACATTCGCGTGATGCTTGCGGCGAAAAAGCAGTTACAATTGCCCTTTTCGTTGTGTCGGAGTCGGTTGTGCGCGCGGATAAATCACTTAAGCCATTTGAAATTCGGCTGTATCGCCATTACCGCATCGTCCATGGCGTGCGAATAGCATTGGCCTTTGTGCTCACCTTTGTGCTGGTGCGCCTGCTTAACGTGCCGGAAGGTACCTGGCCTCTCATCACCCTGGTGGTGGTGATGGGGCCTATCTCCTTCTGGGGAAACGTCGTCCCGCGCGCGTTTGAGCGTATCGGCGGCACGATCCTCGGCTCGGCGCTCGGGCTGGTGGCGCTCAAGCTGGAACTTATCTCTCTGCCCATTATGCTGCTGTGGTGCGCGGTGGCGATGTTCCTCTGCGGCTGGCTGGCGTTGGGTAAAAAGCCCTACCAGGCGCTGTTGATCGGCATCACGCTGGCGGTGGTGGTCGGCGCGCCGCCGGGCGATATGACGACCGCGCTATGGCGAAGCGGCGACGTTATCTTTGGCTCCCTGCTGGCTATGCTGTTTACCGGTATCTGGCCGCAGCGGGCTTTCCTGCACTGGCGCATCCAGATGGCCAGCTACGTCACCGCCTTCAACCGTCTGTATCAGGCGGGTTTCTCGCCGAACCTCGTCGAGCGTCCGCGTCTGGAAAAGCATATGCAGAAGGTGCTTAACGATGTGGTCAAAATGCGCGGATTAATTACGCCCGCCAGCAAAGAGACGCATATCCAGAAGGCCATCTTTGAAGCGATCCAGACTGTTAGCCGGAATCTGGTGTGCATGCTGGAGCTGCAAATCAACGCCTACTGGGCATCGCGTCCCGGCCATTTTGTTATGCTGAATGCCCATACGCTGCGCGAAACGCAGCAAATGACCCAGCAGACGTTGCTGACTATCGCCCATGCATTGTATGAGGGCAATCCGCAGCCGATTCTTGCTAACAATGAAAAGCTCAACGAAATTGTGGCCGAGCTGCGCCAGCTCATCAAAGAGCAGCAGGACGACAATTTCTCTGAAACGCCAATCCATGGTTATGTCTGGCTAACCATCGAACTGGCGCGGCAGCTTGAGCTGCTGTCGCATTTAATCTGCCGGGCGTTGCGTAAATAAAGACCAGATACGCGCGGTTTGCCCATCGCTTGCTTCGATTCAGCAGCGTTTAGGGTTATGATAAAGGCAAAGGAAAAAACATTGTCATCAGCGGCTGCTAACAGTTATGTTAGCCCGATGTAGCAGTCGCTTTAGCGAATCCGAATCTCAAATATTAGGGGTGTAAAAATGGAAACAACTAAGCCTTCTTTCCAGGACGTACTGGAGTTTGTTCGCCTGTATCGTCGTAAGAATAAACTGCAGCGTGAAATTCAGGACGTTGAGAAAAAGATCCGTGATAACCAGAAGCGCGTACTGCTGCTGGACAACCTGAGCGACTACATCAAGCCGGGCATGAGCGTTGAAGCTATCCAGGGCATCATTGCCAGCATGAAGAGCGATTACGAAGATCGCGTTGACGACTACATCATTAAAAACGCCGAGATCTCCAAAGAACGTCGCGATATCTCTAAAAAGCTGAAAGCAATGGGCGAAGCGAAAGTAGAAGATAAATCTGCCGAGTAATCTCGTTTGCGTGCTCCGGCGGCTCTCGCTGCCGGAGTGATTCCTCCTCTTGCGTCATCTCGCATTCCTTAGCAAAACAGCCTCTGTAACGCTGAACCTTTCCCCAGGAATTTGGTATACTTCCGCCGTAAACATATTGATATCGGAAGGTTTTATCTCATGCTGTCCCTGCAACAGGTGCCGCCGCGATGATACTGATGACCGGCGACGCGCTTAGCGGCCTACGCCGTGATGCCCAATCTCTACTCAACTCTTTCGTTTCGGCGATCTATATCGCTACCTCCCGGATATCCGATAACCAAATAGCTGCACGCATTCAACATCACCGCGATACCCGGCTGGCTCACTGGCGGCTGGAAGAGCGTCCACGCAGCAGCTACGCAGATAAGTCAGGTTACGGTCGGCGGCGGCGGTGAATAACCGCTGGTCGCAAGGTTTAACGACAGGAGTCATCTTTCCATGATTAAGTCATTTTTTGCCGCATTATCGTTTATCAGCCGCCTGCCGGTCCCGGCGCGTTTGTCTCAGGGGCTGGAAATTGAACAATATCAACGCAGTATCGTTACTTTTCCCTTTGTTGGCCTGCTGCTGGGGGCGATCGCGGGGGTTGTCGTGATACTGCTCCAGCCCTGGTGCGGCGGCCCGCTTGCCGCGCTGCTCGGCGTGCTGGCGCTGGCGCTGTTGACCGGCGGCTTCCATCTGGATGGGCTGGCGGATACCTGTGATGGCATTTTCTCTGCCCGCCGCCGCGAGCGGATGCTGGAGATTATGCGCGACAGTCGGTTGGGCACTCACGGCGGGCTGGCGCTGATTTTTGTGCTGATTGCAAAAGTGCTGGTGGTCAGCGAGGTCACGTTGCGCGGTACGTCTGCGGTTGCCGCCCTGGCGGCCGCCTGCGCCGTGGCCCGTGGTATGGCGGTGCTGCTGATGTACCGTCAGCGCTACGCCCGCGAAGAGGGGCTGGGCAATCTGTTTATCGGTAAAATCTCGCTGCAACAGACGCTGATCGCCATGGGGATCGCTCTGGCGCTGGCGACGCTGCTGCTCGGCGTTAACGGTCTGCGCGCAGCGCTTATCACGCTGGTGCTGGTCTGGGCGCTAGGCCAGGCGCTGAAGCGTACTCTGGGCGGGCAAACCGGCGACACCTTAGGCGCGGCGATTGAGCTCGGTGAAGTCATATTTTTGCTGGCCCTGCTGTAAGTTTGCTTTCTTCCCGGTGGCGCTGCGCTGACCGGGCTACGGGTTAACAGCAGTCTGCGGACCGGTAACCCGGACAAGGCGCATCGCGCCGCCTGCGGAGGATGTGCTGAGGTGAGGGATCGGCATGATTTCTTCCCGGCTCGCGCTGCGCTTAGCCGGGCTACAGGTTAACAGCAGTCTGCGGGCCGGTAACCCGGACAAGGCGCATCGCGCCGCCTCCGGGAAAATTATTCAGCGCATGTGGTTACAGCGCTTTTTGCCATACGCTTTGCGGCAGCAGATAAACGTCTGCCGGCGCCGTCATGCCGTCGGTTACAATATGCTGGATGCCGCTGGCCATCACCGCCAGGGTGACGTCAAAGGCGTTCAGGCTATCGCCAAAACCCGCGGTCAGGTTGAGCATTGAACCGTTCGCCATCAGATAGATCGTTTTCTGGCCCATCCGGTAAGCGTTGATATAGGGCATGACCTCTTCATGGCTGAACTGGTGCAGGTACTCGCAATCAATCTCTTCCGCCACGTGACCCACGTTGAGGATAAACACTCCATCTTTGCATTTATCAAGCGCCTGGCTGTTAACGACTTTTTTGCCGCCGGTAGCCGTGGCCACCACGTCCGCCGAAGCTATCGCCTCCTGTAATTCAACAACGTGCCAGCCGTCGTAGGCAGCCTGTAATCTCCGTGCCGGGTCGATTTCCGCCACCATGACCTGGCCGCCGAAGGCCTTCGCCGCCGCCGCAACCCCCTGGCCGACCAGACCATAGCCGATGACCATTACTTTTTTCTCATGCAGGGTCAGGTGGGTCGTCTGGAAGAAGGTATGCCACGCGGTCAGGCCGACCATATGACGGTTATGCAGACCTTCCTTAACCGGCAAATCATCCCAGTTAAAAATCGGATAGCCGGGCCGAATATCGCCGAGGCGGCTAACGCCAGAGCCTGTCGCTTCAAGCCCGGCGACAACATTGCCGAACTCCCCGCGCTGATGCAGTAGGGTTGTTATATCCGCGCCCATTTCGCACAGATGCGTCGGCTGCCAGGCAATTGCTTTTTCCCACGATTGCTGCCAGTCGGCATCGCTCATATCACGCCATGCGCAAGCCTCAGCGCCGCGCTCCACCAGCCAGGCGACCACATCATCCTGCACCGTGGTTGGGTTACAGGTGGTCAGGAAAACCTTCGCCCCTTTTTCCAGAATTCCCTGCACCAGTGGGATCATTTTCATATCCAGGTGCATACAGCAGGCCAGACGAACCTGGCTGAGGTCGGGCAGGGCGGCGACCTGGCGCAGCGTACGCGGCATATTCTGGCTGGCCCATGCGATTTCTTTCTCTAATTTTATCTTGTTATTCAACGTATTTGACCTTCAATCCATAGAGTACTGATACCCAGACGTAAGGGCGATTCTAGCGTAGCGCGCGCCTTTTTTACATTCACAAAATGAATAACGAAAAGCCACGATAAAGGCGTGGTTGTTAAAACAAGGTTAAAAAAAGAAAATGAAACATAAGTTCTTATTATGATGTAAGCGAGCTGCACGATGTTAAGCGTTTTACCCGGATCGCTCTTTTCACGGATCCGCATTTTCCTTGGCCGCCTTAAGCCGCACGCGTTACCGGTCGCCAGAAAACATATCGTTCTGGCGTCAATAGGCGCCGGGACGGGGCTGGCGGTCACCAGTATGTTTAGCCACTGGCTATTAGGCGAGGTCAATATCTGGTTTATCGCCCCGATGGGCGCGTCGGCGGTGCTGCTGTTTGGCGTGCCGAGCAGTCCACTGGCCCAGCCGTGGTCGATAGTCGGCGGTAATGTCCTTTCAGCGCTGATTGGCGTGACCGTGGGAATCGCCATCCCGAACCTGGCGCTGGCCTGCGGCGTGGCGGCAGGGTTGGCGATCGCCGGCATGTATTTCCTGCGCTGCCTGCATCCGCCGGGCGGAGCGGTGGCGTTAACGGCGATCCTCGGCGGGGCGGGGATACAGAGCGAAGGCTATCACTTTGTTCTGACCCCGGTGTTACTCAACTCATTGATGCTGGCGATGCTGGCCATTGTTTTTAATAACCTGGTCGGACGGCGCTACCCGCATCCGCTGGCGGCGGAGGAAGTGAAGGCGAAAGCGGAGGCGGTGCCGCTGGGCATATCCGTGACGCGCGAAGATATTCATGCGGCCCTGCTGGACGGTCAGTTTCTCGACATTGATGAAGACGACGTGCAGGAGCTGCTGGAAAATATTGAACAAAAAGCCAGACAGCGTATCGCCAGCGCCCAGCGATCCTGACGTCCCTGGCTCTCTGGGGAACGCGGATTAATCCACGGGTTCCCCTTCGTATAGCCTTCCTCCCCAGCCATTAGCCTGAACCACGCATTTTGCTCCCCCCGAAAGCGACAAGCTCTGCGGATCGTGACTGCGATCGACAAAATTGGCCATTCAATGAGCAAAAAGTTGACGCCCTTAACGAAATGAATATTTCAAAATAACTTGTTATGGATTTTTTAATCCGTGAGAGTATAACAAGTTGTTAAATAATGCACCCGGGTGCAAAAAGGTGCAAATGTATTCCTGATGCCAGAACCTGCCGTATCTGGATCGGCAATGTGATCTTTTTATTCATAAAAACAAAACGATAGAACGCTCATCCCTGACAGGACAACAAAATGACCGATCATGTGATAACTGAAAGTCGTAAAACAGATAATGATAAGAAAATCAGATTAATAACCCTCGTCTCAACCATTGGTGGGCTGTGTTTTGGCTATGACACCGGGGTTATTTCCGGCGCGCTGATTTTCATGAAGAACGATCTTGGCCTCACTCCTCTGCAGGAAGGGCTGGTGACATCGTTTTTATTATTCGGCGCGGCAATCGGCTCCGTTGGCGGCGGCTGGCTGTCCGACCGCCAGGGGCGGCGGAAAAATATTCTGTGGGTAGCGGTGATTTTTATCTTTGGCGCCCTCGGTACCGCCGTCGCGTGGGATATGTCGTCGATGATAATCGCCCGCTTTATCCTCGGCCTGGCGGTTGGTTGTGCGTCAGTGACGGTGCCGATTTATATTTCAGAGCTGGCGCGGCCCGCGCAGCGTGAACGGCTGGTGACGGTCAACGAACTGATGATCGTCACCGGGCAGTTTCTCGCTTACTCCGTCAACGCTTCCATCGTCAATTTCTATCCCGACATGTCGCACAACTGGCGGCTGATGCTGGCTATTCCGGCGCTGCCCGGCGCGCTGCTGTGGATTGGAATGCTGGTAATGCCGGAGTCTCCGCGCTTCTTCGTGCGTAAGGGGCAAATAGACAAAGCGGTTGCGGTGCTGAAAACGATTCGTCGGCCTGAAGAGGTGGAGCAGGAGATCCGCGATATCCAGCAGGTGAGTCAGATTGGCATCAACCATGGCCGATTTGTTGACGAGCTGAAGAAAAAATGGGTGCTGCAGCTGATTTTGATCGGGCTGATGATTGTGCTGGCAACGCGCGTAACCGGCGTGAATACCATTATGTACTATGCGCCGACGGTGCTGAAAGCCACCGGACTTGGCGATGCGGCGGCGGTGACCGGCGCCGTGGCTAATGGCGTCGTGTCTATTCTGGCCACGCTACTAGGGATGCTGTTAATTGGCAGGCATTCCCGACGGAAAATGTTCTTTACCGGACAGATCGGCGTCACCCTTAGCCTGGTGTTGATTGGTCTCTCGTTCAAGCTCTTCTTCCATATGGAAACCGTTGATGGCGTCAGTGGCTTGCACGCCAACTTTACCGGCGCCAGCTACATCATCCTTGCCCTGATGCTGATGTTTCTGACCTTTATGCAGGGTTGGATCGCACCGGTGTTCTGGCTGATGCTCGCGGAAATTTACCCGCTGCGGATGCGCGGTCTGGGTATGGGTTTTGCGGTATTCGGTTTATGGATATTTGACTTCATCATTCAGTCTATTTTCCCGATTTTACTCAACAGCTACGGCGGCGGAATGACCTTCGGTTTCTTCGCGGTAACCAACGTCATAATGCTGATTCTGCTGGTGAAGTTCTTGCCGGAAACCCGTGGCTTAACCCTTGAACAAATTGAACAAAAATTCAGATTCTGATTTAGCGACATGGAGGAATATATGACAGTTAATATCGGTTTAATTGGTTTAGGTATGATTGGGCGCGATCATCTCCAGCGTTTTCAGACGGTGATTCAGAACGCCAGGGTCAGCGCCGTCTGCGATATCAATCGTAATGTTACCGACACTATTGCCCGCGAATATGGCGCTCAACCCTATTACGATGCGGTCGAAATGATTCAATCGGACGACGTGGATGCGATCTTTATTTGCTCTATTGGTCCGGTACATAAAGAACAAATTCTGGCCGCCATCAAGGCAGGTAAACCGGTGTTTTGCGAAAAGCCGCTGACCCCAACCGCGGATGAAGCCAAAGCGATTATTGATGCTGAAGTGGCCTACGGCAAACGTATGCTGCAGCTGGGTTTTATGCGCCGTTTCGACCCAGGGTACAACCAGCTTAAAGCGACTCTGGATAGCGGTGAACTGGGGGAAATATTGCTCATCCATTGCGCACATCGCAACGCCTCCGTGCCAGAAAGCTACACCCTGGAGATGGCGATTAACGATTCGGCGACCCACGAGATCGATATTATCCGCTATCTGCTTAACGAAAATATCGTTTCGGTACGCGTCGATAAACCACAGAAGAAAACGCGCAGAGCCTGCGCGCATCTGCAGGATCCGTTGATTGTGATTTTTGAAACCGAATCCGGCGTACGTATTGATGATGAGCTGTTTGTTAACTGCGATTATGGTTACGACATTCGCTGCGAAGTGATTGGCGAAAATGCCATTAGCGCATTGACCGAACAGGCTCTCACCACCGTCCGTTCGGCACAGGGTTATAGCCGTGCTATCCCCAAAACCTGTATGGAACGTTTCGCCACCGCCTACGATCGCGAGGTGCAGAATTTCGTTGACCGGGTAAACCTGGGGGCGGAGATGAGCGGGCCATCATCGTGGGACGGATTTGTCGTGGCGATGGTATGCGATGCTGGCCTGGCATCGCTGAAGGATGGCGAAAAGCACGCGGTCTCTCTGCCGGAGTGTCCGGCGCTCTACCGCTGACCCATTAACGAAGGGAGAGGCGCATGTTAACGCTGAAACCAGAAGATATTTTTATTGGCTGTCGGGCGAATTCAAAGAAAAAGGCGCTGCGTATTGCCGCGGATTCCCTGCAGGCCAGCGGCTACGTCAGCGAGGGTTTTTTTGAATCGATGGTGGATCGCGAAAAGGCGCTCTCTACCTGGCTCGGGGCGGGAGTGGCGATGCCCCACTGTAGCAAAGAGGGGATCGACCTGGTGCGGCAAACCGGTTTCCAGCTGTTTCAGTTCCCGGATGGCGTGGGCTGGGGGGAGGGGAAAGTGGCTTTCCTTGTGGTCGCCGTGGCGGCAAAAAATAATGAACACATTGATGTTATAGCGGATCTGGCAGACCTGCTTGATGACGAAGTGAAAACCACGCTGCTGGCTAGCGCCGACAGCAAAGACGCGTTTATGCAGATCCTCGAAGGACACTCATTTAAGAAGGATAGAATATGAAACTGGCACTCTGTACCGATGTTCTCGCCGGCCTGGCGTTCCCGGAAATGCTCGATCGCGTCAAGCAGTACGGCATTACGGGCGTGGAGATGACCGCAGGCGGTTGGTCGCCCTGTCCACATGTTAAAACTGAAGAACTGCTGGCTTCTTCGGCAGCGCTGGCGGCGTTTCGCGGAGAACTGGAAAAGCGCGGAATGGAGATCGTTGCGCTGAACTGTTCGGGTAACCCGCTGGCCCCCGGCGCGCTGGGCGAGAAGCATACCGCCAGCAGCTATCGTACCGTCGAGCTGGCGGCAAAGCTGGGGGTGAAAAAGATTGTCATGATGAGCGGCCTGCCGGGCGGCGGGCCGGACGATAAAATCCCTAACTGGATCACCTCGACGGTTTCCTGGCCGGACTATATGCCAGGCGTGATCGATTACCAGTGGAACGAGGTTGCTATTCCCTGGTGGCAGGCTTTTACCCGCCATGCGGCTGAACACGGCATCGAACAGATTGCTCTCGAGGAATTCCCCAGCCAGCTGGTTTACAACCCGAGCACGCTGCTGCGCCTGCGCGATGCGGTTGGCGACATAATCGGCATGAATCTCGATCCGTCGCATCTGATCGCCATGGGGGCAGACCCGATTGCCGCAGCCCGTAAGCTTGAAGGGGTGATTTATCACGTCCACGGTAAAGACGCGCGTATTGAACGCGGGCTGGCGGATGTCGACGGCTTACTGGAATACCAGCCGGTCACGCAGACCAAAACCCGCACCTGGAACTACGTGGCGGTTGGCTGTGGACAGGATTTGAAGTGGTGGAAAGAGTTCTTCTCGGTGCTGCGCATGACCGGATATAACGGTTATGTGTCGCTGGAGATGGAGGACCTGACGATGAGCGTTGAAGCAGGGCTACGGACGTCGATTGATGCCCTCAACGCCACATTAAGTCAGTGACAACGGGCCGCGTTTTCCCTCCGGGGGGCGGGAGAACGCGGCGCGTTTTTTGTTGAGCGGATTCTATCTTGCTGTATTTTACGTTCTATTGGATGTTTTTTATCAGGAACGTTAAAACCGAGTATGAGCGCCCCAAAACGACAAAAAGCGACCGCCAGCGACGTTGCGTTACTGGCTGGCGTCTCCAAATGGACGGTTTCCCGGGCATTTACCCCCGGGGCCTCCATCCAGCCCAAAACCCGGGAAGAGGTGATGAAAGCCGCTAATATTCTGGGATATCGACCAAATTTACTGGCGCGTAGCCTGACGCAAAAGCAAACGCATATTATTGGCGTGGCGGTCGACGAGTTACGCAATCCCAACATGGTGCTGCTGCTTAACGAAGTGACTCGCCAGCTGCAGAATCGTGGCTACATGGCGCTGGTGATTAACGTCACCGATGAAGAAAATACCCGCACAGCGATGGCGCTGGCTTACCAGCTCCAGGTTGACGGTATCTTGTTTATGGCCACGGTGCTGACACCGGAACTTATCGCGATTGCCACTGAAATTCATCGCGTTCCGCTGGTGCAGATTGGCCGTAATACCGATCATCCGGAAATCCAGGTGGTCAATATCGATGGTCGGCTTGCCGGAAAGCAGCTTGCTGAACTGCTACTGGCGCAGGGGCATCGCACTTTTGGCTATATGAAGGGTCCGGATACCGCTTCCCACCATTTAATGAGGATGGAAGGATACGAAGCGGCGCTGGAGCAGGCAGGCTGCCGGCTTGATACTCTGCTGGTTGCCGGCCAGTATTTACGTACCCGGGGATATGCGGCGATGAGTGACTATCTGGACGCGACGCCCGCAGGCGAAAGAGTAGATGCCCTGTTTTGTGAAAACGATATTCTGGCGATAGGCGCGCTTCAGGCGCTGCGCGAGCGCGATTTAACGATGGGTATTGTCGGTTTCGATAATATCGATGAGGCGGCGGCGCCGGAATGGCAGCTAACGACCTACGATCAGCGACGCGAGCGGCTGGTGGAAGAGGCGTTGAATCGGCTCATTGATGCTGCTGAAGGGCCGACGGCGACGTGGCGCACTGGGGAGCCCATCGTGCGCCAGTCGCATCGTCGGCAGGGCTAAAGGTCGCCAGTAATATACTGCGCTACGCCGTGAGCGAAACTCCAGTCCCCCTTGTGGTTGCCGATCACCGAGATCATGAGATCCTCGCCGCTCAGACCGCAGTGCTCCTTAAGCTCAGCCTGCAGAGTGGCATAAAAAAGCTGCTTCTGCGCTTCGCTGCGCGGGCTGGTATAAACCCTCACCACCACTACGTCCCGGCTTCGCGTCAGCCCCAGCCCGGTATCCTCAATAATCATATGGTGAGCTTTGTTTTCGTGAACAATCTGGTAGCGGTCACGCTCTGGCACCTTGAACGCCTGCACAACGGCGCGATGTGCCGCATCCAGCAGGGTTTTGATCTCGTTTTCGCTGCGTCCTTCAATGATATCAAACGTCAGTAATGGCATAGCAGATGGTCCTTATTGTCAGATTTACCTCGGTGAAAGAGATGCTACCTCGTGCTGAAGTCGGTAAAAACCGCTATATTTGAACTCATTGTTTTTCTCTGTGAACAATCATGATGAGCGAAATCCGCCCGGACATTTACTGGACCCACCTGTACTGGCTGACGGTACTGGAGGAGCAAAAAAGCTATACTCGCGCCGCGGAAAAGCTGGCGGTCAGCAAGTCCGCCATTAGCCAGAAAATAAGCGAACTGGAGCGAGTCACCGGCAAGACGCTGGTGCACCGCACCACCCGCAGCGTGACCCTAAGCGAAGATGGCCAGCGGCTGGTGGCGGAACTAAACGAACCGTTTGGGCAGATCCGCGAGATTTTTACCGGCACCTGCGACGATGAGGGCGGCCCGCTGCGCGGAACGCTGCGCCTTACCGCGCCGGTGGCGTTCTCTCGACAGCAGCTGGTTCCGGCCATCACGCCTTTTCTGCATCAGCACCCGCAGCTTCATCTGCAGCTGGAGGTGACCGATCGGCTGGTGTCGCTCGCCAGCGAAGGGTTTGATATTGCCATTCGCCACTGTCGTCGCGAGCTGCTGCCGGAGACCCACGTAGCCTGGCCGCTGTGCCGTACGGCAACCCTGGTGGGCGCCTCGGCGGACTATATTCGCCGCTTTGGTCGCCCCGATTCGCCTGACGCGTTGCGTCAGCATCAATGCCTGACCTACCCGCGCGGGCCGCAAAGCCCGCACTGGACCTTCGAGCGCAACGATGAGCGGGTGAGCGTTAAGGTGCAGGGACCCTTCGCCACCAATAACAGCGAATCCCTGCGCGATGCGGTGCTGGCGGGGCTGGGAATTGCCTTACTGCCGGATTTTAGCGCCAGGGAGGCGATTGGCCGCGGGCTGGTACAGGAGCTCTTGCCGGAATGGCGGCCGGTGGATGTGTTTGCGGAAAGTCTCTACGTTATTCGCCCCTACGCGCCGCGCGTATCGCGGGCAGTAGAGACCTTTAGCCGCTATCTGAAGACGACCTTCAGCTAATATTCTGTAACTCCTGCACCAGCGCCTCGCGAAAGCGGGGGAGCAAATCGGCTGGTTGTGTCACAAGTTCGGCAAGCGTCACGGTTTTCTCGGCGCGGTATACCCGTCCGCTGCCGAGCCGGGCTTCGAAATCATTGGCCGCCCGATGGGCAGCCTGCAGCTCGACGTCCAGCAGGATCACCGCGTGCGCGAGGACCACATGGCCCCGTCCTGCCGGCATGGGGCGCCAGTACTGGGCCGTGCCGGCTATTTTTCGCACCTGCCCGCCTTCGCCGCAGGCCAGATTATAGCGACCATCGCAAAATGAACCGCTGACCGCCTGAAAGTGGCTGGCTACGCCAAAGGTTGAAAGCGTACGCTGCAACAGGCCGCAGAGGAAAAGATAAATCGGCTCTGCGGCTTCGCCCAGCGAGTGATAAACCGGCCAGGCCAGGCTGAGATTGACAATTCCCGGCCCCTGCGGGACCAGGCCGCCGCCGGAGCGGCGCTGCCAGACCGGCCATCCCCGGCTGGCAAACTGCTCGCTTACCGCCGGGAGTTCGGCAAATTTGCGATAGCTTCCCGGCACCACAAATCCCTGCGGGGCCTGCCAGAGCTGGGCCACCGCTTCCCCGTCGCGTGCCCGGTCAAACAGCGGCTGCTCGGCAAGCGTCGGATCGGCGCAGTAGTGAAGCGGCAGCTGCTGGTGATGAAAGCGCTGCGGCCAGCAGGGCTCCTGAATCATGGTAACTCCTTAAAGCGGTTCATCGCCGTGGCGACAAGGTTTGATCAGCATCGCCGTAAGGGCAGATAGCAGGCAACCCACGGTCAAATAGATCGCAACGCTATGCCAGGAGCCTCCGGATAGGGTGACCAGAGCGGCGGCAATAAACGGCGTAAAACCGCCGCCGACGACGCTGGCGACCTGATATCCCACTCCGGCCCCGCTGTAGCGATAGCTGGCGCCGAACATTTCGGTAAACATCGGCTGCTGGACGCAAACCACCATATCGTGCGCAATATTCGCCAGCATGAGCGCGAAAAACAGGATCCAGAAGTATGACTGGCTTTCGAGCGCCATAAAGAACGGGAAGCCGCTGAGGGTGCCGATCAGCGCCCCGGTGATATAGACGCGGCGTCGGCCAAAGCGATCCGCCAGCCAGGCGAAGCAGGGGATCGTCAGACAGCTGATAGCCCCGACAAGCAGGCCAATGTTAAGAAACAGCTCGCGCGGCAGGCCGAGATTCTGCGTGGAGTAGTTAAGCGCGAAGGCGGTGACGATATACATTGTCAGCAGTTCGCACAGGCGCAGACCGATAATCATTAAGAACGCGCCCGGATGGCGGAACAGCGCTTCTACTACCGGCAGACGCTTTTTCTGCGGCTGTTGCTGCTGTTCGCGCTGCTGCTGTTCAAATTCGGCAGATTCCGCCATGCCGTTGCGGATCCAGAGCGCCGCCAGCACCAGCACGACGCTAAACAAGAACGGCAGACGCCAGCCCCAGCTAAGGAACTGCGCATCGGTGGTACAGGCGCTTATCAGCGACACCAGCCCCGTTGAGAGCAGCAATCCGACGCCATAACCCACCTGCACGCCACTGCTGTAGAACGCTTTCTTATTTTTCGGCGCGCTCTCAACCGCCAGCAGCGCCGCGCCGCCCCACTCTCCGCCCACCGCAAAACCCTGTACGGCGCGCAGCAGAACCAGCAGAACTGGCGCCCACCAGCCTATCTGGTTGAACGAGGGCAGGAGACCGATGCAGGCGGTAGCGATCCCCATCATCCACACCGTCATCATCAGCATGCGTTTGCGCCCGAGGCGATCGCCGAAATGACCGAAGATAATGCCGCCCAGCGGGCGAAAGAGGAAACCGACGCCGAAGGTGGCAAACGCGGCGAGGGTACCCATTGCCGGGCTGATTTGCGGGAAAAACTCCCGGTTAAATACCAGCGCGGCGGTGATGCCATAGAGAAGAAAGTCGTACCAGTCGACCACGGCCCCGGCGAAGCTGCCCCAGGCCGCTCTGCGGGCGCGGTTGAGAGAACATGCCTCCTTGCCGGAGCCCTGAGAAATTAACGTTGATTCCATACCTGTCCTGTCTGTTGCTAAGTTTCTAATTATTGGAATGAGACGCTTTCCGAATTCGCGCCTGTCCTGAGACTACCGCGCAGAAGGGCAAGTGAAAAGATTTTTACCTGCTCTGCGTGTTTAAAGGCATTAAGCGTTTGCCTGACCGGCCGGGTGCAGCCCGGCTGGGCCGTTCGGAATGCGAGCTTAGGACTTGGCTTATTGTGTTTAATTTAAATTTTTGTACCCGCTGAGGACACCTTTTAAGAAATGACTTAAATGGTTTACAATTAACAAGTCTCCAATTTCGGAAGGGTGAGTTAAATGCGTTTAATTTTTGCAGCTTTATTTTGTGTCATGGTTTTGCCTTCCGCTTTTGCAGAAAAACTGCCGGCGCCCGTGGGTAAACCCGTTTTAACTATTTCCGGCCTGATTACTAATACGAATGAGGGCGATACCGCCGTTTTTGATGTGGCGGCACTGGAAAAACTGGGCATGGAAACGATCGTAACAACCACCCCGTGGTATTCGGGAAAGGTTCGCTTTGACGGCGTTTCCCTCAGTAAACTCATGGATTTAGTCGGTGCCAAAGGCAAGTCGGCGCGGGTGCTGGCGCTGAATGATTACACCACCATTGTTCCCATCGATGACTTTCATAAATTTCCAGTAATTTTGGCTTTAAAAATGAACGGCGAATATATGCGCATTCGTGATAAAGGGCCTTTATTTATTGTTTATCCCTACGACAGTAGCCCGGAATTGCAGAATCAGATTTATTATTCCCGTTCGGCATGGCAGGTTTCGAAGATTATAATTGAGTAAGGGTTTGATCTTGAATCGAATACTCACTGCCATTATTTTGTCGCTCTTCATTGTGACCGGTTACATTACTTATCTGGTCCATGAGCGGCAAAGTGAGCTGCAAAAATTAACCCGTTATACTGATTCGTGGTCCGTTTCCCAGATAGTCTCCGAGTACATGCGTCTTGAGGCGCGACTGAGTGCGATGGGGCTGGAGGTAAAGGGAAGCGACCACGATGAGGTGCGCCTGCGTCTGGAAATCATGATGAGCCAGATTGCGCTGCTGCAGCAGGGTGATTTGGGAAAGTTTATCGGCAAAGATCCTCATCGTAAGGCGATAGTTGACAGCCTGATTACTCTTCTGGACCGGCTGGATAAGCAGCTGGATACCATGACGACAGCACAGCTGAAGCTGATGTTACAAGAGATGAGCACCCTGGACGGGCCGTTGACCTCGCTCGCGTCCACCTCTCTCGCCCAGGATTTTAATCTGGTTAATCTCACCCACGATAAAATACAGAACCTCTATTACATCTATTCGGCCATTTCTATTCTGCTGATTATTCTCTGTATCACGCTCGGGATGTTGATGCTGAAGCAGAATAACACCCTGCGTCGCGCTCACGTGCGGATGAAATTACTGGCTACCGATCTGCAGGCTTCCAAAGAAAAGCTACAGGTGCAAAACCGTCGGCTGCAGTACGATGCCTATCATGATTCGCTGACCGGGATGCCCAACCGGCTCTCTTTCTGGCAACGCCTGCAGGAGGTGGTTAACCAGGTGCGGCCCTATCACGGCTCGGCGGTGGTTATGTTGTTCGATCTGGATAATTTCAAGGACGTCAACGACACGCAGGGTCATGACGCCGGAGATAAGCTATTGCAGGATTTGGCCAGCCGTCTCTCATTTTTTCGTAAAACGTCAGAAACGCTGTACCGACTGGGGGGAGACGAATTTGCTCTGGTGACCCACGATCTTAGCGAAGAGATGGCGCTGGAGCGGGCAACGGTGATCCGGGAAAAGATTAGCCAGCCGTATCAGATTTACGACTCGCAGATTCAGATCGGCGCCTGTATCGGGATTGTCATCTCTGACGGAGAAAGCCGCACCGACTATTTATACAAATGCGCCGACCTGGCGCTGTATGAAGCGAAAAAAGAGGGCTCCGGTTACGTCCAGATATTCCGCCCCGGTATGCTTCAGCGCCAGCAGGAGAATAAATCTTTCGAAGATGACCTGATGCAGGCGCTCGAGAGAGGGGAGTTCAGGGTTTACTATCAGCCGATTGCCGATGCCATGAATGGTGAAATCTACGGCTATGAAGCGCTGGTTCGATGGTTTCATCCGCTACGCGGCAGCGTTCCGCCGACGGAATTTATCCCGGTGGCGGAGAAAATCGGCCTGATTAATGCGTTAGGCGAGTGGGTATTGAAAACCGCCTGTGAAGCGGCCGCCAGCTGGTCGTCGCCGCTCAAGGTGTCGGTTAACGTGTCGCCGGTTCAGTTAATGAACAGTTCACTGACCGATACCGTGGTAACTATCTTAAGAACAACCGGGCTGGATCCGTATCGGCTGGATTTGGAAATTACCGAGTCTGACGTATTTAATGAAAATACCCGCTCGTTAGAGATCCTGAGTCAGCTGCGTGAGCTTGGCGTGCAGATCTCTATTGACGACTTTGGTACTGGCTATTCGTCGCTCTCGCGTTTAAGCTATTTCCCGTTTGATAAGATAAAAATCGATCGATCATTTGTTATTAATATACCCCATCAGCAAGACGATCTGGATATCGTGCGCCTGATCATCAGCATGGGTAAAAGCCTGCATATGCGAATTGTGGCAGAAGGCGTCGAAACGGAAGAACAGCTGAAGTCGTTACGAAAATTAGGTTGTGATCTGGTTCAGGGCTATTTGATCGGTAAACCGGGGCCGCTTACTTCAGCAGGGAAATAAGTCATTTGTGTTTATTTGCGGGCGACTTTAGCGTAGCTGAATTCGCCCGTATTTATTTTAGTAAGTGGTCTAATCCCTAATGGGTAGAAATAGAGGGGGGAAACGATTTTGATAAAAAATAATACCCTCAGTGATTAAAAGGGGTATATGATATGCAACATATTTTCCTGTTTTCGGCCCCGTGCCGCGGGCGTAAAGAGAGGCAGAATCATGCAGCGAATCATCATCCCGACCCACTATGTGCATACCCGTAGCACCCCGCTGTGGACAAAAGAGACGGCGCCAGCGTCGATCTGGAAGCGGCATCTGGACGCGGGCACCCGGCAGGGCGTCTACCCACGACTGTCGGTGATGTGCGGCGCGATACGCTATCTGGGCTACGCTGATGAGACCAGCCCGGATCCGGTCGAAACCCTGACCATTGCTGAAGGGGAGTTTGGCGTTTTCCCACCCGAAAAATGGCACTGCATTGAGGCGTTAACGGAAGACACCGTATTTAACGTCGACTTTTACGTTGATCCTAAAATTCTTATCGAGGGATAATATGAACAGTGAAAATAAAGGTTATGCGTTAGCGGTAATCAACGGCAATAATAAAGATAAAAAAGAAAAAGTGTATCTTAAGCCCATGGCTCTGTACGTGCCTGATATCGCAGCGCAGGCCATCGCTGAGCTTATTTCCGATCTCTCAGTCGATAACGCCGGGGATAAGGGATTTATCGTAACGGTAACCAACAATAATAATGGCGTGTCGGTCGACAGTGAATTTGCAACTTTGGCTGAATTGCAGGATCCGCAGACGGCTGCCGATGCGGTAAAAGATCTGATTAATATCGTGCGCGGCTACGAGTCCGACGAAGAGACTAACGTCTGCGGCTGGTAAGCGTAACGGAGCCGAACCGCCAGCTGCCGCTTCGCAACCTTGCCGCAGACCTGCTGGCGGGCATCACGGCTGAGAGACGCGCCGCTGGAGAAGCCGAAACTCCGGGCTTAACTATCCTTCAACGGCGAGTGATATGTTTTACATTGTATTTATTGGTATTTTGGTAAATATCGGATAAATCGACGATGAGATTATTCTGCGCAAAGCTGATCGATTGCACGCGTAGCAACAGGCTGTTTTGCGCAACCTGCAGGAGTTCCGCTTGTTCGCGGGTGGCCAGAACCGGGGAATAGCTACGGTGGCTTTCCAGAATGGTGATGTTGCACTCCTTCTTAAAGTAGTTAAATTTTGACCTTTCCAGATTTCCGATGCTAAGCCATGGGAAAATCGCTACCGGTATATAGCTGTTTTCTATCAGAATGGGCACGTCATCAATCATCCGAATGCGCCTGACATAATAGACTTTTTCTCCGGGCTCAATTTTTAACTGTTGTGCGATGGCCAGAGGCGCATCGAGCATAGTGAACTCGATGACCTTGTTGCGATAGTTGGTCTCGCCAACGATATGCATCTGATAGTTGAACCCATCAAGCTCCCCGCCGTGATAATTGCTCTTTCGCGCAACGTATGAACCGCTGCCGTGGCGTTTGACGATCAATTTTTCCCTTTCCAGCAGCGTTAGCGCTTTGCGGATGGTCATCACTGATACCTGTAGCTCGCTGGCTAACGCTTTCTCGCTCGGTAACGCATCTCCGACTTCAAACTCATCGCTGTTGATGCGATTTTTCAGCCGTTCGGCAATGGATTTGTATATCACTTATAGATGTCTCATGGCGAAGTGAATTGTTGGCGAATAAATGTAACTATATGATTTTTAGATTAAATATTTTCATTCGCAAGGTGTTCATAAACTGGTCATCTAGTTATTTGTTTTTATTTATATATCTATTACTTCCGAAGATATATGACTTTCATCACAAATGACACTTTATCTCCTCTGATTAATCCCCTCTGGCGCATAGGCTGATTCGCAAGTTCTGAGCGCTGGCAGTCGATAAGCAGGAGAGGGGAAGAGGATGATCGGGGTAAAAAAATTACAAGATTTTTCCAGGGCGATGATTGGGCCGGTTTTATATCTGCCGGTTGTGGGTCTGTTGATTGCGTTGCTCAGTATGACCACCAATAAATTATGGGTGGCAGAAGACAGCTCGCTTTTCCTGCTGGGGAAATATGCTTCCAGTATGCTCTGGGCAATCATGAACAATCTTGGCTTCTTCTTTTGCCTCGGTCTGGCGAGCGGGTTGGCAAAAACTCGCAAAGCGGAAGCCGCGTTTGTCGCCGCAATGACCTGGTTTATGTACCTGGCGGCCAACAATAGCTGGCTTACTCTGACCAGGCGGCTTGTTGAGGGGAGCAGCAACGCGCAGCTTTACGGCAGCGGGCAAACCTTTATTTTCGGTTTCCAGGTCATCGATATGGGCGTGTTTCTTGGCATCATTCTGGGCTGCGCGGTGGCTTTCATTCATAACCGCTTTGTCGATATCGAGTTTCGCGGCGCATTCTCAATTTATGGCAACAGTAAGCTGGTTCTGATCGTAATGATCCCGCTGGTCGGCGTGTTTGCCATCGCCACGGTCTATTTCTGGCCAATTGTTGAACACGGTATATCGGCGCTGACCGGCGTCATGAAAACTTTCGGCGCCGCCGGCGTTTTTCTGTATGGTTTTCTCAATCGTTTTCTTATCCCGACCGGTTTACATCATCTCATTTGGTCACCCTTCGTTTTTACCTCTATTGGCGGACAGCTGTTAATTGATGGGCAGACGATAGTCGGGGCAAAGCCCATTTTCCTCGCTGAAATTGCCGATAACACCGGGGGAGCGTTAAGCGACTCGGCGCGATTCCTGACTTATGGAATGGTCAAAATGTTTGGCACGGCCGGAATGGCCCTGGCCTTTTATAAGACGGCGAAACCTGAAAATAAACAAAAGTTGAAAGTCACGCTTATCCCGCTGATTGTGACCTCCTTCTTCGTCGGGATAACCGAACCTTTTGAGTTTTTATTTATCTTCACCGCACCGGTGTTATGGCTGGTTTATTCGTTAGTGGATGGCTTTTTCCAGATGCTGGCGTGGCTGCTCGATGTTCGGGTCTGCGCAACCAACGGCATTATCGATTTTATTGTTTATAACATACCGGCGGGAGCCCATCTGACGCGCTGGCCTGTTTTTGTCGCGCTGGGGTTAGCGGAAACAGCGGCGATGTATTTTATCGGTAAATTCCTGATTCTGCGTTTCAGGATGCGAACGCCAGGCCAGGAACAACAGGATGAGGCGCTAAGCCGAGCGGCGAGCGCAAGCGTCCCAGCTAAGGCTTCCGGTGAACAGGTCATTCTGGGGCTTGGCGGGAAAGACAATGTGTGTTCTGTCGGCAATTGTTTTACCCGACTTCGGGTTGACGTGCGGGACCCGGCATTAATTCAGGAACATATTCTGAAAACCAGCGGCGGTACCAGCGTCATTATCAAAGGTAATCACGTTCAGGTTATTTATGGTTTAGGGGTGAATAAAATCCGTAATGCTGTGGATCGCTATTTAGATGTACATGAATAATGAGGTGGAAGATGCAAAATAAATTTGTTGTTACGATAGCTGGCGGCGGCAGTACCTATACACCAGGGATTATTATGATGCTGCTGGAAAATATGGACAGATTTCCGCTGAGCGAAATTCGTCTCTATGATAATCATCACGATCGCCAGCGCGTGATCGGTGAAGCCTGCGCGATTCTGGTGGCTGAACGTTATCCGCAAGTGGCTTTTAGCTACACCACCGATCCGCAGGAAGCTTTTACCGGCGTTGATTTTGTGATGGCCCATATTCGCGTCGGCCTCTATGAGATGCGCGAAAAGGACGAGAAAATACCGCTTAAGCATGGCGTGATTGGCCAGGAAACCTGTGGCCCTGGCGGTATCGCTTATGGTATGCGTTCCATTGCCGGGGTACTTGAACTGGTTGACTATATGGAAACGTACTCCCCCGGCGCGTGGATGCTCAACTATTCCAATCCGGCGGCGATCGTTGCCGAGGCCACTCGTCGATTACGGCCAGCGGCTAAAATTATTAATATCTGCGATATGCCGGTGGCAATTGAAGGATTATTCGCCGATATCCTTGGTCTGAAATCACGTAAAGAGATGAACGTGCGTTATTTCGGCCTCAACCATTTCGGCTGGTGGACCAGCATTACCGATAAGGCCGGTAATGATTTAATGCCGACGTTAAAAAAGCATGTGTCTGAGCTGGGGTATTGCAGTCCGAAAGAGGATTTTCAGCACAAAGCGCCAAGCTGGATTGAGACCTTCAAAAAGGTGAAGGACGTCTTTGCGCTGGATACCGACACGTTGCCCAATACCTACCTAAAATACTATTTTTATGCCGACTACGAGGTAGCTCACTCGGACCCGAACTTTACGCGCGCGAATGAGGTGATGGCCGGGAGAGAGAAAGAGGTATTCGATATGGCGAAAGACATTGTTGCCCGGCGGAGCGCCAAAGCGGCGCATTTCCATGCCGGGGCGCATGCCACCTTTATTGTCGATCTCGCCTGCGCCATCGCCTTTAATACCCAGGAAAGAATGCTGTTGATTGTAGAGAACAACGGCGCTATCGCGAATTTTGACGAGACCGCGATGGTTGAAGTGCCTTGCCTGGTCGGCGTTAACGGTCCCGAACCGCTGGCGATGGGGAAAATACCGCTGTTTCAAAAGGGGCTGATGGAGCAGCAGGTCGCGGTGGAAAAACTGGTTGTCGACGCCTGGGTTGAAGGAAGCTACCAAAAGCTCTGGCAGGCGTTGACCTTGTCCAAAACGGTTCCGAGCGCGTCGGTTGCGAAAGCTATTCTCGATGAACTGATCGAGGCCAATCGTGGTTACTGGCCGGAGCTGAGCTAAAGTGCCGCTAACGCCCGATGTATTTCATCGGGCGTTACCTACACTGCGATGCCGGACGGATACTCCGCTTCGCCGGAGAGTTGCTGTATGATCTCCGCCACGTTTTCTCTGCCAACCGGCGCCGAGATGGCGTTTCCCTGAAAATGGTCGACTCCCAGCGTTTTCAGTTTGTTGAATTTCTCCAGGCTATCTACGCCTTCGGCAATACAGCGGCTGCCGATCAGCCGGCAGTAGTAGATGAGGCTTTTAATCAGCGCCAGGGCGTGCGCATCGCGCTGCATATCATTGATGATGCCCATATCCAGCTTGTAGGCGTTGAACGTCAACGCCCGCACCGGGAACAGCACGCTGCTTTGCGAGAAGCAGTCATCAAGCATAATTCGGAAGCCACGCTGCTGTAGCCGGGCCATATTTCCGGCTATTTTCCCGTGGCGGCTGAGGTCGGCATTTTCGGCAAGCTCCAGCACCAGCCGCGGCGATATTTGCGGCTGACGCAGCTGCTGGCGCGCGGTTTCCATCATGCGAATCAGGTTTTCATTGCTGGCGACAGCCGCGGGAATATTCACCGCGAAATAAAATTCACCACTGTACAGATTGATATTCTGCACGGCTTCCTGCAGCACAAACGCGGTGAGCACCAGCCACGCATATTCCGAGCGTAGCTGCGGTAAAAAATCAGCGGGAAACAAAACGCTGCCGTTCCGGCGCCAGCGGACAAGGATCTCCATCCCCCTTAGCTGACGATGTTCATCGGTTATGGGCTGGAAAACCGGGAAAATTTGTCGGCTATGGATTGCATGGACAAATTCACGCTCGAAAGCGCATAGGGCGGCGATGGGCTCGCTTTTGTGTTCTCTTATCTGACTGCCGGGAAAGCGGGCGGCCATCTGCGGGTGGTGTTCCACCATTTTTTTCAATCCTGCGGTTCTTTGATTGTAGAGCGTCTTGTGGCTGATGCCGCGGCGTTTGGCCTGATCGCTGGCGCGGTATCCGCAGAGCAAACCGAGGATGGCGTTCAGCTCCGGTCGGGTTAGCCCGGCAGGGCGCTTACCCAATGCCCGCGCTTCTTCATCTGCCAGTTGTTCAAGGGAAGGATATCCCTCGGGTATGACGTCGCGCAGTAGCGCCGCCAGACAGGGGACCGGGAGGTCGGAGGCGGCCGCCCGCACCGCGGAAAGCTGACGCCGCTCTGCGACCTGGTGTAGCAGGGTGGACCATAGCCAACTGGCCGGGCTGCGGCTGAGAAACAGCATCGGTAGCGGCGTTGCGGACTGTTCCAGCAGCATAGCGGCACGCTTCAGGGTTGAGAGTAGCCGAACAGGGGATTCAGGGAGAAACACCACCAGACGGCGTACGTCAGGGGGCAGCGTCGGTAACGCTGAGGTTAACACCACGGGCCGGGCGCCCCCGTCTTCCATCAACCGCACCAGGCCCTCTGTGACCAGCGAACAGGGCGACAGGATGCCGTCACTCTCCGGGAGGTTATTCGTAAACAAAAGTCACCCCGATAATTGACTGCACGTTACCCGCGGTCACCTGTCCGCTGGTGCGCGCATAGTTGGCGGTTAAGCCAAGGCTGACCGCCGAGGTTCCCACGTTGCCTAACGACACCGTGGTATTCGCGGGAACGACGCTGCCGTTGCGAGTCAGCTGAACGCCAACCCCCAGGGCCGGAGAGGCCGATGCGGTATTGGTAAATATCGAATTGGCCGCGTTCTCCGTAGTACCGGAGAGGTAGTAGCCCAGGTTCTGGTTTTGCGCGCAGTAAACCGTTAGCGGAATGGCGGCCGAAGCGGGATATTCCGGCAGCGTCACCGTCACATCGCGAGCAGAAACGTCGCAGCCGCCGGTTGGCACCACGACATCGTTGTTGGCGTATATGTTCCACACGAACTGGAAGTCGTCGTTATCCTTGTTATTGGTCTGGCGCAGGATCAGGACAGCGATTAGCGAACCGGCGGAAATGGCGACCCCACCTGCGCTGCTGACGGGCGTCAGATAGAGAACGGTAGGCCAGGGTCTATCGACTATCGAGTTGTAGGTCATCCGCGCCGTTTCGCTGGTGGTGGGGAACGGGTAGCTGGTGCCGTTATACCTGACGGTACCGGAAAAGCTCGACAGCACGCCGCCATAGGCCGATCCGCGCTGGAGCGTCACGTAATCGGTCATGGTTTCCGGAAAATCGTTATGACAAAAAATCTGTGTCGAAAGATCCACGACCAGGTTCTGTCCGACGCTGACCGCCGGCGCAAGGTTTACGTACACGTTCGCCGAGCCGCCGCCGATGGGAATGGTCACGCCCGCCGCGGTTTTACAGGCGAAAGACCAGGCGTTAAACGACCAGCCTGCCAGCAGCAGCGTCATCAGCAGGGGGATTATCTTTTTCATTACTCTGTTCTCCTGGCTCAGGCGTAGGTATAGGTGACGTTAATCACCGCCTGAATCGTTCCCTGGGTAGCGCCGCCGTTGACCGTTAGCGCTCTGACCTGTAGCGGGAAGCTGGCGGACTGGGTGGCGTCATCCACCTGGACCTCTTTTCTCGCGCCGGTGTTCAGCGTGGTGCCGCCATTGTCCTGCAGCTCAAGCTGGATGTTGCCGGCGGTACCCTGGTTTTTGTAGTAGCCGGTGGCGTCCGCCGTGCCGCTAAAGCTGGCGGTGACCCGCGAGGTGCCGACCGGACAGTTGCTGAGGTTAAGCGCCACGCTGTGCCAGGGTGAGGAAGAGCCGGCGGAGACCAGGCTAAAGGTATAAAGATCGCCGAGATCGACGGTGGCGTTAGCGGTGGAGACCGTGCAGGGTTTAGCCACCACTTTGCCGTTAACGGTAATGGTCACGTCGGCGGCGCGGGGGGCGCTGGCGAAGGCCATCATTACCGCCAGCAGCCAGGGTGCATGAGTCCATTTCATTTCAGCCTCCGGTTACTGAAATTCAAGCGTGAAGGTCGCGGTTGCATTAACGTGCCCGGCGGTGACCGGTAGCTGGGTGGCCATCAGCCGGGCATAAAAGTTCAGGGTGTTGGGCTGGCTGGGCGTCAGCGTGGTCCAGGCAATGGCCGATGAGGCTGCGTTGAGCGGCAGCATCGTCTGCTGCGCGTCAAGGATCTGCACGCCCATCCCCGCCGCCGCCGAAGCCCCGCCGTCGAGCTTTAATAGATCGCTATTGATGCTGTCGGCAACGCCAACAAAGCCGACCTTCACCGCGGTAACCGAGCTACCGCAGGGCGACAGCACAATACGAAAGGGGACCAGCGGCGTGGTTGCCCCAACCGCATGGAATTGCTTTGCGGCGTTATCCATCAGATCGACGGTAAAATCTTTTGATTCACCCGCCACGGCGCAGGCGTTATCGCGAACGTAGCCGCTGATAGTAATGGTACTGTCCGCCGCGCCGGCGTTGCTGGCCGCCAGCGAGACGAGGGCGCTCAACAGATACAGGGTTTTTCTCATCATCATGGTTTCCTTAGCGGCACTCCGTGGAGAGCTGGCTCAGCGTCTGGTTCTGATTTTCCGGCGGCAGGCTGTAGCTGGCCTCACAGCTGGTGTTCGGACCCTCGCCCCATTTCGCCCGCACCTTGCCCGCCAGCGGCATCCCGCTCAGGTAGACCTGGCCGTTATCGGCGACGATGCTGCTGCCCTGGCTGTCGTCAGAGGTCACCAGCGCGCCGAAGGGAACCGGCTTCCCGTTATAGATGAGCGACATCAGCAGCTTGAGCCCGACGTGCGCCTTAAATTCCGCGCGGACAATTGCGCCGTGGGTCGGTACTACGCTGGCTACCGCATCGTCCAAATCGACGTTATCGGCCAGGCTATTGGTGTCCAGCGCCACCCGGTTTTCCCGGTATTCGGTGGCGTAGGGCAGAACGGCGTAGCCGCGCCAGTCGGTTTGTACCCCGGTCTGGTTTTCTACCCTCACATTGTCGGCGCCCGGGGCTTTGATCAGCACGATCGTGTCGTTCATCGGCTGGCTCAGGGTGACGCCGTCAGCGTGGGCCAGCACGCCGCCGCTCAGGCCGTAGTAGAGCTGTTTGATACCGTCGCTGCGGCTGTAGCCGACGTTGGCGTTACCGTAGCCGCCGCGGTAATTCAGCGCCGCGTATCCGGTGCCACCGCTGTTGCCATCGCCGCCGCCGGCGTAGCCGGTCTGTACGCTGTAGCTCAGGTTGTTGTCCTCCAGCAGCGTGCCGTACAGGCCGGCAAGGCTGGTGGTCCTGCCGTTCAGATCGTTGGACATGCTGTAGCTGGCGCTGGCGTGCCGCCACGCCGATTTGCTGTCGGAGCGCATCCAGTGGCTGAACGGAATATTGACATTAAGCGCCAGCATCTGGTCGCGCCCCTGCTGCCAGGCGTTTCTGGTCAGGCTGTAGCTCAGGGTCCAGTTGATATCGTCGACGGCGGCGTTAAGCCCGGCCTGAAGCTGCTGGTCGGCCTTACCGGTGCCCCAGTAGGTCTGGTGACTGCCGCTCAGGTAGAGCGTGGCGGTACGCCCCAGCTGCTGGGTGACGCTGAGCTGTACCCTGCCGCGCTTGTTGTACGCGAGGTTGTAGTAATCGGTGAACCTCGGTTTCACTTCAATCACGCCGTCCTGGGTCTCGACGTTGTAGCCGCTCATCCGGTTGTAGGTGGTGTCGGCGAAGCTGAAATAGCCGCGCGTCGAGTAGCGGTAGCCCACCAGCTGAATATTGGTGCCGGTATCCGTCAGCGACTTGTTATAGAGGAAACGCACCGACTGCCCCTGATGCTCGCTGTCATCGGGCAGGGTGGCGTTGGCCTGGGTGATATCCAGCGACAGCGCCCCCAGCTCCCCCATGTTTTTGCCGACGCCGAGGTTAAAGGCGCGGTAGCGGTCCGCCAGCTGGGTACCGCCGTACAGGGTCCAGCCCGCCGGAAGACCGTGCAGCAAAGTTCCCTGGAAGAACTTCGGTTTTTCCTGCTGATTGCTGCCGCTGCGGTACTCCCCGGCGGTGACCGCATAGCGGGTATGGCCCTCGCGCTGGAGCACCGGCACGGACGAGTAAGGGACGGTGAAAACCTGGCTGCTGCCGTCGGCCTCTTTGATGGTCACCTGCAGGTCGCCGCCGTTGCCGGCGGAGTAGAGATCGTTGATGGTGAACGGGCCGGGGGGCACCGTGCTCTGGTAGATCTCATAGCCGTTCTGCTTCACCGACACCTGAGCGGTACCGCGGGCAATGCCGTGGATAACCGGGGCAAACCCCTTCTGGCTGTCCGGCAGCATGTTGTCATCGGAGGCGAGCTGCGCGCCGCGGAAGTTAATGCCGTCGAAGACGTCGCCGTTGGTGTAGCTGTCGCCCAAGGTGAGGCGCGAACGCAGCGCGGTGATGTCGCGCTCCAGCCAGGTATTGACGTGCTGCCACTTGTTTTCACTGGTCGACGAACTGCCGCTGCTGCTGTAGCTCCAGGTGGTGTTATCGCGCAGACGCCAGGCGCCGAGATTCAGCCCGCTCTGCAGGTTCAGGTACGCGTAGTTGCTGCTGCCGCCGATGTCGTTATGGACGCTGTTGCCGGTGAAGTTGTAGTTCAGCAGCCCGGCGTTAATCCCGTGGTCCCAGAGCTCAGGCGGAATATAGCCGCGGGCGCGGTTGCCCATAAACGCCTGGGGTACGGTCAGGTACAGCCGCTGCTGCCCGGCATCAAAGCGGGTGGTGGCGTCTTTGATCATTTCGGTTAACGGTACGCAGGCATCTGCCGCCATCACATCGATACCGGCAATGGCGGACGTGTTGACGCCCATGCTGGCCAACTGTCTGCGCGTCAGGCAGGGTGCCAGTCCGTGGCCTTTTTCATCAATATTAAAGGTAATATCGCGGGTGGCCATATACCCGTCATTGAGGTAGATATCCGCGCGGTAGGTACCCGGCGGCAGCTCCTGGCCTTTTTCAAAACCGGACAGATCCGCCACGGCAGCGGGATCGTCCGCTAAAAAACGTGGGTTGAAATAGAGTTCTGCCTGCGCGTAAAAAGCCGGTGAGGCCAGCAAAAGGGCAAGGGGGATCTGCGCAAATGCGCGAGCAGCTCCTGGAGTAACACGCCGGGAGCCCAGGTGGTCGAGTCCATATTTCAGATGTGACATAGTCCCTCCGGTAAAAGTCGCCCGGCTGTCAGTTCTTATTTTTATTTCCGGGAGAATGGGTCTCCCGTCAGTTATTGGGTAGCGCCCTGCATCCGCGGAGTCAGCGCGCCGTAGTCGTTAATCGTCCGGTATGTAATCTCGCGACCCGCATCGGCGGGTAAGCTGACGCTGGCTTCACCCATCGGCGGAACCAGCGCATTTTTCAGCACCCGGGTACCGGCGTTGAGTTCGGTGACCGTCAGGTAGTAGGGAGTGGGGTTGATCAGCGTAAGCGTGCCTGCGCCGCGACGGAACTTCAGCTTTTCGGCAGCCTGATCCGGCGGCAGCGCCAGCTTTGCCGGGCGGTAATAGAGCTTGATGCGGCTGATGATCGCCAGCTGTAGCGTGTTTTCGCTGAGCTTTGATTTATCCATCGACGGGATCGCTTTGACGTTCATCCAGAACAGCGTTTCCCGATCCTGCGGCAGCTGGTTGTTGGTGGCATCAATGATGCGCAGGGTATTCTCTTTTTTTCCCTGCATGGCGAACAGCGGCGGGGTGATGACAAAGCGGCCGTCCTTCGCGCCGTCGGCATTCTCCACCCATGACTGAATCAAATAAGTGCTCTTTTCGTCGTTGTTGGTGACCGCCAGCTGAACCTGCTTTTGCCCGGCAGGATAGATGACGCGGGTCGCTCCCAGCGCCACGCCGGCCTGGGCCTGAGCGCTAAAACCGCTGGTGGCGAGCAGTAATAGAGCCGCCAGTAAACCGCGCATCCCGCGCCGGGTAGCCAGTGTGTATTTCATGCTTATCTCTTTCTTTTTCAAAATTATTTCCTGTTACCGGCGCTGTTTACTGGTAGGTCAGGGAGAACCATGCCTGAGCGTTGGCCGCTCCCCCGGTCACCTGATTCCCGGTGGCTCGATATTTAGCGACAAAATGCAGGGTGGTCGGGCCGGTGTGCAGCGGCGACCAGCTTCCTGGCGGCGCATTGAGCGGGATCTGGCTGCCGGTTTTATCAAACAGAGCAACGCCCACGCCGGTCGCTATCCCCGGTCCTTCGCCCACCGAGAGCACGTCCGGGTTTTTACCATCGGCAACGCCGTAAAACGCCACGCCAACGCGCTGGCTGATGGCGGTGCTGCACTCCTGCAGGTGGATATCGAAGGGGACGGGGTTAGTGTCTTCCCCGGCCGAATGAAACCGATTGCTGCTGATTTGTCCCATATTGACCGTCATCTGGCGGTCACCCGCTTCAACGCGGCACGACTCGGCAATAACTATCCCCTGAAAGCGCATGTTTCCGCCGGGCAGCATAACGTTCCACTGGTTACCGGCCAGCGCCAGCGGCGGGAGCAGGAATATCAACAGACCTGACTTCATTCTTTGCATCGTTATTACCCTCAGTCTTTTTCGGATAACGGGCCTTCCTGGCCCGACGTGCTTCCCTGCCTGATGAAGAAATTACTCGTACTGCACTTTAAAGGTGGCGTCCGCGTTAGCGGTACCGGCAGTCGCGACGCCTGTTGCAAAGTAGCGTGCCTGGAATGGGATGACGTTGGTACCATTGCTAAGCGTGGTTTGTGCGCCGAAAGACGCGCCATCCAGCGCCAGCGGGGTGCCGGTACGGTCAAGGATCTGTACGCCGACGTTAGTCGCGCCGCCTGCGGCAGAACCCTGCAGGGCCAGTACCGTTGGGTTTGTACTGTTAATCGCGGTGCCAGCAAAAGCGATCGCGGCCTTCTCGGAAACGGTGATATCGCAATCATTCAGTTGGATGTTGAAGCCAACAGGAGAGCTGGTGCTACCCGCGGTGGCAAGTTTCGCTGAGCGCACCTGGCCTAACTGCACGGTTTGATCGAGAGAACCGGCATCAACTGCGCAGGCCGCATTAACCACTTCCCCTTTAAAATGCACCGTACCGCCGTTCACCGTAACGGTATCGGCCAGAGCCGCAGCAGAACTCAGGGACAATGCTGAAATAACGATAAGTGCTAATTTGTTCATGGTAAAACTCCTGTTTATGAATAATCCTGAAGCTATGCTTCACTTGAAAAGACATTTATTGTTGAAAAATAATTTTTGAAACGTAATCCTGTTTTTACAGCCTAATTTATTCATCAGGTTGCGGCGATGCGTATAAATAGTCTTAAGTTTCACGCCAAACTCTTCTGCGATCTCCTGGTTGCTTTCCCCTCTGCTTAACATGCTTAACATCTGCTTTTCACGCAGACTTAGCCGGAATTTAGTATGGTAATTTCCTGAGGTCTCTTTCTTTAAAAAGAAATTCAGGATACTTCGGGTATTACTTTTCTTATCAAGTACGGTTATTTTTTCAAATAGTTCGGACTTATAAAAAGCCAGGTCGCTGGATGCAAAGGCGACAATGTTCTTATTCGAGAAGTAAATCCACTCCGAACCCGTAAGATCGTTGGAGTCGAGATCTATAATCAAAAAGAAATTGTCAATAAATTCTTCTCCAAGCAGTTCAATCAGGCCCAGAGTAAAATATTTATCCTTAGATAAAATATTAGTTGATAGAGTCATATCTGAACGCGATCTCATCCTTGGGTTGACCTTTAACTCAACGTTAATAAAACCATTCAGCGAATTAAGAGTAATCTAACATTGCCCACCTCAATGAGGCATGTGGTCGATGCTCTAAAAGAGATAAAGGCTGTAGGTATAGGTTTTCTGTGTTTTATTATTCGGGTTTTTGCTGTTTTTTTGGTGTTTAATTTTATGTGTTGCATACAAAATAGATTTTTATAAATTAAAAATGATAGGGTGTACTTATCGTTAAACCATGAACAATAGTCACACTCTTTGTATTGGAATTTTCTTAGGGAATATTCCTTGAGTAAACGCGATGATTTTTATCTTTAGCGTATCCGGTTTTTTTTAATTACTGAAAATATCCCGACAAGAGACTCGGGAAGTGACCACTCCCGCTAAATTCAGAACGTTAATCATGAGGGTGATAATATCATCGTAGATAATTTCATACGTCATGAAATTAATTACGCGGAGTTATCATTCCATTAGCCTTTAAATTTCTCTTTTCTACACCTCCGGAGCATTTTCAGCTCAGATTTCACGAAACCCCACTCACTCGATACGGTTATTTCTGCGTTCAGTTAATACTGATAAGCCAGGCGCGTCGCTGGTTTCGATGAGAGCTATAGTACCATTGTGATTTATTTTAGTTATATGTATTCTGTTTTATCGATTTTTAGGAGCTATAATTTAATTTACAAGTAAAATACCGTTATATACAGCATAAAATGCTATGTGTGCAGATGTTTTGCGGACGGTGTGCGGCTGAGGATAATTTGTAAGGCTAGTTTATGATGTACAAAATTCAAGGGACGATCTATTTCAGAAGTGATGACGGCCTGATGTGGCTGGATGAGGATGCATCCGTCACGCTAACAGCAACCACCGGTCGCCTGCTTAAGTTCCTTTTAGACCACAGAGAGCATGTGATTTACAGGAATGAGATACTTGAAAAAGTCTGGGACGCACATGGGCTGCGGACGTCCAGTCATAGCCTCAATAAGTATATTTCAGATCTGAGAGCCGTTTTCAGAAACCTGGGCTGCACCGAGGAGATTATCGTTACCGTTCCGCGGGTGGGTTTTATGATATCTGCAGCCATTGTTATTGAAAGAATGGATTATCCTGCTCTCGCGGTAAATGACGAAAGCGAAGGAGAAGGGGCGGTTGTCGGTCGGGGCATCGGTTCAAATGAGGAGAGCGAGACATATTCTGCGGGGAGGGTTAAAAAGGCCCGCTATGCACTACTTGCGCTGTGCGCGTTAGTCATGCTTTTTCTGAGCATTCAAGGCGAACTGTATCGCCCACTCTTTGCCGCAGACGAGGATGAAATCTATTCTCTGGGGAGCGTCGATTCATGCCCGGTCAGAACTTTTAACGTAATACCTCAAGAGCAGAAGCCAAAGATGATGGCCCTGGCTCAGAAGCTTATTAAGAAACAAGGAATGCTGTGCTCAGGCAATAGCGTTTTTTACTTTAATGTATCAGAATCTGTATTAAAAGCCTCTGAAGCAAGAGTATTTTTAGCCCACTGCATTAACTCAAAAGTTAAGAAAGATGATTGGTATTCATGTGAAAATTATTACAGGCCAGATTATGAAATACCAGGATAAAATCAGGACCAAAAGCATTTACATACTCTTTCTGGTGTTGGTGATAGGGTTGATTTTTCTCTGGCTGGTAGGGCATCTTTATCGCAAAGACGACTTTGATTGCTCAGCCAACCTGAGAATTGAATCAACTTCATTTGCCTTTGATGCAAAATTTAAAACCTTCTTGCTTATGCGGGAAAATAATACCGGCTATTTTGATGTATCCGGGAAGGTGCTAGTCGATGACGTGAAGTACAACGTCGAAAGGGCGTACCATTTCAACTATGAAAAGAAAGCGAATAATATTTATCACCTAACCAATACCACAGTCTCTAAGAGAAAGGCCGACACCATGATCGAGGGTATGATGCAAAAAGTCTTTTTTAGTCCCGATCCGGATTCAGGACGCTATATCAAGATACAAAGAATGAAAAACGCCTGGATCGTTCAAAGTCTGTATTCCCCTTCGTTTATCTGTGTAACCAATTGAAGATAAAGGTTTTTAGATCATGGTGTTGTTGCCAGGGGAGTGACGCTCTCCTCGTATGCGATCCGCGCTAAGGCGCTTTTATATTAAAGAAGGCCGTTTCTCTGTCAGATATCTCAGAAAGCAAAAAGCCTGCTTCAAAAGCAGGCTTCTTAAATCTGGCTCCTCTGACTGGACTCGAACCAGTGACATACGGATTAACAGTCCGCCGTTCTACCGACTGAACTACAGAGGAATCGTGTGAACGGGGCGCATATTAACGATGCCCTTCCGCCTTGTCAAAGGGTGAATCGGCTAAGGTCGTTTGTTTGCTGACAATTTCAACAGAGTGCCCGTTTTTTCTGCATCATGCCGCGTCGTGCACCGTTGCAGTGCATTTATACCCCTAATGGGGCATACCGCAATCCGCTGACCGGGCAAAAAAATCGCGCTTTGCTATCACTATCCCTTATTACGCGGCTTACAGCGGCGTTTAGCTCTCCGGCCAAAAGCTGGCAAGCAAATTGCAAAACCTTCTGCATCTAAACGGCCAGTGTTGGTACTGGTGTTCCTTACAGGAGGCAAAATGAACTTAAGACGACTGAAGTATTTCGTAAAAATCGTCGATATCGGCAGTCTGACCCAGGCCGCTGAAGTCTTGCACATCGCACAACCGGCGCTGAGCCAGCAGGTTGCGACCCTGGAAGGCGAGCTGGACCAGCAGTTGTTGATTCGCACCAAACGCGGCGTCACGCCGACCGAAGCGGGCAAGATCTTGTATACCCACGCCCGTACTATTCTGCGCCAGTGCGAGCAGGCGCAGCTGGCGGTAAATAATGTCGGTCAAACGCTAAGTGGCCAGGTATCGATTGGCCTGGCGCCTGGCACGGCGGCTTCGGCCATCACTATGCCGCTGCTGCAAACGGTGCGTAACGAGCTGCCGGAAGTGATGGTCTATCTCCAGGAAAGTAGCGGAACCCTCCTCAACGATAAGCTTATCGACGGTCAGCTGGATATGGCCGTACTTTATGAACGTTCCCCGGTTGCCGGGATCATCAGCCAGCCGCTGCTAAAAGAAGATCTCTACCTGGTCGGTACCCGGGATTGTCCGGGGCAGAGCGTGGATCTGACGGCGGTCGCGGAGATGAATCTGTTCTTGCCGCGCGATTACAGCGCCGTTCGCGCAAGGGTGACCGAAGCCTTCACCCTGCGTCGCTTATCGGCCAAAATTATCGGTGAAATTGAATCCATTACCACCCTGACGGCAGCCATTGCCAGCGGCATGGGCGTCACCGTTCTGCCGGAGTCCGCCGCCCGTTCGTTGTGCAGCGCGGCCAACGGCTGGATGGCGCGCATCAGCACGCCGTCAATGAGCCTGTCGCTGTCGCTCAATATGTCGGCTCGCGGCAGTCTGTCGCCTCAGGCGCAGGCGGTGAAGGAGATCCTGATGTCGCTGGTGAGTCGCCCGTCGCTGGAGAATCGTGAATTACAGTTAGTCAGTTGAGCTATATTCCTGAATGGAATAAGTTGCTGGTTTTTATTATTTGTTAGCAAGGACAACAGACTTTAACAATAGAGCATATGTTATGTCTGATAGCCCGGAGGAAAGGGTGAACTTCCAGCAGCTCAAAATTATTCGTGAAGCGGCCCGTCAGGATTACAACCTGACGGAAGTCGCCAATATGCTCTATACATCGCAGTCGGGCGTTAGCCGCCATATTCGTGAACTGGAAGAAGAGCTGGGGATCGAGATTTTTATCCGCCGCGGCAAACGTCTGCTGGGGATGACCGAGCCGGGCAAAGCGTTGCTGTCGATTGCCGAGCGTATCCTCAATGAAGCCAGCAACGTTCGTCGTCTGGCGGACCTGTTTACCAACGATGCCTCCGGCGTCTTAACCATCGCCACTACGCATACCCAGGCGCGCTATAGTCTGCCGCCGGTGATTAAAGCCTTCCGTGAACTCTTTTCTGATGTCCGTCTTGAACTGGTGCAGGGAACGCCGCAGGAAATTGAAACGCTGCTGCATAACGGCGGCGCGGATATTGGTATCGCCAGCGAGCGTCTGAGCAACGATCCGACGCTGGTGGCTTTTCCCTGGTTCCGCTGGCACCACAGTCTGCTGGTTCCTAAAGATCATCCGCTGACCCAGGTGACGCCGTTGACCCTCGAGGCGATTGCCCGTTGGCCGCTCATCACCTATCGCCAGGGCATAACCGGCCGTTCACGCATCGATGAAGCCTTTAACCGTAAAGGGTTGATGCCGGATATCGTATTGAGCGCACAGGACTCAGACGTCATCAAAACCTACGTTGAGCTGGGGCTGGGCGTGGGGCTGGTGGCGGAACAGTCGGGAGATGAGCGGGAGTCTGATACCTTTACGCGTCTTGATACCCGCCATCTGTTCGATGCCAATACCGTCTGGCTGGGCCTGAAGCGCGGACAGCTGCAGCGAAATTACGTCTGGCGTTTTATTGAACTCTGTAATGCAGGCCTGTCGCTGGAGGAGATTAAACGCCAGGCGATGGAGCCGGAAGAGGCGGCGATCGATTATCAAATTTAGCAGGATGATAAATCAGATATGACATAGCAAACGAAGCTATAATTCATTCACGATAATCGCCACAGAGGAAGGGAAATTGTGCGGCGCGTGAAACTGCTTTGTTCTTTTATTATGCTTCTCACCAGCCAGAGCGCTCTGGCGGTGAGCTACCCGCTGCCGCCGGAAGGAAGCCGTCTGGTAGGCAGCCCGTTGACCATCACGATTCCGCAGAACAATACCCAGCCGCTTGAGGCCTTTGCCGCTCAGTACGGCCAGGGCCTGAGCAATATGCTGGAGGCCAACCCGGGCGTCGATGTGTTCCTGCCGAAATCGGGCACCACGCTGGTGGTGCCGCAGCAGCTTATCCTGCCCGCCACGGTTCGCAACGGCATTGTGATCAACGTTGCTGAAATGCGCCTTTACTACTATCCGCCTGAAGGCACAACGGTCGAGGTTCTGCCGATTGGTATTGGCCAGGCAGGGCGCGAAACCCCGCGTAACTGGGTGACCGCCGTTGAGCGTAAGCAGGAGGCGCCAACCTGGACGCCAACCGCCAATACTCGCCGGGAATATGCCAGCCGGGGCGAAAGTCTGCCGGCATTTGTGCCGGCCGGGCCGGATAACCCGATGGGACTGTACGCCATTTATATCGGCAGGCTGTACGCCATTCATGGCACCAACGCCAATTTCGGCATTGGCCTGCGGGTGAGCCAGGGCTGCATTCGCTTGCGCAATGACGACATCAAGTACCTGTTTGATACCGTTCCGGTAGGCACGCGGGTGCAGATTATCGATCAGCCGGTGAAATATACCGCCGAGCCGGACGGTAGCCGCTGGGTTGAAGTTCATGAGCCGCTGTCGCGAAACCGCGCGGAGTATGAATCGGACCGCAAGGTACCGCTTCCCGTCACGCCGGCGATGCAGGCTTTTGTGAAGGGCGAGGGCGTTGATGTGAATCGCGCCGGGCAAGCGCTTGAACGCCGCTCCGGTATGCCGGTGGAGATTGGCCGTTCAGCGTTGTAAGCCGGCAGCGGCTGGTCGCCTTTTCCTGCAAACTCGCAGCAACAGAACGCGCCCGTGGTTTTCGGGCGCCATCGGTTGTCGTGAATAGCGCTCTTTATTATTCCGCTTTAACTCATCTCAGCGATAGGGATGTTTTTTAAACGCAGCATGATTTTCAAATAATTCGGCAAGCGACTGAATGTGACGAAACTCTTGCGCATCAACAATATCGGGGATCCTGGCCTGAATAAAGGTCCAGATAACCGTACTTGTCACGGCAACCTGATCGGGGTCCGTAGCAATCGGACGATCTTCCAGTAGCGTATTCCATTCCCTGCAGGCCGCTAGCAGTTGACGGGTAATGCGCTCTATCCACGGATGATGCTGCTTTTCCGTCGGGCGAAGATGATGTTCATACACATTTTGCACCGCCTTCTCACCCGCGGCGAGCATAAAGCCCAGTACCTGCAGGTCTCTTGCCAGCGCATCCGCAGCGATCGGCAGGAGTTTTCGCTCCCTGGCAGCCTGTGCTTCGAAATAGTCCAGTATCAGCGATGAATCCATCAGACGTATTCCGTTATCCAGCACCAACGTCGGCGCTTTGACCGCAGGGTTGATCTGCGAAAACGCGTCAAAGCTGCTGAATACCGACAGCGGATGGCTTTCAAACTCGACGCCGTAAAGTTCAAGAGAAATCGCCACGCGCCTTACATAAGGCGAGTCCATCATGCCAATAAGCTTATTCATGATTCCTGTTTTCCTGTGCTGGTGAAATATGCTGGGGTTAACGCTTCGTTACTGACGATGAAAAGACAGTACAGTAAATTCATTCAGGCGAATATCTTCAGTATCTTACGGGTTAGGTTAGTATTACTGACAGGTTATGGGTCACCTTTTAAGCGTCACGGTGAGGGAGTAGTAACATGGCGGATTTTCCCCCGATTGCGAGTTTACGTAGTTTTGAAGCCGTGGCTCGTCTTGGCAGCGTTACGCTGGCGGCGAAAGAACTACACGTTACGCACTCAGCTATCAGTCAGCAGATTAAAGTGCTGGAGGAGAGGGTCGGCTTAAAGCTGTTTATTCGTCACGGTCGCGGCCTGCAGATTAATGAAGAGGGACGACTCTACGCCTTGCAGGTACGCGAGGCCCTGAACCATATCGCGGACGCCACCCGACTGGTGCAGGTAAAGCCCCGCAGACAGGAGCTGACGATAGCGGTGGTACCCTCTTTTGGAGGCCACTGGCTTTTGCCTCGTCTTGAGCGTTTTCGGGCGAAATACCCTCAAATCACGCTGCGAATACAGGCAAACCTGGCGGTCACTCATCTGCAGCAGGAAAGGGCAGATTTGGCCATCCGCATGGGAAAAGGGGACTGGGAAGGCACGGAGAGTCATTATCTTTTCTCCGATGAGCTTATCGTTGTGGCTGCTCCATCTTATAACGGCGGTGAGCTACCCCGTACGCCGTCAGAGATAGCGCAGAGCAAGATTATCTTTTCCATGGAATCGTGGAAAACCTGGTGTATCAAGGCAGGGCTTGAAAGAGAGATTGTGCCCGGCGGGCTATGCATAAACGACTCAAATCTGGTGCTGGAGGCCGTCCGGCTCGGTAAAGGTGTTGCGCTGGAACGCCGCTCTTTAGTCCAGGATGCTATTGCCCGAGGAGAGCTGGAACAGCTTACCTCTTTCACCGCGCCTTATCCGTGGCCTTATTGGCTGGTCTCATCGCAAGTTGCAGAAAAGAAAAACGAAGCTGTGCTTTTTAAGGACTGGCTTAGTGAGGAGGTTGTCGCCTGGCGTCAGCAAACGGCAAAGGGAGAAGAGAGATAAGAGACGTTTTTTGGTAAACAGTGAAGGTGAGTGTTTTTCTGACGGCTCCCGGACCATTATTCCGCCTAAGTGAGCATTCATCTTCAGCGCTACCCTTCCGGATGTATGACACTCCAGGACCTCGGTCATTATGAACTATGTCATGGTTATCTGTTCCTCGCTCAAGAGCACTCCTGATAACGAAAAAAGTTATTGATATCGCGACTTTCAATAATTTACATCTGAGTGAGTGTAGCATGCATTATATGTCTTTTTGGTAATTAAATTTGAAAACAGACAAACATCATTTGTTTATCTTGTTGTTTTTTATCGATTTAAGTTTTCAATCTATGCATTTTGATTTCTTTTTTGCAATTACTTTTGCTGGTGGTATAGTTATTACAGACCACAGATGGTAAAAGGACTACGCTCATCATGCGACCGAAAGAAGTTCAGGCATCGGCAGTCAGTACGATGTTCAGAGATGAAAGTAGAGGTTTGCTTTCCAGTAAAGTCGTTATTGTTCTCGGTTTACTTAGCGCCGTTGCTGCATTATCCACTGATATGTACTTGCCTTTATTTCCAGCTATCGCCAGCGATCTGCATACGACGCCTGACAAAGTTCAGCTTAGCATCACCGCTTTTATGGTGGGCTTAGGTATTGGGCAGCTGTTTATTGGACCATTATCCGATCATTACGGCAGACGTAAATTATTGCTGGGCGGGATGGCCCTATTAACCATCGCTTCATTAGCTGGCGCTATATCTACGAACATTCAGCTGCTCATTGTTACACGGTTCTTTCAGGGACTGGGAGGAGCTGCTGGTATCGTTCTTTCCCGAGCAATTATTTCTGATCTGTGCCCGGGGACTAAAGCCGCTCGATATTTTAATCTGGTGCTAGCGATACAGGGGATCGCCCCTGTTATTGCACCATTACTTGGAGGAGTGGCTGCATGGTTTATCTGGCCGGTAGTTTTTGTTTTTATGGCTACAATATCATTAGTTTCCACTCTGCTCAGTAGTCATTTTATTAGCGAAACCTTACCCCGTCATCAGCGATTACCTTTCAATCTGAATGAGTTTATCAGTCAGTTTATCGAGTTGCTAAGCAATAAGAAATATATTAGTTATACTCTAATTTTTTCAATCCAGTTTGGGGCGCTATTTGCTTATATATCAGCATCACCATTTATCTATCAATCGACGTTCGATTTATCCTCAGGAAAGTTCGCTGTAATATTCTCTATCAACGCCGGAGCCATGATGTTTGGTAGTATAGTCAGCGCTCGCTATGTTATGAAATTTGGTGAAGATAACCTCATAACCATGGGGGTGATAAGCACGCTGGTGATATCTATATTGCTTTGTATCGTTGACAATATTTCTCATTTCCAGTTTGAGATCGCGGCGGTACTACTGTTAATGATGATGTTTACTATGGCTTTGACATTTGGCAATGCCGCGAGTATGGCCATGGCGGCATCCTCTCACTTAAAGGGAACGGGTTCTGCTATTTTAGGGGCTTTTCAGTTTGGTATCGCTGCGATAACCCCGTCACTGCTTGGATTTGGAGACCCGTTGTCACTACTGCCGATGTCGCTGATTATCGCGGGATGTTGTTTAATTGCCATCATGGCATTGTTATTGACAGGTAAAAAAGGATAGTGTGATGAAAACCCATGACGCTATAAAAATCATTGGTGCAAGGCAAAATAATTTGCAAGATATTGATGTAGAGGTCCCTAAAAATAAAATAGCAATTTTTACCGGTGTTTCCGGATCGGGAAAAAGTTCTTTAGTATTCGGAACTATAGCGGCGGAATCTCAGCGACAGTTAAATGACACGTTTCCACCTTTTATTCGCCATCGCTTACCACATTATGGTAATCCTGAAGTCGATGAAATTGAAAACCTGTCGGTGGCCATTATTATTGACCAAAAACGTATTGGTGGCAACGCACGTTCGACGGTGGGCACCGCATCAGATATTTATACCCTGCTACGGCTACTCTTTTCTCGTGTCGGCGAACCTTTCGTAGGTTATTCGAATGTTTTTTCATTCAATCATCCTGCGGGGATGTGTGCGACATGCGACGGGTTGGGCATTGCCAGTACTATTGATATCAACCATCTGATTGATTCAAATCTGTCGTTAAATGAAGGTGCTATTCGTTATCCTTCTTTTGCGCCAGGCTCATGGCGTTGGAAACGTTATGTTTATTCAGGACTTTTTGATGCCGATAAAAAAATCGCGGATTATTCAAAAGAGGAGCGAGAATTATTACTTTATGCGGATAATCTCACTCCTGAAGCGCCGTTAGCCGGTTGGCCTAAGAGTGCAAAGTTTGAAGGCGTCATTACGCGCTTTACGCGAAGTTATTTAAAACAAGAAACTAAAGATACTAAAACTGAGGAATTTCAGCGCGTCGTTAGTTTGCAGGTTTGCCCTTCTTGTCAGGGTATGAGGCTTAACGAGGAAATACTTTCCTGCCGGATTAGAGGGAAAAATATTGGCGAATGCGCAACGCTGCCTGTCACAGAGTTAAAGCTGTTTGTAGAAAAGCTCGATTACCCTGAAGTCAGGCCGCTGATCGAAGCATTGCTGGAAAGGTTGGATGCCATGTGTGCAGTAGGCTTGGGATATCTGGATTTGAACCGTACGACCCCTAGCTTATCGGGCGGTGAATCCCAGCGGTTGAAAATGGTCCGACATCTGGGAAGTAGTCTGACCGGGATCGTTTATATAATTGATGAACCCAGTACCGGCCTGCATCCAGCAGATATAGTGAAATTGAATGTTTTAATTGGAAAACTACGCGACAAAGGCAATACCATTCTGATGGTGGAGCACGACCCGGACATGATAGCGATAGCCGAGCATATTATTGATTTAGGGCCAGGAGCGGGTAAGCAAGGCGGGAATATTGTCTTTGAGGGCGACCTGTCGGCACTTAAGCAATCCCAAACCTTGACGGGTCGATATTTCTCTTCACGGGCAGAGATAAATAAGAAACCGAGATGTGCCAAGGGTTATATATCGGTAAGAAACGCCACATTGCATAATCTGCATAACTTATCGGTAGACGTGCCTTTAAGCGTTATGGTCGCTGTGACGGGAGTTGCCGGATCGGGCAAAAGTTCATTCGTTATGGGGGCCCTGGCGCCACAATGTCCGGAGGCGATCGTTATCGATCAAAAACCGATACATACCTCAATTCGATCGCATATTGCTTCCTGGTGCGGTGCATTTGATACGATCCGTTCGCTGTTTGCCGAAAAAAACCAGGTGTCAGCGTCGTGGTTTAGCGCTAATGCCAAAGGGGCCTGTCCGGAATGTAATGGGCTAGGGGTAATACAAACCGATCTGGCATTTATGGATACGGTTACGTTGCCATGTGAGGCCTGCCAGGGGCAGCGCTATAACCCACAAGCGCTGAAATATCGTTATCAGGGAAAAAATATTGCTGAGGTATTATCCCTGTCGATTAATGATGCCGGCGAATTTTTCCTGAATGAGCCACAGCTCAGGCCAATTTTTCGTAGCCTGGTCGAAGTCGGGTTGGGATATTTACGCTTGGGTGAATCGTTAAATCATCTTTCAGGCGGTGAATGCCAGCGGCTGAAGTTAGCGTCACAATTAAATCATGATAGTGACATGTATATTTTCGATGAGCCAACCACGGGTCTTCATCCCAGTGATGTGGCCTCGCTGTTGAAACTATTTAACCGACTGGTAGCGCGCGGAAACACCGTCATTATTATTGAACATAATATGGAGTTGATCGCTCAGGCTGACTGGATTATTGATATTGGACCTTATGCCGGGCAAGCAGGGGGGAAATTATTGTTTAGCGGTACACCCGAATCGATGCTGGCCTGTCGCCATTCATTAACCGCAGAGTGGTTGCGCAAACATTGCCGGATGGAGTGAGAAATGGTGGTCGGGACAGCCAGTAGAGACTGGCAATAATGTGATGCATGCCCATTATTATACTGATGTATTGTCCCGTTAATCTTATTCGTCTAAAGGCCAGTGGTAATCGCGATCCAGCCAGCCATCCAGGTCATAATCCATCATACATTGTTCGGCGAAACCTTTATATTCTTGTACCTGCCCCGACATCTGTGCGGCGAGTCATTCATCTCTTTAAAGAGAATTTGTTGGATACTGGCGATAACGCCTATGGTAATCCAGAGACGACTAAGCGTATTACACAACTGGGCTTGCGCTTTCCTGAACTGTCGGAGGAGACTTTCAAACGTATGATTGTTTATTTCCAGCGGCAGAAAGAAATTGTCTAGCAAACCGTTTATCAATTTCATCAAGAGGATAATACAATGGTTCCAGCACTATTTGATAAATATATTTCGGCAGTGATGGAGAAGTCATCGGATAAGCTGGCATCCCTTTTCTCTGTTAATGGACGTTTGTCGTTGCCTTTCCGTCGCAATAGAGAGGTGATTGTTGGCCGTGAAAATATTCGCTTACACTATGCTAATGGCTTTGGCGTTGCGCCCTTACGCTTTAACTCTATAGAGGATGAACGATTCCACTATACGAATAATCCCGATGTCGTCATTGTTGAATATAAACTACATGGGAATACTCTGCCAGATGGGAAACAGTTCTCTTTGTTATATGTTAATGTGATTGAAATAAATGATGGCAAGATAACTGAATTAATAGATTATGAGGATGTTTTGAACAGAGAATATATCTTTCAGGATTAACAGGATGATTCTTATGTTATCAATGGGGGCGAAGGTTAGGATAACTTTTCCTTCCTTAAAGGGTTATGGTAAAATGGTAAGCTTAACTTATTGTATACGGCATCAGGAGAATGTATGGAAATGAATAAAAAAGTGGCTAGTGGTTCCGAGCGCGAAATATCATTGAATCGTCAATTTGAAGATGCCTTAGGGAATTTGCAATGCGTACTTGTTGCACGTCGATCGCTGATTAATCCTGATGGTATTAACTGGCCGCAATACGATACGTTGTATATTTTACGTCAGTTCCAGCCGATGACTCCAAGCGCAATTGGTGAAAAGCTCGGATTTGCGCGTAGTAAAATGTCCAAGATCCTGCGGATGTTGAAAGATAAGCACTTTGTTGAGCAGGAGTCGGCAGAAAGCGACAAGCGAGAAATGCTGACGAGGATTACGGAAAAGGGTATTGAATTCCTGAATTCTGCAGAGTCCAGCAGGCGCATAATGGCTGAGCAGGTGGCATCCTGTATGTCGCAGGGAGAGATTGCTATTTTCGCTGAGCTTTGTACAAGGGCTGCCAATATATTACACGAGAATATTAAAGGTAAACTCGAAGATACCAGTGAAAATTAATAAAGTTTATGGTGATGAAGCGTTAAACGGAGCGCTGGCGTGGTATTCTCTTTGCCGAATATGGAATCGAATATATGGCATTGGAATTTTGCTAAAATGTTGCTATGCGACGATGGTGAAAGTGGACCCGATACTCCGATACTAAGAAAAGATTTTACCGCAGATGGTAAAAAAATGCTGATTCGTATCGTTAATATTTTGTTTGCTAAAACCTTGTCTCATTGCAACGTGCGTTGATGTGCCCGAAACAGGCTTGAGCGGATAGTTTTCTGTCAATATAAAATCAAAGCTGTCTGGCATACTGGCGATAATGGGAGCAGGCCATTGCTCGGATCATGGCCGCAGTTTTTATTTTTCACATAATAGCCTTCAATCGTATCCTCTCGTTTAGCGTATTCTCGCACTACGTCTGGTGAGGACAGGAGTTTTGGCGAATACCTGTAGCAGATATTTCTTTACTTTCAATATATCGATGAATAAATGTGAAAGTAGCAGGTATGCAACTGGTGCATTTTGTTCTCTTCCATCATTGCCCCCGCAAAACAGACAGCCGAGTAAATGATTACCCCTGCTGATAATGATCGATTCAGCTCTTGCGTACAGAGAAATGATCCCGCTACCGGGTGCATCTGAGGTGCTCAAGCACGGAACGGCCACTCGATGCAGATCTGCCGTCAGGATTAACCAGAAGATAACGTTCGTGCTATGTGAAAATCTTCGCAGGCTTCAGGCTGACAATTGGCGTGTTGTTAAGGGAGAAGTGGGACATGCTATGCGCAACAAAGATAGTGCCCGCATTTCCCGGCACGGAGGAGAAAAAACCAGAAATGCACCGGGATGTGTTCCCATGCTAGCCTGTTGAATCAATATCTGAAAAAGATTCGCAAGGATAGCTGAAAACAAGAATTTGGCTCCTCTGACTGGACTCGAACCAGTGACATACGGATTAACAGTCCGCCGTTCTACCGACTGAACTACAGAGGAATCGTTGTGGAGTCGTATCTTAGCGGCGAAAAAACTTTTGTCAAACATCAATTCGCCTTCCGCCGCGCAACTGGCGCATCCATCAACAAATTGTTGTTATTAGCGACAATCTATCGGGAAAAATGCTTTGCAGGATTAGCTTTTCTCTATCATCATTTGAAATGTAGTTTCAACTTTTCTCACTAAGGTCTCCCTTGAACGTCACCTCCGCATTACGCCAGTCCGTCGAACGCACGTCCTGGTTTAAAAAACGCAAGACCTATCGCGTCCTCTACTGGCGTGAAATCAGTCCACTTGCGGTCCCGATTTTGCTGGAAAACGCCTGCGTGTTGCTGATGGGCGTGCTGAGTACTTTTTTGGTCAGCTGGCTCGGTAAAGAAGCGATGGCGGGCGTTGGCCTGGCCGATAGCTTCAACATGGTGATCATGTCTTTTTTTGCCGCCATCGATCTCGGTACGACCGTGGTGGTAGCCTTCAGTCTGGGCAAGCGTGACCGGCGGCGGGCAAGGGCGGCAGCGCGACAGTCGCTGGCGATAATGACCCTGTTCTCGATTATTCTCGCGGCGGTTATCCATGCTTTTGGCGCGGAAATTATTAATTTTGTCGCCGGAGATGCGACAGAAGAAGTGAAAGGCCTGGCGCTGACCTATCTTGAGCTAACGGTATTGAGCTATCCGGCAGCGGCAATCGCCCTGATCGGCAGCGGTGCGCTGCGCGGAGCCGGAACCACTAAAATTCCGCTGTTGATCAACGGCGGGATGAATATTCTGAATATCATTATCAGCAGCATCCTGATTTACGGCATTTTTTCGTGGCCCGGCATGGGGTTTGTCGGCGCGGGTCTGGGATTAACCATCGCCCGCTATATTGGCGCGGTGGCTACTATCTGGGTATTAATGATCGGCTTTAACCCGGCGCTGCGCATTTCGCTGAAGAGCTACTTTAAGCCGTTCAACTTCGCCATTATCTGGGAAGTGATGGGCATTGGTATTCCCGCCAGCATTGAATCGGTTTTGTTCAACGGCGGCAAGCTGCTGACTCAGATGTTCGTTGCTGGGATGGGGACAAACGTGATTGCCGGCAACTTTATCGCCTTCTCCGTGGCTGCGCTGATTAACCTGCCCGGGAACGCCCTGGGTTCCGCATCGACAATTATTACCGGCAGGCGTCTCGGAAAAGGGCAGATCGGCCAGGCTGAACGTCAGGCGTGGCACGTCTTCTGGCTATCGACGATCGTATTGACGCTGATCGCCTGGGGAACCGCGCCGTTTGCCGGCCTGATCGCTTCGTTCTATACCAGCGAAGAGGATGTCAAGGTGGTGGTGAAAGAGCTGCTGTGGCTCAACGCCTTCTTTATGCCGATTTGGGCGATGGCCTGGACGTTGCCGTGCGCCTTTAAAGGCGCACGTGACGTGCGCTACACCATGTGGGTATCCATGCTCGGCATGTGGGGCTGTCGCGTCGTGGCGGGCTACACGCTGGGGATTGTGCTGGGTATGGGGGTGATTGGCGTCTGGTTGGGGATGGTGCTTGACTGGGCGGTGCGCGGCGTTTTGTTTTACTGTCGAATGGTCAGCGGGCGGTGGCTGTGGAAATATCCGCGTACCAAAGCGCAGGCAGAGGAGAATCAGGCGCAGCCTGAATAGGCGAGTGATAAGCGGATAAACGCTACTTTTTGCGCAAAGTGGAGGATTTTTCGGCAAACGATTTGAAATGTGCAAACAGCCTTTGACAAGATCGGGCGTCATCGATAATATGCGCCTCGTTCAAACGATTCCTCTGTAGTTCAGTCGGTAGAACGGCGGACTGTTAATCCGTATGTCACTGGTTCGAGTCCAGTCAGAGGAGCCAAATTTAAGAAGCCCGCTTAAGGAAACTTAAGCGGGCTTTTTGCTTTCTCTTGCATAGTCACGATTGTGGCAACGCCAGGGCCTTGCCTTCGAACACGGTTTTAAAACCAGGATACCACAAGGGAAACGAGCCCGATCGCGACCGTCCAGAAAAATATAGTTGCTATTAAAATAAACAGGCGGATATTCCCTATGGTTAATTTCATAAAACTGTCTTCCATACTTTTACGAAAATAGTACATTGCTGATGGCGACCGATAAGCTTATCCATGATTGCATATTGGCGACATGTGCAATTTTATCTGTTGTGGTTGAGTAACAAGATATTTGTTGTAAGTAACCTGACGTTATTAAATGATGATTCGATAGCAGAGTAGCGGCCATAGATAACTCTTTGATTATTTTGATCTCTCTCGAGCGCTGCCTGTTCTGTATGGCAGTTTTGTTACACATAAATTTTTTTAATTAATTTAAGGGGTTATGAGACGTAATTCAAGTGTTACCCAGTCTGCTATTGTGCGTTTTATGACCATGCGGCAATTGATATAGATATGTTAATGGAATATTTACTTTTATAATCGGCGAGGCAGTTTTTAATTGCGGAAGTTAGCACAATAATATTTCAGACAAGCAGTGTGGCTACGGTCAGAGAAATAGTTAGCACTAAAGAAATAAATGTTTTAATTTATAGCGAAAGGGTAATGGTGATTATCCCCTGGTCCGAATGACTCTCTTTCTCTAACGCTCAGTCCGGCGGGTGGCCGCGTAAATATGTCACGCCATCCGGACTGAGTTTATTCTGCTCGTGTTATCTATGCGCTTAACGGAACGGCGGTTCGTTGAAGGTTCTCAGCTTGCGCGAATGCATATGGTCGCCTTCGGCGCGTAGCAGGTCAATCGCCCGAATACCAATCTGCAAATGTTCGGAAATCGCCCCTTCATAGAAGCGGTTAGCCTGTCCCGGCAGCTTGATCTCACCGTGCAGCGGCTTATCGGAGACGCACAGCAGGGTACCGTAGGGAACGCGGAAGCGATAACCCTGCGCGGCAATGGTCGCGCTTTCCATATCGATAGCCACCGCGCGGCTGAGGTTAAAGCGCAGCGCCGAGGCCGAGTAGCGCAGTTCCCAGTTACGATCGTCGGTGGTAACCACCGTTCCGGTACGCAGCCGCTGTTTAACCTCTTCGCCGGGCATTCCGCTAACCTGCTTGGTGGCGTCGTAAAGCGCGCGCTGAACTTCGGCGATGCTCGGAATAGGGATATCCGGCGGTAGCACCGCATCCAGCACATGGTCATCGCGCAAATAGGCGTGAGCCAGCACGTAGTCGCCAATCGTCTGGCTTTCGCGCAGGCCGCCGCAGTGGCCAATCATCAGCCAGACGTCCGGGCGCAGCACCGCCAGATGGTCGCAGATGTTTTTAGCGTTAGCCGGGCCTACGCCAATGTTAATCAGCGTGATCCCCTGACCCTCTTTAGTGATCAGGTGCCAGGCCGGCATCTGATGCTTTTTCCACGCCAGATCGGAAATTGCCTCTTCCGGGGCCTCTGTGTCCGCCGTTATCCAGATCCCGCCCGCGCAGGAGAGGGCGATATAGGGGCTATCGGGATCGAGAATTTGGCTACAGCCCCAGCGCACGAACTCATCGACGTAGCGGGTATAGTTGGTAAATAGCATATACGGCTGGAAATGCTCAACCGGCGTGCCGGTGTAATGACGCAGGCGCGCCAGCGAGAAATCGACGCGGCGGGCGTCGAAGTGCGACAGGGGATAGTATTCCGTGGAATGGAACAGGCCATCGGCAGTCTCATCGCCAATTTGCGACAGCTCGGTGGTGGGGAAAAAACGCGTTAAGCCGGCGCTCATTGAACGGTCGAGCGTGAGCTCGGAGCCATCAATCACGTACGGATAGGGGATCTCATGCTGCGATAGTCTGACGGTAATGCAGGCATCGTAATCCTGATACAGCATGGTGAGCTGTTCCAGCAAATAGGCGCGAAACAGTTTAGGGTTGGTAATGGTGGTGGTATAGCAGCCGGTATGGGTAAAACGGCCCCAGGCCCGGGTTTTTAAGGCTTTATGCTCCGAGCCGTCCCACGATACCGACAGCTCCGGGTAAACGAACAGTCCTTCCGCACGGGCGCTATTATCGGGAAGCGTATTATGGTGAATATATTCGCCGATAGCTTTACGCAGCGCATTGACCGATTTTTCATAGAGCGCTTCGAGTTGCGTGAGCGCTTCTTCTGGGGTCAGCCTGGCGGCTTTCTGGTTCATGACCTACTCCTTATTTCTGCTCTGCTGACGTTGTGCTTAGTATGTCACAGACTGAAACAGGCGTCGGACAATTTACCCCGCTTAGCTAAGAAAGTACTGAGATTAGAACCCGTTGAAGCTGGATACTATCCATTAACCGGTGGGGGCATTGACGATAGCGGCCCAGCGATCGGCGCTAAAATGGGTGGCGTTGAGCACCTTTACGGTGAGGGTTTTATCGTTATTAATGCAGTAAAGCGCGTCCGCCAACGGCGTCAGCTTATCGCCTTCCTGTAGACGCCGGGCGCAGGGAGTCAGTTCCGCCACAATCGTTAACTGGCCGCTTTGCAGAACCGCCCAGGTATGTGTAGACGTTGTGGCCTCGCGTAGTTTTTTAATCCACCATTCCATTTGTTAATTCCTGACCGGTTACCCCCGGCGATAATTCCTGTTTGCATCTCATCTGACAATAAGAACAGGCAGTTGGTTTAGTCTATGTTTAAAAAGAGAATCGCAGGATCTGCTGCGCTCTGGGTAATAATCCCACCCGGTGGATAAAGAGATAATTCGGACAGAAATATGGCAATGATGCGTTTTACCCGGCTGCTGAATAAGTCGGGCTTAAGAATGGTCTCGATGGCGAAAAAAGCCATCATTGGTCTACTGGTGGTGGTGGTGGTCTTTTTTATTGGCCGCATTTACGAATCGCAGCGCGGCCCGTCGCTGCACCGCTGGCACACCTGGACGGCGAATGAAATGACCGCCAGCGAGATTGACCACGCCACTTTTGCTGACTACCAGACGCGGGAAGCGACGATTTTCCGCGATATGAAAAGCCACATTACCGATGCGCTGAGCGACGATGAAAAAACGGCGATTAACCGTTTTTACGCACAAAGCCTGGTCTATCCGGATAAGTTTCATCCGGACTGGAATCGCTCCTTTATTTTGCTGCCGCAGGGCAAACCGCGCGGCGCGGTGGTGCTGCTGCACGGCCTGACGGACTCTCCCTATAGCGTGCATTATCTGGCGCAGCGCTATCAGCAGCAGGGATTTGTCGCCGTCGCCCCGCGGCTGCCCGGGCACGGTACGGCTCCGGGCGCGCTCACCGCCGTGGACCGCGAGGCGTGGATAGCGACAACCCGTCTTGCGGTGCGCGAAGCGACGCGCCTGGCCGGGGATAACGTGCCGCTGCACGTGGTTGGCTACTCCAACGGCGGGGCGCTGGCGCTAAAATACGCTCTTGATAGCCTGGAGGATAAAGCGCTGCGCCGGCCGCAGCAGATAATCCTGCTGTCGCCGATGATTGGCGTCACCGCCTTTGCGCGTTTTGCCGGACTGGCCGGTTTACCCTCGGTATTTCCGGCTTTTGCCCGCGCGGCATGGCTGAATATCGTCCCGGAATTCAATCCCTATAAATACAATTCGTTCCCGGTTAAGGCCGCAAGGCAGTCATGGCTGTTGTCGCAGGCGCTGCAGCAGCAAATCGTGCAGGAGGCGCAAAATCATCGGCTTTCCGAACTGGCGCCGGTGTTAACGTTTCAGTCGGTGATGGACTCCACGGTGAGCACCCGGGCGGTGGTAGAGTCGCTGTATCGCTATCTGCCGGATAACGGAAGCGAGCTGGTGATTTTCGATATTAACCAGGCGGCGAATCTACGCGCGCTATTCCGTCCCTCGCTCTATTCGGCGGTGAATACGTTATTGCCGCCGGCGCCGCGGCCCTATGCCACCACGGTGATTACTAACGCTGCCCCCGACACCTACGAGACGGTGGCCCGCACCACGCTTGCCGGAACGCGAAGCGAAACCGTGACGCCGCTGCATCTTGCCTGGCCGCAGGATATGTATTCGCTGTCGCACGTGGCGGTGCCGTTCCCGCTGACCGATTCGCTCTATGGCCGGGAACCGGCGGAGAAAAATCGCTACGGGATCAGCATCGGCACGATCTCTTTGCGTGGGGAAACCTCGACGCTGAGCGTCGGGCTGGATACGCTGATGCGCGTGACCTCCAACCCGTTTTTCCCCTGGATGATGGTGAGAATTGACCATCATATTGCCTGCAGCGAGCAGGCTGATGTCGCTGCCTGCCTCCGTCCGGAGCCGGTGGCATCAGAATAGCGTCAGGTGCATCACGGTGCGGATGGCGATCCCGGCGATAGCGCCGGCGGCGGCGAAGCGGAACAGGCGCACGAAGCGCGAGCTGACGCCCAGAAAGATACCGATACCCGGGAGGTCAAACGTCTGTACTAACAGACCTGCCGAGGCGTTGATCTGGCTGATGGTCACTTTTCCCTGCTGCACGAGTTCAGAGATCACGCCGAAATAGGCCGTCCCACCAGCCACGCATTTGACCAGCGCCGGGAGCACGAAGTTAACCGGGATGTTCAGCCACAGCAGCAGCGGCAGGAGCAGACGCTGGAGCATCTCAATCAGGCCCGCCGCCTGCATAAACCCGACGATAGCCAGCGACAGGATCAGCATGGGCACCGCGCCGAGCGCCAGGCGAATCGCGTCAGAGCCGGCGCTGTTAATCACGGCGATAATCCCCTGGCTGTTCTGTTCCGCCTCGGGCAGCGCTTCGGCCCGCGCGTTTTCAACCATCGATAGCCTGCGGCCGGTGATATGCCAGGTCACCGCGGCGGCGCACAGTCCGCCGACAATGGAGATAACGATAGAGGCCAGCCAGTGCAGGCCAAAGGGCGTTAATGGATAGAATACGTTGCCTTGCCCCATGGCAAACAGCATTGCCAGCGTAGCGGCCATTTGCCGGTCCGAGGCGCCGCGTTTATCCATAATGGCGAGGGTCGCCAGCGGGGCGGCAAAGCTGACAAAATTCATCTGAATCAGCGCAAATGCGCTCATTCCGGTTAAGCCGAACGGCTTAAGCAGCGGCGCGAGCCAGCGCACGATGACATCCAGCACCCCGCGTACTTCCAGATATTTCATGACGATGAGCATGACAACCATGATTGGCAGCAGCGTATAAAGGGCCACATCGACGGAGGTTTTTCCCGCCGACATAATAATGCTGATGAAATCCATCTATTTCTCAATCACTGCGGACAGAAAGGATAGTTAGCGTCATCATAATCCCACCAGCAAGGAAATGAAATCACCGCAGCGGCTCTCTCTGTCCTGAAATGGGGCCGCAACTGGACTTGCCATTATCGCCAGCCAGCGCACAAAATTTCTTGGCCGATATTTGCAAAGCCTGTTTTTTGTTCTCAAACTGAATTAACACCGGGCGGTTTTCTTTAAGGATAAAACTATGCAACGTTGTCTACGGGTAGCGTGGGGAATTGTGTTTATTTTCGCCTTTTCGGTACAGGCTGAAACGAAGATATATGGCGAGCAGCGCATCAGCGGCTGGTGGAGCTGGTTAAAAAACGATGTCTCGCAGACCTGGAATGAGCCGCAAAACTACGATCTGTATCTTCCGTTTCTCAGCTGGCATAACCGCTTTATGTACGATAAAGAGAAAACGGATAACTATAATGAAATGCCGTGGGGCGGGGGTTTTGGCGTTTCCAGATATAACGCAGAGGGCAACTGGAGTTCTCTCTACGCCATGATGTTCAAGGATTCGCATAACGAGTGGCAGCCGATAATCGGCTACGGCTGGGAGAAGGGGTGGTATCTTGATAGTCGCCGCGATTTTCGTCTGGGACTTGGCGTTACCGCCGGGATCACCGCCCGCGATGACTTTGCCAACTACGTACCCCTGCCGATTATTTTGCCGCTTTTTTCCGCCAGCTATCGCTGTCTGAGCGTGCAGTTCACCTATATTCCCGGCACCTATAATAACGGCAACGTGCTGTTTGCCTGGCTGCGCTACGGTTTTTAAATGCGCTGGCGGTCATGGCCTGAATCGGCGAACGTCAAATAGTAATCACTTTTTTCACCACCGAATTTGACAGCGCCAGCATTGAAATCAGTACCGAAGTGATAAACGTGAGAACAATCAGCATTAATTTGGTGCCCAGTGAGTTAATCGGGATAAAGGCGGTGAGCAGGTGAAAAATGGAGTAGTGGAGAATATAGACGCCGGTCATCGTTTTGCTGATGGTGGCGAGAACGGCCTCTTTAAACTCGCTGTTTTTACGAAACCGAACGCCGTTGGCCGCAATCACCAGCGCGACGACCAGAATATAAATTTGTGAACCGGTAAGAATGAAGGCATTTCTGTCGGCCTTAAACAGGGCGAAAAAGAAATGGCGCTCGTAAAACCAGGTGAAAAGATAAATAAACGGGATGGCGATCATCGCCCCTTTAACCACTTTTTCGTGCCTGAGCCAGCCGGCGACGAGCGGATCGCTGAACAGCTGACCGGTCAGATAAAACAGCAGCCATGTCCATAGCCGATACTGCGGCGCCAGGCTCAGCGCATGGATATCCGGGTACAGCGCGGACAAAAGATCGTACCCATACGAGAGCAGCAGCAGCGAGAAAACTGCAGCAAAAAACAGTTTACGCCGCTGGCTAAGCCACTCGATGACCGGGTGAAAGGTGTAAATCACGATAAACGCAAAGACAAACCACGGCTGGATAAGATAGCCGCGCTGATAAGGCTCCCACAGATAGTACACCGTCATCCAGAACAGAAAGACGATAACCACGCTTTTGATTTTGCCCATTTGCCACTGCGAATCGTGGCGGGACTGCGAGTCGAGATAACCGGCCACCACAAAAAACAGCGGCGTGGCGATAGTCGAAATAAACGTCAAAAACCCGAGGATCCAGTGATAGTCGTAATCATAGCTATCCCAGGTGTTGTAGATGGTGAAGAAGGTCACCGCCGTCATGCATCCCAGCGTTTTGATAATATTTAACCCGGTACTATTCATGGTTGTCGCTTCATGTCCTTATTGTGGAAACAGGCGTAAATTACCGGCAGAACCAGCAGCGTCAGAATAGTAGCAAAACCCAGACCAAACATGATAACAACCGCCATGCTCTGGAAGAAAACGTCCAGTAGTAAAGGCGCCAGGCCAAGCACGGTGGTAAACGCCGTCAGCAGGATAGGGCGCAAACGCGACGTGGCGGCATAAATAATCGCCTCCTGCTGCTCTTTTTCCTGCTTCTGCTGTTCAATCTCCTCAACCAGCACGATGCCGTTACGGATCAGCATTCCACTCAGGCTGAGCAGACCTATCAGCGCCATAAAACCAAAGGGGATGCCGGTGATTAAAAAGCCCGGCGTTACGCCAATCAGCGCCAGCGGTACGGTCAACCAGATGGCAATCGCATTTTTCAGCGAACTGAACATCAGTACGGTGATGATAAACATCACCAGGTAACCCAGCGGCAGGGTTGTGAACAGTCCCTGCTGCGCCTCGCTGGAGTTTTCCGCATCACCGCCCCACTCGATGCTGTAGCCGTGCGGCAGCACCAGCGCATCGATCTGCGGTTTCACGCGGGAGAGGATATCCCCGGAGGTCTGGTTGCTGAGCGGGTCGGGATCGGTCTGCACCGTCAGCACGCGGCTGCGGTCGCGGCGCAGGATCAGCGGATCTTCCCATTCAAGGTGAAAGCCGCTGACCACGTTACTGAGCGGAATATACTGCTGGCGGCTTTGGCTCCAGACCAGCACGTTATTTAAGTGATTCGCATCCTGGCGCTCGGCGGCGGGAGGGCGGACTATCACCGGCAGCAGGTCGGCCCCCTCACGGTACAGTCCCGCGCGGCTGCCGGAGAAGTTCATCTCCAGCGCGTTATCGATATCCTGTTTATCAACGCCCAGTTCGCGCCCAAGGGCGGTGGAGTACTGGGGACGGATAACTTTGCTGCGGTTTTGCCAGTCGTTGCGAACGCCATCGGTGGCCGGGTCTGCGGAGAGGATATCGCCAACCTGGCTGGCGATCAGGCGCAGTCTGTCTGGGTCGGGACCTTTGATCCGTACCTCGATGGCGCTGTCGCCGGAAGGGCCGAACATCACGCGTTTTGTGCTGGCGTTCACCTGCGGATAGTTACGCGCAATATAGCGATCTACATGCTGCGTCAGGGCGGCAATGCTGCGCTGGTCGTCCATGCGCACCATGATCTGCGCATAGTTGCTGTACTGCCGTTGCCCGCTGTAGGTCAGGATAAACCGCATACTGCCCTGGCCGACGGTAGCCACGGTGGTGACGACTCCGGGCTGGCCGTTAATGGCAGTCTCAATATCGCTGGTCATCTTTTCAGTGGTCGCAATATCGGTACCGTAGGGAAGCCAGAGATCGACAAAGAAAATGGGCGTGTTTGAAGAGGGAAAAAAGTTTTGTCGCACCGAACCAAACCCCCAGATAGCGGCGGCCAGCAGCGCCGCCATGACGGTCAGGGTGACGGTTTTGCGCAGCAGAAGGGCCTGCAGAGTCAGCTGATACAGGCGGTAAAAGCGTCCGCCGTACGGGTTGGTATCGGCCTGCGCCACCGGCTGCGATTGAGGCTTAAACAGCCACCATTTAATGAGCACCGGGGTAATGGTCAGCGCCGAGAACCAGCTCAGCATGAGCGAAATCAGCAGTACCTGGAACAGCGATTTACAATATTCCCCGGTCGAGTCCTGCGACAGCCCAATCGGCGCAAAGGCAAGAATCGCAATCACCGTGGCCCCCAGCAGCGGCAGGGCCGAACGGCGAATCACATAATTAATTGCCGTAAGTCGCGTCGATCCCTGCTGGCGGGCGATCAGCACGCCTTCGACGATAACGATAGCGTTATCGACCAGCATGCTCAGGGCGATAATCAATGCCCCCAGCGAAATACGCTGCAGCTCGATCCCCCACAGATACATAATCAGCAGCGTGCCGAGTACGTTGAGCGCCAGCGACAGGGCGATAATAATACCGCTGCGTACGCCCATAAAGATCAATAGTACGCCAACGACAATCGCCAGCGCCATCAGAAAGTTGGTGATAAAACCGTTGACCGAATGGGCGACTTCCGCCGCCTGATCGTAGAACAGGTCAATGTTGATCCCGGCCGGTTTTTCCGCCGACATCTGCGCCAGTTTGTTTTGCAGCGCACGGCCAACATCAATCACGTTAACCCCGGGGATAAACGACACCCCCATGGTGACCGCCTGGCGACCGTTGGCGTGGTAAATGCTGGAGGGCGTTTCGCTCAGCCCGCGCGAGAGCGTGGCAATATCGCGCAGCCGCGTCGCCGTTCCCGAACCGTGCGGGCTGATTAACAGATCGCCCAGCTCGTCAAGGTTGGCAAACTCGCCCGTGGGATGCAGGCGGATCGATTCGCTGCCGGATTTAATTTCTCCGGCGTTAGAGACGACGTTCAACCGGCTGAGGATCGCCGCCAGCTGGTTGAGCGTAATCCCGCGGGCGGCCATTTTCGCCAATGAGATATCAATGTTGATTTGCTGGGGGATCGCCCCGCCGATGGCGACTTTACCGACGCCGGGCACCAGCACCAGTTCACGGCGCAGCTGCTCGGCATAGCGAACCAGCTCAGGGTTGGTAAAGCTCTCGCCGGAGAGGGCGAAGAAGAAGCCAAAGACATCGCCAAAATCGTCATTCACGAACGGAGAAGCGACGCCGGGCGGAAACTGGCGAGCGGCGTCGCCAACCCGGCGGCGCAGTTCATCCCAGATTTGCGGCAGCTCGTTGGAGTGGTAGTGCGAGGCGATGTTGACGGTAATTTGCGACAGGCCGTTAGAGGAAATGGAGCTGACGTTCTCGAGATAGGGCAGCTGCTGCAGCGCGTTCTCCAGCGGCAGGGTGACTTCTTCTTCCACCTGCTGCGCTGAAGCGCCGGGATAATGGGTAACCACCACCGCGGTTTTGATGGTAAACGCCGGATCTTCCAGCCGGCCGATGTTCAGCAGAGCGAAGATCCCGCCGATGCCCAGCAGTAAAATAGTCAGCCAGACGCGGATTGGATTGTTAATAAACTGGCGGGAGATATCCATTACAAACCTCGTTCACGCGTCCAGATTCGAACCGGTTGTTGCGCATGTAATTCGCTGACGCCCGCCGCCACCACGCGTTCGCCGACGCTGAGCCCTTCGGTAATCACCACGCCCTGTGAGGTGATCTGACCCACGCCAACTTTGCGCTCTTCCAGATGGAGCCGATCGCCGCTGCCCTGAACCACCCACACGTGGGGTTCGTTGCGCGGGCGATTATCCGGATTAAACACCGCTTCGACAGGCACCACGACCGCATTTTTGCCGGCGCTGGCGGGCAGGTTCGCCAGATTAACCGTCACCGTTCCGCTCACGCCGCCGACCGAGGGAAAGTCGGCAGGTCGCGGCATGGTCAGTATGATTTGCCAGGTGAGCGTGCTGCTGTCGCTGCTGCCGGTATGTTCTTTGTATTCGGCGGTAAACTGGCGATCCGGTATGGCGTTAATTTTAACCACCGGACGATACTGCGCGTTGCGAATATCCAGCGCAGTAAAGAGGTTTTCCGGAACGCTAAACACCACGTCGAGCAGATCGGTTCGCGTCAGGGTGACAATCGGCTGTCCGGCGGCGACCACCTGATGGTTACGTACCGGAACGTTGGCGGCTACGCCGCTGAACGGTGCGGTTAGCGTCGTTTGCGACAGCTCTTCCCGGGCTATTTTTAGCGCGGCATTAGCGGAGTCGCGGTTGGCTCGCTGGATATCCATTTCCGCTTTTGAAATCGCCTGACGACCGGCCAGGGTCTGGAATCGATCGAATTGCCGCTGGGCGAGGGTGGCGGCGGTTTGCCGCTCATTCACCCGCTGCTGCGCTTCCCGGGCGTTAAGCCGGGCAAGTGTCTGCCCCTGAGTCACATTAGCTCCCTGGCGCACATCAAGAGATTCAATCTGGCCGCCGCGTTTGAAAGAGAGGTCAGTGGAGTCTCCGGACTCAATGCGGGCGGGGAATACGCGCTGCTGTGACTCGCCGATAGCCACCACCTCAGCGACCTTAACCATCCGCGGTAACGGCGTAATTTCTGGCGCTTTCCGATCGCAAGCCGTTGTTATTAAAATAACAAGCGGGATGAGAGAAAAATAACGGTTCACTGTATTCCCCTCGAAGTAAAAGGCTATCTTTTACATATTATTCACAATCGCTGTGTTTATTCAGCGAGGGCCGAAACAACCCAATAAGTAATTAACCCGGTAGCCGTACAGGCGATTATTGCCAGGGCAATAAACAGGCTCAGGCGAAACAGACTGTAACCGAACATTGTTCCTCCTTTAGCTCTAATGCTTAGCTAAGTAAATTCTTATCATAATAATTATTGTGGGGCGGCAGAAAGTGAACAAGCCACTGATAATGAGGATAGTCGCAGTAAAACAGAAATGTTAAAAAGAGCAAAAATTACGGTGATGGCGACGATTTTACCGGGTTGGCAGTTGAATTATCTGGCTGTGCCTGACTCTGTGATATTTTTCAATATATTAATTGGCGGGTTAATCATGTTAACCGTGGTGTGCTACGTTTAATTATACCTACACGTCCAGCAAATTTTGTTCTTGAGATTTCCTCCTCAGTGCCAGCGCCAGTGCCTGGGCTGTTTTCACCACCTTTTTTATAGGTAATAAAAGGATTGTCTCTATGTATAAAAATATCCTCGTGCCGGTTGATGTGTTTGAAATCGGTCTGGCGGGCAAGGCATTGTCCCACGCCCAATTCCTTGCACAAAGCTCCTCCGGAAAGATTCATCTTCTTCACGTGATTCCCGCTTTTTCTCCAGTGCTGACGCGCGGCTTTATTTCCGATGCACGGAAAATGGAAGATTATCTGATGAATACTTCTAAGGAAAAGCTGGTTGAACTGGTTAAAAAACTCACGCTGGCGGAAAACGATATGCAGATTCACATTCGCAGCGGCAACATTCGCGATGAAGTGACCAAACTGGCCGATGAGCTGAAGGCGGATGTGGTGATAATCGGCTCGCGTAACCCGAATATTCAGACGCATCTGCTGGGGTCGGAGGCGGCAGGGATCGTTCGCTATGCCCATGTTCCGGTTTTTGTGGTGCGCTAAGGACGGCCTGAGGCTGTCCTGATTTCCGATACAGGAGTGAGGAGATAACTATGAATACAGAAAAACCGGGCGGCCCGTTCTATCAGCTCTCCGTCGAAGAAACCCTGACCACCACCAACAGTACCCCGGACGGCATCAGCGGTGCTGAAGCGGCAGCGCGCTTGCAGCAGTACGGCGAGAATGCACTACCGCAAAAAGCGGGAAAGCCGGCATGGCTGCGCTTTCTGGCGCATTTTAACGATGTGCTGATCTATGTGCTGCTGGCGGCGGCGCTGCTGACGGCGGTCATGGGGCACTGGGTGGATACTCTGGTGATCCTGGGCGTGGCGGTGATTAACGCCCTGATCGGCCATATTCAGGAGAGCAACGCGGAAAAATCGCTTCAGAGCATTCGCAACATGCTTTCCAGCGAAGCGGTGGTCGTTCGTCAGGGCAACCATGAAACGATCCCGACAACCGCTCTGGTACCCGGCGATATCGTCGTGATCCGCGCCGGCGATCGCATCCCTGCTGACCTGCGGGTTATCGAAGCGCATAACCTGCGGGTGGAAGAGGCGATTCTGACCGGCGAATCGACGGTGGTGGAGAAAAGCACCGAGGCGCTTAGCGGCGAGCTGCCGCTTGGCGATCGTACCAATCTGCTGTTTTCCGGCACCACGGTGAGTTCGGGCGGCGGAAAAGGCCTGGTGGTGGCCACCGGCGGCGATACCGAGCTGGGTCATATCAACCAGATGATGTCGGATATCGAAAAACACCGAACGCCGCTGCTGGTGCAGATGGATAAGCTCGGTAAAGCCATTTTTATCATCATCCTGGTGATGATGGCCGCGCTGTTTGTCTTTAGCCTGCTGTTCCGCGATATGCCGGTTTCTGAGCTGATGCTGTCGTTGATTAGCCTCGCGGTGGCGTCGGTACCGGAAGGTTTACCGGCAATTATCTCCATTATTCTCTCGCTCGGCGTGCAGACCATGGCCCGTCAGAAGGCGATTATCCGCAAGCTGCCTACGGTGGAAACCCTCGGGGCCATGACGGTGATCTGCTCGGATAAAACCGGCACGCTAACCATGAACGAGATGACGGTGAAAGCCGTGATAACCGCCGATAAAGTTTATCGGGTGGAGGGCGACAGCTACGAGCCGATAGGGAATATTCACCCGATCGATGAGCCTGCGCCGGTAACCGTTGCGCCGGGCACGCTGCTGGAACGTTATCTGCGCACTATCGATCTGTGTAATGACAGTCAGCTTATTAAAGATGAAAGTGGGCTGTGGAAAATTACCGGCGGCCCGACCGAAGGGGCGTTGAAAGTGCTGGCGGCGAAAGTCCCGCTCCCGGCGCTCAACACTGAGCTGCGCAGCAAAATCCCCTTCGATTCACAGTATAAATATATGTCGACGCTGTACCGCATCGGCGATGAAGAGATGATTTTGATTACCGGCGCGCCCGATGTCCTGTTCCGCCTGTGCCAGCATCAGCAAACCGACCATGGCCTGGAGCCGCTCGACCAGCCTTACTGGGAAGGCAAAATCGAAGAGTATGCGCGGGAAGGGCTGCGGATGGTGGCGGCAGCGTGGAAACCCGCCGCCGACGGTCAAACGGAACTCACCCATCAGGATTTGCAGCAGGGCGTCATTCTGCTCGGGATTGCCGGGATGATGGATCCGCCGCGGCCGGAGGCGATTACGGCCATCGGCGACTGCCTGCAGGCGGGGATCCGCGTGAAGATGATCACCGGCGACCATCCGCAAACCGCGATGAGTATCGGCAAGATGCTGGGGATTGGCAATGCGGAAAACGCCATTACCGGCAGAGAGCTGGAGGTGATGGACGATATTCAGCTCAGCGAAGCCGCGCAGAAATTCGATATCTTTGCGCGTACCAGCCCGGAGGATAAATTCCGCCTGGTGCAGGCGCTGCAAAGCAAAAAAGAGGTGGTCGGGATGACCGGCGACGGGGTGAACGACGCCCCGGCGCTGAAGCAGGCCGATGTCGGTATTGCGATGGGGATTAAGGGCACCGAAGTGACCAAAGAGGCCGCAGATATGGTGCTGACCGATGATAACTTCGCCACCATTGCCAGCGCCGTCAGGGAAGGCCGCCGGGTGTACGATAACCTGAAAAAAACCATCCTCTTTATTATGCCGACCAACCTCGCGCAGGGGCTGTTGATTATTATTGCGCTACTGGCGGGAAATTTAATTCCGCTGACGCCGGTGCTGATCCTGTGGATGAACATGGCGACCTCCGCCACGCTGTCGTTTGGTCTCGCTTTTGAGGCAGGTGAGAAGAACATCATGCGCCGGCCGCCGCGCGACCCTAAGCTGCACGTGATGGACGGCTTTGCTATCTGGCGGGTTATTTTTGTCGGGTCGATGATTGCCGTCAGCGCCTTTGTGCTTGAAGCCTGGCTACAGCCGCGCGGCTATTCGCCTGAGTTTATTCGTACGGTGCTGTTACAGACGCTGGTTACTGCTCAGTGGTTCTATATGCTCAACTGTCGCGTGGCGGATGGCTTCTCGCTGAGTAAAGGATTGCTGGCGAACCGGGGGATCTGGATTGTCAGCGGCGTGCTGCTGGTGCTGCAGCTGCTGATTATCTACGCGCCATTTATGCAGATGCTGTTTGGCACCGAAGCGCTGCCGTTCCGCTACTGGGTTATCACTTTTATTATCGGTTTTGTGATGTTCCTGATTGTGGAAGTCGAGAAGCCGCTGACCCGGAGATGGCGTACGGCCTGATATTGACCAGAAAGCGGCACTTTAAGTATCCCGGCTCAGTGCGGCGCGAGCCGGGATATTCCCGAATGGCGGCTATCGCCTTAGCAGGATGACAAGACTGTCCGGGGGCCCGATGATGTGATGACTGGCTATCCCGGGCAGGCACAACGCTGCGCCTGCGAGGCTAATCGCGTAGCTTGCAATTGAGATTAATATTAGCAATCATTATCAATAACGATAATGTGCCGGAAAAATCAACCGATGTCGCTTCGCAACTCTTGTTTCGCTTATCCGCCGAAAGGGCGGATTTTTATCGCCGCGCTGGTTACCACCTTGTATGCACTTAACGCTTACGCCAAACCCGATATGAGCCCGCTGGGGCCGAATATCGCCGACCGCGGTTCCGCGTATTATCATTTCAACGTCACGACCTTCGATTCCTCCGATGGTGAACGACATTATAAGGTCTGGACGGCGATACCGAATACGGCGCCGCCCGCGCAGGGGTATCCGGTTGTGTACGCCCTGGACGGCAACGCGGTGATGGACCGGTTGTCCGACACGCTGCTCGAAAAGCTGACGCAAAAAGCGCCGCCCGTCATTGTGGCCATTGGCTATCAAACGAATTTGCCCTTCGATCAAACTGCCCGAGCCTATGACTATCGGCCGAAAGTCGAAGAGGATCCCGCCGATAACCGCTGGGATCGGCGGAAAAGCGGCGGTAGCGGGGCGTTTCGCCGCCTCTTAGAGGATACCATTATGGAAAAAGTTGAGCGTGGGATCGCTATCAACCCTCAGCGACGGGCTATCTGGGGGCACTCCTACGGTGGATTATTTGTTATTGATGCCTGGCTGACGTCATCCCGCTTTCAGCTCTATTTCTCTGCCAGTCCTTCTCTGGGAAGAGGTCAAGCCGTGCTGTTAGACAGAATGGCCGGGGCAAAAGGCGAGGCGTTTAATCGGAACGCCTTATTCCTGATGGAGGGCGCGGTTGCGACGCAGCGCGATTCTTCCGCCGGGGCAGTGGATACGCGCAGTAAAGTTCAGCAGATGGTTTCCCGGCTCAGGAAAAATGGCGTTGCGGTCAGCTGGTGGCCTTATCCCGGCCTGTCGCACGGGGCAATGTTCAGTGCCTCGTTGCAAAGCGCGCTGCTGACGATAAGCGGGACCGAGAATAACCAGGCGTTACTGCAGATAAAACAGCCTGCTGTTGAACAGAGATGATAAACCTGTTTGATCTATTCAAGCCACACATCTGCCGGGTGGCGACTTAACCGGCTTACGAAAACCGGCAATTTCACCATGGGCTCAATCCTACAAATCTGCAGATTCGCTAACATCTGTCGATTCACATCGCCAACTATGATTTTTTAGGCTTACCGGGTTGTGACGATAGGCCGCCAGCTTTGCGCGCATCCCACTGCTGCTGTTATTGGCCGCGCTTACCACGCCGGTGGTAGCGCCGCCAACCTGGAATAGCGCTGAGGCTTTATTTAATTAGCGGAGGAAATTTACCCGAGCGAACCAGCAGAGTTTAGTCATGAATAGGCAAACTCTACAGTTTCGTTGCTTAAGGCAGTTGGCGGTAGGCTTCGTCGGTCACCGGCTCCAGCCATTCGTTAGATGCGCCTTCGGCAGGGACGGCAACGGCAATATGGGCAAACCAGCTGTCGGCGGCCGCGCCGTGCCAATGCTTGACGCCTGCGGGAATATTCACAACATCGCCCGCGGTTAGTTCTCGCGCCGGTTGATTCCACTCCTGATACCAGCCGCGTCCGCCCGTCACCAACAGGATCTGCCCGCCTTTATGGTGAATATGCCAGTGGTTACGGCAGCCGGGCTCAAAGACCACGTTACCGATATTGACCCCTTCCGTGGAGAGCATATTCAGGTAGCTGGTGCCCTGAAAATACTGCGCATAGGCCTCATTTTTCTCCCCTTTGGGAAAAATGCCGTTACCGTCAAATTGTTCGTTCATGGTGTCTCCACATTTCAGTTTCGGGCGTTTAAGCAGCCCATCTGGACTGGCAGAACAAAGTGTAGAGAAGGTTTGATTAAATGATAAGATGGTCAAATATGAATACACTGGTGCAAAAAATTCACCAATGATGAGCAAAGAAAAACTCAACGATCTGCAGGCCTTTGTCACCGTAGCTCAGGAGCGAAGTTTTACCCGGGCGGCTGCAATGCTGGGGGTTTCCCGCTCGGCATTGAGCCATACGCTGCTGGGTCTGGAAGAGCGTCTGGGGGTGCGGTTGTTAATCCGCACCACGCGTAGCGTGTCGCCCACCGATGCCGGAAATCGCCTGCTGGCCGTACTGGCGCCGCGGCTGAATGAAATAGAAAATGAACTGGCTTCGCTGCGCGCTTCACGGGATAAACCCGCCGGCACGGTACGCATCACCGCCAACGATCATGCCATTGTCACCGTGCTGTGGCCCCGCCTGCATCCATTATTAAATCGATATCCGGATATCCATATTGAGTTCAGCGTTGGCTATGAGCTGACCGATATTGCCGCCGGGCGCTTCGATGCCGGCGTGCGGATGGGCGATCAGGTGGACAAAGATATGATTGCGGTGCGCATTACGCCCGATGTGCAGATGGCGGTGGTTGCCGCGCCCGGCTATCTTTCCGGCAAAGCGGCGGTGGCAAGGCCTGAAGATCTGATGGCACACAACTGCATCAATTTGCGTTTGCCCACCCACGGCGCGCTTTACGCCTGGGAGTTTGCAAAGGGCAGCCAAAAAACCAGCGTTCGCGTCGAAGGGCAAACCGTTTTTAATAATACTTTTTTGATGATTCAGGCCGCTTTGGACGGGGCAGGGATTGCCTATGTTCCTCACGACCTGGCGGCGAAATATATCGCTAACCGACAACTGGTGCCGCTGCTGGCCGACTGGTGCCCGGTTTTCCCGGGGTACTATCTTTATTATCCTGGCCGGAATCATCTTCCGACGGCGTTTACGCTGGTGGTTGACGCCCTGCGCTGGCACGCAGAGGGTAAATTGCGCAGCAAAAGGGTGAAGTAAGACGGGGTTATTGCCAGAAAAGCAAAAAGCCTGCTTGAAAGCAGGCTTTTTAGAATTTGGCTCCTCTGACTGGACTCGAACCAGTGACATACGGATTAACAGTCCGCCGTTCTACCGACTGAACTACAGAGGAATCGTGTGAACGAGGCGAATACTACTGGTCTCGTATTTTTGTGTCAACACTAAATTTAACTTGCTGATTCAATTGGCTAAATTTAATGCAGGTCGTTGTTTTAGTGTACTGCCGGGCTATCGCCATCCTCCTGCGGGCTATTCTCGCGTAATCTCTCCAGCGGATCCTGGCGATAGAAATGGCAGAAACGCTGCCAAAGCGCGGGAAAGCGTGGGGCAAACAGCTCAGGGGCGCTGAAGAAGTATTCAGAGAGCACCGCAAAACATTCGGCAGGGTCGCTGGCCGCGTAAGCGTCAATACTGGCGGCGCTTTCGCCGACCAGATCGATCTCATCCTGAATATTGTTCATTGCTGCATGGAGATCGTGTTCCCAGCCAGCGACTTCGCGTAGCGGAATGAAGGGGACGCCGCTTGCGCGATCGCCATTGCGGGTATCCAGCTTATGCGCCACTTCATGGATAATCAGATTGAAGCCAGAAGCGTCGAAGGAGTCCTGAATATCCAACCAGTTGAGAACGATCGGCCCTTGTTGCCAGCTTTGCCCTGATTGTACGATTCGCTGGCTATGCACCAGGCCGATATCATCTTCCCATTCGTCGTCGACAACGAACGGAGCAGGGTAGATGAGCACCTCGTGAAAACCATCTAACCACTCGATCCCCAGTTCGAGAACCGGCAGGCAAAACAGTAGCGCAATACGCGCGCTCTGCAGGTGAGTGAGCTCAAGCCCCTGTAATGCAACCAGACGCTTTTGCTGCAAAAAGCGGGAAGCCATTTGCACCAGCTGCTGCTGCTCATGGTCGGAGAGGTTGGCTAACACAGGGATGGCAAGCGCCTTTTCCCAGGGGATTTCCGCGTTGCCGGACTCTTCATCTACTTTCCAGGGCCATTTAAACATCATATTGCTCGCAAAGTCGTCACTTGAACTGATTTAAAGAGACAGGAACTATTAAAATGCCAAAGAACCTGGCATTATAGCAACCTCAACAGCGGAGAGATGCCGGAGCGGCTGAACGGACCGGTCTCGAAAACCGGAGTAGGGGCAACTCTACCGGGGGTTCAAATCCCCCTCTCTCCGCCACTATTCAAACACTTACGTGATTTCCTTTCAACGACTCCCGTCACAAATGGTATCGTGCCTTTTTAAGGCTACAATCATCATCTTCCTGGTTTACTGCTCTGGCAATCGTTAGAGATCGCAACATTGTGTGTTTGACTCGTCGCGATGCCAACGGTTTACAGATGAGGTTCGCCGTTATAAAACAAAAAACCCGCACGAGGCGGGCTTGAGATAAATGCACTAAACAATCTTAGAACTGGTAGGTGATACCTACAGCGAACTGATCGTCAGTTGATGCGCCAGTGATATAAGAATCTTCGTCATCCACCAGGTTGAATTTGTATGCGGTGTAAACGTTGAAGTTCTTGTTGAAGTAGTACCAGGTACCCAGTTCAACGTAGTTCATGATATCGGCATCACGGTTACCGTTCAGATCTTTGCCTTTGGCATAGACGTAGCCCAGGGACGGACGCAGGCCGAAGTCAAACTGATACTGAACAACGGCTTCAATATTCTGAGTCTTGTTAGCAAAGCCACCATACTCCATGTGAGTCATGTTATGGGACTCACCGTACATGACAGATGCGTAGACGTTATTAGCATCATATTTAGTGGCGAGGCTCCAGACTTCAGCGTTTTCGCCTCTGCGGTCCGCAGCCTGTTCATCAGTACGGTCAGAGTTGCTGTATGCGCCAACGAAACCGAAGCCGTCGATGTTATAGTTAACGGAGAAACCGAAGCCGTCGCCGTTGGCTTTAGCGCGGTCAGTGTCGTTGTTTTTACCCTGATACTGCAGAGCAAAGTTCAGGCCATCTACCATGCCGAAGAAATCGGTGTTGCGGTAGGTTGCTACGCCGTTGGTACGACCGGTCATAAAGTTGTCGGTATAAACCAGACCATCGCCACCCCATTCAACCAGCATGTCGGTGTAACCTGCCGCGTCATAAACCACGCCGTAGTTACGACCATAGTCAAATGAGCCGTAGTCGCTGAATTTCAGACCAGCAAACGCCAGACGGGTATCATCAGCCTGCTGGCCTTCTGGTTTGTCTGCTTTGATATTGTATTCAAACTGGCCGTAACCGGTCAGTTCGCTGCTGATCTGAGTTTCGCCTTTAATGCCGAAACGCGCATAGGAGGTATCGTCGGAGTTGTTGTTGTCGCCATCATGGGTCATGATGTGCTCGCCAACCATTTTGCCGTAGAAATCGAGTTTGTTGCCGTTCTTATTATAGATTTCTGCTGCATTAGCCGCGCCAGCGACTAATAAAGCTGGAACCAGAATTGCCAGTACTTTTCTTTTCATTATATATTCCCTTTTAATCATAATTAATATGAATTGTGTCACTCCCTCCGGGTTGACTATTTGATACTAGCGATTAAGTTCATTTTTCTTTAAGTGAAATATGTAAGTAAATTATATCTAATATTACAAAATGTTTCTGTTATATTCATTATATTTAAATTCTATCATTTTGTGATGACTTATATTTTGTTTTTATGCTTATCAATAACAATAGGTTATGTGTTTAATCTGGGTTATTCTTGTTACAAATAGGTTTCATGAGGGCTATGATTGTTTTTTTTGTATTTATATATTTAATGTATTATTTAAATGACTCGCAAGGAGCAATTTCGTGCAACGAGAAGGCGTTTTCATGTGCGCGGTTTAATAAAATTAAATATGGTAAATGCAATGCAGATGCCGGCAAAAATGGCCGTGAGAATATATTTTTTATCATTATTTTGTATTATTTCAACAGGCAACAAATTGATTAAGTATATATAGCGGCCCCCTGATATTGAATAGAACTCGCGCACTCGAGCGTCCCGGTCAGCAAGATCTGCTACCTTGCAAGAATTTTTATTATATAATGTGATGAATGTCACTATTTTTCACTGAGTCCGTGATGTTGGTTGTTGAATATATGGAGAACAGATTAATGGAAGAGAAAGCGAAAAGAAGCCCTGGCGGGAAGCTGGCACTATGGGCGTTTTACGCTTTTTGCGGCTATTTCCTGTGGGCGATGGCGCGTTACTGGTGGGTTGTCGGGCAGATCCAAAGCGTACCCGGCGCGACGATTGACGGTGAGCTCGGTTCAACGACAGGGAAATGGATCGGCGCGCTGCTGGGATTTCTGGTATTGGGCATTGTCGGCGCTATTCTCGGCGCAATTGCCTGGTATACGCGTCCTGACCCGCAGATGTATGAACATCACGAATAAAGTTGCTATGCTCGTTGCTGACCTGATCTCAAAGGAGCGCGCATGGATCTTTATCAATGGCAGCAACGATTTGAAGCCTGGCTAAGTGGACATCACTCGCAAGGGGATGCCGCTCACGATATTTCACACTTCCGCCGGGTATGGGCCACCGCGCAGCGGCTGGCCGAAGAGAGTGATGCTGACCGGCTGGTGATCCTCACCGCCTGCTATTTTCACGATATTGTCAGCCTGGCGAAGAACCATCCTGAGCGTAGCCGCTCTTCGGCGATGGCTGCGGAACAAACGCTGACTATCCTGCAGTCAGATTTTCCCGATTTTCCGCCGGAGCGCTATGCGGCGGTTCTGCACGCCATTGAAGCGCATAGTTTTAGCGCGGGGATGGCTCCCCGCAGTGAAGAAGCGAAAATTGTCCAGGATGCCGATCGGCTGGAGGCTTTGGGGGCGATTGGCCTGGCGCGCGTATTCGCGGTATCCGGTGCGCTGAACAATATCTTGTTTGATGCCGACGATCCCTTTGCCGATCGGCGTGAACTGGATGATAAAAAATACGCGCTGGATCACTTCCAGTGCAAGCTGCTGCGTTTACCGGAAACGATGCAGACAGAAAAGGGTAGGGCGATGGCGCTGCACAATGCGCGCTTTCTGGTTCAGTATATGGCTAAGCTCAGCGCCGAACTTCGCGGAGACCCGATGTCCCTTGATGACAAGGTTTTGCAGCGCTTTGATCCACTAGCATAAAACTGCCCGCGCTATTTATGGTAACCTCTGCAAAAATAGTCGGGCTGGTTGAGGTTATGGCGCAAAATTTATCCAAGGAAAATCCCCCGTCTTTTAAGGTTGAGCATACCGAAGAAGACGCGCAGACGTTATTGCGCCAGCTAATGGCAATTTATGACGTTAAAACGCTGGTGGCGCAACTGGTTGCCGTCGGTGAGCAGCACTGGAGCCCGGCTATCCTCAAGCGCGTTGCGACGGTATCGCGCGCGGCAGGGCGCATAAGCGCGCAGGAGCAGGCACATCTTCGTTCGCTCCTGCCGCAGCCTCCAGCGCATCATCCCCACTATGGATTCCGCTTCGTCGACCTGTTCGCCGGCATCGGTGGTATTCGTCACGGTTTTGAGGCGATTGGCGGGCAATGCGTGTTTACCAGCGAATGGAATAAACATGCGGTGCGCACCTATAAAGCTAACTGGTACTGCGATCCTGAGCAGCATCGCTTTAATGAAGATATCCGCGACGTCACGCTGAGCCATCTCCCTGAGGTGAGCGATGAAGAAGCCGCGCAGCATATACGCCAGGCAATCCCGCAGCATGACGTACTGCTGGCCGGCTTCCCCTGCCAGCCTTTTTCACTGGCCGGCGTCTCAAAGAAAAATGCCCTTGGACGCGCTCATGGTTTTGCCTGTGAAACCCAGGGAACGCTGTTCTTTGACGTGGTAAGGATCATCACCGCCCGCCAGCCGCCAATTTTTGTGCTGGAGAACGTCAAAAACCTGAAGAGCCACGACAAGGGGCGGACCTTTCGTATCATTATGCAAACGCTCGATGAGCTGGGTTACGAGGTTGCCGATGCGGCGCATACCGGAGCGGACGATCCTAAGGTGATTGATGGACGCCATTTTTTACCTCAGCATCGGGAACGGATTGTGCTGGTGGGTTTCCGGCGCGACCTCCAGCTCCATGAGGGTTTTACCCTGCGCGATATTGCCCACCTCTATCCTGCCAGCAGACCTACTTTTGGCGAGCTGCTGGAACCCACGGTTGACGACAAGTTTATCCTCACCAGGGTGCTGTGGAAGTATCTCTATCGCTATGCGCGTAAGCATCAGGAGCGAGGGAACGGTTTTGGCTACGGGCTGGTTGATCCAACGAATCCGCACAGCGTGGCGCGCACGCTCTCTGCCCGCTATTACAAAGATGGCGCGGAAATCCTCATCGATCGCGGCTGGGATCGGCCATTAGGCGAAAAATATTTTGATGACCCGGAGAATCAGTTGCGTCGTCCGCGCAGGCTGACGCCGCGGGAGTGCGCGCGTCTGATGGGTTTTGAGACGCCGCAGAGGTATCGTTTTCGTATCCCGGTCTCGGACACTCAGGCCTATCGCCAGTTCGGCAACTCGGTCGTGGTGCCGGTATTTGCTGCGGTAGCGAAGCTGCTGGCACCGCGAATCGAAAAAGCGGTAGCCATGCGTGAGCAAGAGATTAACCATGGCCGACGTCCACGATAAAGCCACCCGTAGTAAAAACATGCGCGCGATCGGCACCCGCGATACGGCAATTGAGAAACGGCTGGCGGGGCTGCTGGCGCGTGCCGGTTTTTCCTTTACCGTACAGGACGCTGCGCTCCCCGGCCGCCCGGATTTTGTGGTATCAGACTATCAGTGCGTAATCTTTACTCACGGCTGCTTTTGGCACCATCACGACTGCTATCTGTTTAAGGTGCCCGCGACGAGAACCGAATTCTGGCTCGACAAGATAGCCAAAAACGTGGTGCGCGATCGCCGGGATATCGGGCGACTGGTGGAGCAGGGATGGCGGGTGCTGGTGGTCTGGGAATGCGCGCTGCGCGGGCGAAAGAAGCTTAACGACGAAGCGCTGGGCGAACGACTGGAAGAGTGGATCTGCGGCGGCGATCGGTGCGCGCAGATCGATACTCAAGGCATAGGTCTGTTAGACGTTACTTCTGCGCCTTACAGGACGTAATCTCGCGACGAACCGGGAACAGGTATTTGCCGAGCGTCACCAGAATGACCGCAAAAATTATGATGCCGAGCGCCAGCCACTCTACGGGAGATAAGCTTTCCCCGGCAAAACCGGTGCCCAGCAGGACGGCGACTACCGGGTTGACGTAGGCATAGCTGGTCGCCACGGCTGGCGTCACGTTACGAATTAAATACATATAGGCGTTGATGGCGATAAGCGATCCGAAGATAGCCAGATAGGCGACGGCAAAAATGCCGGACCATGAGGGTATCTGAGTTAACTTTTCACCGCTCAGCGCGGAGGCAATCATCAGCACAATCCCTGCCGCCAGCATTTCAACCGCGCCCGCCATCATACCGGTGGGGAGCTCAATCCGCGAACCGTAGACCGAACCAAAGGCCCAGCTCATCGAGCCGATCAGAATCAGCAGCGCTCCCCAGGGGTTACCGTTCAGGTTGCCGCCGCTATTAAGCAGAACAATACCTGCCAGACCTATCGCGATCCCTAACCACTCAAGCTTGCGGGTCGCAATACCAAAAAAACGGCTAAAACATAGGGTAAACAACGGTACCGTCGCGACCATGACTGCCGCAATACCTGAGGGGACGTGCTGGTGTTCGGCAAGCGTCACAAAACCATTGCCTACGGCCAGCAGCAAAACGCCGATCAGCGCCGCGTTGAGCAGTGGTTTGCGCGAAGGGAGCTTATGGCCCGTGGCCAGCAGCCAGGCGAGCAGCACCGCGCCAGCGGAAAGAAAGCGCACGCCAGCCATCATCAGCGGAGGCCAACTGGCGACGCCAACGGCGATAGCGAAATAGGTGGAACCCCAGATGATATACAGCGCAAACAACGCCCCGATGAGCGGCAACAGCTGACGGGTAGACATACTTCCTCACGACGGTGCAGAGATAGAAAGGAGACGTATAGTAAACGTGAAAACTATCGTGCTGGCGAGCGCTTTAGTTAGCCTGCCGCGGTTAAATTTATGTTGACTAAGGACGCCAGTGGGCGAAAAAGCGCTTTTGCTTCATACTTCATGAGGAACAATCATAAATGAAGGAATGCAATTTTGGCGGGAAGTAGTCTATTAACCTTATTGGATGATATTGCCACTTTACTCGATGATATTTCGGTCATGGGGAAACTGGCGGCAAAAAAAACGGCAGGCGTATTGGGTGATGATTTATCGCTTAATGCTCAGCAGGTAACCGGCGTGCGGGCCAACCGTGAATTGCCGGTGGTATGGGGCGTAGCTAAAGGCTCATTGATCAATAAAGTGATTCTGGTGCCGCTGGCGCTGTTGATTAGCGCTTTTATCCCGTGGGCGATTACGCCACTGCTGATGCTGGGTGGCGCCTTCTTGTGCTTTGAAGGCGTCGAGAAGGTGGTGCACACTCTGCAGGCGCGTAAACATAAAGAGGATCCGCAGGTTCGCCAGCAGCGGCTTGAAGCCCTGGCCAATCAGGACCCGATGGCGTTTGAACGAGATAAGGTAAAAGGCGCGGTGCGCACAGATTTTATTCTGTCTGCGGAAATTGTCGCGATTACCCTCGGGATTGTAGCTGAAGCGCCGTTATTAAATCAGATTCTGATTTTGTCCGGCATTGCGCTGCTGGTGACGGTGGGGGTGTACGGTCTGGTGGGGATTATCGTCAAGCTTGATGATATGGGCTACTGGCTGGCGGAGAAAAGCAGTGCGCTGGCGCAGTGGACGGGGAAAGCTTTACTGGCGATTGCGCCTCGTCTGATGAAGGTGCTGTCCATCGTCGGCACCCTGGCGATGTTCCTGGTCGGCGGCGGCATTGTGGTCCACGGTCTCACGCCGCTGCACCATGCCATTGAAAATCTGGCTCAGGGGCAGAATGGCGTCATTGCCTCGCTGCTGCCAACGGCTGCAAATCTGGTGCTGGGATTCATTATTGGCGCCATCGTGCTGGCCGTGGTGAAAGCGATAGCCGCTCTTCGCGGTTCTACGAAGTAAATGTGCTATCTATCATGCAAAGTGGTTCACCTTCGTCTAAGGTAAATCTGTTTCTTCCTGATACCGGAGGCAAAAATGGTCTTGTTGGTCAGTGATGAAGTGAGACGCAAAAACGGCGGCCCCCGCATGGTCGTTACCGGATTCGCCAGCGGCATGGTGGAATGTCGTTGGTATGACGGTTACGGCGTAAAGCGCGAGGCATTTCGTGAGGATGAACTTATCCGTGGAGGAGGAGGGAAGCTGAGCCGCACCTGACCCTCCATCAGCGCCCGGCATCCGTCGGGCGTTTTCATATTGTGAATTATTTTACCAACAGGGAGCGTGGATGAAGTTTGCTTCTTTAACCGTGCTGCGAGAAAACGATGGATAAGCTGATGTGGGTGAAAAAGCTGCGCCAGATTTTAAGCCCCGGATATGTGGTTAACCTCTGTTTTTTTATCGTCTTCTGCTTCTCTACGCTGTTGATATGGCGTGAGATCAAGGTTCTGGAAGAAGCCTACGTCGCTAACCAGCGCAACAACCTTGAAAACGTGGCACATGAATTTGACAGCCTGCTGCAATTTAATATCGACAGAATGATTTTTTTTCGTAACGGCATGCATTCCGCGCTGGAGACGCCGTTAGATTTTGCCGTGCTGCGCAAGGCCGAAGAGAGTTATTTAGCGAAGCGACACGATCCGATCTGGTCAGTTGAGATTCACAATCGACGAACGCTGCCGGTCTACGGTGTTGCCGATGCCTTTATCGACGGCAACGAACTTCTTTCCCGCGACACTCCCTTTTCCGGGAACGAGCTGATGGCTACCCTTGAACTCGGTTATATGCTGCGCCTGGCCAATAACAACCGGGGTTTCGCTAAGCGTATGCTGTACGTGTCGCGCAGCGGCTTTTTTATCACCACTGAGCCGCTGAAAAATTCGACGCAGGCGCTGGCGCTCTATTCTCAGGCTACGAGCGATGCCTGGTTTACCCGCCAAACGCAGCGTAATAACCCTGCTCGCGGTATCGTATGGCAAACGGTTCCCGGCGATGAATCGCCGCGTGAAATACCGGTGATAACGGCGTCTATTCCGCTTGATTTCCAGCGTTTCTGGCTCGGTGTCCTGGCGATGGACTTCTCGGTACAGGAGATGAAGGCGTTTCTGGTCAATGCGATAAAGACGGGTGAGGAAGGCGAGTATCAGCTTTATGATAATCAACTTAATTTGATAGCTTCTTCTGCGCCGGGCAACGTGCTGACGCTGCTGTCTGCGCATGAACAGGAGATGCTGAAGCGCGCTTTTGCTGGTGAGAATCAGGGGGGGATTCGCCTGGTTACCCGTTATATCAGCTGGGAGAAGATCCGCAATTTTGATGGGGTGCTAATCCGTATTCACACTATTCAGGAGGGGGTACGCGGCGACTTTGGCAGCATCACTATTGCCCTGATGCTGATGTGGTTAATGTTCACCCTGATGTTGATGATCTCGTGGTTCGTTATTCGGCGAATGGTGCGCAATATGAGTATGCTGCAGACCTCCCTCGAATGGCAGGCCTGGCATGATGCGTTGACCCGCCTGTTAAATCGGGGGGCGTTATTTGAACGCGCCACGGCAGCTGCTCGCCAGAGCGAACGCCTGAAGCGTCCAGTGGCGGTGATTCAACTCGATCTTGATTACTTTAAAAGCGTTAACGATCGGTACGGGCATCATGCGGGGGATCGCGTGCTGACGCTGGTGGCCAGTACTATCGCCAGCCATATTCGCGAAGGCGATTTTGCAGGGAGGGTTGGCGGAGAAGAATTCTGCATCGTCCTGCCTGATACCAGACTAAAAGAGGCGACGGCCATTGCAGAACGGATCCGTATACGGGTCAATAGTCGTGAAATTTTACTCGGCAACAGCGCCTCTTTACGTATCACCGCGTCGTTTGGAGTGAGCTGCAGTGAGGATTCCAGCGACTACAGCTTTGAGAACCTGCAGTCGGTTGCCGATCATCGTTTGTATCTTGCCAAGCAAAACGGGCGCAATCAGGTATGTGCGGACGGGTGATGTATCATTTATCGTGTGAATAAAATGAATTTAAATCATCCGTTTTGGCTATTTTAGTGAGATTATTCTTAAAAACATTGAGCGATGCGCAAACGTTCGTGGAAGAATAAATAGCGAGAGTCCTTGCCTGGCGAGCGTTGCCAGCGCAGGCGGCTTTCTTGACCCCATTTTTCAATAATTTACTCCATGAATGTTTGTTGTCATGCAAAATAATTGAGGGTAATGTTTGTAGCGCATCGGATATCCTGGTGTAACGAATTTTCAAGTGCTTCTTGCATTAGCAAGTTTCATCCCGACTCCTGCGAGTCGGGATTTTTTTCGCGCAACGATCAGCGATTAGCTTCGGTAACGCTAAAGTCATGGATATCGAGTTCAAAGGCCTCGGCCAGCTCGCGCCAGGTATGGTAACCCCGGCCATCAATGCTGACGTGATGAGGATCGTCTTGCGTTCGCTGGACTTCACTTTCGCTGATTTCATTAATCGCCGCCAGCAGGGCGTCAACATCAACGCTTCCCGTGCCTTTGTGCTCTTTGGCGATTTTCATTTCGGCTACCTCGCTTAACTCAGACAGGGCTCCTTAAGTATAGACGGTCTACAAAAACAGCAGTTGCCCGGCCGGACACTGCGCGATCGGCAGTTTTGTTCTACACTGGCTCAAAAATAGAGGAGATGAGTTATGCAGGTAAACGATCGTGTCACGGTGAAGACCGATGGTGGCCCACGTCGGTCGGGCGTTGTGCTGGCAATAGAGTCGTTTAGCGAAGGGGTCATGTATCTGGTTTCGCTGGAGGATTATCCGCTGGGGATCTGGTTTTTTAACGAGCACGGCCATCCTGACGGTATATTCGTTGAGCGGGAAGAGTGATTCGCCGCGAGTGAACTGGCGGCAGCGGCCGCCAGCGTTTTTCAACGCAGGTTGACGTGAATTCCGGATGTGATGTTTTCGGTCAGGCGGACGATGTGATAAATCACCTGTTTATTGTGGGTTTGAATCTTCTTTTTAATATTGCCCTTGTGCGAGGACACGGTCTTGGCCTTAATGTTCATCTGCGCTGATATGTGCGAGGTTCCGTGTCCGGCCATCCACATCTGAAGCATATTTGATTCGGTCTGGCTTAAGGTCAGCGTGGGAATATTAATCCGGGCAGCACGATAGTTCTCATATTTAAGACGGTTGGCGAGAATGTCATCAAGGTCTTTTTCGGTCAGCGATTTCGAGCACACGAGTAAGTTTTTGCGCACCAGCAGGTAATGGTCGAAATGAATATTGGCCAGCGACATAAAGATAATGAATAGCGTGGCGGGATACTGGCTGATGATTTGTCGGACAAGCTGGTTGCTCTCTTCATGATGAATAAAACAATCTTCATTGATAAATACTACGGCAGGGCGGCTGGCCTCACACATTGCCTTCAGGTTTGACGCACTCTGTACTTCTGCGATCTCACGCTTCATTACCCCCCTGCTTGTCAGGTACCCGGTTAATCCCAGCCGGGTGAAGCTGCATAAATCCATGATAATCGTTGACATGACCCATCCTCAATCAACACGTAACGATAATTTATCCCTCGCCGACAAGCGCGATGAAGTCCATTTTGTTAGCAATTAAAACGACCGCTGCCGTGGAACCATTAGGCAGCCTGAACTATTCCTTAATATGCCCCTAATTTGCCAGGAATATTCTCAAAGTAAAGACTACAAAAGGCTATGTGGAGGAAATAAAAACATTAAATACCCGTCATATATAAGTTTGCCATTTTTACGCTTTTTTAAAATAGGATTATCCTTATATTGAGTGGTTAAAATAACGTCTTCGAATTAATGGCATTAATGGGATGGATGAGAATAACTTAACATTCCATGGCTATTTTTTGCCATATAACGCGGTGCAGGCGGGCGCTCTGCTTAGCCTGTACTCGATCCCGGAAGAGTGGCGGGCTTACCGCTTTAATGCCACAATGCTTTTTTTATCGGTTTGTGGGATGAATGATGAAAAAGATGGTACTGGCTGGCGCGCTGCTAGCCCTGACCGGGTGCGTGCAGGTTGATAGCTACAGCGATGTTGTTAAAGCGCCGGCGCCTGCAGGGCTGGAGGGATACTGGCAATCGGCAGGCCCGCAGAGTGAAATGATGAGTCCTGACGCGATAGCGAGCCTTATCGTGACCAAAGAGGGTGATACGCTTGACTGTCGACAGTGGCAACGGGTGATCGTCCTGCCGGGGAAATTAATGAAGCGTGATGATGTGATCTATAACGTTACCTCCGCGTTAGATGTCTATCCGCTTGAGCGTGAAGGCAATACGCTGCGCTACGATCGTATGACGCTTAAACGGGTGGATCGCCTTACTCCGGAGTGTGAACTGGCGTGGAAAAAAGCGTCGGCTGATAAAAGCGGACGGTAAGCTTGATGCGGGCTGAATCCTTCTCAGCCCGCGAAGTTTTATAGTGCTTCCTCAATCACCCACACGCTTACGCTGCCGCCACTACAGGTGAAAGTCCCGTTTCCTTCATCGTCGGTTTCAATAACCTCATCGCGGTTGCCGAGAAAATCTCGCCAGCGTTTATTGCGGTAATTTTCGCCCAGAGGGAGCGTTTTTTCCCCATCGTCGCCGTTGGAGAGTACGACCACGCAGCCCGGATCATCCTCGGTGCCGCTCCGGCTGAAGGCAATACAGTTCGGATGATCGAACCAGAGCGTTTGTACACCGTGGGCAAAACGCTGGCGGGCGTCGATCAGTTCGTGTAGTTGTTCGATTACCGGCATCTCAATAGCGTAGCTCTCGCCATCGCCACCGGTATCTTCATAGCTGGCGCCGAAGAGATCGGCATAAAAGACCGAGGGAACGCCGTTTTCACGCAGCAGAATCAGCGCATACGCCAGCGGCTTGAACCAGGCCTCAACCGGCGCCTCGAGCGCCTGCAGCGGCTGAGTATCATGGTTGGTCACCAGGGTGACGGCGTGGAATGGGTCGGCTTCAACCAGCGTGCCGCTGAAAATCTGGCTCATGTCGTAATCGCGACCCTGCCGCGAAGCTTCATGAAATTTCATCTGCAGAGGGGCGTCGAACAGCATCGTCTTGCCGTCAACCATGGCGATATACTGCTGAAGCTTATCAACTTCGTGCGACCAGTATTCCGCGACGATAAACAGCGGTTTTGTCGCCACCTCCTGGACGTGTTCGATCCACTCTTTATAAAACCAGGCGGGGATATGTTTAACCGCATCAAGGCGGAAGCCATCGCACCCGGTCTGCTCCATTACCCAGCGCGCCCAGTATTTAATCTCCTCGGTAACCGCCCGATTGCGAAAATCGATATTTTCGCCCATCAGATAGTCGAAGTTGCCCATTTCATCATCGACCTGATCGTTCCATCCGTCGCCGGTGTAGTCATTGACGAGTTTAAACACGCCATCTTCATCAGGATTCTCTATATGATCGATCCCGCTGAAGCACTTATAGTCCCAGATGAATTCAGAGTATTTACCGGCGCGGGCGGGGAAGGTGTAACGCGTCCAGGCCTCGCACTCAATAATCTCATCAGAGATTTGCGTACGATCGTTTTGATCAACGCGCTGAATGCGTACCGGCTCTTTTTCATCGGCCCCCATTTTGTGGTTAACCACAACGTCAAGCAGCACGGCGATATCGTGCTGGCGCAGCGCGGAGATTGCGGCAAGGAGCTGGTCTTTATCGCCATATTTGGTGGCGACTGAACCTTTTTGGTCAAACTCGCCGAGGTCAAACAGGTCGTAGCAATCATAGCCGACAGAGTAGCCGCCGGAGGCGCCCTTGTAGGCAGGAGGCAACCAAACCATGTTGATGCCGATTTCGTTAAGGTTTGGCGCGAGGGCTTCGACTTCACGCCATAATTCGCCGCCGGTTGGGTAGTACCAGTGAAAGCACTGCAGTAACGTGGGGTTTTTCATCTTCCTTGCTCCAGACGTCATCAAGCTGACCATTGCAGTATGAGAGATATCCAGCAAAACGGAGATGTTTTCGATACGTTTTCGCTATGCCCTAAACGGCACCATATATAATAATTCGGAATAAGATGTAGCATATCGATGTTGGTGACTGAGGCTAAACGCCTTACACTGCAGCAAAATATCACTCTGTTAGGGGTATCTAATGAAATTAGCACTTCTGGGTCGTCAGGCGCTGATGGGCGCAATGGCCGTCGTTTTAATGGCTGGCGTCAGCGCAAAAACCTTTGCGGCTGAAAACCTGCTTAATCAGGTCAAAGAGCGTGGCACTTTACGCGTGGGTCTGGAAGGGACTTACCCGCCGTTCAGCTATCAGGGAGATGACGGTAAGCTGACCGGTTTCGAGGTGGATTTTGCCAACGAACTGGCGAAACATCTGGGCGTAAAGGCTGACCTTAAGCCCACCAAGTGGGACGGCATGCTGGCTTCGCTGGATTCTAAACGTATCGATGTCGTGATAAACCAGGTCACCATTTCCGATCAACGTAAGAAAAAATATGATTTCTCGACGCCCTATACTGTTTCAGGGATTCAGGCGCTGGTGAAAAAAGGGAACGAGGGCGTGATTAAAACCGCCGCTGACCTGAAAGGTAAGAAAGTCGGCGTGGGTCTGGGCACCAACTATGAAGAGTGGCTGCGTCAGAACGTCCAGGGCGTCGACATTCGTACTTATGATGATGATCCGACGAAATATCAGGATCTGCGCGTGGGCCGTATCGACGCCATCCTGGTTGACCGCCTGGCGGCGCTGGATCTGGTGAAGAAAACCGGCAATACCCTTGCCGTCACTGGTGAAGCCTTCTCCCGCCAGGAATCCGGCGTCGCGCTGCGTAAAGGTAACGAAGACCTGCTGAAAGCGGTTGATGGCGCCATTGCAGAGATGCAAAAAGATGGCAGCCTGAAGGCGCTATCGGAAAAATGGTTTGGCGCTGACGTCACGAAGTAACGGTCGGCGGTGAAAAAAGGCGCTCCTGATAGCGCCTTTTTTTATTTCGCGCCTCACAGCGTGCATAATTAAGGATAATTCAGTCAGGAGGTTTTATGTCACTGCAAAATTTAACCCTTTTCCCGCGTCTGGAGCTGATCGGCGCGCCGACGCCGCTTGAATATCTGCCGCGCCTTTCCGATTATCTCGGTCGTGAAATCTTCATCAAGCGTGATGACGTCACCCCGCTTGCAATGGGTGGTAATAAGCTGCGCAAGCTTGAGTTTCTCGCGGCTGATGCGCTGCGGGAAGGTGCGGATACGCTGATTACCGCCGGAGCCATCCAGTCGAACCATGTCCGTCAGACGGCAGCGGTGGCGGCAAAACTTGGCCTGCACTGCGTGGCGCTGCTGGAAAACCCAATGGGTACCCGGGCTGAGAACTATCTGACTAACGGTAACCGATTGCTGCTTGATCTGTTCAATACCCAGGTCGAAATGTGCGACGCGCTGACCGATCCTGATGCTCAGCTGGAAGAGCTGGCGACCCGCATTGAAGCTCAGGGCTATCGTCCCTACGTGATTCCGGTGGGCGGTTCGAACGCGCTGGGCGCGCTGGGCTATGTGGAGAGCGCGCTGGAAATTGCTCAGCAGTGCGAAGGGGCGGTTGAGCTTTCCTCCGTGGTCGTCGCATCCGGCAGCGCCGGTACGCATGCCGGTCTTGCGGTGGGACTTGAACAGCTGATGCCAAATGTCGAGCTTATCGGCGTAACGGTATCGCGCAAAGTAGCCGACCAGCTGCCAAAAGTCGCCGCGCTGCAGCAGGCGGTGGCAAATAGCCTGGAGCTGGAAGCAAAGGCCGGTATCCAGCTATGGGATGATTACTTTGCGCCGGGTTACGGGATACCGAACGACGAAGGAATGGCGGCGGTCAAGCTGCTGGCGCAGCTGGAAGGTATCCTGCTGGATCCGGTCTATACCGGAAAGGCAATGGCCGGACTGATTGACGGTATCAGCCAGAAGCGCTTTAAGGATGAAGGCCCAATCCTGTTTGTTCATACCGGCGGCGCGCCTGCGCTGTTCGCCTATCATCCTCATATCTGATGCAGAACACATAGAATGCAAGAGAGTATCCAACTGGTTATCGATTCCGCGCCTTTTCTACTGAAGGGCGCGGTATTTACGCTACAGCTCAGCATCGGCGGCATGTTTTTTGGCCTGGTGCTGGGGTTTATTCTGGCGCTGATGCGCATGTCACCCGTCTGGCCGATTAAATGGCTGGCGCGGATGTATATCTCCATCTTTCGCGGAACGCCGCTGATTGCGCAGCTGTTTATGATCTATTACGGCTTGCCGCAGTTCGGTATTGAGTTGGATCCTATTCCCGCAGCGATGATTGGCCTGTCTTTAAATACCGCGGCCTACGCGGCAGAAACGCTGCGCGCGGCGATCGCCTCCATTGATAAAGGGCAGTGGGAGGCGGCGGCGAGTATTGGTATGACGCGCTGGCAGGCGATGCGCCGCGCGATTCTTCCGCAGGCCGCGCGGGTGGCGCTGCCGCCGCTTTCCAACAGCTTTATCAGCCTGGTCAAAGATACCTCTTTGGCCGCGACTATCCAGGTGCCGGAGCTGTTCCGCCAGGCTCAGCTAATCACCTCGCGCACGCTGGAAGTTTTCACCATGTACCTGGCTGCTTCGCTGATTTACTGGGTAATGGCGACGGTGCTTTCCACGCTGCAAAACTATTTTGAAAATCAGCTGAACCGCCAGGAGCGTGATCCAAAATGAGTGCGATTGAAGTAAAAAACCTGGTGAAAAAATTCCATGGCCAAACGGTGCTTCACGGTATCGACCTTGAGGTTCAACAGGGCGAAGTGGTGGCGATTATCGGACCCAGTGGTTCAGGGAAAACCACGCTGCTGCGCAGTATTAATCTGCTGGAACAGCCGGAAAACGGTACCATTCGCGTCGGCGACGTGACCATCGATACCGCGCGCAGCCTCGGTCAGCAAAAAGCGGACATCCGCCGTCTGCGTCAGCATGTGGGCTTCGTGTTTCAGAACTTTAATCTTTTTCCCCACCGTACGGTGATGGAGAACATCATTGAAGGGCCGGTGATCGTCAAAGGGGAGGATAAAAATGAATCCATCGCCCGGGCGCGTGAGCTGCTGGCCAAGGTGGGGCTTACCGGTAAAGAAAACAGCTACCCGCGTCGTTTGTCCGGCGGGCAGCAGCAGCGCGTGGCAATTGCTCGCGCGCTGGCGATGCGCCCCGATGTCATCCTGTTTGATGAACCAACCTCGGCATTGGATCCCGAGCTGGTGGGGGAGGTGCTGAACACCATACGTCAGCTGGCGCAGGAGAAGCGTACGATGGTTATCGTTACCCATGAGATGAGCTTTGCCCGCGACGTAGCGGACCGCGCTATTTTTATGGATCAAGGGCGTATCGTTGAACAGGGAGACGCGAAATCTCTTTTTGCCAATCCTCAGCAGGCGCGTACCCGCCAGTTCCTCGAAAAATTTCTGATGCAATAATCTTAGTGCCCAGGCCGCTTCCGCTAAGGCTGAGGGGAGCGGCCTGCTAAACGACGCTTAACCGAGTTTCGGTAAAAGTTAAAAGTCCAGCCTCAGGACATAATCAACGCCGATATATCTGTCAAGGTTTTGTGCCACAACTGCGGGCATACTTTTCACGCATCAGGCGCTGTTGCCAGTCGCCATCTAATAAATGCGATGGCTACCATATTTTATACATATAAGCAGGATTTATGTGTTAGTTTTATGTATTTATAATAATGATTATCACTCAGGAGTTATTTGGTCAGTTATGAGGGACAGTGATTTTTTCAGCTGGCGGCGGGAAATGCTGCAACAATTTCAGTCAGCTTCTGCAGGCGAAGGAGTTTTTCATCTACTCCAGCAGCAGGCACAAGCGCTGGAATATGACTACTTCGCGCTCTGCGTACGGCATCCCGTGCCTTTCACTCGCCCCAGGGTAACCCTGCAATCGACCTATCCTCCGGCCTGGATGTCGCATTATCAAGCCGAGAATTATTTCGCGATTGACCCTGTACTGCGCAAGGAGAATTTCCTTCGCGGGCATCTACCCTGGAACGATAAGCTATTCCACGACACCCCTGAATTATGGGACGGTGCGCGCGATCATGGCTTACGCAAGGGGGTAACGCAGTGCCTGACGCTGCCTAACCATGCACACGGATTCTTATCCGTCTCAGGAACCAGCCACAGCCAGGGGCCCTTTGAGGAAGATGAACTGGAGATGCGCTTAAGAACCCTGACCGAACTGAGTCTGCTGACGCTCTTGCGGCTGGAGGACGAAATGGTTATGCCGCCGGAAATGAAATTTAGTCGACGTGAACTGGAGATTTTGAAATGGACAGCGGAAGGCAAAACCTCGGCTGAGGTCGCAATGATTCTGTCTATCTCAGAAAATACCGTCAATTTTCATCAGAAGAATATGCAGCGAAAATTCAATGCGCCAAACAAAACGCAAATTGCCTGCTACGCGGTAGCGACGGGATTAATTTGATCTTATAGGTTGTTCTGCGTGCCAGACGTAAGACCGGCTGTTAGTCATACCTTCAGCCGGTGAATCATTACTGACGATATGCCTGCTTAATTTGCTTAACGGTGCTGGAGAATACGGCAGCCTGAGCCACATCTTCCATCTGCGCAATTTGCTTTTCCATTTTAATAATCACTCGGCCTGCATCCGCCTGACCCATGGCCTGCAGCATCAGCGTCATCATCGCTTTCAGGCACGAAACTTCCTGTGCCAGTTCTTGATTATTTTCCGCAGTGGAAAAATCTGGTGTGCTCATCGATATCCTCGTTTGCTTTCTGCGCAAATGCGCATGTCTAAAAGTGAAGGCGGCGCAGTATACCACAAGCAAAGGAAAAAAAAGGAGTGCTTGGTTTTCGTTCTCTCATTTGAATGGTGAATGTTTTAATTGGCTGAATAATACGTAATCATGAGATGTAAGCAGCTTAATTTTTTCCATGACGCCGTTTCACTGTTAATATTTGTTACATATTCAGGCGCGTATTTCTCATCTACGCAGAGTGTTGTGTTTTTACGTAATCTGTGTGATGAATGTTAAAAAACAACCGTTTCGCAACTCTATGTTAAGTATGGCTTTCCAGCAGGTGTGCAGGCAGATTTCCATAATTGCCTAAGAAATCTTTTCCAGGACATTTTTTGACTTTTAAAGTTACGCTAAAACCCGGTAATATGTAGGAGATAAGCTATCAGTGGCGTTATCCCTAATTCTGGAGAATATTCCTTTGATCAACGTCCTTCTTGTTGATGACCACGAACTAGTGCGCGCAGGGATACGACGCATTCTGGAAGATATAAAAGGGATTAAAGTTGCCGGCGAGGCCTGCTGCGGTGAGGATGCCGTGAAATGGTGCCGCGCAAATCCCGTTGATGTAGTCCTGATGGATATGAACATGCCGGGAATCGGCGGCCTTGAGGCTACGCGAAAAATTGCCCGTTCCGTTGCTGATGCCAAAGTGATTATGCTGACCGTGCATACGGAAAATCCGCTGCCGGCGAAAGTCATGCAGGCCGGCGCCGCTGGCTACCTCAGTAAAGGCGCTGCGCCGCAAGAGGTAGTCAATGCGATTCGCTGCGTGGCTTCGGGTCAGCGTTATATCGCATCCGATATCGCTCAGCAGATGGCGCTCAGCCAGATTGAACCGGAAAAGGCCGAATCGCCGTTTGCCAGTTTGTCTGAGCGAGAATTGCAGATTATGCTAATGATTACTAAAGGTCAGAAGGTCAACGAGATCTCAGAGCAGTTAAATCTGAGTCCCAAGACCGTGAACAGCTACCGCTATCGCATGTTCAGTAAATTGAACATTCACGGCGATGTGGAGCTGACGCACCTGGCAATTCGCCATGGCCTTTGCAATGCGGAGTCGTTAGCAAGTCAGTGAGTGATGTTTTTGATGCAAAAGCTTTCCTGAAAACCGTAACCAGCCAGCCGGGCGTCTATCGTATGTATGATGCTGGCGGTACTGTTATCTATGTAGGCAAAGCAAAAGATCTGAAAAAGCGGCTTAGCAGCTATTTTCGCAGCAACCTGGCTTCGCGTAAAACCGAAGCGCTGGTGGCGCTTATTGCCCAGATTGACGTTACCGTGACCCACACCGAAACGGAAGCGCTGCTGCTTGAGCATAACTATATTAAGCTTTATCAGCCGCGCTACAACGTGCTGCTGCGCGATGATAAATCCTACCCCTTTATTTTTCTTAGCGGCGATACGCATCCCCGCCTGGCGACGCATCGCGGAGCCAAGCATGCGAAAGGCGAATATTTCGGTCCGTTCCCCAACGGCTACGCCGTTCGCGAGACGTTAGCGCTGCTGCAAAAGATCTTTCCTGTCCGCCAGTGCGAAAACAGCGTTTATCGCAACCGCTCGCGGCCGTGCCTGCAGTACCAAATTGGCCGTTGTCTCGGGCCATGCGTTGCCGGGCTGGTGAGTGAGGAAGAGTATGCCCAACAGGTCGACTACGTACGCCTGTTCCTGGCGGGTAAAGACGATCAGGTACTGACTCAGCTGATTACCCGCATGGAAAAAGCCAGCCAGGCGCTGGAGTTTGAAGAGGCTGCGCGGATCCGCGACCAGATTCAAGCCGTCCGTCGGGTAACGGAGAAGCAGTTTGTCTCCAATACCGGGGACGATCTCGATGTTATCGGCGTGTCGTTTGATGCCGGAATGGCTTGCGTCCACGTGCTGTTTATACGCCAGGGGAAAGTCCTTGGCAGCCGCAGCTATTTCCCCAAAGTGCCGAATGGTACCGAACTGGGTGAAGTGGTGGAAACGTTTGTCGGGCAGTTCTATTTACAGGGCAGCCAGATGCGGACGCTGCCGAGCGAGATCCTGCTGGATTTCAACCTCGGCGACAAAACCCTGCTGGCGGATTCGCTCTCAGAACTGGCCGGACGCCGGGTTAACGTACAGACCAAACCTCGCGGCGATCGCGCCCGCTATCTGAAACTGGCGCGGACTAACGCCGCGACGGCGCTGACCACCAGGCTTTCTCAGCATTCAACGATAACTCAGCGCCTGCAGGCGCTCGCGACGCTACTCAAACTCCCCGCCGTTAATCGGATGGAATGTTTTGATATCAGCCATACGATGGGCGAACAGACCGTCGCGTCGTGCGTGGTTTTCGATAGCAACGGACCGCTGCGTGCGGAATATCGCCGCTACAATATCACTGGCATCACGCCCGGGGACGATTATGCGGCAATGAATCAGGTGCTTCGTCGTCGCTACGGCAAGGCAATAGAAGAGAGTAAGATCCCCGATGTCATCCTGATCGACGGCGGTAAAGGCCAGCTTGGCCAGGCGAAAACGGTCTTTGCCGAGCTGGACGTGCCGTGGGATAAAAGTCATCCGCTGTTATTAGGCGTGGCAAAAGGCAGCGATCGCAAAGCGGGCCTGGAGACGTTGTTCTTCGAACCGGAAGGCGAGGGCTTTAGCCTGCCGCCGGATTCCCCCGCGCTGCATGTCATACAGCATATTCGCGACGAGTCGCACGATCACGCCATTACCGGCCACCGTAAAAAACGGGCAAAAGTAAAAAGCACCAGCACGCTGGAAACCATCGAAGGGGTGGGGCCAAAACGCCGACAGATGCTGCTGAAATATATGGGTGGTCTGCAGGGACTGCAGAAGGCCAGCGTCGAAGAGATTGCGAAAGTACCGGGTATATCTCACGGTCTGGCAGAAAAGATCTTCTACTCGTTGAAACATTAGGGGCTCTGTAGCAACATAGGGCTAATTTTTACTTACAACAGATAGTTACCCGTTACCATGCAATTTAATATCCCTACGTTGCTTACTCTGTTTCGCGTCATTCTTATTCCATTCTTTGTACTGGCGTTTTATCTCCCGTTTAGCTGGGCTCCTTTTGCCTGCGCGCTGATTTTCTTCATCGCGGCGGTGACCGACTGGTTTGATGGCTACCTGGCGCGTCGCTGGAATCAGAGCACTCGTTTCGGCGCTTTCCTTGATCCGGTTGCGGACAAAGTCATGGTGGCGATTGCGATGGTGCTGGTGGCCGAGCATTATCATACCTGGTGGGTAACGTTACCGGCCGCTACGATGATCGCGCGCGAAATCATCATCTCCGCGCTGCGCGAGTGGATGGCTGAACTGGGTAAGCGCAGCAGCGTAGCGGTATCATGGATTGGTAAAGTAAAAACCACGGCCCAGATGGCGGCGCTGGTGTGGATGCTGTGGCGGCCAAATATCTGGGTTGAATGGGCGGGGATTGGGCTATTCCTCGTGGCGGCGGTGCTGACGCTGTGGTCGATGCTGCAATATCTGAACGCCGCGCGCGGGGATTTGCTTGATCAGTGATCGTTTCGGCGCAATTTTCAGCAAACAACACAAGGTTTTGAAAAATATCGTTGACTCATTGCGCCAGGTAAGTAGAATGCATCGCATCGAACGGCAGCACAGTCTGGCAGACGATAACAAAATCAACTAATTAGCAAATTAGCTTGATGATGCGGGAATAGCTCAGTTGGTAGAGCACGACCTTGCCAAGGTCGGGGTCGCGAGTTCGAGTCTCGTTTCCCGCTCCAGTTTAAGACATCGGCAGTTGCGGGTGTTAAAGCATTAAGGCGCGTTAGCAAAGCGGTTATGTAGCGGATTGCAAATCCGTCTAGTCCGGTTCGACTCCGGAACGCGCCTCCAATTTCTATCCCGAGCCCGGATGGTGGAATCGGTAGACACAAGGGATTTAAAATCCCTCGGCGTTCGCGCTGTGCGGGTTCAAGTCCCGCTCCGGGTACCATTGGGATAAAGCAGAATAATCAAAGCAATAAGCAGTGTCGTGAAACCACCTACGGGTGGTTTTTTTGTTTTTGTCCCTTATGAAAAACCGCTTCAGCGCTACCTCGCGATCGTCGGGTACATTTTGTCATAGGACAAAATACTTTTCTGTTGCTATTATCTGCCAGCACTCAATCATTATCTCAATAAGTGGGGATGAAATGTTCACTGGCCTCTGCGCTTTTCCTCTGACTCCGTTACATCCACATGGCGTTGATGAAACGGCATTTGCCCGAATAGTCACTCGTCTCGTCGAATCTGAGGTCGATTCCCTCGGCGTACTCGGCTCCACCGGAAGCTATGCCTGGCTTAGCCGTGAGCAGAGAATGCAGGTGGTGCGCCAGGCAAAATCGCATGCAGGACCCATTCCGTTGATGGTCGGCATAGGGGCGCTGGGGACCGATCAGGTTCTCCGTCTGGCTGAAGACGCGCAGATGGCAGGCGCCAGCGCGCTGCTTCTGCCAGTAATGGCTTATCAACCCCTGACAGACGTGGAGATTTTGACTTTTTACCAGACCGTCACCCAACAGGTCTCCGTCCCCGTCTGCGTTTACGACAATCCCGTTACCACGCATGTGACGACTTCGGATGAACTTAAAGGCGCGATCGCCGCGCTACCCGGGATCGCCTCAATTAAAATCCCCGGCCCCGCGAAAAATGAAACCGTCCGCCGGATTCAGAGCCTGCGGCGCCAGCTACCGGCAGGGGTGAGTATTGGCATTAGCGGGGACGCCTGCGCGGCCGATGGCCTGAATGCCGGCTGCGAAGTCTGGTATTCGGTGTGCGGCGGCCTTTTCCCGCAGGTCGCCAAAGAGTTAACCGCGGCGGCAGCGCGAGGGGACGCTGAGCAGGCGACGGCAATCAGCGCCAGGCTCGCGCCGCTGTGGATGTTATTCAGTAAATATGGTGGCAGCCTGCGAGTGACCGCCGCAGCGGCAAGTATCCTCGGGCTGTGCGGGGAGGATTGCTTACCGCGACCGCTGCTCCCGCTTTCGTCGGATGCCTTTAGCGAAATTGCGGAAACACTTCGCACGCTGAAGCTCCTGTAGCCGGGTAGTTTTCTTTCGCTATTTCCGCTACTGTAAGCGCCATTTTTTACGACGATGAGCCTGTTTATGAAAACTGGACCCCTGAACGAAAGCGAAGTGGAATGGCTGGATGATATCCTGTCGAAATACGCGGTAGAAGGCACCATCATGGATGTTGCTGAACTGGATGGCCTACTGACGGCCATACTCTCCGGGCCGACCGAGATTGAGCCCGCGCAGTGGCTGATTGCTATCTGGGGCGGAGCGGATAATGTGCCGCGCTGGGCCAACGATCGCGAGCGGGATCGCTTCGTCAACCTGACGCTGCAGCATATGAGCGATATTGCCGAGCGTTTAAGCGACTATCCCGATCAGTTCGAACCGATGTTCGGCAGCCGGGAAGAGGAGGGGCAGGAGCTCACCATTGTTGAGGAGTGGTGCTTTGGCTATATGCGCGGCGTGGGATTAAGCGACTGGTCAGGTCTGCCTGCCGAGCTGCAGGCAGAGCTGGACGCCATCGCTCTGCACGGTACCGAAGAGCGCTTCGAGGCGCTGGATGAACTATCCGCGGAAGAGTTTATCGCCAGCGTTGAGCGAATTCGTCCTGCGGCCCTGGCGCTTTACAACTACTGGACTGAGCACGCTCAGCCCGCACAAGTTCAGCAGCCCATCAGGAATGAGAGCAAGGTTGGGCGCAACGATCCTTGCCCGTGCGGCAGCGGTAAGAAATATAAGCAGTGCTGTTTAACGAAATAACATCAGGGGCCGAATTGGCCCCTTTTTTATCCCACCGCCGGCAGTAATCCTGCGACTATCGCAAACTGAATCACTACGATAGCGATCCCGCAGAGCAGGACAAGCCACAGCGCCGCTGAACCGCCTGCGACCCGCCACGGGGCATCAGGGTGCTGTTGGCGGCTCTTCATTACCAGCAGCGAAGGCAGCATGAGCGCGAGCACGGCCAGCGCAACGCCCGCATAGCCTAACGCCATCACGAAGCCACGCGGATAAAATAGCGCGAAGGCCAGCGGAGGCAAAAAGGTAATCAGACCGCTCTGTAGCCGTCCACCGGCGCTGTTCTGGCGTTGAAACAGATCGGCCAGATAGTCGAACAACCCAAGCGCCACCCCGAGAAATGATGTCGCCAGCGCCAGGTCGGCGAACAGATGGACCGCCAGCTCAACGTGCGACGATGCCACCACTTCACGGATGGCCTCCAGCAGGCCATTGAGCCCGGCATTCTGCGCCAGCAGCGCGGTAAACGCAGGAGAGTCAATGCTGCCCAGCGTCGCCAGCTGCCAGAAAATATAGGCGACCAGAGGAATAAAGCTTCCGATGATAAATACCCGGCGCAGCTTGCGAATATCGCCGCCCAGGTAGCTCACAATACTGGGTATGCTGCCGTGAAAACCAAAGGAAGTAAAAATCACCGGAATGGCCGACAGCGCCAGCCCCTGCTGTAGCGGCAGAGTCAGCAGGTTTATCTGGTGAATGTGCGGCAGCAGAAGCGCGAGCATGATGGCGAGGAAAATAATCTTTGCGCTGAATAAAAAGCGGTTAAAAAGATCGACCAGCGAAGTCCCGATGCAGACGACCGTCCCACCGATAGCGGTAAAGATCAGAACGCCTGCCGCAGGAGGCAGCGTCCAGTCCAGCCACTGATTGAGGCTTGAGGCCAGCAGTTCGCCGGCGCCGCTGATATAGGCTGCCGTGAGCGCGTAAAGCAGAAACAGCATGCAAAAGCCGGTTGCCCATTGCCCGTATCGGCCCAGATAGCGTGCCGCCAGCGAACCCAGACCCATGTCGGCCGGCACGTGCTGATAGACTTCCAGCAGCAGCAAAGCGGTATAACACATTAGCGCCCAAAGCGTTATCAGCAAAGCTAACGTTACGCCGAAACCTACGCCCGCCGATGCCAACGGCATGGCTAACATCCCTGCGCCGATGGTGGTGCCGGCGACGATTAAAATACTACCCAGAGTGCGGTTCTTCACGCTTTTCACTATCCATTACGGCATTCACAATTCATTATGCCGCGCAGAGTATGTGAAATCAGTCGCTTCGTCAAATGAGGGTTACAGGCTTTGTAATGAGAACTTTACAGTAGCAGAGGGTTTGCTTCAAAGCTGCGCTGGCGCAAGAATTCGCCGCCCGGGCTGGTATATTCTGCGGGCTTTACGGGAGAGAATATGCAATCGATTCATGGTCACGAAGTGCTTCAAATGATGATCGCCTCAGGCGAAACTTACACCGTGGCGACGCTTGAAGCGGCCATCGTCGCGCGTTTCGGTAAAGAAGCCCGATTCCACACCTGCTCGGCGGAAAATCTGAGTGCGGCGGAACTGGTGGCGTTTTTGCAGAAAAAAGGCAAGTTTATTGCCGATGAAGAAGGGTTTAATACGCACGAAAGTAAAATTTGCCGCCATTAATACGGCAGCGGGCGCTGGAGCCTCGCTGCAGGCCTAATTAATTTTGCGTGTCGAGCGTTGCCAGCTCTTTATCAATAAAGTACAGACCTTCGCCGCTTTTACCTGCGAGGGTTAATTTATCAATAACCGATTTAAACAGCTTCTCTTCTTCGTGCTGTTCAGCAACGTACCACTGCAGGAAATTAAACGTCGGATAATCCTGACTGGTCATTGCCGCATGTGCCAGTTCATTAATTTTTTGGGTAATTAACTGTTCATGTTCGTAGGTCGCACGGAATAGCTCGTCAAGAGAGGCATACTCGGCATACGGCGACGCGATAGCCGTGATGCAGGGCAGACTACCGGTATCGGTCAGGTAGTCGAACAGGCGCTGCATATGGGTCATCTCTTCCTGCGCGTGGCGACGAAGAAACGCCGCCGCGCCTTCAAAGCTGTGGTAACTACACCAGGCGCTCATTTGCTGATAAAGCAGAGAGGAATAAAGTTCAAGATTCATCTGCGCATTAAGCTTATCGATCATTTCAGTTTTTAGCATCTGGCTGCTCCGGGAAAAAAGAAATAAGTTTTAGTGCGCACACTATAATTTGTTATTAATTTATTTGCAAAAAGTAAATTAATAAATTCATTTATTAATAATGCAAATGGGAATAACACGCATTGGCAATTTTAAAATAATGAGAATGGTTTTAATTCCTTATTTCGTTCACTTCGCCGTTGGGCCAAATTTCGCCGTGTTAATCCGATCCCCCGCACACAGACCTGGCCTGAGATGACGCGACTTGCCTCAGGATGAGGCGGCGTCCTGGCAGGACGGAAGGCAAAAGTGTGAGGCGAGATGCAATTTATAAAACAACTTTTCATAAAATTTGAAAGTATGTTCGTAAGGTAGTATTGTCATAGCAACGCTAACGAACTATCGCGGTAAAACCCGCACAGCATTCAGGAGAGTAAAGCATGAAAATCGCACTGATGATGGAAAACAGCCAGGCGAACAAAAACGCCATCATCCTCAATGAATTAAACGCCGTTGCTGACGAGAAGGGCTTCCCGGTTTACAACGTCGGGATGAGCGATGAAAACGACCATCACCTGACCTATATCCATCTGGGCATTATGGCCAGCATCCTGCTGAATTCGAAGGCGGTCGACTTTGTGGTTACCGGCTGCGGCACTGGTCAGGGCGCGCTAATGTCGTTAAATATTCATCCGGGCGTCGTTTGTGGCTACTGCATCGACCCTGCGGACGCCTTCCTGTTTGCGCAGATCAATAACGGTAACGCGCTGTCTCTGCCGTTTGCGAAAGGATTTGGCTGGGGTGCAGAGCTGAACGTACGCTTTATCTTTGAAAAAGCCTTCACCGGCCGCAAAGGCGAAGGCTATCCGCCGGAGCGTAAAGAGCCTCAGGTGCGTAACGCCGGCATCCTGAACGCGGTCAAAGCCGCGGTGGTTAAGGAAAACTATCTGGATACGCTGCGTGCGATCGATCCGGAGCTGGTGAAAACTGCCGTTTCCGGCCCTCGCTTCCAGCAGTGTTTCTTTGAGAACTGCCAGGATAAAGAGATCGAAGCGTTCGTTCGCCAGATCATCGGTTAATCGATTAACACATCCTATGCAAGGCCAGCGCTGCTGGCCTTTTCTTTATCTATTTCTTTTTGTTCGATACGCTGCTACCCGCATCTTTTGTCAGATGCAGAGTATCAATCATGCCGACCAGGCAAATCAGCGCAATAAAGATAAACGACAGGCGGAAGCTGATGCCCGGAAGGTGAGAAAGGGTAAGCCATTCGCTGAACTCTTCCCCAATACGAATACCTATCGCTCCAAGCGTTATCCCAAGTCCAACGGCCAGCTGGGATGCGGTGCTGAACAGCGTATTGGCATAGCTCATTTGTCCGGAAGGAACATCGGCAAAAGCGAGGGTGCTGATGCCGGTAAATTGAATCGATCGGAAGACCCCGCCGAGATAGAGAATTACAAAGATGAGCCAAACCGGCGTATGCGGGGTTAAAAAAGCGCAGGCCAGCAGCGATAATACGTTTAATGCGCCATTGATCAGCAGCAGACGGCGAAAACCCAGCCAGCGAATCAGCGGCGTTGTAAGGGGCTTGATGGTGAAGTTGCCGACGAACACCGCCAGCACCAGCAGCCCCGAGTGGAAGGGATCCATGCCGAAGCCGACCTGAAAAAGCAGCGGCAGCAGAAACGGAACGGCGCTGATGGAGGAGCGGAACAGCGAACCGCCGTACATGGTGACCCTGAAGGTGGGGATCTCCAGCGCATCAAGGCGCACCATCGGCCATTCAGCGCGGCGGAAGTGCCGTAACGAGAAAAGCATGCAGCCCAGGCCTAACGCCAGCAGCGCCAGGGTCTGCCAGCCCAGAGGCTGACGATCGCCGAGAAGCTCCATGGCGGCAACCAGGCTAACCATCGCCACCGAGGTCGCAAGAAAACCGGAAAGATCGAACGGGCGGCGCTCTTCTTCCCGAATATCCGGGATGATGCGCAGCGCCAGGGCAATCGCCACAAGCCCAAGCGGCACGTTAATAAAGAAGATCCAGTGCCAGCTGGCGTAGCTGGTGATAAATCCGCCCAACGGTGGGCCAATAATAGGCGCCACCAGCGCCGGCCAGGTCAGAGTGGCAATCGCTTTAATCAGCTGATGCTTCGGTGTGGTGCGCAACACCGCCAGGCGGCCCACGGGCACCATCAGCGCGCCGCCAATTCCCTGAAGAATACGCATGGCGACAAACACATCGACATTGGTCGACAACCCGCAAAACACCGAGGCGAGGGTAAAAATCGCCAGCGCCAGGCTAAAGATTTTCCGCGCGCCGAAGCGATCGGCGATCCAGCCGCTGGCGGGTATCAGCACCGCAAGGGTAATAAGGTAGGCGCTAATTCCAATGTTGAGATCCACTGCCGTTACGCCGAAGTCTTTCGCCATGTCGGGCAGGGCGGTGGCGATGACTGTGCCGTCGAGGAACTCCATAAAAAACGCGCCAGCCACCAGCAGAGCAGGTGCTGAAAAAGAGCGGTCGTCCCTGGAAGAGATGTTTGTACTCATCGTTGTATCACTGCCATTGCTAAGCGATCCCGGATTCACCTGGAGCCCGCGGCTCTTAACTATCCGAAATAACTCACTCTTGTTGAATGTTTAAATTTATTTTGTAAATAAAACGTGATTTATCGCACGTTGAGATTGATTTTTGTGATGCAAGTCATATTATAGCCGTGTAGATATTAACACCTGCATAACAAAAATGGAGCCAACCATGAAACTGCGCAAAATTCTGAAGAGCATGTTCGAAAACTACTGCAAAACCTTTAAAGACGTACCGCCTGGCGCTATGTTCTGATAAAAAAACCTGCTGCGGCAGGTTTTTTTATATCCGAGGAATTAGGGTACTATTACGCTCCTGAAAAAAGGAGTGAAAAATGTCTCAACATCTTACCGAACACGACGAACTGGTCTCTGACGTTGTTGCCTGCCAGTTAGTTATCAAGCAGATCCTCGACGTCATCGATATCATCGCCCCTGTCGAGGTGCGCGAAAAAATGACTACCCAGCTGAAAGCCATCGATTTTGCCAGCCACCCGGCCTCGGCTGACCCGGTGACGCTGCGGGCGGTACAAAAAGCCATCGCGCTGATTGAGCTGAAATTCACCCCGCAGGAAGAAGCGCACTAGTGGCGTGAGCCCCGCCATCAACGCGATAGCGGGGCGTTATTGCTGATTAATGGGACACGGCGGTTTGAATGACGTTCTCCTGCGCATTCTTGAACAGTTTGCTGTTGCCCCAGCACTCTTCATAACGATGGCCAACTAAATCTTCCACGATAAGGCGAACGTCCGGCGCGATGTCGGCAATTTTGCCTCCCGCTTTAATGCGCGCGACTTCCTGTAGCACCACCAGGTGCGCCTTGCGATCGAGCTTCATCTGTTTACTGAACACGATGGCTGCCAGCGCCAGTAAAATCACCCCTGCACAGAATACCACCGCAATCGCGGTGACCGCACTTTCCGGCTGCGTATGCGCCTTTGACTGGAACCCGTAGAAGCTGAGGATAGCTCCCATTGTAAAGACGATAATCGAGCGCAAAATTTTACCTGAGAAGGTCATGGCGCCTGCATAGATCCCCTCGCGACGGCGGCCGGTGTAGATTTCATCGACATCAGCCAAAAAGGTGTAAACGGTCCAGGGAATGTAGTAGACGCCGCCGGTGCCGAGACCGAACAGCACCGTGATGCCAAACATCAGTATGGTGGCCAGGCTTGAAGGCAGGTGGAAGAACCACAGCGAGGTGTAGAGCAGCACGGCAAAGATGACCACGCTCAGCGCCAGAATATACGGCTTACTGAAGCCTTTCTTCACGCACAGGCCGATAAACAGGGCCGTTGATACCAGCTGCAGAATTGAGTTCAGGCTGTTGAGCCCGGCCACCATGGCCGGATCGTGTTGCAGCACGAAGATGACGAAGTAAGTGAAGATCGACGCAAACAGCCATTCGGCGCCGAAACCGCAGAGATACATACCAAGGTGTTTACGGAATACGCGCAGATAAAAGGTTGAGCGCATATCTTTGGCCAGCATAAGCAGCGTATTGAGTAGCCCCTTTTTCTCCCCCGAGCTTTTTTCCTCTTCGCGCGGTCGTTCCCAGCTGCAGTACCACAAACAGGAGATGGCCACGATAAGAATGACACCGTAGGTCAGTCCGGTAAGGAAAAACGGGGTGGCGGATTCTTTGCCATAAAGCAGGATGAACTGCCCGGGGATAAATGCCGCGAGGAAGTTAGCCAGTTTGCCGAATATCGCTTTATAACCGGTGAGTTTCGAACGAAGTGAGAAATCATCAGTCATTTCGGTCGCCAATGTTTCATAGGGGACCATAATCGAGGTATAAATGATTTCAAAGACGACGTAGGTGCACAGGTAGTACCAGAAACCGAGACCTTCTACCCACAGCAGCGGGTAGAACATCATTAGCGGAATGCCTATCAATAAAAAGAAGCGACGGCGGCCAAAGCGTTTACCGAGCCGGGTTTTGCCAAAGTTATCGGTGAGGTAGCCCATCAGCGGGTTACTAATCGCGTCGATAATGCTGGCGACGGAGAAAATAAAGGAGGCTTCGATCAGCGTCAGCCCACAGAAGGTTGTATAAAAATAGAGCAGCCAGGCACCGCTGATCGCCAGTGCGCCGCTTCCCAGCAAATTTCCGCCGCCGTAGGCTAACTGATGGCGTAACAAAATCGGTCTTCCCTGCAGCCCGTTTGAGGCTGAAGCCGTATATCTTGCCATTAAAATAAACTCCGTGTTTTAAATTTTTGAAACACTGTTTTTATATTATCAACCCAGAGTTTTAAACGTGATCCAGATCACCAATACCCTGCTAATTCCTCCGGTTGAGCGGGAATGAGATCTGGTTAAAAGTTTTTAATGCCTTTCAGGAATAAAAACGGCGCCGAAGCGCCGAAAAAGATTGGTTCGCTGAGGGGCGATGAGGGCATTAAAGGCAGAAACACGCCTCTTTTTACGCTTTATCGCGCGCTCCGGTATTTGCCGACATGACGCTGGCGTACTGTTGGCTGACCAGTTCAAGCAAGTGACGATCGGTTTGCTGTTCGCTGGTCCCGGCCTGGTCCGCGCAGCGGACTTCATCCAGAATAGTCTCCAGCAGCATGCCATCCAGCTGCTGTTCTTTCGCCAGCAGCGCGAGGAAGCGTAGGGTGGATTCGTCGCTTTGCGCCTTCGCCTCTGCCGTCAGGCCGGAAAGCATGCTGCTGCGCTGCTGATAATCAGCAACGGTTTTGCTAAACAGGTCTTCAAGAGAGGCGCATTCCGCGCTGCAGGCTTCGTCTGCTTTAACCACGGGCCAGGCGCCGGAACTTTTCATAAAATCAAAGACCCGCATCATCTGCGTTATGCTGGATTGCGCTCGATTACGCAGAAAAGTGGCGGTACCGTTCAACCGCTGCTGAATACACCACTCGCTTAACTGCAGATACAAGTTGGAAGTATGGAACTCAAGATTCAATTGGTTATTCAGCTTTTGCACCATTCCTGGAACGACCATAACAATATCCTTATTTACTGTGCGGGAAGCGCCTGCGTCATATCCAGACGCGATTGTGACCAAGGGAGTTTGCGAAATTAAAACCAGCAGATGAAAAGCTCAGAATAATTTTATTCAGAACTTAAGCCCGAACCATGGAATTAAATTTCTTGTCTCAACCAAGATAGAATAGCGCTATATCTGAATTAAGAAAACTCTCAATGGTGGTTATTTACATTATGTTACAACATCTGGATTTAACTTTATACAGGCTGAAAATGTAATAGTAATCGCTTACTGTAGTACATTGTTATTTATATTAACTTTATGATTTAACACCTCTTTTATTGGCTTCCTGATTAAAAGGCAGTATCTCTAATATTTTTTATTGAAATTGTGTTTTAAAAATAACGATTCAAAATTCCTTTTTGTGATATCGTGCGTCATCAAAGCGAAGGCTGCACTGGTTCATCTTTTCGCCTGGGTAACTGAAAAGATGATGATAATTTAAAAAAAGATGTTTTTTTGTAAAAGGCTTATGACTACCACGCTAACGAAAGGAGACTGAAATGAAAAAAGTTGCGGTGCTACTGGCGTCGGGTTTTGAAGAGGGAGAGGCGATTGTGGTGGTTGATATCCTCCGCCGTCTGCATCTGGATGTGGAGCTTCTCTCCTGCGCCGAATCGCGCGCGGTGGTGAGCTACCACGATATCCCAATGGTTGCGGATAGCACTTTAGCCGAACGCGCAGGGATGCTGTACGACGCGGTGGTTCTGCCCGGCGGTCCGCAGGGAAGCGTCAACCTCGCCGCCAGCCAGGACGTCGTAGCGTTTATTACGGCCCACGATAAAGCAGGAATGCTGATCTGTCCGATCTGTTCGGCAGCCGCAAGGGTTCTCGGCGGCAATGGGCTGCTCAGGGGGCGACGCTACGTCTGTTCGGGGGAGTTATGGCAGAACGTGGCGGACGGGGAGTATGTTGATCAACCCGTAGTGGAAGACGGTAATTTGATCAGCGGTAAAGGGTTAGGCCATGTTTTTGATTTTTCTTTTACCGTTGCCGCTCGTTTATTGGGGGATGAGGTGCCGGTACGCAAGCATGCGGAGCATATTTATTGCCGCTGGTAATATCGACAAGGATAACTCTGCTGATGATATAGAGAATATTGCTACAGCCTGCGCTAATTGTCTGACAATTAGCGCTTTTTTTATGTCTTTTTTCGCTGTTTTTATGTACGCAATTACTGTAATTCCGCGATGTGATTGCGCTCTCGTATGGAGAAATAATTTCCGGTTAATACTATTTTAACAACGGCGGTCTTGATTGAGACTTTCCTAATGCCTTGTTTTGCGTCCGATAAAAAAATTAACTCTTAATTTTCCCTACATAAAAGCGAATTAAAGCTGGAGTTTACCATGCACAAATTTACTAAAGCGCTGGCGGCGATCGGTCTCGCCGCAGTTATGTCACAATCAGCTATGGCCGAGACGCTTAAGCTGGGTTTTCTGGTCAAACAGCCTGAAGAGCCATGGTTTCAAACAGAGTGGAAATTTGCCGATAAGGCCGGTAAAGATTTAGGTTTCGACGTCATCAAAATTGCCGTCCCCGACGGTGAGAAAACCCTCAACGCCATTGATAGCCTGGCGGCTAGCGGAGCCAAAGGCTTTGTTATCTGTACGCCCGATCCCAAACTCGGGGCGGCTATAGTCGCCAAAGCGCGCGGCTATGATATGAAAGTCATTACCGTCGATGACCAGTTCGTTAACGCCAAAGGCAAACCGATGGAGAGCGTACCGCTGGTGATGATGGCGGCCAGTGAGATCGGCGCACGTCAGGGGCAGGAGCTCTATAAAGAGATGCAAAAACGCGGCTGGGACGTGAAGGATACCGCCGTCATGGCCATCACTTCCGACGAGCTGGACACCGCCCGTCGTCGCACTACCGGATCGATGGACGCCCTGAAATCAGCCGGTTTCCCGGAGCAACAAATCTACCGTGTGCCAACGAAATCTAACGACATTCCCGGCGCCTTTGATGCCGGCAACTCTATGCTGGTTCAGCATCCGAACGTCAAACACTGGCTGATCGTCGGCATGAACGACAATACCGTTCTGGGCGGCGTACGCGCCACCGAAGGCCAGGGCTTTAAAGCGCCTGACGTTATCGGTATCGGTATTAACGGTGTTGATGCTGTGAACGAACTCTCTAAAGCGCAGGCCACCGGTTTCTACGGCTCTCTGCTGCCAAGCCCGGATATTCACGGCTATAAAACCAGCGAGATGCTTTATAACTGGGTGACAAAAGATGTCGAACCGCCAAAATTCACCGCGGTGACCGACGTGGTGCTGATTACCCGCGACAATTTTAAAGAAGAGCTGGCTAAAAAAGGGCTGTAAGGCCGGTTGACCGGGCCTCTTGCCTTGAGCGAGAGGCCCTGTACAGAAAAGCGGAGTCGTTATGCAACAGTCTACCCCTTATCTCTCATTCCACGGCATCACCATGACATTCCCGGGCGTTAAAGCGCTGTCCGATATTAGCTTTGACTGCTATGCCGGACAGGTCCACGCCCTGATGGGAGAAAACGGCGCCGGGAAATCCACGTTGCTCAAAATCCTCAGCGGCAACTACGTACCCACTGCTGGCAGCCTACAGATCCAAGGCCAGCAGATGACCTTTACCCACACCACCGAGGCGCTGAACGCCGGGGTGGCGATTATCTATCAGGAGCTGCATCTGATCCCGGAAATGACCGTGGCGGAAAATATCTACCTCGGCCAATTGCCGCACAAGGGCGGGATTGTGAATCGGTCGCTGCTGAATTATGAAGCCGGCCTGCAGCTGCAGCATCTGGGGCTGGATATCGACCCGGAAACGCCGTTGAAGTATTTGTCGATTGGCCAGTGGCAGATGGTGGAGATCGCCAAGGCGTTGGCGCGGAACGCCAAAATCATCGCTTTTGACGAGCCCACCAGCTCACTGTCGGCCAGGGAAATCGACAATCTGTTTCGGGTCATCCGCGAGCTGCGCCAGGAAGGGCGGGTGATCATTTACGTTTCCCACCGGATGGAAGAGATCTTTGCGTTAAGTGACGCCATCACGGTCTTCAAAGATGGTCGCTACGTGCGCACCTTTGACAATATGCAAGAGGTTAACCACGACGCTCTGGTACAGGCGATGGTCGGTCGCGAGCTGGGCGATATCTACGGCTGGCAGCCCCGTGAATATGGCAAAGAGCGTTTGCGCCTCGATCGGGTGAAGGCGCCTGGCGTACGGCAACCCGTTAGCCTTTCGGTGCGTAGCGGAGAAATCGTCGGCCTGTTTGGGCTGGTTGGCGCCGGACGCAGCGAACTGATGAAAGGCCTGTTCGGCGGCAGCAGAATAACCGCCGGTCAGGTTTATATCGACGGCGAGGCCATTGATATCCGCAAGCCGGCTCAGGCGATTCAGGCCGGGATGATGCTCTGCCCGGAAGACCGCAAAGCAGAGGGGATTATTCCGGTTCACTCGGTTCGCGACAACATCAATATCAGCGCCCGCCGCAAGCACATTCTCGCGGGCTGCGTCATCAATAATGCCTGGGAAGCGCAGAACGCCGACCAGCATATTAAATCGTTGAATATCAAAACGCCCGGCGCAGAGCAGCTGATTATGAATCTCTCCGGTGGCAATCAGCAAAAGGCGATTCTCGGCCGCTGGCTGTCGGAGGAAATGAAAGTCATCCTGCTTGACGAGCCCACGCGCGGCATTGATGTTGGCGCTAAGCATGAGATCTATAACGTTATTTACGCATTAGCGGCATCGGGCGTCGCGGTGGTCTTTGCCTCCAGCGATTTACCGGAAGTTCTCGGCGTAGCCGATCGCATCGTGGTGATGCGCGAGGGTGAGATTGCCGGAGAGCTGCTGCATGAACATGCCAATGAACAGCAGGCATTGAGCCTTGCCATGCCAAAAGTGAGCCAGGCAGTCGCCTGAGTAAGGAGTCTATGATGTCATCAGTTACCACTTCAGGTACTTCCCGGTCGGCTTTTAGTTTCTCCCGTATCTGGGATCAGTTCGGCATGCTGGTTGTTTTCGCGGTGCTGTTTATTGGCTGCGTAATTTTTGTGCCCAATTTTGCCTCGTTTATTAATATGAAAGGTCTGGGGTTGGCTATTTCTATGTCCGGAATGGTCGCCTGTGGGATGCTGTTTTGCCTGGCGTCCGGCGATTTCGATCTGTCGGTCGCCTCGGTTATCGCCTGCGCTGGCGTGACCACGGCGGTGGTGATTAATCTGACTGAAAGCATGTGGGTTGGCATCGGCGCCGGTCTGCTGCTTGGCGCAGTGAGCGGCCTGGTCAACGGTTTTGTCATTGCCCGCTTAAAGATTAATGCTCTGATTACCACCCTCGCCACGATGCAGATCGTCCGCGGTCTTGCCTATATCATCTCCGACGGTAAAGCGGTAGGGATTGAAGATGAGCGCTTTTTTACCCTCGGCTACGCCAACTGGTTTGGTCTGCCTGCGCCTATCTGGTTAACCGTTGCCTGCCTGATTGTATTCGGTCTGCTGCTGAATAAAACCACCTTTGGCCGAAACACGCTGGCGATAGGGGGTAATGAAGAAGCGGCTCGTCTGGCCGGCGTCCCGGTTGTGCGGACAAAAATTATTATTTTCGTCCTTTCAGGGCTGGTTTCCGCGGCGGCGGGCATTATCCTGGCATCCCGTATGACCAGTGGTCAGCCGATGACGTCCATTGGCTATGAGCTGATTGTCATTTCGGCCTGCGTGCTCGGGGGCGTATCGCTGAAGGGCGGGATCGGCAAGATCTCCTACGTGGTAGCCGGGATCCTGATTCTGGGAACGGTGGAAAATGCGATGAACCTGCTGAACATTTCGCCGTTCTCGCAGTACGTTGTGCGCGGCGTGATTTTGCTGGCTGCGGTGATCTTCGACCGCTATAAACAGAAAGCGAAGCGTGCGGTTTAATTCGTCCAACTTTTCAGTTTAATCCTAAACCCTCGCCAGCGCCCGTTGCGCTGGCGATGACTATCAAAAATGGCGATGCTGGTCACACTGTCTATACTTACATGGCTACAATAATTTAACACCCAGCATATTGCTGGCCATGATAAGGAGGAAACAGGGTGGCTGACCAGATTTATGTACCGCCTGCGTTAACCGGAAACTACGCTTTTTTCTTTGACCTCGATGGTACCCTTGCCGGTATCAAACCCCATCCCGATCAGGTGGTCATTCCAGCCGATGTTCTGCAGTCGCTGCGCCAGCTTGTGCAGCAGCAAAACGGCGCGGTGGCATTGATTTCAGGGCGCTCAATGGTTGAGCTGGATGAGCTTACCCGTCCTTACCGGCTACCGCTTGCCGGTGTCCACGGGGCTGAACGCCGTGACATCAATGGTAAAACGCATATTGTCTCTTTACCGGATTCACTTCTGAAGGCGCTCTCTGCGCAGTTGACGACGGAACTGGATGCTTTGCCGGGATGCGAACTGGAAAGTAAGGGGATGGCTTTTGCTTTGCACTATCGACAGGCGCCGGAGCAGCAGCAAGCGGTGCTGGCGCTGGCGCAATCTATCGTCCAGCGCCATCCCATTCTGGCCCTGCAGCCGGGTAAGTGCGTGGTGGAGATCAAACCGCGTGGAGTGAATAAAGGTGAAGCGATAGCCGCTTTTATGCAGGAAGCTCCATTCAAAGGACGCAAGCCGGTGTTTGTTGGTGATGACTTAACCGATGAAGCTGGTTTTAGCGTCGTGAATCAATTGAATGGCGTATCGGTCAAAGTGGGCGGCGGCGAAACGCAAGCGCGTTGGCGTTTGCCTGACGTGCCCGCCGTCCATCTTTGGATTAGTAACATCGCGAATCATGGGCAACAACCAGATGCGCTAACCGACAGGAGAGATGGCTATGAGTCGCTTAGTCGTAGTATCTAATCGTATTGCCCCGCCGGATGACAAAAAGGCCAGCGCCGGTGGCCTTGCCGTGGGGATTATGGGGGCATTAAAAGCAGCCGGAGGTTTGTGGTTCGGCTGGAGTGGGGAAATCGGTGACGACCAACAGCCGTTAAAAAAAGTGACTCAGGGCAATATCACCTGGGCCTCTTTCAATCTTAGCGAGCAGGATCACGACGAATATTACAACCGCTTTTCCAATGCCGTTTTATGGCCCGCATTCCACTATCGTCTTGACCTGGTTGATTTTCAGCGTGAAGCCTGGGAGGGCTATCAGCGCGTTAATGCGACCCTGGCGGATAAACTGCTGCCGCTGATTGAACCTGACGATATCGTCTGGATCCACGATTACCACCTGCTGCCGTTGGCCAGCGAACTGCGCCAGCGCGGCGTCAATAATCGTATCGGCTTCTTTTTGCATATTCCGTTCCCGACGCCGGAAGTGTTTAATGCGTTACCGCCGCATGCGGAACTGCTTGAACAGCTTTGCGATTACGATTTATTGGGTTTCCAGACCGAAAGCGACCGACTGGCGTTTCTGGATTGCGTATCGATGCAAACCCGCCTGACGACGCGCGACGGCAAAAAGCATGTGGCCTGGGGAAAACCTTTCCAGACCGAAGTCTATCCGATCGGTATCGATCCGGAAGAGATTGCGCGCAGTGCTAAAGGGCCGCTGCCGCCGAAGCTGGCGCAGCTGAAGAGCGAGCTCAAAAGCGTCCAAAATATCTTTTCCGTTGAACGGCTGGACTATTCGAAAGGGCTGCCGGAGCGTTTTCTTGCTTATGAAGCCCTGCTGGAGAACTATCCGCAGCATCACGGCAAGATTCGCTATACCCAGATTGCGCCGACTTCACGCGGGGACGTTCAGGCCTATCAGGATATTCGTCATCAGCTGGAAAACGCAGCCGGCCGTATCAATGGCCAGTATGGCCAGCTGGGCTGGACGCCGCTTTACTACCTTAACCAGCACTTTGAACGCAAGCTGCTGATGAAAATCTTCCGCTACTCCGACGTTGGTCTGGTTACCCCGCTGCGCGATGGTATGAACCTGGTGGCGAAAGAGTATGTTGCCGCGCAGGACCCGCAAAATCCGGGCGTGCTGGTGCTGTCGCAGTTTGCCGGCGCGGCCAACGAGCTCCCGACGGCCTTAATCGTTAATCCTTACGATCGCGATGAGGTCGCTGCGGCGCTGGATAAGGCATTAACCATGCCTCTGGCCGAGCGTATTGCCCGCCATTCGGCCATGCTGGCGGTGATTAAGGAAAACGATATTCATCGCTGGCAGGAGCGGTTTATTGCCGATCTAAAGGAGATTGAGCCAGGGAGCGAGGAGAGCCACTTAGAGCGCAAGGTCGCCACTTTCCCTAAACTCGCCTGAGGCCAAGACGGTTAGCGCCTCCCCGGCGCTAGCCTTTTTCCAGACAAACCAGCAGCACATCGACGCCGCTACTGCCAACAATATCTTTTGCCGAACAGGTGGCGCGAGAAAACAGACTCTGGTTGTGGTTACCGCAAATCACCAGGTCAACGCGATGCTGTCGGCAAAAATCCTGCACGTGGTGAGCAATTCCGCCGCTGGCGATGGTCATTTTCTCTATAGGATAGTCGGCGTGGCGGGCCAGCTCGGCCAGAAATCCGCGCGTCTCCTCCTGCATCACTTCGCGTAAGTTTTCCATCATGGGCGCCGCAAACTGATTATACAGCTCCGGATCCGTCGCCAGCGTAATCAGGCTGACTTTTGCATTGACCGGACGTGCGATGGAGACGGCTTTTTGAATGAGGACCCGGCTTTCCGGGGTTGGCGCCACGGCGACCAGCAGATGTGAGTAGGGCATCAAGCCTCCTTGATATACGCGAAACAACCCTTTTCTTATTGTCTTTACTCCCATTCCTTAGCATTCGCAAGGTTTATCCGCAGCGAAATACATCGCCCAAATTTCATTCCACGACGCGCCGTTTCGGTGGCCATATCTCAGTTTTTGGTCCGATCTTTTGTATTAAAAGAAACGCTGTTTTATAAATCAGTGAAGCGTGTTCATCGACTCTTTGTGTTTTTGCCATTGAACGCTTTTGGCTGGCAAAAATGAAAAGGTAACGCCGTTCCCATGTTCTTACTGTAGCCATGTATCAACCCCCTTTTGGCGGAATGAGCCAAAAAGCGGTTCGGAGTTCTCAAAAAAAAGACACAGGATTTACGGCGATGAAAACACGTAAAATCGGTTTGGTTAACTACCTTGCCTATGGATCGGGCGATTTTCTTGGTGCGGGAACAACTGCACTCACGGCAGCCTGGCTGCTCTACTTCTACACCACCTTTTGCGGACTTTCGCCTATCGAGGCGACGCTCATTTTTGCCACTGCCAGAGTTCTGGATGCGGTAATCAGCCCGCTGATGGGCTTTCTGACGGATAACTTTGGCTCGACCTGGCTGGGAAAACGTTTTGGCAGGCGTAAGTTTTTTATCCTGCTCGGCATCCCTTGCGTGTTTAGCTACTCCATTATGTGGGTAGGGGATATGGGGTTCTGGTACTACCTGCTGACCTATCTGCTGTTTGACATCGTCTATACCATGATTCTGGTGCCGTATGAAACGCTGGTGCCGGAAATGACCGACGATTTTAAACAGAAAACCAAATTCTCCGGCGCGCGTATTTCTATGGCGCAGATGTCGGCGATCCTGGCTTCTTTCCTGCCGGGCATTCTGCTGACCATCTTCGGCAAAGACAACGCCGTCTCTTTCTTCTACGCCAGCCTGGTGTTCTCGGTGCTGTGCGCAATGATGTTAACTTTTGTCTGGTTCTTTACCTGGGAGCGCCCGCGTGAAGAGTGGACCGAGGCTGCGCTGCGCGCCGAAGAGGAGAAACAGAACCTGAGCTTGTCTCAGAGTCTTAATCGCCTGTTTATTGAATTAAGTTCGACCCTGCGCATTAAAATTTTCCGTCAGCATTTGGGGATGTATCTGGGGGGCTATATCGCCCAGGATGTCTTCAATGCGGTCTTTACTTACTATGTGGTGTTTGTCCTGATGCAGGAAGCCTCAATGGCCTCCAACCTGCTGGGGACCATGGCGATCTTCCAGTTTATTGCGGTTATTGCGATGATCCCGCTGTGTATTCGCTTCGGTCCGGCGCCATCGTACCGCATGGTGGTAGTGCTGTTCGGGCTGAGTTCGCTCTCTTACGCGGTGCTGTACTACGCTGGCCTCAGCGATGTTTATTCGCTGCTGCTGCTGATTTCCGCAGTGGCGGGTCTGGGCCGCGGCGGCATCAACTATGTTCCGTGGAACACCTATACGTATATTGCCGACGTGGACGAAGTGATCACCGGCCAGCGTCGCGAAGGCATCTTTGCCGGGATTATGACTCTGACGCGTAAGGCTTCCCAGGCCGGGGCGGTGATGCTGGTAGGGATCATCATGCAGATGTCCGGCTTTGTCTCCGGGCAGAAAACGCAGCCTTATGAAGTGAGCCATACCATTCTGCTGATCCTCAGCGTCGGCACTTTGCTGGTGCTGGCCTGCGGCTTCCTCGTTTCCCTGCGCTTTAAGCTCAATCTGCAAACCCACAGCGTCCTGCGTGCGGAAACGCTCAAAATGCGTGAATCCGGACGCGCTCAGCCGGAACTGGCCAGCGCCCAGGATCGTGAAGTAGTCGAGATGCTGGCCGGGATGCCGTACGACTCCCTGTGGGGAAACAACAATATTGGTTATCTGAATCGTAATAAACCCGCCGCGCCATCGCTGAAGCAGCGTTCTGCCATGAATTCGACATATAACAGAGGTTAAGGATATGAAAGTTTGGCCTGTCAAACATAGCCCACTACTGCGCCAGCCTGAGCGCTTTATCGCCCGCAATGAACTGCAGGCGCTGATTCAGAAGGTCACGCAAAATCTGGTCAACATTAAAGATGAAAGCGGGCAATTTTTACTGCGGCTGGACGACGGGCGCATCATTGATACGAAAGGGTGGAACGGCTGGGAGTGGACTCACGGCGTCGGCCTGTACGGCATCTGGCAGTATTACCAGCAGACCGGCGATACCGCAATGCGCGATATTATCGATAGCTGGTTTGCCGATCGCTTTGCCGAGGGGGCGACCACCAAAAACGTCAACACCATGGCGCCGTTTCTCACCCTCGCTTATCGCTATGAAGAGACGGGCAACGCCGCGTATCTGCCCTGGCTCGATAGCTGGGCCGAGTGGGCGATGAACGAGATGCCGCGCACGGAGTCTGGCGGCATGCAGCACATCACGCTGGCGGAAGAAAATCATCAGCAAATGTGGGACGACACGCTGATGATGACCGTTCTGCCGCTGGCGAAAATTGGTAAGCTGCTTAATCGCCCCGAATACGTAGAGGAGGCGGTGTATCAGTTTCTGCTGCACGTGCAGAATCTGATGGACCGCGAGTCCGGTCTGTGGTTTCACGGCTGGAACTACGAGGGGCGACATAATTTCGCTCGCGCCCGCTGGGCGCGCGGCAATAGCTGGCTGACGATCGTGATCCCGGATTTCCTGGAGCTGGTGGATTTACCCGAAAACAGCGCGGTGCGACGTTACCTGGTGCAGGTGTTGGATACGCAGATTGCTGCGCTGGCCCGCTGTCAGGACGATAGCGGCCTGTGGCATACGCTACTTGATGACCCTGACTCCTATCTGGAAGCGTCGGCGACCGCCGGTTTTGCGTATGGGATCCTCAAGGCGGTGCGCAAGCGCTACGTGAGTCAGGCGTATACGGAGGTTGCGGAAAAAGCGATTCGCGGCATTGTGGCGAATATCTCTGCGCAAGGGGAACTGCTGCAAACGTCCTTCGGTACCGGGATGGGGTCGGATCTCGATTTTTATCGCGACATCCCGCTGACGTCGATGCCGTATGGCCAGGCGATGGCGATCCTGTGTCTGACGGAGTATCTGCGGAAGTATTTTTGAATCAGGTGAGAACAGCCGGGTGTGGCGTCAGCCGCCGCCCGGCAAACCCGGCGTTAAGCCGGGTTCTTTCGACACATTACATCCGTTCTACGGTTTCGATACCCAGGGTATCAAGACCCAGCTTCAGCGTTTTCGCCGTCAGCAGAGCCAGTTTCAGGCGGCTGTTGCGCGTCTCTTCGCTTTCAGCGCTCAGGATCGGGCAGTGCTCGTAGAAACCGGAGAACAGACCCGCCAGATCGTACAGGTAAGAACACATAACGTGCGGCGTGCCTTCACGGGCAACGACCGTAAGGGTTTCTTCAAACTGCAGCAGACGGGCCGCCAGCTGGGCTTCGCGGTCTTCGATGATGACCACCGGCGCCGCCACCAGCGCGCTTTCATCAATATCCGCTTTGCGGAACACGGAGAGCACGCGGGTATAGGCATACTGCATATAAGGCGCGGTATTGCCCTCAAAGGCCAGCATGTTATCCCAGTCGAAGATATAGTCAGTGGTGCGGTTTTTTGACAAGTCGGCATACTTAACCGCGCCAATCCCGACCGCGTTCGCCAGTTTTTCCAGTTCATCGGCGGGCATATCCGGGTTTTTCTCCGCCACCAGACGGCGGGCGCGTTCCAGCGCTTCGTCCAGCAGGTCGGCGAGCTTCACGGTACCGCCGGCGCGGGTTTTGAACGGTTTGCCGTCCTTGCCGAGCATCATGCCGAACATGTGGTGCTCCAGCGGTACGGACTCCGGCACGTAGCCGGCTTTACGTACGATAGTCCACGCCTGCATCAGGTGCTGATGCTGGCGAGAGTCGATGTAGTAAAGCACGCGATCCGCATGCAGATTCTCGTAGCGGTATTTTGCGCAGGCGATATCGGTAGTGGTGTAAAGGTAGCCGCCATCCTTCTTCTGGATGATGACGCCCATCGGTTCACCTTCCTTGTTTTTGTACTCATCAAGGAATACCACCGTCGCGCCTTCGCTTTCTACCGCCAGCCCTTTGGCCTTCAGGTCGGCCACGATACCCGGCAGCATCGGGTTATAAAGGCTTTCGCCCATAACATCATCGCGGGTCAGGGTGACGTTCAGGCGGTTATAGGTTAACTGGTTTTGCGACATGGTGATGTCGACCAGCTTGCGCCACATTTCGCGGAAATATTCGTCGCCGCCCTGCAGCTTAACGACGTAGCTGCGCGCGCGCTCGGCGAAGGCTTCATCTTCATCGTAGTGTTTTTTCGCTTCACGATAGAAACCTTCGAGGTCGGCCAGCGCCATTTCACCGGCGTTCTCCTGCTGCTGTTTTTCCAGGTACGCGATAAGCATGCCGAACTGGGTACCCCAGTCGCCCACGTGGTTAGCGCGGATCACTTTATGCCCGAGAAACTCCAGCGTACGCACCGCGGCATCGCCAATGATGGTGGAGCGCAGGTGGCCTACGTGCATCTCTTTCGCCACGTTCGGCGCAGAGTAATCGACCACCACGGTTTGTGCCGGCGGCTGAGCCACGCCCAGACGTTCCGATTTCAGCGCGCTGCTGACATTTTCCGCGAGGAAGGCCGGATCGAGGAAAATATTAATAAAGCCAGGGCCGGCGATCTCTACCTTATTGGCAATCCCGCTCAGATCGAGATGAGACAGTACCTGCTCTGCAAGTTGTCGCGGCGCCATGCCCAGTTTTTTGGCAACGGCCATCACGCCGTTGGCCTGATAGTCGCCGAACTGGACTTTTGCTGACTGGCGGACCTGAGGTTCGCAATCGGCAGACGCGCCTGCTGCGATCAGGGCCTGACTGACTTTTTCTGAGAGAAGAGCCTGAATATTCACCGAAACACCTTACGTTAACACGCCGTCACCCTGATGGGGCGGCGCGGGAATGTGGACAAATTAGGGCAGGAGTATACTGCATTTGCACCCACGCGTCAGCACCGCACGGAGGTTGCTTAGCCTCGCGCTCAACGAATAGCCGTTCGCCGGACGTCGCCGACGATTGCCGGTTGGTCGGCTGCGGAAAACGCGATAGATTAGCGCTTTTTAGTGCGTACCGAGGCTTACGATGGCGAACTGGCAGCAGATTAATGAATTAAACGATATTTCCGCGGACCTGCCGCGCTTTACCGAGGCGCTAAACGCGCTTGCTCATCGGCTTGGTCTCGATATTACGCCACTTGATGCCGACCATATTTCCCTGCGCTGTCACCAGAACGCCACGGCGGAGCGCTGGCGTCGCGGCTTTGAGCAATGCGGCACGCTGCTGTCGGAAAATGTCATTAACGGCCGCCCCATCTGCCTGTTCAGGCTGGATGAGCCGGTGGTCGTGGCGCACTGGCGTTTTAGCATTGTTGAACTGCCGTGGCCGGGCGAAAAGCGCTATCCGCATGAAGGCTGGGAGCATATTGAAATCGTTCTGCCTGGCGAGCCCGAAACGCTCAATACCCGCGCCCTGGCGCTGCTTTCCGATGATGGATTGAGCCAACCGGGCATTTTTGTAAAGACCAGCGCGCCAAAAGGAGAGCATGAGCGCTTGCCGAATCCAACCCTGGCGGTTACTGATGGCAAAGTGACGATCAAATTTCACCCGTGGTCGATTGAGCAAATTGTCGCCAGCGAACAATCAGAACGATAACAGTGTGAAGCTACGCGGCGTCTGTCGGAAGAAATCGTGACATTCTGTCGTGCCTGCCATATCGACGGAGAGAAGAATGAGCTTACTGGAAGTCTGTTGTTACAGCATGGAGTGCGCGCTGGAGGCCCAGCGCTGCGGCGCCGACCGCATCGAGCTATGCGCCGCGCCGCAGGAGGGGGGGCTGACGCCTTCCTCGGGCGTCCTTAAAACGGTGCGTGAGTCGGTGACCATCCCCGTTCATCCAATTATTCGTCCGCGCGGCGGTGACTTTTGCTATACCGCTGGCGAATTTGCCGCAATGCTTGATGATGTGGCTGCGGTGAGAGATCTCGGCTTTCCCGGCATGGTGATCGGCATCCTGGACGCCGACGGTCAGGTAGATAGGGCGCGAATGAAAAAAATAATGGCGGCGGCGGGAACGATGGCCGTCACCTTTCACCGTGCCTTTGATATGTGCGCCAACCCGCGCCAGGCCAGCGTTGAGCTGGCTGAGCTCGGCGTTCAGCGGATCCTGACTTCGGGCCAGCAGCCGTCTGCCGAAAAAGGAATTTCATTAATCAGGGAACTTATTTCCCAAAGCGACACTCCTATTATTATGGCCGGCGCAGGAGTGCGTGCCGCCAACCTGCCGCTGTTTTTGCAGGCTGGGGTAAAAGAGGTCCACAGCTCGGCAGGCCAGTGGCTACCGTCCCCGATGCGCTTTCGTAATCCCGGGTTGTCGATGTCTACGGATGCCGATGCTGATGAATACTTACGCTACGCCGTCAATGGCGAAGCGGTAGCGGAAATGAAGAAGATTATTTCCGCACAGAGAGATTAAAACCCTAAATAATTCGAGTTGCGAGAAGGCGGCGACGCAGGGAATCCCCAGGAGCTTACTCAAGTAAGTGACTGGGGTGAGCGACAAATCTGTCTGGAACAGATTTGAACGCCGTATCCCGGCGGCCCGTAAGGGCGAGGCTCATGGATGAGCCGAGTAACAAAGCCAGCGCACATGCAACTTGAAGTATGACGGGGATAAACCGTTTTTTGCTGCACATCATGTCGCCCAATATGATGATTGCCCGTACCAGGCCCCTGCCCATTAAACAGGGGCCTTTTTTTATGCTAAAAACGCGTCAACCGGCCCGCTTGTCGGCACGTTTTTTCGCTGCCAGAGACTGTTCCGTTTCCGGTTTGGTGGCAATAATCACCGCGCGCAGCGGGGCGGGATAGCCTTCGCGGGTTTTGCTACTGTCCTCTGGATCGAGGAAGTCGGCCAGCGACTCGGTGGTCATCCACTCGGTGCGGCGCTGCTCTTCGGTCGAGGTCACGCACGCATCGACGATGCGTACATCGACAAATCCGCACTTCTCCAGCCACTGCTTCAGCGCGGCGGCAGAGGGAATAAAGTAGACGTTGCGCATCTGCGCATAGCGATCGCCCGGCACCAGCACGGTATTTTCGTCGCCTTCAACGACCAGCGTCTCCAGCACCAGCTCGCCGCCGGGAACCAGCTGATCTTTTAGCTGCCACAGGTGATCGAGCGGGGAACGACGATGGTACAGCACGCCCATCGAAAAAACGGTATCAAAGGCGTTCAGCGCCGGAAGCTGTTCAATTCCCAGCGGCAGCAGATGCGCCCGCTGGTCGTTGCCCAGCAGTTTACGTACGGCTTCAAACTGGCAAAGGAACAGTTGGGTGGGATCGATGCCTACCGCCAGATGAGCGCCGGCGCCAATCATCCGCCACATGTGATATCCGCTGCCGCAGCCGACATCAAGAATAGTCCGTCCGGTCAGGTCGGAAAGGTGCGGCAGTACGCGCTCCCACTTCCAGTCGGAACGCCATTCGGTATCGATATTCACGCCGTAAAGGGAGAAGGGCCCTTTACGCCAGGGCATCAGATTCTTCAGCAGGTTTTCAATGCGCAGGCGCTGGCCTTCACCGAGCGGCGTTTCGCTCTCAGCGGTGACGCTATGCAGCAGGTCGAGGCGGTTGGGCGCAAACTCGGGCAGAAACTCGACGGCCCGTTCCCACTCCCGGTATTTGCCGTGCAGCGCTTCACGTTGCCAGGCCGCGACCTGAGCGGGTAGCGTCTCCAGCCAGTGTGACAGCGGGCTTTTGGCAATCAATTGATAAAAGTTGCTGAAATCAATCATGCCGGTTCCCCGGATTTTACGGCGATTAACGATCCGAAGTTAAAGCACTGGAACCACAATTCGGCATGTTCGAAACCGGCCTTGCGCAGGCGGGCTTTGTGGGTTTCCACGGAATCGGTGAGCATGACGTTTTCCAGCATGCTGCGCTTCTGGCTGATTTCCAGCTCGCTGTAGCCGTTGGCGCGCTTGAAGTCGTGATGCATGTTGAACAGAAGTTCGCCGACGTTGTCATCCTCGAAGCTGAATTTTTCTGATAGCACCAGCGCACCGCCCGGATTCAGCCCCTGATAAACCTTATCAAGAATGGCCTGGCGTTCGCCCGGCTCGAGAAACTGAATGGTGAAATTCAGCACCACCATCGAAGCATTTTCGATAGTGACGTGACGGATATCGCCTTCAATAACTTCGACCGGCGTCGGCGCTTTATAGGCGTCAATATGGCGACGGCAGCGTTCGACCATCGCCGGTGAGTTATCAACGGCGATAATTTTACAGCCGGCATGGGCAATGTTGCGGCGCACGGACAGCGTGGCTGCGCCAAGCGAGCAGCCGAGATCGTAAACCTGGGTATCCGGCTGAACGAAACGTTCCGCCAGCATGCCGATCATTGAAATAATGTTGGAATAGCCGGGAACAGAGCGCTGGATCATATCCGGGAAGACTTCAGCAACCCGTTCATCAAAGGTCCAGTCGCCGAGACTGGCAATCGGCGCGGAAAAAAGCGTATCGCGGTGAGACATAACGTTAAACCCGAAAAATCGAAAACGGCGTATTGTGCGCTAACGGACGGAGAAAACCAACTCCCAGGGCATATACCAGAAGTTCGCCAGCACCATCAGCAACAATGAACACCACGTCGCGCTCATGCCGGAGCGGCGCCAGCGATACAGGCGATGATGGAAACCATAAGAGTGCATCAGGCGCCCGACAATCAGCAAAATACCGCAGACGTGGACCATCCAGGTCTGCGCGCCGTTCATTTCCATAAACAGCAGCAGAATCAGGCCAATGGGAACGTATTCCACCGCGTTGCCGTGCACGCGAATAGCAACCTGCAGCTCGCTAAAACCACCGTCGCCGTAGCCAACGCGATATTGCGTCCTCAGGCGTACGACATCGTAAGAAAACTTTATTAGCAATAACGCACCTAAAACCGCATACAGCGCGCTGACCATACTCAAAACTCCCTTTTATTCCATCCGGTGGCTCAGTTGAGGATAGCAGGATATCAGAAAAGAGAGGTTTGCTGCGGAATTGACGGCGCATCACCTATTTCCGGTAGGGCGGCGCGCAGATCGCTCCACAGGATGTCGACCAGCTGCGGAGCCTGGGCGATATCCGGTGTGTGGAGGAACAGGTAGGGCGTTGTGGTTTGCGCCCATTTTGGCAGCGTCCTTATCCACACGCGAAAAAGCTCGCGATTTTGCGCCATATCGTCGCTGCCAATAAAGCGCACCATCGGGTGCCGGGCCGTCACCAGCGCATGGACGGGGACTTTGGGCTTTTTGTTTTGTGCTTCGATCATTGCCTGACTGCGGGCGATGGCGCTGTGAACCGGGCGGCTATCGAGGATAACGCGGTTGACGTTTCGCTGATGCAAGCCGCGATTAAGCTGCTGTTCCGCTTCCCCCTTGGCGAAAAATTCCGCATGCCTTACTTCGACGCCGTAGCTGAATTCACGCGGCAGACTATCAAGAAAGTGCCAGAGGGCGGGAAGGTCTCGGGGGCCAAACGTCGCCGGCAGCTGTAGCCAGTATTGGCCGATGCGCGAAGACAGCGGCGCCAGACGAGTAAAAAACTCCTGGCTTAAGTCGTCGCAGTTGCGCAGCGCCGCCTGGTGCGAAATGGTGGCCGGAAACTTGAAGCAGAAGCGAAAATCGTCGTGGGTCTGTTCATACCATCGGCTGACAATCTCCGCTTTTGGTAACGCGTACAGGGTGGTGTTGCCCTCCACGCAATTAAAGTGGCGGGCATACTCTTCAAGGCTGGTGATACCCAGGCGCACCCACTTCGGGTGCGCCCATTGGGGAAGCCCAATATAGATCATAAGGCGGCAAGTACCTCCTCGGTACTGCGCACGCGGGCAATACGCGGGAAGATGTGCGTCATGCTGCCCTGATGCTGTTCGGCCGACGCCGCGCTGCAGGCATCTTCAACCAGAATCAGATTAAATCCCAGCTCCCAGGCGTTGCGCGCCGTGGATTCGACGCCGATGTTGGTGGATATTCCGCACAGAATGATGGTGTCGATGCCGCGACGGCGAAGCTGCAGCTCGAGGTCAGTGCCGTAAAAAGCGCCCCACTGACGTTTAGTAACTTCGATATCGCTTTCCTGTTTTTCCAGCGCGAGCGGGTAGGTCCACCAGTTTTCCGGTAGCGTATGGGCGCCAGCCTCGGCATCGACCGGCTGTTTCAGCGCTTCGGCGAAATCCGCTGACCAGCCGACGCGAACCATCACTACGGGGGAGCCCTGCTGGCGACACTTTTTCGCCAGCTTCGCGGCCCGCTCAACCACTTCATCAGCGCGATGAGGGCCGCCGGCAAACGGTAAAATACCTTCCTGCAGGTCAATAATGACCAGCGCGGTGTTTTTTGCATTGAGTTCTAACATAATATCCCCGTATCTTCTCCAGGTGGTCAGGTCGCTACAATACCGTTGCCGATTCTGCCCAAGGGTAACAATTTTTGTTAATTTTTGTGAGTGCAGGCACTAAGCGCACAGCAAAGCAACGCTGCGCGCTGCGCCGGGCTTATCGTGCGGCATAATTTCCAGTATAATAGCCGCCTTTTTTCATTCAGTAGTGACATCAGCTAAAGCTGCGACCTCGTCGCCTGCAAGGCAGGCAACAATCCGCCTGCGGCTAAGTTAAGGGATATCTCATGCGTACAGAATATTGCGGACAGCTCGGTCTGTCCCACGTAGGGCAGCAAGTGACTCTGTGTGGTTGGGTCAACCGTCGTCGTGATCTTGGTAGCCTTATCTTTATTGATATGCGCGACCGCGAAGGCATCGTACAGGTGTTTTTCGATCCGGATCGCGCGGATGCATTAAAGCTGGCCTCCGAACTGCGTAATGAGTTCTGCATTCAGGTCACCGGTACCGTGCGCGCGCGTGACGAAAAGAACGTCAATAATGATATGGCCACCGGCGCCATTGAAGTGCTGGCAACCGACCTGACGATCATCAACCGTGCTGAAGCGCTGCCGCTGGATTCCAACCACGTCAACACCGAAGAAGCGCGTCTGAAATACCGTTACCTGGACCTGCGTCGTCCGGAAATGGCGCAGCGCCTGAAAACCCGTGCGAAGATTACCAGCCTCGTTCGCCGTTTTATGGACGACCACGGTTTCCTCGATATCGAAACCCCGATGCTGACCAAAGCGACCCCGGAAGGCGCGCGCGACTATCTCGTGCCTTCTCGTGTGCATAAAGGCAAATTCTACGCGCTCCCGCAGTCTCCGCAGCTGTTTAAACAGCTGCTGATGATGTCCGGTTTTGACCGCTACTATCAGATTGTTAAATGCTTCCGCGACGAAGATCTGCGCGCTGACCGCCAGCCGGAATTCACCCAGATCGACGTCGAGACTTCCTTTATGACCGCCCCGCAGGTGCGCGAAGTGATGGAAGCGCTGGTGCGTAATCTGTGGCAGGAAGTGAAGGGCGTGGATCTGGGGGATTTTCCGATCATGACCTTTGCCGAAGCCGAGCGCCGCTATGGTTCTGACAAACCGGACCTGCGTAACCCGATGGAGCTGGTGGACGTCGCCGATCTGGTGAAAGCGGTGGAATTCGCCGTCTTTGCGGGCCCGGCTAACGACGCCAAAGGCCGCGTTGCCGCGCTGCGCGTGCCTGGCGGCGCTGCGCTGAGCCGTAAGCAAATCGACGAATACGGTAAGTTTGTCCAAATCTACGGCGCCAAAGGTCTGGCATACATTAAAGTCAACGAACGGGCGAAAGGCCTTGAAGGTATCAACAGCCCGGTGGCTAAATTCCTCAACGCCGACATCGTTGAAGCGATCCTTGAGCGCACCGGCGCGCAGGATGGCGATATGATCTTCTTCGGCGCGGATAACAAAAAAGTGGTTGCCGATGCGCTGGGCGCGCTGCGTCTGAAGCTGGGTAAAGATCTGAACCTGACCGATGAAGAGAAATGGGCGCCGCTGTGGGTGATCGACTTCCCGATGTTTGAAGACGACGGAGAAGGCGGCCTGACCGCGATGCACCATCCGTTTACCTCGCCGAAAGATATGACCGCCGCAGAGCTAAAAGCCGCGCCGGAAGATGCGGTAGCTAACGCTTACGACATGGTGATTAACGGCTATGAAGTTGGCGGCGGTTCCGTGCGTATTCACAGCGGTGAGATGCAGCAGACCGTATTCGGTATTCTGGGAATTAACGAGCAGGAGCAGCGCGAGAAGTTTGGCTTCCTGCTGGATGCGCTAAAATACGGTACTCCACCGCATGCGGGTCTGGCTTTTGGCCTTGACCGTTTGACCATGCTGCTGACCGGCACCGATAATATCCGTGACGTTATCGCCTTCCCGAAAACGACGGCGGCGGCCTGCCTGATGACCGAAGCCCCGAGCTATGCAAATCCAGCATCGCTGAGCGAGCTCGGTATTCAGGTGGTGGCGAAAGAGGCAAAAGAGTCTCCGGAGAATAAGTAAGATGTCATTCAAGCTCCCCGTTTCCGTTCTGGTGGTGATTTATGCCGAAGATACGAAGCGGGTGCTGATGTTGCAGCGTCGCGACGATCCCGCCTTCTGGCAGTCGGTTACCGGCAGCCTGGAGGAGGGGGAAACCGCGCCGCAAGCTGCCGCGCGTGAAGTAATGGAAGAGGTCGCCATTGACGTTGCCTGTGAGCAGCTGGCTTTGGTTGATTGTCAGCGAACGGTAGAGTTCGAGATATTTTCTCATTTACGTCATCGCTATGCGCCGGGCGTTGAGCGCAATACGGAGTTTTGGTTCCGTCTTGCGCTCCCCCATGAACGCCAGATTGTCTTTACGGAACATCTGGACTATCGCTGGGTTGATGCGACGGAAGCCGCCACGTTGACCAAGTCCTGGAGCAACCGGCAGGCGATTGAAGAATTTGTAATTAACGCCAACTAATTTCCCCCAGAATTTTAGTTATCAGGAAGGCGGCCAGTTGGGATATCACCCGGAGCTTACTTGCGTAGGTAATGGGTGTGAAACAACGCAGCCAGTGCTCCTGAGAGCTAAAAGGCGCCGGGAAAAGGCTTTTTTGGAGATATTATTTTATGGCAGGTCATAGTAAATGGGCCAACACCAAACACCGCAAAGCGGCACAGGATGCCAAACGCGGTAAGATCTTTACGAAAATTATTCGCGAGCTGGTCACCGCGGCCCGTCTTGGCGGCGGCGATGCGGGCTCAAACCCGCGTCTGCGCGCAGCGATCGACAAAGCGCTGAGCAACAACATGACCCGTGACACCCTGAACCGCGCTATTGCCCGCGGCGTCGGCGGCGATGATGATGCGAACATGGAAACCATCATTTATGAAGGTTACGGTCCTGGCGGTACGGCGGTAATGGTTGAATGTCTGTCCGACAACCGCAACCGTACCGTTGCTGAAGTACGTCACGCGTTCAGCAAAACCGGCGGTAACCTGGGCACCGACGGCTCCGTTTCCTACCTGTTCAGCAAAAAAGGCGTCATCTCCTTCGAGCAAGGCGATGAAGATGCGATCATGGAAGCGGCGCTGGAAGCGGGCGCGGAAGACGTGGTGACCTATGACGACGGCGCAATTGACGTCTACACCGCCTGGGAAGAGATGGGTGCGGTACGCGATGCGCTGGAAGCTGCCGGTCTGAAAGCGGACGCCGCTGAAGTCTCCATGATCCCGTCAACCAAAGCGGATATGGACGCGGAAACTGCGCCGAAACTGCTACGTCTGATCGATATGCTGGAAGATTGCGACGACGTGCAGGAAGTTTATCATAACGGCGAGATCTCTGATGAGGTCGCCGCAACCCTGTGATACCCGTACACTTTCAGCCCACAGCGGTGTTGGCGCTCCTCGCTTACCCCGGTCACGTAGTGAATCTACGTGACCGGGGATGCGCTGCGTGGCCGCCTGGCTGTGAACTGAAATCTTTAGGGTCTCACGAGTTAGTTATGACCGGGGGCGCGTGATGGCTATTATTCTCGGTATTGACCCGGGGTCGCGCGTCACTGGTTATGGCGTTATCCGTCAGGTTGGACGCCAGTTGAGCTACCTCGGCAGCGGCTGTATACGCACGAAAGTGGATGATTTACCGTCCCGCCTGAAGCTTATCTATGCCGGTGTTACGGAAATTATCACCCAGTTCCAGCCGGACTACTTCGCCATCGAACAAGTTTTTATGGCCAAAAACGCCGACTCGGCGCTGAAGCTCGGCCAGGCGCGCGGAGTGGCCATCGTCGCGGCGACGAATCAGGACCTGCCGGTCTTTGAGTACGCCGCCAGGCAGGTGAAGCAGACCGTTGTCGGGATTGGCAGCGCGGAAAAGAGCCAGGTGCAGCATATGGTGCGCACGTTGCTCAAGCTTCCGGCCAACCCACAGGCGGATGCGGCGGATGCTTTAGCTATCGCCATCACTCATTGCCACGTCAGCCAGAACGCAGCTCAGATCAGTGAAAGTCGCCTGAACCTGGCGCGCGGACGCCTCCGCTAATCTACACCGCCCCGGCGCTTGTTGCCCGGGGCGTTTTACTTTCCTCACTGACATCGTTAACTAAAAAGAGTAAGGATGCAGATTATTCGGCATAGCGTTGGATAGTCAGTTGAATGATGAAAATCCGGGTGGTGAAATCTCTCTTTTTTATGCTGCTAATTATCGTCAGTGGATATTATTTACTGACCGAATATCAGTATTACCATCAGAGTTCGACGGTTTTCGGCACAGTCGTCAATACCCGCACTGTCAGCAGCGCAGAGCGGCGCCTGGCCGACGCCTGCACCACATTTCGCGGACGCGAAGATTGTTCCGCGCTCTTTGAGTATGATATTACCTGGCTGTCAGGCGGTCACTCCTACCGCTATCACGTTGCAAAGGCCTGGTCTCCGCCCGCAGACAGACTTTGTATGAATATCGTGCAGGGAAAACCCGCTATTGCCAAACCATGTGACGCTCTCTTTTTTAACGTCAGCCGGCTCCCGGGTCTGATAGCAATCTGGGTTATCGTGGCTTTTATTACTTTGACGCTATTTTTATACCGTAAGCGTTACGCTATTTCTCGTCAGTGGCCTGCGCAGACGCTTTATCGGATTTATCACCGCAGGCACAGGCTGATGCTGGAAACCCCGGATGAACAAGAAGCGCTAAAGTTCATCAACAGCGGTTATCGAATAAGCGAAACTTTCCACCATCAGAAAGTCGTTGGGTCGGGTCGTCAAAGACGCGTCATTCACTACATCATCTACCTTGTACGGGGTAAAAAGAGCGCATAAAAGCGCAAGCCAGGCTCGCGCCCCACCGATGTACGGGAATTACGTGTTTTTCATCTGGATATCTATCCAGCCTTTTTTTATGATACCGCATTAGACTTTCGGCCCTTAATCCAGGAGCTCCATGTGATAGGCAGACTCAGAGGCATTATTCTCGAAAAACAACCCCCGCTGGTTTTACTCGAAACGGGAGGCGTAGGCTATGAGGTTCATCTGCCGATGACCTGCTTCTATGAGCTGCCGGACGTGGGCAAAGAGGCGATCATTTTCACCCACTTTATCGTTCGTGAAGATGCGCAGCTGCTGTATGGCTTTAACAATAAGCAGGAGCGCACGCTGTTTAAAGAGCTGATTAAAACTAACGGCGTCGGTCCAAAACTGGCGCTGGCAATCCTTTCCGGCATGTCCGCGCAGCAGTTTGTCAATGCCGTTGAGCGTGAAGAGCTGGCGGCGCTGGTCAAACTGCCGGGGATCGGTAAGAAAACCGCGGAACGCCTGATTGTCGAGATGAAAGACCGCTTCAAAGGACTGCATGGCGATCTGTTCACTCCGGCAGCCGATCTGGTTCTGACGTCGCCGGCCGGGCCGTCTGACGATGATGCTGAACAGGAAGCGGTTGCTGCGCTGGTGGCGCTGGGCTATAAACCTCAGGAAGCCAGCCGGATGGTCAGCAAAATCGTGCGTCCGGATGCCAACAGTGAAACGCTAATTCGCGAAGCGCTCCGCGCCGCGTTGTGAGGTAAGGGATGATAGAAGCAGACAGGCTGGTATCGGCAGACAGCAGCGGCTTTGAAGAGGCGGCGGACCGCGCAATCCGCCCCAAACTGCTGGAAGAGTATGTAGGCCAGCCGCACGTCCGTTCGCAAATGGAGATCTTTATCCAGGCGGCGAAACTGCGCGGCGACGCGCTCGATCACCTGCTGATTTTTGGTCCTCCAGGGCTGGGAAAAACCACGCTGGCGAACATCGTCGCTAACGAAATGGGCGTTAACCTGCGCACGACCTCCGGCCCGGTGCTGGAGAAAGCGGGCGATCTGGCGGCGATGTTGACCAACCTTGAACCACACGACGTTCTGTTTATCGACGAGATTCATCGCCTTTCACCGGTTGTCGAAGAAGTCCTGTATCCGGCAATGGAAGATTACCAGCTGGATATCATGATTGGTGAAGGGCCTGCGGCGCGTTCAATCAAAATCGATCTTCCGCCGTTTACCCTGATTGGCGCGACCACTCGCGCCGGCTCGCTGACTTCGCCGCTGCGCGACCGCTTCGGTATCGTCCAGCGCCTGGAGTTCTACCAGATCCCTGACCTGCAGCATATCGTCAGCCGCAGCGCCCGCTATATGGGGCTGGAGATGAGCGAAGAGGGAGCGCTGGAAGTTGCACGTCGCGCGCGCGGTACGCCGCGAATCGCTAACCGCCTGCTGCGCAGGGTGCGCGATTTTGCCGAAGTCCGCTACGATGGACGTATCTCAGAGGATATTGCCGCTCAGGCGCTGGATATGCTCAACGTGGATGCCGAAGGATTTGACTATATGGACCGTAAGCTGCTGCTGGCGGTCATCGATAAATTCTTTGGCGGGCCGGTTGGGCTGGATAACCTGGCGGCGGCAATAGGTGAAGAGCGTGAAACCATCGAGGACGTGCTGGAACCGTATCTGATTCAGCAAGGTTTTCTACAACGCACCCCGCGCGGACGTATGGCGACGGTACGGGCCTGGACCCACTTTGGCATTACGCCGCCTGAAATGCCTTAATCCTTGTCGGTGTTTAAAACAACAGACCGCAAGGGTCGGTAGCCCGGCTAAGCGCAGCGCAAGCCGGGGAAATTGTTGGAGGGGTATTGCGGTTGATGACCCGGCTTGCGGCGTGAACGCCTCAGCCGGGCGACAAAGTCCGCAGACAGCTGTGACCCCATAGCAATCTGCCGAGTTTTGATGGCGGTTGAGGCGGGCGCATAAGCGTCAGGCGGCCCGCTTCTTGCTCATGCTGATGATAAACAGCACCGCAGCGCACAGCACCACGGAAGGCCCGGCTGGCGTGTCGTAAAACGCTGAAAAGGTCAGTCCGCCGGTGACGGCAATCATCCCCATTCCTACCGCAATACCCGCCATTTGCTCCGGCGTACGGGCAAAGCGACGCGCCGTGGCTGCGGGAATAATCAGCAAAGACGTAATGATCAGCGCCCCGACGAACTTCATCGCCACGCCGATGGTCAGCGCGGTGACCAGCATCAACAGCAGTTTAACCCTTTGTAGCTTAACGCCGTCAACGAAGGCCAGATCCGGACTAATGGTCATCGATAGCAGATTACGCCACTGCCAGAGCAGGATCGCCAGCACGATCGCTACGCCAATCGCGATGGATATTAAATCCTCCGGTGTAACCGCCAACAGGTCGCCAAACAGATAGGCCATCAGATCGACGCGCACGTTCGACATCAGACTGACTACCACCAGGCCCAAAGACAGCGCGCTGTGGGCCATGATACCGAGTAGCGTATCTACCGCCAGATGAGGACGTTTTTCCAGCCATACCAGCCCGCCCGCCAGCAGCAACGTCACCACGATGACCGCATAAAAAGGATTAACGTTCAGCAGCAAACCAAAAGCGACGCCGAGCAGAGAGGCATGGGCCAGGGTATCGCCAAAGTAGGACATGCGGCGCCAGACGACAAACGACCCCAGCGGACCCGCCGCACAGGCGAGCATCATCCCGGCCAGCCAGCCGGGGAGCAGTAATTCAATCATTAACGGTCATTTCCCCGACGCAGTACAATCCGCCCCTGCAGGTCGTGGCGGTGATTATGATGATGGCGATAAATACCCAGCTGTTCCGCGCCGCGCTGGCCGAACATTGAGATAAATTCCGGATGCATGGAGACCACTTCCGGCGCGCCGGAGCAGCAGATATGCTGATTGAGACACAGTACTTCATCGGTTTTCGCCATCACCAGGTGCAGGTCGTGGGAAACCATCAGCACGGCACAATCAAGCTCCTGGCGCAGCTGATTAATCAGATCGTACAGCGCCACCTGACCATTCACGTCAACGCCCTGCGTTGGCTCGTCGAGCACCAGCAGCTGCGGTTGATTGAGCAGCGCGCGCGCCAGAAGTACCCGCTGAGTCTCGCCGCCAGAAAGCTTTTGCATAGGCGCGTCAATCAGATGACCGGCCTGCACGCGCTTCAGCGCCGGCAGTATGTCGCGCTTGTGCGTTCCCGGCCGCAACAGCATAAAGCGGCTGACGGTGAGCGGCATCGTGGCATCAAGGTGCAGCTTTTGCGGGACATAGCCTATCCGCAGATGTCCCTCGCGTTTGATAACCCCTTCTGTAGGTGCTACCAGCCCAAGAACGACTCTGACGAGGGTCGATTTACCGGCGCCGTTGGGGCCCAGCAGAGTTAAAATTTTGCCCGGCTTAAGCGTGAGCGAAATGTCAGACAGCACGCGCCTTTGGCCATAGACGACCGCGACGTTTTCCAGAGTTACAAGATTTGTCATATCAAATTAGAGGTTGCACAAGCCAGTGAATGTTATAATATCACATCTTTCTCATTCATTACGATGATTAGACGCATTATGTTACATAAAAATACGCTTCTTTGCGCTGGACTTAGCGCCGCTTTTTTGTTCGCTCATGCACCGCTGGCAAGCGCCGCGGTCGTCACCTCGCTTAAACCGCTGGGCTTTATAGCATCAGCCATTGCTGATGGGGTAACAGAGACCCAGGTACTGCTGCCTGACGGGGCATCGGAGCATGATTATTCACTGCGTCCATCGGATGCAAAACGCTTACAGAACGCAGACTTAGTGGTCTGGATTGGTCCAGAGATGGAGGCGTTTATGGATAAGTCAACGCAAAGCATTGCGCCGAACAAAAAGGTGACGATTGCCGAGCTTGACGGCGTGAAACCGTTACTCATGAAAGGCGTCGACGACGACGATGACCATCACGGTCACGATCATGGCGCCGGGGAAAATAGTGACGACGATCACCATCACGGCATCTATAACATGCATCTATGGCTTTCCCCAGAGATAGCGCGCCTTTCGGCGGTTGCAATCCACGATAAATTATTGGAACTTATGCCGCAGAGTCGAGCCAAACTTGACGCCAACCTGAAGGATTTTGAGGCAAAATTAGCCGCAACCGACAAGCAGGTTGGGACCGAGCTGGCACCGCTGAAAGGGAAGGGGTATTTCGTTTTTCATGACGCCTACGGCTACTTTGAAAAACACTACGGTTTGACCTCCTTAGGTCATTTTACTGTCAACCCTGAAATCCAGCCTGGTGCGCAGCGTTTACACGAAATCAGAACACAGCTGGTTGAGCAAAAAGCAACTTGCGTTTTTGCTGAGCCACAGTTCAGGCCAGCGGTTATAGAAGCTGTTGCCAGGGGGACGTCCGTGCGCATGGGAACCCTGGATCCACTTGGAATCGGAATTAAGCTGGGTAAAGAGAGTTATCCGCAATTCCTGAGCCAGATGGCAAATCAGTATTCAAGCTGCCTGAAAGGAGAATAACGAGGAAGTGAATACGTGCAACAGATAGCCCGCGCTGTCACTCAGGCATTTAACAATCTGCCACGACCTCACCGCGTTATGCTGGGGTCGCTTAGCGTTCTTACCTTAGCGGTCGCCGTCTGGCGACCCTACATTTACCACCATCCCGAAACGGCTCCCATCTCCAGAACCATCGAGCTGGAACAAAGCGAAATTCGTTCTCTGCTGCCAGAGGCCTCGGAACCTATCGATCAGGCGCCTCAGGAAGAAGAAGCCATCCCTCAGGATGAGCTGGATGATAAAGCGGACAGCGATTCCGGCGGCCATGAATATGTGGTGTCGACCGGGGATACGCTCAGCAGCATTCTTAATCAGTACGGTATTGATATGGGCGATATCGCCCGGCTCTCCTCGGTGGATAAAGAGCTGCGTAATCTGAAAATCGGCCAACAGCTCTCCTGGACGCTGACGGCGGATGGCGATTTACAAAGCCTGACCTGGGAGATGTCGCGCCGCGAAACCCGTACCTACGACCGGGTGGCCAACGGTTTCAAAATGAGCAGCGAGCTGCAAAAAGGCGACTGGGTCAATAACGTACTGAAAGGTACCGTGGGCGGAAGCTTTGTCGCCAGCGCTCGCGATGCCGGCCTGACCAGCACCGAAATTAGCGCGGTGATCAAAGCCATGCAGTGGCAGATGGACTTCCGTAAGCTGAAAAAAGGCGATGAGTTTTCCGTACTGATGTCGCGTGAAATGCTGGACGGTAAGCGTGAGCAAAGCCAGCTGCTTGGCGTACGCCTGCGTTCGGATGGCAAAGACTATTACGCGATCCGCGCTGAGGATGGCAAATTCTACGATCGCAACGGTACAGGCCTTGCGAAGGGCTTCCTGCGTTTCCCGACCGCCCGCCAGTTCCGCGTCTCATCAAACTTTAACCCGCGTCGTCTGAACCCGGTCACCGGCCGCGTCGCTCCGCATCGTGGCGTCGATTTTGCGATGCCGCAGGGCACCCCAGTGCTCTCGGTTGGCGATGGCGAAGTGGTAGTGGCTAAACGTAGCGGTGCGGCAGGTTATTACGTTGCCGTCCGCCACGGTCGTACCTATACCACCCGCTATATGCACCTGCGTAAGCTGCTGGTCAAACCCGGGCAGAAGGTGAAACGCGGCGATCGCATCGCGCTGTCGGGCAATACCGGCCGTTCGACCGGTCCGCATCTGCATTATGAAGTGTGGATCAACCAGCAGGCGGTTAACCCGCTGACGGCGAAACTGCCGCGTACGGAAGGGCTCAGCGGTTCTGACCGTACCGATTTCCTGGCGCAGGCCAAACAGGTGATTCCGCAGCTGCGGTTTGATTAACCTCACGCCAGTTAAAGCCGGTGCCTTCTGCGCGCCGGCTTTTTCTTTTGTACGTTACTCCACGTATCGCTAAACTAACCCATTATCTTTACTGAGCGGAAATTCTGCGGATTGGGCATGGAAACGAAAAAAAATAATATTGAGTTTATTCCAAAATTTGAAAAATCCTTTTTACTGCCGCGCTACTGGGGCGCGTGGTTCGGCGTTTTTGCCTTCGGCGCCATTGCCCTGACGCCCGCGTCTTTCCGCGATCCGATCCTGGGTAAACTGGGGCGTTTTGTTGGTCGTCTGGCAAAGAGTTCGCGCCGCCGGGCGCAAATTAACCTGCTGTACTGCTTTCCGGAAAAAAGCGAGCAGGAACGTGAAGAAATAATTGATGCCATGTATGCCTCCGCGCCGCAGGCGATGGTGATGATGGCCGAGTTAGGCCTACGCGATCCGCAGCGGATTCTTTCCCGCGTCGACTGGCAGGGCAAAGAAATTATCGATGAGATGCAGCGCAACAACGAGAAAGTTATCTTCCTGGTTCCTCATGCCTGGGGAGTGGACATCCCGGCGATGCTGATGGCGTCCGGCGGGCAAAAAATGGCGGCGATGTTTCATAACCAGGGCAACCCGGTATTCGATTACGTCTGGAATACCGTGCGTCGTCGTTTCGGCGGTCGTATGCACGCGCGCAACGACGGCATCAAACCCTTTATTCAGTCGGTACGTCAGGGATACTGGGGCTACTATCTGCCGGATCAGGATCACGGGGCCGAACACAGTGAATTTGTTGATTTCTTTGCCACCTACAAGGCGACGCTCCCGGCAATTGGTCGTTTAATGAAAGTATGTCGCGCCCGGGTTGTCCCGCTGTTCCCGGTTTACGATGGCGAAACGCATCGCCTGACGGTGCTGGTGCGCCCGCCGATGGACGATCTGCTGGAAGCGGACGACAATACCATTGCCCGACGGATGAATGAAGAGGTAGAGATTTTCGTTAAGCCGCATACCGAGCAGTATACGTGGATCCTTAAACTACTCAAAACGCGCAAACCCGGCGAAATCGAACCGTACAAGCGCAAAGAGCTGTATCCGAAGAAGAAATAGTCCGCGTAGACGCTGCGGGCAAAAAAAAACCTGCCGACAACTGCCGGCAGGTTTTTTTATGGCGCAGCAAATTACTCGACGGTCAGAATACGGGTGGTGTTGGTGCTGCCTATGGTGCTCATTACGTCGCCCTGAGTGACGATAACCAGGTCACCGGTCACCAGATAGCCTTTATCACGCAGCAGCGTTACCGCATCGTGCGCGGCGGCGACGCCGTCGCTTGCGCTATCGAAATAAACCGGAGTCACGCCGCGATACAGCGCAGTCAGGTTCAGCGTACGCTCGTGGCGAGACAGCGCGAAAATCGGCAGGCCGGAGCTGATACGGGAAGTCATCAGCGCGGTACGCCCGGATTCCGTCATGGTTATGATAGCGGTGACGCCCTTGAGGTGGTTCGCCGCGTACATAGCCGACATCGCAATGGCTTCTTCAACATTATCGAACTGAACGTCCAGACGGTGTTTGGAGACGTTGAGGCTGGGGATTTTTTCCGCGCCCAGGCAAACGCGCGCCATCGCGGCAACGGTCTCAGACGGATACTGGCCCGCGGCGGTTTCTGCAGACAGCATGACGGCGTCGGTACCATCCAGCACGGCGTTCGCCACGTCCATCACTTCGGCGCGGGTTGGCATCGGGTTGGTGATCATCGACTCCATCATCTGCGTCGCGGTAATGACCGAGCGGTTGAGCTGACGAGCGCGGCGGATTAATGCTTTCTGGATGCCGACCAACTCCGGGTCGCCAATTTCTACGCCGAGGTCGCCGCGGGCTACCATGACAACGTCGGAGGCCAGGATCACGTCATCCATCGCGTCCTGATCGCATACCGCTTCCGCACGCTCTACTTTGGCCACGATTTTTGCATCGCAGCCCGCATCGCGCGCCAGACGACGCGCGTAGTTCAGGTCTTCGCCGCAGCGCGGGAAGGAGACGGCCAGATAGTCGACGCCGATTTTGGCGGCGGTGATGATGTCTGCTTTGTCTTTTTCAGTCAGCGCTTCGGCAGAGAGGCCACCGCCCAGCTTGTTGATACCTTTGTTGTTAGACAATGGTCCGCCGACGGTGACTTCGGTGAACACTTTCATGCCCTGAACTTCCAGGACTTTCAGCTGCACGCGCCCGTCGTCCAGCAGCAGGATATCGCCAGGAACCACGTCAGCCGGCAGGCCTTTATAATCGATGCCGACTTTTTCTTTATCGCCTTCGCCTTTACCCAGGTTCGCATCGAGCAGGAATTTATCACCGATATTGAGGAAAATTTTGCCTTCTTTGAAGGTAGAGACGCGAATTTTCGGCCCCTGAAGGTCACCGAGAATAGCGACATGACGGCCCAGTTTTGCCGCAATCTCACGGACTTTATCCGCACGGAGCTGGTGATCTTCCGCGGTGCCGTGAGAGAAGTTCATACGTACCACGTTAGCGCCTGCGGCGATAACCTTTTCAAGGTTGTTATCGCGATCGGTAGCCGGGCCTAAGGTGGTAACGATTTTGGTTCTGCGAAGCCTTCTGGACATGTAATACTCCGTTGACTGAAACAACTTTGGTGTTGCGTGAACATGGATTCGGTAGCGCCAGCGAGCAAAGTCGCTATACCGGAACATTACCGACGTTGTAATAGGATACTGCTTTGTTTCTACTTTTATTGGTCATTACTGTGTAAGCTGAGCTCTTTATCAAAGCGCGATTCCTTCAGCGCTTCCTTGACCCTCTTCAAGTTATCTCTGAATTTCGCTCCCCGACGAAGGGTAAAGCCGGTTGCCAGTACGTCAATCACCGTCAGCTGCGCTAAGCGGGAAACCATTGGCATATAGATATCGGTATCTTCCGGGACATCCAGCGTAATGGCCAGCGTCGACTCGCGGGAAAGCGGGGTGCCCGGCGAAGTAATGGCGATCACCATCGCATCATTTTCGCGCGCCAGCTGCGCCAGCTCTACCAGGCTTTTGGTCCTGCCGGTATGCGAAATAATCACCACCACGTCATCGTCATTACAGTTCATACAGCTCATGCGTTGCAGGACGATGTCGTCGGAATAAATCACCGGCACATTAAAGCGGAAAAATTTGTTCATCGCATCGTGGGCGACGGCTGCCGATGAGCCCAGGCCGAAGAAGGCGATTTTCTTGGCCTGAGTGAGAAGGTCCACTGCCCGGTTGATCGCTGACATATCGAGAGAATGATGGACCTGATCTAAACTGGCCATAGCCGATTCAAATATCTTACCCGTATAGGACTCAACGCTGTCGTCTTCATCGACGTTGCGGTTAACATAGAGGGTACCGTGCGCCAGGCTTTGCGCCAGATGCAGTTTGAAATCCGGGAAACCGCGGGTTTCCAGACTGCGGCAGAAACGGTTGACCGTAGGCTCGCTGACGCCGGCTTCCAGCGCCAGGGCAGCAATACTTGAATGAATGGCCTGCGCGGGGGTTGCAAGAATGACTTCCGCCACTTTGCGTTCAGATTTGCTAAGGTGTTCCAGTCGGGACTGGATTTTTTCCAGCATATTCATGGGTAATCAGGCGCTCATCAATGGAAACGATTTCATTAATGGGTGAAATCATCAGGCGTTTTAGCAAGAATATACCCCTCCGTAGTCGGAAACGGTGAGGAATGACTTTAAAATATGTTGTTTTTTTTCATTACATGATCAGAGTCGTATTTTACTAACTGATAATCGGTCGAAACAACGAACAATACTAGCCGCATGCCCAAAAACTCAGCCCATATTTTCCTCCCTGTGCGATTTAGCCGCGGGAACGGGAGCGGAGGGTTTCGGGAAATTCGTAAACACAGTACGATGCAGTGAAAGAAAATTACAAATACAACTATAGCCTGGCATAAGCACCGGGCTATCAACTAAGGAGAATGACATGGCGGTAACGCAAACGGCCCAGGCATGCGATCTGGTCATTTTCGGCGCGAAGGGTGACCTGGCGCGACGTAAATTGCTGCCTTCCCTGTATCAGCTTGAAAAAGCTGGCCAGATCCACCCTGATACCCGCATCATCGGCGTCGGGCGTGCCGACTGGGATAAAGACGCTTACACCAAGGTAGTGCGTGAAGCGATGGAAACCTTCATGAAGGAGAAAATTGATGAAGGTTTGTGGGAGACCCTGAGCGGGCGTCTGGATTTTTGTAACCTGGATGTCAACGATACCAAAGCGTTTACTCGTCTGGGCAAAATGCTCGATCAGAAAGAGCGGGTGACGATCAACTATTTCGCCATGCCGCCAAGTACCTTCGGCGCGATTTGTAAAGGCCTGGGCGAAGCGAAGCTGAACGCCAAGCCGGCCCGCGTGGTGATGGAAAAACCGCTGGGTACCTCGCTTGAAACGTCCCGCGAGATTAACGATCGGGTGGGCGAGTTCTTCGAGGAGTGCCAGGTCTATCGCATCGACCATTATCTGGGTAAAGAGACGGTGCTGAACCTGCTGGCGCTGCGCTTTGCTAACTCGCTGTTCGTCAATAACTGGGATAGCCGCACCATCGATCACGTTGAGATCACCGTAGCGGAAGAGGTAGGCATTGAAGGTCGCTGGGGCTACTTCGATCAGGCCGGGCAGATGCGCGACATGATCCAGAACCACCTGCTGCAGATCCTGTGCATGATCGCCATGTCCCCGCCGTCGGATCTGAGCGCCGACAGCATCCGCGATGAAAAAGTGAAGGTGCTGAAATCTCTGCGCCGCATCGACCGCACCAACGTGCGTGAAAAAACGGTGCGTGGTCAGTACACCGCCGGCTTCGCGCAGGGCAAAAAAGTGCCTGGCTACCTCGAAGAAGAGGGGGCGAATAAATCCAGCCATACGGAAACTTTCGTGGCCATCCGCGTCGATATCGACAACTGGCGCTGGGCGGGCGTACCGTTCTACCTGCGCACCGGTAAACGTCTGCCGACCAAGTGTTCTGAAGTTGTGGTGTACTTTAAAACGCCGGAACTCAACCTGTTCAAAGAGACCTGGCAAGAGCTGCCGCAGAATAAGCTGACCATTCGTCTGCAGCCGGATGAAGGGGTGGATATTCAGGTACTTAATAAAGTTCCTGGCCTTGACCATAAGCACAATCTGCAAATCACCAAGCTGGATCTGAGCTACTCAGAAACCTTTAATCAAACCCATCTGGCGGATGCCTATGAGCGTCTGCTGCTGGAGACCATGCGCGGTATCCAGGCGCTGTTCGTCCGTCGCGACGAAGTGGAAGAGGCGTGGAAGTGGGTCGATTCTATCACCGAAGCCTGGGCTGCCGATCGCGATTCGCCGAAACCTTATCAGGCGGGCACCTGGGGGCCGGTTGCCTCCGTGGCGATGATCACCCGCGATGGTCGTTCGTGGAATGAATTTGAGTAATCGCCAGCTCCTCCGTCAGGGTTATTTTACCGGTAACATGATCTGACGCAGCAAGTCGCGTAATTTTTAATCTTTTAAGCCCCGGAGGATTCACCCCCGGGGCTTTTTTTATTACACTGGCTGCAGATATTTTGCCCCTGAGCCCCAGTACTTGTGCCTTGAGTCCCAAAAAGTACCGCTAAAGCGCTGCGGCCGGACAGATGAAATTTGAGGAGCCTTTATGAATTCTGAAATGTTACGGGTAACAAATCGCATCATCGAACGTTCGCGCGCTACCCGCGAAGCCTACCTCGCGCGGATTAACCAGGCCAAAACTGACACCGTTCATCGCGCCCAGCTGGCATGCGGTAACCTGGCCCACGGTTTCGCCGCCTGCCAGGCGGATGACAAAGCCTCGTTGAAAAGCATGCTGCGCAATAACATCGCTATCATCACCTCCTACAACGATATGCTTTCCGCCCACCAGCCCTATGAGCGCTATCCGGAGATTATTCGCAAAGCGCTGCACTCCGCGAACGCGGTAGGCCAGGTCGCAGGGGGCGTTCCGGCGATGTGTGATGGCGTTACGCAGGGACAAGACGGAATGGAGCTGTCGCTGCTCAGCCGCGAAGTGATTGCCATGTCCGCGGCGATTGGTCTGTCGCACAACATGTTTGACGGCGCGCTCTATCTCGGGGTCTGCGATAAAATTGTTCCCGGCCTGGCGATGGCTGCGCTCTCCTTCGGCCATCTGCCGTCTATCTTTATTCCTTCCGGTCCGATGGCCAGTGGCCTGGCAAATAAAGAAAAAGTGCGCATTCGCCAGCTGTATGCGGAAGGCAAAGTGGATCGTATGGCGCTGCTGGAGTCCGAAGCTGCGTCTTACCATGCGCCTGGCACCTGCACCTTCTACGGCACCGCCAATACCAACCAGATGGTGGTTGAGTTTATGGGGATGCAGCTGCCCGGATCGTCATTTGTGCATCCGGATGCGCCGCTGCGCGAAGCGCTGACCGCCGCCGCCGCCCGCCAGGTGACTCGTCTGACCGGCAACGGTAATGAGTGGATGCCGCTGGGCAAAATGTTTGATGAAAAAGTGGTGGTTAACGGGATTGTCGCGCTGCTGGCAACCGGCGGCTCCACCAACCACACCATGCACCTGGTGGCCATGGCGCGGGCGGCGGGGATCATCATCAATTGGGATGATTTCTCCGATCTCTCTGACGTGGTGCCGCTGCTGGCGCGTCTCTACCCGAACGGCCCGGCGGATATTAACCACTTCCAGGCGGCTGGCGGGGTACCGGTGCTGGTTCGCGAACTGCTGAAAGGCGGACTGCTGCATGAAGATGTTCACACCGTGGCCGGCTTCGGCCTCTCTCGCTACACCCTGGAGCCCTGGCTTAATAACGGCGAACTTGACTGGCGCGAAGGGGCGACCGCTCCGCTGGACGAACAGGTTATCGCCACCTTTGACAAACCGTTCTCTCGCCACGGCGGCACCAAAGTCCTGAGCGGCAATCTCGGCCGCGCGGTGATGAAAACTTCCGCCGTGCCGGTTGAAAACCAGATTATAGAAGCCCCGGCGGTCGTCTTCGAGAGCCAGCATGATGTGCTGCCTGCCTTTGAAGCGGGCCTGCTCGACAAAGATTGCGTGGTTGTCGTCCGCCATCAGGGGCCAAAAGCGAACGGCATGCCAGAATTACATAAACTTATGCCGCCACTTGGTGTATTATTGGACCGCCGTTTCAAAATCGCGCTGGTGACCGATGGTCGACTCTCCGGCGCGTCAGGCAAAGTACCATCGGCAATCCACGTGACGCCTGAGGCGTACGATGGTGGCCTGCTGGCGAAGGTACGCGATGGCGATATCATCCGCGTCAATGGTCAGACGGGCGAGCTAACGCTGATGGTCGATGACGCTGAGCTGGCCGCGCGTCAGCCCCATATTCCTGACCTGAGCGGTTCGCGTGTGGGAACCGGCCGGGAAATGTTCGGTGCGCTGCGTGAGAAACTCTCCGGAGCTGAACAGGGCGCAACCTGCATCAATTTTTAAGACGATTCGATTTATAGATCTGGCGAGAGAAAATCTGATGAAAAACTGGAAAACAACTGCAGAAGCAATCCTCACCTCCGGCCCGGTTGTACCGGTAATCGTGGTGAAAAAGCTGGAACACGCTGTGCCAATGGCGAAAGCGCTGGTTGCAGGCGGCGTACGCGTACTGGAAGTCACCCTGCGTACCGAGTGTGCGATGGACGCTATCCGCGCAATCGCCAAAGAAGTCCCGGAAGCGATCGTCGGTGCCGGGACCGTCACCAACGTTGAGCAGTTGAAAGAAGTGACCGAAGCGGGCGCGCAGTTTGCTATCAGCCCGGGCCTGACCGAATCTCTGCTGAAAGCGGCGACCGGTGAAGGCACCATTCCGCTGATCCCGGGGATCAGCACCGTATCCGAGCTGATGCTGGGTATGCAGTATGGCCTGAAAGAGTTCAAATTCTTCCCGGCTGAAGCGAACGGCGGCGTGAAAGCGCTGCAGGCGATTGGTGGTCCGTTCGCGCACATTCGTTTCTGCCCGACTGGCGGCATCTCTCCGGCAAACTATCGCGATTATCTGGCGCTGAACAGCGTACTGTGCATCGGCGGTTCCTGGCTGGTTCCGGCGGATGCGCTGGAAGCCGGTGATTACGACCGTATCACCAAACTGGCTCGTGAAGCGGTAGAAGGCGCGAAGTAATCTTCGCGCGCTTACCCGAGGCCCGGTCTGCAGTCCATGCGACCGGGCTTTTTTTATCCTTCGACGACGACCGCTGAAGCCGCCGCTTTAGCCCGCGCAACCGCTTCTTCGACGTTATCGGCTATCGCCAGTGTTACGCCCAGGCGACGTGAGCCGTCAATTTCCGGCTTACCGAACAGACGCAGCTGCAGACCCGCGCCGACCGCTGCCTGGAGGTTGCTGAAGGTGACGTTCTGGCTGCTCATCTGCGGCAGAATGACCGCAGAGGCCGCCGGGCCGTACTGGCGAATCGCGCCAATCGGCAGGCCGAGAAAGGCGCGGACGTGCAGGGCGAACTCGGATAAATCCTGCGAAATCAGTGTGACCATACCGGTATCGTGCGGGCGCGGCGAGACTTCGCTAAAAATCACCTCATCGCCGCAGACGAATAGCTCAACGCCGAACAGGCCGTAACCGCCCAGCGCCAGCACCACCTGACGGGCGATGTCCTGCGCGCGTTCCTGCGCCAGCGCGCTCATCTGCTGCGGCTGCCAGGATTCACGATAGTCGCCATCTTCCTGGCGGTGGCCGACCGGCGCGCAGAAGTGCACGCCGTCCACGGCGCTGACGGTGAGAAGGGTAATTTCAAAATCAAAATTCACCACGCCTTCAACGATAACGCGACCGGCCCCGGCACGGCCGCCCTGCTGCGCATACTGCCAGGCCTCAGCCAGCTGTTCGTGGGTACGAATAAAGCTCTGGCCCTTTCCCGATGAGCTCATTACCGGCTTGACGATGCACGGCAGTCCTGTCTCGGCGACGGCCTCGCGGAAGGCGGATTCGCTGTCGGCAAAACGGTAGGCGGAGGTCGGCAGCTTCAGTTCCTCAGCGGCCAGGCGGCGGATCCCTTCACGGTTCATGGTGAGCTTCGCCGCGCGCGCGGTAGGGACGACTTTTTGCCCGGCCTGTTCCAGCGCCACCAGGGTATCGGTGGCGATGGCCTCGATTTCCGGCACGATAAAGTCAGGCTTTTCCTGCTCAATCAGCGCTTGTAAGGCTTCGCCGTGCAGCATATTAATGACGTGTGAGCGGTGCGCGACCTGCATGGCCGGCGCATCAGGGTAACGATCGACGGCGATGGTCTCAATTCCCAGGCGCTGGCATTCGATGGCCACTTCTTTACCCAGCTCGCCGGAACCTAACAGCATAACCTTTGTTGCCGCAGGGCGCAGCGCCGTACCTAATACAGTCATAACTCTCTTCCGCAGTAAAAAAACATGCGCCGCATTATAAACGAAAACGTTTGCGCATGTCTTTATGTGCATCATTTGAGTTCGCGGAAGAAATTTGATATACTGTATAAAAACACAGTACTGAGAGGCTGCATCATGGCGGTTGAAATTAAATATGTAGTGATTCGTGAAGGTGAGGAAAAAATGTCTTTTGCCAGCAAAAAAGAGGCCGATGCTTACGACAAAATGCTCGATCTGGCGGAAGTACTGAACGGCTGGCTGGTTGAGTGCCCGCTTACGCTCGATGAAGAGCAGCGCGATAGCATGGCGATGTGGCTTGCCGAGCGCAAAGACACCCTCAACCATATTCTGCGTTCCGGTAAGCTGCCGGAAGCTGAGGGCAGCGCCGATGCGCCAGCCGCGCGCGCAGAAGAAGCAGAAGAGGGTGACAAACCCGAAGAGGTCGTCGAATCGGCAGCCTCGGCACCGGCCAGGCCGCGCAAAGCGAAAGCCGCCTGAGCCATGCTGCCGCCGACACTCGTTCTGGCGGTTGGCTCCCGCGCCGCGCGCCCGGCGCGACATTTGCTCATCTTTAGCTGACGATAACGTTTCCTGACGCCGCGTCGTTTAGGCTGGTGGTATCGCTTATCGCGCAACGAGGAAATGTATGGCTAACTGGCTTAATCAACTGCAGTCTTTGCTGGGTCAGCAAGGGCAATCTTCTTCATCTGACGATCGGTCACACGGCAAAGACTTCCTGCTGCCGGGCGCGCTTGGCGGCCTGGCCGGGCTGCTGGTTGCCAGCAAATCATCGCGCAAGCTGTTAGCCAAATACGGCACCGGTGCGCTGCTGGTCGGCGGCGGCGCGGTTGCAGGCAGCGTATTGTGGAATAAATATCAGCAGAAATTGCGTACCAGCGGGCAGCAGACATCGGCGGCGCCCACGCCCGCAACTGCGGCGTCCTCCGCGCCAGCCGAACTTGATGCCCGCAGCGAAAGGCTGATTATGGCGCTGGTTTTCGCTGCTAAAAGCGATGGGCATATTGACGAACGCGAGCGGGCAAATATTGAAGCGCAGCTGCGCGCGGCGAACGTTGACGTGCAGGGGCGTGTGTTAATTGACCAGGCGCTGGCGCAGCCCCTCGACCCGCAGAGCCTGGCGCAGGGTATCAGCAGCGAGCAAGAGGCGCTGGAAGTTTACTATATCAGCTGCGCGGTCATTGATATTGACCACTTTATGGAACGCAGCTATCTGAACGCCCTCGGCGAAGCGCTGAAGCTCCCGCAGGAAGTGCGTGAAGATATCGAACGGGATATCCAGGCGCAAAAACAGGCCGTAACGCTCTAAATCCGCACGTTTCGCTTGCATCGCTGGCGACTTTTGCCACCCTTATATATTGTGTAGTCACGTCACCCTTCAGGCTGCTGTGAGCAGCCTGAAAATTTTAGTACTCAATACAAGCCGCAGAAGAATAAGCAGATGCCACCAAAAGCGAAACGGATCCCCCATGCCATGACATTACATGGCGACACGCGAATCGATAATTACTACTGGCTGCGCGATGACGATCGCGCACAGCCGGAAGTGCTTGATTATCTGCGCCAGGAAAATGAGTACGGTAAAAAAGTGATGTCTTCGCAAAGTAGCCTGCAGGACAGGGTACTCAAGGAGATTATCGACCGTATTCCGCAGCGCGAAGTGTCGGCCCCCTATAGCAAAAATGGCTATCGTTACCGTCAGGTCTATGAGCCTGGCTGCGAGTATGCGATTTATCAACGCCAGCCGGTCGTAAAAGAAGAGTGGGATGAATGGGAGGTCCTGCTTGACGGTAACCAGCGCGCGGCCGGCAGCGAATTCTACACCCTCGGGGGGTTAGGGGTTTCTCCTGACAACAACATGATGGCGGTGGCGGAAGACTATCTCTCCCGCCGGCAATATAGCCTGCGCTTCTACCCTTTAAACGACGGCGATGAATTTGCGGAAGTTCTTGAGAACGTCTCGCCTGATTTTGCCTGGAGTAATGATTCGCAGACCCTGTGGTACGTGCGTAAGCATCCTACCACGCTGCTGCCGTATCAGGTCTGGCGCCATCGCCTGGGCACACCGGCCAGTGCGGATGTTCTGGTGTATGAAGAGCAGGACGATACATTTTACGTCAGCGTACACAAGACGACTTCCCAGCAGTTTGTGGTGATTTATCTGGCCAGCGCGACCACCAGCGAAGTGCTGCTGCTTAACGCGGAAATGACCGACGCCGAGCCGGTCTGTTTTCTACCGCGGCGCAAAGACCATGAATATAGCCTCGATCACTATCAGCACGCTTTTTATCTGCGATCCAACCGTGAAGGGAAAAACTTCGGCCTTTATCGCACTACCCTGCGCGATGAGCAGCAGTGGGAGACCCTGATCGCGCCGCGTCAGGAAGTGATGCTGGAAGGATTTACTCTGTTTACCGACTGGCTGGTTGTGGAAGAGCGCCAGCGGGGGCTGACCAGCCTGCGGCAGATCAATCGTAAAACAAGAGAGTCCCAGGGCATTGCCTTTGACGATCCGGCCTATGTGACCTGGCTTGCCTATAATCCAGAGCCGGAAACCGCTCGTCTGCGCTACGGCTACTCCTCCATGACGACGCCGGATACGCTATTTGAACTGGATATGAATACCGGCGAGCGGCGGGTACTAAAACAGCAGGAAGTCAAAGGGTTTGATGCCAGCCATTATCGCAGCGAGCATTTGTGGATTAAAGCCCGCGACGGCGTCGAAGTCCCGGTCTCGCTGGTCTACCGTCATGAACATTTCCGTAAAGGCGCCAGTCCACTGCTGGTGTACGGCTACGGCTCCTATGGCGCAAGCATGGATGCGGATTTCAGCGCCAGCCGCCTGAGCTTGCTCGACCGCGGTTTTGTGTTCGCTATCGCCCATATTCGCGGCGGCGGCGAACTGGGCCAGCAGTGGTATGAAGACGGAAAGTTTTTGTGCAAGAAGAACACCTTCAACGATTATCTCGACGTCTGCGATGCGCTGCTGGCTCAGGGCTATGGCGATCCGCGCTTTTGCTACGGCATGGGCGGCAGCGCCGGCGGCATGCTGATGGGCGTGGCGGTGAACCAGCGGCCGGAGCTTTTCCACGGCGTGGTAGCCCAGGTTCCCTTTGTCGATGTCCTCACCACCATGCTCGATGAGTCGATTCCGCTAACCACCGGTGAGTTTGAGGAATGGGGGAATCCGCAGGATGAAGAGTATTACCGCTATATGAAAAGCTACAGCCCGTACGACGGCGTGCAGGCTCAGGCGTATCCGCATCTGCTGGTTACCACGGGCCTGCATGATTCGCAGGTTCAATACTGGGAGCCGGCAAAATGGGTGGCAAAACTGCGCGAGCTAAAAACGGACGATAACCTGCTGCTGCTCTGTACCGATATGGATTCCGGCCACGGCGGTAAATCCGGACGCTTCAAAAGCTATGAAGGCGTGGCGCTGGAGTTTGCGTTTCTGATTGGCCTGGCGCAGGGGACGCTGCCGGGCCAGGCGGAGGTATAGCGCCGGTTACTCCCCGAGATAGTGCTTCAGCGTCAGGCGCAGCTCGGGGCTCATGCGCTCCAGGTTATTAAACAGCCAGCGTAAATAGCCGGGATCGTTTTCCGCAACCTCGGAAACCGGCTTGCCGCGATATTTGCCGAAGGTAAAGGTGGATAGTAGCGCCGGCCGGCCGGTAATGGTCGCCATTTCCTCAGGCGTCCAGCCGGAGGTGTTGATAATATCGAGCAGCAGGGCGGCGGTGATATAGCAATCATAAAGCGCCCGGTGATGATGCAGTCCCGGTGGCGTCGTGACGCTGAGCTTGCGCGACTTATATAGCCCCATATTGCTGTACTTGATGCCTGGCCACAGGCGGCGCGCCAGCTTCATCGTGCAGATCCATTCGCCCTGCATCTCTGGCAACACCCGACGGTCAAAGCTGGCGTTATGGGCGACATACCACGGACTGCCCATATACAGCGGCACAATCTCCTCGATCCACGGCTTATCGGCGACCATCTCTTCGGTGATACGGTGAATCGCCATCGCCTGCGGACTGATGGGGCGGTCGGGGCGAACCAGATGGCTCATGGGATTGGTAATTTGTCCGTCGACAATATCAACCGAGGCGATTTCAACAATGCCTCCCTGCAATCCGCAGGTTTCTGTATCGATTACGCGCAGCATGGCTCGCTCCAGGCCAAAGAAACCAGCGTAATGCAACACGCGGGTCTTGCCAACTCGGATGTCCGCAGGGGACGGGAATTATTTCTGTTTCGGTTCATAGGGCAGGCGAGAGAGCGAAACGGAGGCCAGTCGATGGGCAATCAGACGTTCGCGAAACCAGCCGCGCAGATGTTCGGGCTGTTCTCTTTCGACTAAATCGGCAACCACTGGCATATTGTAGCGTTCTTTAAACGCAACGCCCGCCGCGGCGAGATCGACATTCACTTTGTCCATCTCCTCCTGGGATAGTTTAGCCAGGTTCTTTTCCATCGGTTTCTCCTCTGATAACGCCGCACAAAGTACTAAGCACGCGGCAAAAAGGCAAGTCTCAGACGCTTAGCTCGACTGCGCCATTATACAGGGTTATTCTCTGTGCTACATACATAACAAAAAGGAATGACAACTATGCCAATCATCGCCGGACGCGCGCTGCGTCTGTCTCTGTTTCTCGCCGGTTGCCTCAGCGCAGCAGGCGCATTCGCCCACGCCCATTTGCAACAGCAGCTTCCGGCCGCCGGCGCGGTGGTGGCGGCTTCACCCCAGGCGCTGACCCTCAACTTCTCTGAAGGCATCGAAACGCAGTTTAGCGGGGTGACCCTCACCGGGCCGCAGCAGAAGACCATCACCCTTGGTAAACCTGTCCGCAGCGACAGCAATAAGGCCGAGCTGACGGTACCGGTTGAGCAGGCGCTGACGCCGGGCGAATATACCGTTGACTGGCACGTGGTCTCCGTTGATGGCCATAAGACGAAAGGACAATACACCTTTATCGTGAAGTAAGCCGATGCTGAGTGGAGTCTATGTCAGCTTACGCTTTATCCATTTTATCTCGCTGATCGTCGCTTTCGGCTGTGTCCTCTATGGGACATGGTGGGCGCCGGTAACCTTGCGCCGCTTAATGATGCAGCGTTTCTACCCGCTAATGCGCCATTTATTGCTGGCGAGCGCGCTGTCGGCGCTGCTGATGCTGATGGCGCAGGGTGGGCTGATGGGCAGCGGCTGGCCGGACGTCTGGCAGCCGGCTATCTGGCAGGCGGTTGCCGGAACGCAGTTCGGTAGCGTGTGGATATGGCAGATTTTACTCGCCCTTGTGGCGCTGGCGGTGGTCTGGCTGAAGCCCCGACGATCGGGACGTTTGCTGCTGGTCCTGTTTTGCGCACAGCTGCTGCTGTTGGCCGGCGTCGGTCATGCCGCGATGAACGACGGCTGGCTGGGGATAGTGCAGCGGACAAACCATGCTATTCATCTGTTTTGTGTTGCCAGCTGGGTTGGCGGTCTGCTGCCGTTTATCTACTGTCTTCGCCTGGCGCACGGTCGCTGGCGGCAGGCGGCGATTGCCACCATGATGCGTTTTTCACGCTACGGGCATCTGGCGGTTGCTGGCGCTATCGCCAGCGGCGCAGTGAATGCGCTGTTGATCCAGGGCGGGCTCATCAGCGCCTCGCCCTGGGGGCGTATGCTGTTGCTCAAATGTGCGCTGGTGGCGGCAATGGTGGTAATTGCGCTGGTGAACCGGTATGTTCTGGTGCCACGCATGTCGGCAGGCGGAACGCGAGCGGAGCAGCTTATCGTGCGGACCACGCAGATAGAAATTGCGCTGGGGGCGCTGGCGCTATTTGCCGTCAGCCTGTTTGCCACCTGGGAACCTTTCTGAATAAACTGGTTAAATCATGAAAAAAATCGTTCTGACAATGTTGTTATTGGCAAGTTCTGGCGCTGCGCTGGCGGCGCCGCAGGTGATTACCGTGAGCCGCTTTGAAGTGGGTAAGGAGAGCTGGGCGTTTAATCGGGAAGAGGTGATGCTGACCTGCCGTCCGGGCAACGCGCTGTTTGCCATCAATCCGAGCACGCTGGTGCAGTACCCGTTAAACGACATCGCCGAGCAGCAGATGAAAGACGGTAAGACCAAGGCGCAGCCGATTTCTGTGATCCAGATTGACGATCCGCAGCAGCCGGGACAAAAAATGAGCCTGGCGCCATTTATTGAGCGCGCGCAGAAACTCTGCTGATCGATATTTTCATCCTACTGTTTTTACATAAAAATAACCGCCATCTCCCCATTCCGGGAGCGGCGGTTTTTTGTAGGCATACGCAATCCTGAGAGGAATTATTGGTTCCCTTTTGTCACGGACTGGAAAACCTGACACGGTAAACTATTCTTATAAGGCAAGGCGACTTAGCCTGCATTAATGCCAACTTTTAGCGCACGGCTCTCTCCCAAGAGCCATTTCCCTGGACCGAATACAGGAATCGTGTTCGGTCTTTTTTTATCTTTTTTCAGCAATCGCAGATTCCCTTCTAAAAACCCCAGCAGCTTTTTTCGGGGCTTTTTTCTTATACCACAACAATAATTTCCTAAACATTTCTTTTACAAAAAAATCGCCTGCTAACCTTTTAATAGCTCACCGTCACCAGGACGGTATCGCTGTAGGTTCCCGCAGGCTGGTTGCTCTGGTTCGGGTTAATCTTCAGGGTGTAGCTTGCAGATTGCGCGGCGCCGGAGCCGGTCACGCTGAGATTGTTATTTTCCGTCCAGGCGCTGCCGTTGGGCTGGTAAAATTGATACTGCAAAAAGGCAGTCGGTTGGTTAGCGATGGGCTGGCTCATCTGCCGCCAGTCGCCGACGCTGGCGTTAGTACTGGCGAGATTGACGGTGTAGGCCGCGTTTTTTGTGCAGCGAATGGCAAGCTGGCCGCTGTAGGAACTAAAACCGGACGGGAGGGCGGCAGGGGCAAACTCGACGTCCGGCGCGCTGTCGATATAGCAAAAATTGGTCACCCTCACCGATACGTTGACCGTAGAGACCAGGGTGCCGTTATTCGGAATACATATCTTAATGCCCAGTAGATCGAGCCCGACGTAGCAAAAACGATACACCCAGGTAATGGTTAAGACATCGCTATAGGTTCCGGCGGGCACGTTGGCTCCCGGGGTGGTTCTTAAGTAGAGCGGCATGGTGCCATCGCTCGAGTTAAATAGCCCCAGCAGCTCAAGCAGCGTTGTCCTGGACCAGCTTATTACGCCGCCATCCTGATAGGCCGGCGAGCAGGATGCGTCAGAACAGATGCTGTAAGGGATGGCATCGCCGGCGCCGTTAAGCAGCCGGGGCACTCTGTTGCTCTGGTTAGCCGACGCCAGGGTAGCGCTTAGCGTGTTGGTCGAGTTCAGCGCCACCAGTTCCGGGGTGCAGTAAAACCCCGCGCCCGCCATCACGCCCTGAGGCGCGCTGTAGAGCGTAAAGGAATCGACAGGGCCGATCGCTGGCGCACTGGTTTTGATGCTGCAGGCGGCCAGCGCGTTGCTGGCTTGCCCAAGCGCTAAAAGCATCACGAATACCCGGATAATATTTTTCAATCTTATCTCCGCTATGAAGAGGGACAGCTGACCGGGCCTATCCGCTGCGGAACCGGCGTGGTCTCCGGAAGCTCGAACGGGATGCTGCATCGAAGCTCTCCGGCATTTATTTTGACTTCGTTAATGCGCCCGAGGTGCGAGAACCAGACCACGCCGTCGTAGCCCACCAGGGCGCGCTGTTGACTATTAACTTCCTCCACCGGCGTACCGACCGGTAGCGGTTGTCCCTGAGCATCGACGAAGATGAGCGTTGCCGAGCGCACGCGGTTAACCGGGAAATCAACCAGCGCGCCGCTGCCTTCGCGTACGGCGATGCGTTTTTCCACCGTGACGGCTTCGGTATCCGTGGGCAACGGCAGCGTATCTAGGGTGACCTTTCCCGGATACCAGGCCGAAGCCCAGGGGATCAGCAGATGACCATTTTTATCGGTCACGCCGACTTTGCGGTTTTCATAATTCACCGCAATGTTTGGATAGTTGCCGGTAGAAACGACGATAAAGGCGTCGTTAATTTGCCGGGCGAAAAACAGACTGTTATCCATCAGCACGACCGAGCCTGCGGCCTCAAACCAGCTGTGATGATCGTCACGCGACCCGTAATAGCCACCGCTCAGCGTGGACACGCGATTAATCCAGGTCAGATCCGCCTGACTATAGTTATTGCCGCCGATCGAATGGGCGAGGTTCCAGCCCAGCCCGCCTTCCGCCGGGGCAGAGCGACTAACGTTGATATTTTCCCCCCATTGGCCTGAGCTGGATCGTTGACCGCTTAGCTGCACGGAGCTTTGCGAATCGAAAGGGATAATGATTTGCAACATGCTGGCGTAGCTATTGTCCTGCAGATCGCGGTTTACGCTCAGGTTGAGGCTGCTGCTTTGCCACAGGCTGCGGCTCCAGGAGAGGTTCATGAGCCGGGTATGTGAATTATCCTCGGCTTTGATATCAAAATAGCCAATGCTGAAAGATCCGAGCGCTCTGTCCCATGGGCTCAGGCTCAGCGTCGCCTGATCTGACTGACGGCTTAATGCGGCGACAGAACCGTAGGTGCTGAGGTTGTTGTAGTCGGCGCTGCGGCGAATATGCTGATAGTTCACTCCCCAGCTGCTGGCGTAATAAGAGTATCCGGCGGTGAGTTGATTGCCGCTGCCGTCGCCCCGGCTGGCGCTGGTCGACAGGCTGAGGGTGCCCAGGTTCCCCACGCCGATATCGCTGCCTATTCCGGCATTGGTTAATCCTTTGCGGTCTTCCGTATGCGTCGACAGCGTGAGCCAGTTGTTGACTCCATAGCGATAAATTGCGCTCAGCGCGCCGGCGCCATAATCGGCACTCTTGATACCGTAGTTGTTGCGCAGGGCCCCAAGGGTGAAATCAAAATCACTCAGGCCTTCGCGCAGCAGGGTGTTGGAGACATAAAAAGGAATGCTGGTGGACACCTGACGACCCAGGGCATCGGTGGTCACCACGGTAGCTTCGCCGGCGCCGCTGATCCAGGGAACGTTGGTCAGCGTATAGGGGCCACCATTGATTTGCGCGGAGCTGGTTTTATAGCCGTTAATAAACAGATCGACGCTTGAAGGAACCGCCGCGCTGCCGGATAAATTGAGCAGCGGATACGTCACCAGATCCGGGCGAACGCTGAAGTTACGGCTCAGCCGGAGTCCTCCCATTCGTACTGAACTGCTCCAGGTCAGGGCGTTACTGACCACATCCCCGGCCTGGTAGCTAATCATCTGTTCGCTGTCGCTGTATTTCCACAGGGTGTCGTAACGCATAAAGCCCTGCTGCTCGTAGCCCGTCGAAGACCAGTTTTGCCGGATGACGGCATTGTTAGAAAGAACGCCTGGCGGCCCGAAGAGGCGCGTCTCGGTATAGGTGCTGGTGGTTTGCGTTCCGCCGGACGAGAAGAGGCTGTAAGCGTCATAGTTAAATAACATGCCGGGACTGCTTATCGCGGCCTGGTAGTTTTGTCCCGTCGTCTCCCCGATGCGCTGCTCGGGAAGCCAATTGTCCGGCACCCGGAGATTGAGCATTTGCCCCGGCCGATCGTATTCCACTTTAACCGAGGGGATCGTCGTCACGTCAACCAGCGCATCTTGGGTCTGTAAGGGAATATGCGCCTGGCGCAAAACCTCGGCGGCGATCCAATAGCGACCCGCAATAACCTTTACAGGAGCGGCGCTCGCCAGGAGATTCCCGTTGACCGATACGCTGAGATACAGCTCATACTCCTGCTTATCGCTGTATGAAGCTGCTGGCGCAGGCAACGAATCATAGGTCGCAGCGCAGGCCGTTACCGACGCTAGTGCCAACAGCCCTCCGGTCGCTGCCCTTTTCAGATCGCGCATTATCAACGATCCGCCGGAATTTCCACCGCCTGGCCGTTATCCGTTAATTTCGCGAACAGGTGCATGCCTGAGGGGACTGAAGCGTTTCCCACCAGCGGGAAACAGCTCTTTTTCTGCGCCAGCACGTAGCCGAGCAGGCCATTAGCCTGAGCTATCTGGCCCTTACCACCGGCATTGGCCCAGTAAACCGCGCTGAGCCGGGCATGCTGATTACCGGTATTGTCGATGCACAGCGTCTGGCGGCTATTTTGCCGCGAGAGCGACCAGCGCAGCGTGGTTCTTACCGCTTCCACGGATCCATTGTTCTTCAGCGGGTTGATGCCCTGTCCGTAGGTAAACAACGGCAGGACATAGCGCATGCGCATTTTCAGTCCGGCGGAATTCTGTTCCTTCTGCGCCGTCGGTTCAGCGGCAGGAATCTCATCGATAACAATACGGTAGGATTGTTCTTTGCCAGCCGTGACGGGGGCGATGCGCATCAACCGTACCAGCTGACGCTGGCCGGGCGCGACGGTGGTAAAAGGTGGGCTGGCGACGACGTCACGCTGATCGGCATAGGCATCGGACGACCCTTTTTGGTCCCAGGAAAAAACGCGCAGCTGTAAATTAACCGGGGTAGCGCCGCGGTTTTCCAGCCACAGCTCTGACCCCTTTTCGTGGCTTTCGATAGTCTGGAAGATGGGCCAAACGAGGACGGAGCTTGCGGCCATAACGGAGCAGGGGAGAGATAAAGCGAATGTAAACAGCGCAAATCTACAGCGAATCATAGTTAACCTGTGATGATTTAATAGGTCAGCGTGACGGTGACCGTGTCGGTATAGGAGCCCACCGCCGGGAAGCCATTCGTGGCAAAAAGGCGGCCATAAACCGTATAGGTTTGCGTGGAGCTCGGAAATGATGCAACGCTCAGGGCCAGCGTACTGTTGCCCCAAACGTTAGCGCGGTTGGCATCCTGATAAAGCTGATAGGCCAGCGTGTTGCCGCCGCCGTTCGACATATAGCGCCGGGTGGCCGAACCGCCGTTTACGCCATAGTCGAGAGCGATTGAGATAGCGGTGCCGGGGGTACAGGTCACGATGATTGAGCCGGCGCCGGAAGTACTGGCGACATCAACATTGTTATAAAGCGATGACAGAGTGCCAAAACTCAAGGTGCCGAAATCCGTCGTTTGGGAGCCATCCCCCGCGCCAAGCGCGCAGCCAGCGGTTATCTGCGCGGAGACTTTGAAGGTCTTCTGGACAGTAGCGGCGTGGGCGCCCGAGGTAAAAAGCAGAATTAATGTAAGCCACTCTGGTCGAAGCATGACGCCCATTTTCCTTATGCGATTACCAGGTTAACGTTGCGGTTACGATGTCGTCATACACATCGGCTGTCGGCGCGTTGACGCTCTGGTCCTCGGGGCGAATACGGGCAAAAACGGGGATAGCCTGCGGGTTGCCTGTGCCTACGATAGCGATTGTTCCGCCGGGTAAAATTTCCTGACTGCGGGCGGCATCCGCATAGAGCCGATAAGCAATCTGCTGGTTGCCTGCCGCGTTTTTCATGTAACGCAGAGCAGCATCGCCATACTGGCCGCCGTCCAGCGTCAGCGTTGAGTCAAGATCTTCGGTACAGGTCACGGTAAGCGCGTTACCTCCGCCGCTTCCGGTGACGCTTGCATCAATGGAGTTGGCTAAATCACCGTAGGCGCCGAAATTAATCGTGCCCCAGCGGTTGTTTTCTCCATTTCGGACGTTCGATACGCTGCAGCCGCTGCCAAGTGTGACCTGAACACTAATCTGGCCGCTTAATGTTCCCGCTGCGGAAGCCGGTTGCGTAAGAACTATGGCGCTCAGTAAGCCGCCCAGGATACTGCGCGATATCGTTTTCACGTTCATCGAAAACCTCTTAGTGGAAAGCCGCTGAAGAAAAACAACAATGTAGCGATAGTCGTGAGTTACCGTTTAACAACCACGGTTTTGTTGGTTAACGTATAGCTACTTCTGTGGGATATGGGTAACTTTGCGTTTATGACTGCATTTTGGTTGTGAAATAGTTTTTTAGTCTGACTTATTGCTATTTTGTTGAAATAAAATTCCTTATGTTAATATTTTGTTGGTTTTATGTGTTTTCTTTGTTTTTTGAAGGAGCGAAAAGAGAACGCGATTTTTTTAAAATCACAATCGGGCGCAAAGTTTGAAACAAAAAATCTGGACAAAAAGGCGTGTGTAGACACTTACCGTGCGGTTGAGCGACAACGAGGAGAAAACACCTGCACGAAATCAGGCCCATAGTGCAGGTGAATTTTACGGGCCTACATCGGAAGTGACCCAGTATACACATTTGTATGACAAATAGAATAATAGATAAGAAAACGCCTTAAATTTTTTGCCTATTATTTTAACGGCGCTTGTCCGAGGTATTGCAAAGAAAGGATAGGCAGCTTAGAGGCGACAAAGAAATAACGCCCAGGGCATTATTCTGGCGTCACAAAAGAGGGGTACAGCGTTGTTTCAAGGTAGCTAACAATGAACCATATTTCGTCACTAAAAATAAACCAGAGAGCAGCGGACAAAATAATCAACAGGATAGCCAGCAGGAGTATTTCTGTTTTGCTCATAACTTCACTAGCCGTCCGCAAGGAGTACAACGAAGTTATGATAGTAACTAAAGCGGCGTAGAAGATGCAAACGCCGCTGTGCTAAACGGCGTTGATGAAACGTTTGCAGCGTTAATCCATGAGAATTGTCATCTGCGCAGCCATATCATCCAGCAGCTGGAAGCGGCGACGATATTCAGCGCGCTTCTTACTGGCAATGCTCTCAAGCGTCTTTCTTTCCAGCTTCAGTGGTAAGCGCCAGCGCCATGCACCGTCGGCTACCCCTTCGATAGATTGCCAGAATTCATCATAGCTGGCGTGGAAATGGCGCCCTTTGCTCAGACGATAGCGCAGCGCGCGGAAGACGTGACCGTTATCGCTGACTCCGTAAATATGTTGAATGCCGCAACGCGCCGCCATTAGCCAGATAAACTCCATCAGCAGGCGTTTCGGGAACAGACCGTAGCAGGCGCGGGTTGCTCGTTTAATCACTTCATGCGAAATATTGCTACGCGGCCCCTGCAGGCCGCCAATAGTTAACTGCCAGCGATCCTGCTGACGGGAAACGCTAAAAGTCGCGCTGGCGAGCACGATCCCATCGCCATCGCGCAGCCATAGGGTCGTTTCACCCTCGCGTTCAGCTTTGCCCGCCGAGGAGGCGGAAAGCGAAAACCGGCTGTCGTCCTTGCCTGCCAGCTCAAGCAGCGGCAGCTCATTCGCTGCGGTCATGGCATCAGCCAGGCGCGATCCGCCCAGCGAGTCGACAAACTGGTAGTGGCTGATAATCGCGTGCGCGCGCTGGCTGGCGTTGAGCCCGCGGGTTAAATACTGACGATGAACCTTGCCCGGCAGAGTCACCTGAGCGGTCAGCAGCTGATTGAAGTCCGCGCGCGCCGACAGGCTCTCCAGCATGCTGCGCGTTGGCGCATAAAATAATGCCGTGCGCAGTAAAAACTTCAGCCGGTAATTACGTTTTTGCCAGATGGGTGCAGGGGTGAGTCGCCCCATCACCAGGTCGGCAATAAGATTGGGGCGTCGTTCAACGACCCCGGCTGAATGCAGGCTGTTATCCGTCACGATGAATACCTCGTTGTTATTTAGCCTCTATTCTAGGGATATATCGTGAGGAGCTTAATGCCCTGGCGGACTATATTTGGCTTTCGTTTAAACTCGATTGAGGTGGCAATATTACGCCCGCGGCAGCGGGAGAATTTTCCTATAATTAGGTCAGGAGGACGAAATATGTATCAGCGTATTAACGGTTCCGCCTGGCGTAATATCTGGCTGGTTGGCGACCTGCACGGCTGCTTTGCGCGGCTGATGGAAGCCCTTCGCGAGCGCAGGTTCGATCCTTACCAGGACCTGCTTCTTTCCGTGGGCGATCTGATCGATCGTGGGCCGCAAAGCGCGGAGTGTCTGGATTTACTGCGCTATCGCTGGTTTTTCGCGGTGCGCGGCAACCATGAACAGATGGCGCTGGATGCGCTTGCCGATGGCGAACCGATGCTCTGGGAAATGAACGGCGGCGGCTGGTATACGCAACGCTCAGAACAGCAGAAAGAGCGCCTCGCGCCGCTTATCGCCCGCTGCCGTCATCTGCCGCTGATTATTGAGCTCCACAGCGCTGAGCAAGTCCATGTTATCGCCCATGCGGATTATCCGGCGACGCTTTATCGCTGGCAGCAGGCGGTGGATGAGCATCAGGTGCTGTGGAGCCGACAGCGTCTTACCGATCATCTCTCCGGGCGTCACGGCGCGATTGCCGGTGCTGACCACTTCTGGTTCGGCCATACGCCGCTTAAACGGCGTTACGACTACGATAATCAGCACTATATTGATACCGGGGCGGTATTTGGCGGGGAGTTAACCCTGGCGGCGCTACAGAGGACGGGCTAAAAGTCACTGTACTCCTGGGCGGGCAGCCAGAAACTATCGATAAAATCCTCTACCGGAAAGCAGCCGCCGTGACGTATTCGCTGATCGTCCATCGCTGCGGTGCACTGCCGTTCGTTATCGTACACATCCACAACGATATCTTCACAGCCTCCGTCGAGGTAACAAATAAACAGCACTAAGGCAAACATCCCGGTCTCATATCCTGAAAAACATAGTTATAAGTGTAGGAGATGTCGGGAAAGCAGGGGGAATAAATAACCCGTCTCAGGCGACGGGTTCCTTTGAATCAGGCGAGACGCATGATCCAGGCATCGGACTGACGATCGTAGTGCTTACGGTAGAGGACGGAATGTTCACCATCAAGTATGGCGGGTACGCTGGTGTCCGCGTCCCATGCATCTAGCTGCATACATAAATCCGGATCGGATTTGCAGGGTATGCTTAACGTTCGCTCTCCCTGCTGTTCGCCGTGCAGTTCGGCGTCGTCTATTTCAAACGCGCCGATACGTACGCTGGTTTTACTCATAAATTCACCCCGTTGATCTGCTGATTTGTGGTACGACCAGTTAAGGCCGCCATTTTTCAGCGTAGACAAAGGTGCGCAAAGCGCCAGTGAAAAAATGCTGTTTTTCCGTTCGTCATCACGCTTTAGTGCTAAAAAGCTTTCCGTCGCGCACCAGTTCACGGGGATAGCTGTTTTTTAAACGCGAGCCGATTTTTTTCGCCAGTCCCAGCGGCGCGCCCTGAAACGTGACAATAACATCATCCTGCTGCGGCGGTACTGCAGGATAGACGTCACGACCGCGGTACCACTCTTCCGCTTCGGCCTGGGTCAGCTCAAAGGGGGCATCAGGCGCGGCAAGCGCAATGACCGCTTCGTGCTGCCAGCGATAGCCTTTGTTGTGGGTTTCGGCCAGACGGATACCGATGCGGGAAAAGCGCACTTTGCCGAATAGCGACTCGAGCGCCTGAGGGAATAGCCAGATTTCTTTATCCCGCTGCCAGAGCGTATGGTCAGCGCCCCAATGCAGACCAACGGCGGCAGCGGCGGTCGCAATGGCGGCCGATTCGCGGCTTTTAAGCGGGATAAAGGGGAATTTACCGACCTTATAACCCGGCGCCGGCAGCGGTGCGATGGCGGCGGTTTTACGCAGACGGGCGACGAAGAAGCCTTCGCAATCGAAAATCTGCGGGAACACGTGCAGGAAACCCTCTTCGGTTAGCGCCTCGCTGGCCTGCGGGAACAGCGAACCGAGCGGCAGTACCTCTGCCGCCTGCGGATAGCGCGCCAGTAGTCCGTTGACCACGTCTTCGTTTTCTTGCCGGTTCAGGGTACAGGTAGAGTAGACCAGCGTGCCGCCGGGGCGAAGCGCATGAAACGCGCTGTCGATAAGCTCGCGCTGGGTCTCGGCGATACTGGCGTTGCTTTCCGGCGACCAGTTTTTTAACGCATCGGGGTCTTTCCGTACCACGCCTTCGCCGGAGCAGGGGGCGTCGAGGAGAATCGCATCAAAACACTCCGGCAGCGCGGCGCCGAATACGCGCCCATCAAAATGGGTCAGCGCCACGTTGCCGATCCCGCAGCGGCTGATATTGGCGTGCAGCACTTTAACCCGGCTGGCGGAATATTCGTTGGCCAGGATCCCGCCTTTATTGCCCATGCGCGCGGCGATCTGGGTGGTTTTTGACCCCGGCGCGGCGGCGACGTCCATCACCCGGTTCGGCATATTTCCGTCGGCAAACAGCGCGGCGACCGGCAGCATGGAGCTCGCTTCCTGGATGTAAAACAGCCCGCTGAGATGTTCAGCGGTGCTGCCCAGCGGCAGGGCGTCGTCTTCCTCGCGATCGATCCAAAAACCCTCCTCACACCAGGGTACCGGCGTTAGCTGCCAGCCGTAGGGGGCGACCAGCTGCAAAAAGTCAGCCACGCTGATTTTTAGCGTATTTACGCGAAGGCTTCGGCGCAGGGGGCGCTGGCAGGCGGCGATAAAGTCAGCGAAAGAGAGATGCGTCGGCATTGCCGTACGCATTTGAGCGAGGAATTCTTCAGGAAGATAGACAGCGTTTTGAGCCACGGGGAGCGCACCACAACGAAAAAAGGGGGCGTAGTTTACCATAAAGGCTCCGGCGACGGACACCGGAGCCTGTTATGCTTAGCGCGGCAGGGCGGTACCCCATTCGCGCCACTCTTTCGGTTCACTCTCCAGCAGCAGGAAGTGTTTACCATCCTGCGCTTTCGGCGCCAGCGGCGTACCCGGAGGCGTCGCAAAAGCGATGCCGCCGCGAATGAACTGATTGAAGGTACCGGTTTTCACCACGCCGCCGATCAGGCCAAAGTCGAGGCTATAGCCGGAAGCCAGCCAGAACACCGAGTTGTTGCGCACCAGATACTGATAACGTTTACTGATACGCAGCTGTACCATGACGCGATCCGACATCGAACCGAGCATCAGGCCGGTAACCGTACCGACTTCAAGCCCGCGGAACAGCACCGGCGTGCCGATACCCAGCGAACCGGCTTCGGGTACTTCGACGATAATGCTCAGGCCGTCGATATAACGTGAGTCGCTAATCGTGGTTTCCTGAATTTCAAAATCACGGCGCGGCGCACCGCGTCCCGGCTCCACGTTAATATAGGCCTGGAAGAGCGTATCCAGATGCTCGACGCCCGCTGCGGAAATCTGCGGAGTAATCACCGAGAAACGCGTGCCGGCGCGGGCGAAGGTGTTGACGTATTCCGGATAGAGAACCGCTTTCGCCTGCACTTCGTTTTTCGCGGTAATTAAATTCAGCGATTGGATCTGCCCAATATCAATCCCCAGGTAGCGGATCGGCATACCTTCGGCGATTTTACCGGCGTCAAAGGCGTGCAGGGTTATCTGGCCACCCACCGCGCGGGCGGCGGTTTCCGACGCATACAGCACGCGTTTATTATCGATACGCGCGCTGGCGCTGGCGCCGCTCAGATTATCAAAGCTTATCGCGCCTTTCAGCGCGCGGGAGAGGGGGGATGCCTGTACCGTCAGGCCGCTGCCGTTAAGCTGCACTTTCGCGCCGCCTTCGGCCCAGAACACGCTGTTACTGGTGAGCAGATGGCGATATTCCGGTTTGATATGGATGTTGATCTCAAAAGCGTTCTTGCGCGGCTGAACGGTGATGATTTCCCCGACTGCGAATTTACGATACAGCACCACGGATCCTGCCTGGACGTCCGGCAGCGTCTCAGCTGAGAGCGTGAGAGTGGTGGTCGGCAGATCGCTCATGCTGTTTTCCAGCGCTTTTTCCTGGTTGGCGTACAGCGGATAGCGGCTTTGCATCGCCCCTTTGTCGCCCGGAATAATGCGGATCCCGCCGTTGACCCATTCGCTGGCGCTGGCGCCGAGGAACTCCACGCCATCAATACCGACTTTGACGTCGATACGGCTATTGACCACGAATTTGCTGTCGCCGCGCACCAGTGAACGGTACTCGGGCATGACTGCGACCTGGAAAGTGACGCCGTCGGCGTTTAGCTTGCGCTCCAGAACCTGGCCAATCTGAACGCCGTGCAGGATCAGCGGCTGCCCGGCATCAATACCGTAGCTTTCTGGCGCGGTGAGCGTGACGGTTGCGACATCCGGCTCTTCCAGGATGGATTTATCGGCAGGCAGCACCGCAAACTGGTTGCGCGGTTCACCCTCGCCGGGGACCAGCTCAAAGGTGGTACCGGTCAGCAGGGCGCTGACGCTGGGATTATCCAGCGAGATTTTCGGCTTCTTCATCTGAATCAGCGTCTTCTCGCGCAGCAAGCTGACGACGCTGGGATCGACGGTCATTTCGCCGGTGACTTTCCCGTCAGCATTGAGATTCAGTTTACTGAGCTGGCCGACCTCCAGACCCTGATACATCAGCGGCGTAGAGCCCGCTTTTAACCCTGCGCCGTCCGGAAGGTCCAGTTTAACCACCACTCCGCGCTGGCTGTGCGCCAGGTCTTCGTATAAGTGATAATCGGTATTCTGCTGAGCCTGCGGAGAATCATCGGGGGAATCAAAGGCGATAGCGCCGTTCACCAGCGCGGAGAGGCTGTCCAGCTGAACTTTAGCTCCGCTCAGGCTGACGTCCGCCTTTACGCCGGATACGTTCCAGAAGCGGCTCTCTTTTTTCACCAGATTGGTGAAACGCCGCTCGATCAGCACATCAATCGTGACGCCCTGATTGTTCGGATTAATGGCGTAGTCATACACCCGGCCGACCGGAATCTTACGGAAGTAGACCAGCGAGCCGCTGGTTAACGAGCCTAAATCCGCTGACTTGAGATGGATCATCAGCTCGCCGTTATTAATGTGGTACTTCGGCTGGGTATCGAGGGCGACAAAGTGATCCTCGGGCTCGCCCTGGCCTGGCATCATGCCGATATAGTTACCGCCAACCAGCGCATCCAGGCCGGACACGCCGGCAAGCGAGGCTTTCGGCGTCACCAGCCAGAACTGGGTCTCCTTGCGCAGCGCATCTTTCATATCGCCTTTGACGCTGGCAGAAACCTCGATTTTACTCAGATCTTTGCTTAGCGAGATGTTCTCGACCGTACCGACTTCTACCCCCTGATAGCGGATAGGCGTCCGTCCCGGAACGATGCCGTTGGCCGACTGGAAGTCGATGACGATCGTCGTACCGCGATCCTGATAGCTGGTCCAAATCAGCCAACCGGCAATCAGCAGCGCGATGACCGGCAGCAGCCAGAACGGTGAAATGCGGCGTTTAGTTTTAATCTTGGCTTCAGTCGGCGAAGCGGGCGTTTCCTGACTCATGTGCGTCCCAAAGTAAGCGGCTGTCCAGCCATTCAACAGCAAGGATAGTTAAAATTACCGCGGCGCCAAAATAGACCGCGGCGGGCCCCATCGTAAACGCGAGGAGCTGATCGCGGTTGATCAGCGACATGGTTAATGCGATGACAAAAAGATCCAACATAGACCAGCGGCCGATCCAGGTAATCAGCCGCAGCAGCAGGATGCGGGTACGTAGCCCCTGTTCACACTTGAATTGTATGCTGACCAGCAGGGTAAACAATACAATAACTTTGGTGAATGGGACCAGAATACTGGCGATGAACACCACCCCGGCGATGGCGATGTTGCTGCTGGCCAGCGACATAATGCCGGAAAGGATGGTGTCTTCCTGACGCGCGCCGTTGACATAGATGATCGAGATCGGCAGCAGGTTGGCAGGAAGCAGGAAAACCAGTGATGCAATCAGCGCAGCCCAGCTCTTTTGCAGGCTTTGCCGGCGTCGATGGCGCAAAGGCGTGTGGCAGCGGCGGCAGCGCCCACGCGCATCGCGATGTCCGGTATAATGGCAGCCCAGACAGACCTGAAGATTTTCATCCGGGCGCAGCGCCGGGCGCTGGGGATAAAAACGCTCCCAGAGCTCTTCAACGTTCATATGGATAAGCGTCAGGATACTGAGCAGCGTGAGGGAAATATAGGCGACAAGCCCGATACCCGGCTGCAGGAAGGCGTAATCCTGCACTTTAATGGAGGCGACGCCGATGCCAACCAGGTAAATATCCAGCATTACCCACTCCTTGAGCCGCTCCAGCATCAGCAGTATCGGTCGCAGATTCATGCCCAGCACGTTGCCCAACCACAGGTAGGCGATTGACACCACCAGCAGCACCGGCGCGACGACCGCGCAAAAGAGCACCATCGCCGCCGTGAGCGGATCGCCCTGGCCGGTCATTTGCCAGATGCCCTGAAGGACGTTAGCGTCGATACGCACGCCCAGCAGATGCAAACGTAGCAGCGGTTCGCTCCACGCAAAAGGCATCAGCAGCAGCATAGCGATCGCCATGCTGCCCAGCCGGGTAAGCGACCAGTCGCGGCCATCGCGAACTTTGGCGTTGCAGCGAGGGCACCAGGCGCTTTGATTCTTTTTGAGGACCGGTAAACTAAACAGCAGGTCGCACTGCGGGCAGCGCTGATAGTGAGCGTGCGCAACAGGGGCGCTGACCGAGTAGACGATCATCTTTTTTGCTGGCGTAATCCTGGGTGTTTTTAGTGGCATTTATAACTTACAGAAATGAATGTATCTCTCTATCTTAACTCAGGAATGAATTCATCTTGAGCATGAATGCATTTAAAGCTTATTTTATTAGGCTGTAAGTGTAAGGCAGTAAGACAACTAAGCGATCATATAATGAACAAATCAGAATTCTACGCGGATTTAAACCGCGATTTTCAGGCGTTAATGGCAGGCGAAACCAGCTTCCTGGCGATGATCTCAAATACCAGCGCGCTGTTATTTGAACGACTGGCGGAAGTGAACTGGGCCGGTTTCTATCTGCTGGAAGGCGATACTCTCATCCTCGGGCCGTTCCAGGGCAAGCTGGCCTGCGTGCGTATTCCGGTAGGACGCGGCGTATGCGGGACTGCCGTCGCGCAGAATCGCGTGCAGCGGGTCGAGGATGTTCACGCCTTTGATGGCCACATCGCCTGCGATGCCGCCAGCAATTCGGAAATTGTCTTCCCGCTACGGGTGAACAATCAAACCATCGGCGTCCTGGACATCGATAGCACGGCGCATTCCCGCTTCACCGTTGAAGACGAGCGGGGTCTGGCAGAACTGGTCTCGCATCTGGAAAAACTCATTTCTGCCACGGATTATCAAAAAATATTCACCCGCGTCGCAGGATAATCAACGGATAACGTAGCATTTACCGAGGACGTCATTATAATGACGCCTGTTCATGCCTGCGGCTTGTTGGCTACGTCCGTTGTAATCAGGAAATTTCATGGAAAATCAACCTAAGTTGAATAGCAGTAAAGAAGTCATTGCGTTTCTGGCCGAACGTTTCCCTCAGTGCTTTAGCGCTGAAGGCGAAGCTCGCCCCCTGAAAGTCGGTATTTTTCAGGATCTCGTTGAGCGCGTTGGCGGAGAGATGAATCTCAGCAAAACCCAACTTCGCGCTGCTTTGCGTCTTTATACTTCGAGCTGGCGCTATCTGTACGGCGTTAAGCCAGGCGCTGTCCGCGTTGACCTTGACGGCAACCCGTGCGGCGAACTGGAAGAGCAGCATGTCGCTCATGCCCGCCAGCAGCTTGAAGAAGCAAAAGCCCGCGTTCAGGCGCAGCGCGAAGCGCAGCAGGCCAAAAAACGTGAAGCCGCTGCCGCAGCAGGCCAGCCGGAAGAGGGAGCACGTCGCGAGCGTAAACCGCGTCCTCAGCCTCAGGCTCGTCGCAAAGAAGGCGCTGAGCAGCGTAAACCACGCCCGGCAGCAGCAGCCAAAGCGCCGCGCGAAGAGCGTCATACCCCTGTATCAGATGTGTCTGTATTGACCGTTGGCCAGGCACTGAAGGTGAAAGCAGGCAATAATGCAATGGACGCCACCGTCCTGGAAATCACCAAAGATGGCGTTCGTGTACAGCTGACTTCTGGTATGTCAATGATTGTACGCGCAGAACACCTGGTGTTCTGAAACGGAGGCCGGGCCAGGCATGAACAAATTCTTTAAGCTCACCGCGTTGGCGGGCCTGCTGGTAATAGCAGGCCAGTCGTTCGCCGTGGACGATATAACCCGGGTCGATCAAATCCCCGTGCTGAAAGAAGAGCCGCAGCACGCGACGGTGAGCGAGCGCGTAACATCGCGCTTTACCCGCTCTCACTACCGCCAGTTCGATCTCGACAATGCCTTTTCGGCGAAAATTTTCGATCGCTACCTGAACCTGCTGGATTACAGCCATAACGTACTGTTAGCCAGCGACGTCAACCAGTTTGCCGCGAAAAAGAATCAAATCGGCGATGAACTGCGCAGTGGGAAGCTGGACGTATTTTACGACCTGTATAACCTGGCGCAGAAGCGTCGCTTTGAGCGCTATCAATATGCGCTGAAAGTGCTGGAACGGCCGATGGATTTTACCGGCCACGATAATTTCAACCTTGACCGTAGCAAGTCGCCCTGGCCGAAAGATGAAGCCGAGCTGAACGCGCTGTGGGATGCCAAGGTGAAGTTTGACCAGCTAAGCCTGAAGCTGGCTGGCAAAGATGATAAAGAGATTCGCGAAACCTTAACCCGCCGCTACAAGTTTGCTATCCGCCGTCTGGCGCAAACCAATAGCGAAGACGTTTTCTCACTGGCGATGACCGCCTTTGCGCGTGAAATCGACCCGCATACAAACTATCTCTCACCGCGCAACACCGAGCAGTTCAATACTGAAATGAGCCTGTCTCTGGAAGGTATCGGCGCGGTGCTGCAGATGGACGACGACTACACGGTGATCAATTCTCTGGTCGCGGGCGGTCCGGCGGCGAAGAGTAAAGCCATCAGCGTGGGCGATCGCATCGTTGGCGTCGGCCAGCCTGGTAAAGGCATGGTCGATGTGATCGGCTGGCGTCTTGATGATGTCGTCGCGCTGATTAAAGGTCCCAAGGGCAGCAAGGTTCGCCTGGAGATTCTCCCGGCGGGTAAAGGCGCGAAAACGCGTATTGTGACCCTCACGCGTGAACGCATTCGTCTGGAAGACCGTGCGGTTAAGATGTCAGTCAAAACCGTTGGCAAAGAAAAAGTTGGCGTGCTGGATATTCCTGGCTTCTATGTTGGCCTGACGGATGACGTTAAGGTTCAGCTGCAAAAGCTGGAGAAACAAAACGTTAGCAGTATCGTCATCGATCTGCGCAGCAACGGCGGCGGGGCGCTGACCGAAGCGGTTTCGCTTTCTGGCCTGTTTATCCCCTCCGGCCCGGTTGTCCAGGTTCGCGATAATAACGGTAAAGTCCGTGAAGACAGCGATACCGATGGCGTGGTGTACTACAAAGGTCCGCTGGTCGTCCTGGTCGATCGTTTCAGCGCCTCGGCTTCCGAAATTTTCGCCGCTGCGATGCAGGATTATGGCCGCGCGCTGATCGTCGGAGAGCCGACCTTCGGTAAAGGGACCGTCCAGCAGTATCGTTCGCTGAACCGTATCTACGATCAGATGCTGCGTCCTGACTGGCCGGCGCTGGGTTCCGTACAGTACACTATCCAGAAATTCTATCGCATCAACGGCGGTAGTACTCAGCGCAAGGGTGTAACGCCGGATATCATGATGCCGACCGGAACCGAAGAGCGTGAGACCGGCGAGCAGTATGAAGACAACGCGCTGCCGTGGGATAGCGTCAATGCGGCAACCTTCGTGAAATATGGCGATTTGACGCCGTTTGGACCGGAACTGCTGAAGCGTCACGATGCGCGTATTGCCAAAGATCCTGAGTTCCAGTACATCATGAAGGATATTGCTCGCTATAACGCGATGAAAGACAAACGCAACATCGTTTCCCTGAACTACGCGCAGCGTGAAAAGGAGAACGAAGAAGATGATGCGATTCGTCTGGCCCGCGTTAACGATCGCCTGAAACGCGAAGGTAAGCCGTTACTGAAAAAACTGGAAGATCTGCCGAAGGATTACCAGGAGCCCGATCCGTATCTTGATGAAACGGTTCATATTGCGCTCGACCTGGCCCATGAGGAAAAGGATCGGCCAGCGGTAGAGCCCCCGGCCAGTAAATAATCCCCCCAACGGGCACAATGATTTGTGCCCGTTTTCTTTCGCTTCTTTCCCAACGTTCATTGCCTGATTTCAACAAAATGTCAACGCTTTTGCCCAGCGTCAGCAATATGCTACAAAATGTAAAGTTGTGTCTTTCTCGTGACTTAGCGGGGGCTGATGGTTGAAAATTAGCGTTCTACCCATACCATGTGGGTAATCGCATAGTGCGTTTTGTTAAATCGAGGTAAAAAGAAAATTATGATGCGAATCGCGCTTTTCCTGCTGACCAACCTGGCAGTGATGGTGGTGTTCGGGCTGGTGCTAAGCCTGACGGGAATTCAGTCAAGCAGCATGACCGGGCTGCTGATCATGGCGCTGTTGTTTGGCTTCGGCGGTTCAATCGTTTCGCTGCTGATGTCGAAATGGATGGCGTTGAAATCGGTGGGTGGGGAAGTCATTGAGCAGCCGCGTAACGAAACCGAGCGCTGGTTGGTGAATACCGTCGCGCAGCAGGCGCGCCAGGCGGGAATTGCCATGCCGCAGGTCGCGGTCTACCATGCGCCGGATATTAACGCCTTCGCGACCGGCGCGCGCCGCGATGCGTCGCTGGTTGCGGTCAGCACCGGGCTGTTGCAGAACATGAGCCGTGATGAAGCGGAAGCGGTTATCGCCCATGAGATTAGCCACATCGCTAACGGCGATATGGTCACCATGACGCTGATTCAGGGGGTGGTGAACACCTTCGTTATCTTTATCTCGCGCGTTATCGCGCAGATTGCGGCGGGCTTCCTCGGCGGCAACCGCGATGAAGGTGAAAGCAGCAACGGCAACCCGCTGATCTACTTTGCGGTTGCTACGGTACTGGAGCTGGTGTTTGGTATTCTGGCCAGCATCATCACCATGTGGTTCTCCCGCTACCGCGAATTCCATGCGGACGCTGGCTCAGCGAAACTGGTGGGGCGTGAGAAAATGATCGCTGCGCTGCAGCGTCTGAAAACCAGCTATGAGCCGCAGGAGGCCAGCAGCATGATGGCATTCTGCATTAACGGTAAAGCGAAATCCATGAGCGAGCTGTTTATGACTCACCCGCCTCTGGATAAGCGCATTGAAGCCCTGCGCAGCGGCGAATATCTGAAGTAAACGCCGCTCCCGGCCCTGAAAACAAAAATCCGCAACCTTCGGGCTGCGGATTTTTTTATGTCGATTCTTTGCCTACAGCCTGGCGCGCGGCTGCGTGACGCGTAGCCCGCTGACGGCAGCGGCGACGACGGCTAGGATCCCGGCCAGCAGAAGTGCGGTATGAGTTCCGCTATTGCCCAGCAGGTTAAACAGCAGCGCCACCAGCGCGGCGCCTGTACTCTGGCCAAGCAGACGGGCGGTACCCAACATGCCGCTTGCTCCGCCGCTGCGGTGAGCCGGCGCTGAAGAGACGATCGTATGGTTGTTGGGTGACTGGAACAGGCCAAAGCCCGCGCCGCAGAGCGCCATTCGCCAGATAATATCCAGATCCGTGGGTGTGGAGGGGAGCATCGCCAGACCGAACAGGCCACAGGCCATTACCAGCAGACCAATCGCCCCCAGCAGACCGGCGTGAAATTTCTCTATCAAATAGCCTGCCAGCGGCGCCATTACCATGGTTGCCAGCGGCCACGGCGTCAGGAGCAGACCGGTTTCCACCTCGCTGCGTCCAAGCATCGACTGCAGGAAGAATGGTAGCGAAACCATGGCCAGCATCTGGGCGCAGAAGGAGCATATCGAGGTGCAGATGGACAGGGAAAAAATCGGAATGCGCAGCAGATCGACGGGTAGCAGGGGAACCGGCATTCTGAGCTGACGGCGGACAAAAAAGAATCCAACGACCAGCATCGCAATAACCTCCGCCAGCACCAGCTCGCCGGATTGGCCCTGAGCGAACCCGCCGAGAGCGGTAATTAATAAGCCGAAAGTGAGAGCATTCATGATGGCGCTGGGCAGATCGAAGCGGGTGACCTTGCTCCCGCCGACATTGGCGGGCAGGTAGCGCATCGCGAGAACCAGTGAGATAACGCCCAGCGGAACGTTAATGAGAAACAGCCATTGCCATGAAGCCATCGACAGGATAGCGGCGGCAATGGTCGGGCCCGCAGCGGATGAGACGGCGACAACAAAAGAGTTGATCCCCATTCCGCGGCCGAGAAAGCGGCGGGGATAAATCAGGCGAATCAGCGCGGTATTAACGCTCATTAGCGCCGCGCCGCCAAGACCCTGCGCAACGCGCGCCAGCGTCAACATTTCCAGGCTGCGGGAGAGCGCGCAGGCTAAAGAGGTGAAGGTGAATACGACCAGGCCGATTTTATAAATGCGCCGATAACCGACCATATCGCCGAGGAAAGAGAGCGGCAGAAGCGCAATAACAATGGCAATTTGATAGGCGTTTACTATCCAGATTGAGGATGCCGGTGACGCGTTTAAATCGCTGGCGATCGTCGGAAGCGCTACGTTGGCGATAGCGCCGTCCAGCACGGCCATCGTCAGGCCTAATACAATGGTCAGGATGGCGCCGTAACGCTGCGGTGCTGGCAGCCCATCGGGGAGGTTTTTATCCATATAAAGTGTATGTCTTATCGGGAACTATTAACTGGATAATGATTTTAGCATTGAATATTCAGCGGCATGTCGCAGATTTGTAACGAATGGGCAGAAGAACGATTGCGGGTAACGGGATGCGAATTTATAATAAAAACCGGTTCTAATTTTTATAAAACAGTTGCGATGAGGTGATAAATGGCAGTTGCAGATTTGGATAAACAGCCAGATTCTGTCTCTTCGGTATTGAAGGTTTTTGGCATCCTGCAGGCGCTTGGCGAAGAGCGTGAAATTGGCATTACCGAACTGTCCCAGCGCGTCATGATGTCAAAAAGCACCGTTTATCGCTTTTTGCAGACCATGAAATCGCTGGGGTACGTAGCGCAGGAAGGGGAATCTGAGAAGTATTCTTTAACCCTGAAACTCTTCGAACTCGGCGCGCGGGCTTTGCAGAACGTCGATCTGGTGCGCAGCGCCGACATTCAGATGCGCGAGCTATCACGCCTGACGAAAGAGACCGTCCACCTGGGCGCCCTGGATGAAGACAGCATTGTTTACATCCATAAAATCGACTCAATGTACAATTTGCGCATGTATTCGCGCATCGGACGCCGTAACCCGCTGTACAGCACCGCGATCGGTAAGGTGCTGCTGGCATGGCGCGATCGCGCGGAAGTAGAGCAGATTCTGGAAGGCGTTGAGTACAAACGCAGTACCGACCGGACCATCACCAGCACCGAAGAGCTGCTGGCGGTTCTGGATAAGGTCCGCGAGCAGGGCTACGGCGAAGATAACGAAGAACAGGAAGAAGGGCTGCGCTGCATCGGGGTGCCGGTTTTCGACCGCTTCGGCGTGGTTATCGCCGGCCTGAGTATCTCTTTCCCGACGCTACGTTTCTCCGAAGAGCGCCTGAACGAGTATGTTGCGATGCTGCACACGGCGGCGCGTAAAATTTCTGAGCAGATGGGCTACAACGATTATCCGTTCTGATTCACTATCCTATTCGGGCTACCGTTGCTGTAGCCCGAACCATGACTAGCCGTTATCCACTACCGTGACGCTTTTTCGCAGAACAGGGCAATCGGTAATGCCGATAATACCGCTGCTGGAGTGAACATATTGTGCGGTGCTGATGCCGCGAGCGGTGAGATATTTGCACTGCAATCCTAACCCACCGGCATTCTCACTGCTGCCTATTAACACGCCGTAGCCGCTTAATAATACGCCAATCCATAAGATAGCCAGCACCACAATGGTACGAATGATCAATCGCATTGTTGCCTCAATATTTGTATTATCCCTGCGTCTATTCTGTCATGCACACGAGTTGAAACAAGTCTATGATTCCTAAACTTGCCTTTCGTATTACAGTTAGCCGCGGTTTAAGATGGTCATGTTATCCTGGCGACATTTGATACTGATGCGGAGTGTGGAGTGAAAAAATTACGGTGGGTTTTGCTGATAGTCGTTATTGCAGGATGTTTACTGCTATGGACTCAGATGCTTAACGTAATGTGCGATCAGGATGTACAGTTCTTCAGCGGCATCTGCACTATCAATAAGTTTATTCCCTGGTAAGACATTTTTTATATGACTGATTTTCTTCTGCCGCGCGGGTGGTAGAATGAACGCCTTCTCTTTGAGGTGGTGAAATGAGTGAGTTACTAAATCCCGGGATTGTAAGCCTGGCATCCGTGGCGCTGTCTGTCGTGCTGTTGCTTGTCGGCCTGTTATTATGGTTTTTTGTTAATCGCGCCAGTTCGCGCGCAAATGAGCAGATCGCGCTACTGCAGGCGCTTCTGGATCAGCAAAAGCGGCAAAACGCGCTGCTGCGCCGTCTCTGCGAGGCCAATGAGCCTGAGAAGGAGAGTGCAGCAGAACCTTCCATAGCCGAGAAGGGGAAAGGCGACGACGACTTCATTCGTCTGGTCGCAGAGCGCTAATCTGATTGTCAGGCGTGCATCGTAGGGTGTGCGCCTGTATCTCACCCCGGTCTATAACCTATCCTTATCAATAAATCTTCTGCTGACGATTATCCGGCGTGCCGGCAAGCGGACGCTGTGCGTTAATCGCGCCTCTTTAATTAGTTTGTTTAATTAATCAAATAAAAGGACAGAAACGGCCTGACTGTCATCAGGTCTTCATTATTGCCGTGCAGTATAGACAATATTTTAAGTTATTCCATTTACGCGCTTCGATATTATGCAATGGTCCTGCAAAGCAATTTTTCAGCTATCGATATGAGCTTTTAAATGCATCTTTATGCAATACTTTTTGTTGCCCCCTAAAATTGGCAGTTTAGCTTTGAGCGGGGCGGGGTACGCCGAAGTTGTTGAGGAATGGCGGATAAACTCTCTTTCCGGAGCCAGTCTCTACGGCACAGACGCGGGGCGGAAAGGATAAGTCAGAGGGAGCAAAGTCGCATAAATGTGCAGGTGATCAAATGATTCCCTTATAATTTGTGCGAGCGATCGAGACCCATCTAAAAATGGCTTGCCATTATTAACGTAGTATGTGATAACACGTTTCGGGTTAAACGAGGTACAGTTCTGTTTATGTGTGGCATTTTCAGTAAAGAAGTCCTGAGTAAACACGTTGTCGTTGAATACCGCTTCTCTGCCGAACCTTATATTAGTGCCTCATGCAGTCATGTGTCAGTTTTATCTATGTAAGTGCCCACGGGCGAAGAAAACAGTCTAAGGAATTTTGCAAATGGCAAAGATTAAAGGTCAAGTTAAGTGGTTCAACGAGTCTAAAGGTTTTGGCTTCATTACTCCGGCTGATGGCAGCAAAGATGTGTTCGTACACTTCTCCGCTATCCAGGGTAACGGCTTCAAAACTCTGGCTGAAGGCCAGAACGTTGAGTTCGAAATTCAGGACGGCCAGAAAGGTCCAGCTGCAGTTAACGTAACTGCTATCTGATTCAAGACCACTGAATCTTGTAAGAAAGCCTCGCGACCGCGGGGCTTTTTAGGTTTTATTGCAAATCATGTCAATTATCCTCCCACCGTTGCGCTTTGTTGCAAAACAACATCCTTATTAGCACTGTTTAGCAATCTGTTTTGTATATATCTGTTAAATCAGGTGGTTGCAAAATAATGATGGAGCTAAGGTGCAAAAGAACAAACTTAAGTCAGCCGCCAACTTTACCCCTTTGCGGTTCGGGTTGCTATGCGTGGCCATTCTTTGCTGTATGGGGCTGCTGCTGGTCCGGGTAGGCTGGCTGCAAATTGTCTCTCCTGACAATTTGGTGAAACAAGAAGATATGCGCTCCTTGCGCGAAGAGCCTATCGACGTGCAGCGCGGCATGATTAGCGATCGCGAGGGCCGCCCGCTGGCGGTTAGCGTTCCGGTGAGCGCCATCTGGGTCGATCCGCAAACAACGCTCGCAAAAGGCGGCGTCGGATATGGCCCGCGCTGGCAGGCCATGGCGCAAGCTTTACATCTCAACCTTAGCGAGCTGGCTCATCGCGTGCAGGCGCATCCTCACGCGCGCTTTCTCTATCTCGCGCGCCAGATAAATCCTGAGCAGGCAGAGTGGATCGACAAGCTGCGCCTGCCGGGTATCAATCTGCGCGATGAGTCGCGTCGCTTTTATCCCGCTGGACACGTTGCCGCTAACCTGCTGGGCTTTACCAACATCGATAATCAGGGGATCGAGGGAGTCGAGAAAAGCTTTAATGCTCAGCTGACCGGTCAACCCGGGCGTCGGCTGGTGCGCAAAGATCGTCACGGCAACGTCATCGAAAATATCACGGAAGTTCCGGCAGTCCCGGCCCATAATTTGCAGCTCAGTATCGACGAGCGTCTACAAACGGTGACCGAAGACGCGTTGGATAACGCCGTGCGCTGGAACAAAGCGGAGTCGGGGGCGGCGGTATTAATTAAAATTGATACCGGGGAAATTCTGTCGATGGCCAGCTACCCTGATTTCAACCCTAACAATCGCGATGATGCAAAGCTGGATGATTTCCGCAATCGCGCGATTAGCGATACTTTCGAGCCGGGGTCGACGGTTAAACCGCTGGTGCTGATGACTGCCCTCCAGCAAGGCATTGTTCAGCCGGATAGCGTGGTGGATACCCATCCGTTTATGCTCGACGGCCATCGCATTCGCGACGTGGGTTACTATCCAGAATTAACCCTCACCGGCATCCTGCAAAAATCCAGCGATACCGGCGTTTCACATCTGTCGCTGGCGATGCCCATTCAGCATCTCATCGATACCTATAAAGCGTTCGGTTTCGGCGATTCTACCGGCCTGGGATTAACCGGTGAAAGCGCCGGGCTGATGCCGCAGCGCCGCTATTGGGGACAGCTCGACCGGGCGACCTTCGCCTTCGGCTATGGTCTGATGGTCACGCCGCTGCAGCTGGCGCACGTATACGCTACCATCGGCAGCTACGGTATTGAACGTCCGCTATCGATCACGCGTATCGATCCGCCGGTCATGGGGACCCGAGTGATGCCGGAGCAGATAGTGCATGAAGTCGAGCATATGATGGAGAGCGTTGCCTTGCCGGGCGGCGGGGGGACCAAAGCGGCGGTGCGCGACTATCGGGTGGCGGTAAAAACCGGTACCGCCAAGAAAATCGGCCCTGACGGGAAATATATCGACAAATACGTTGCCTATACCGCAGGCGTCGCGCCGGCCAGCAATCCGAAATTCGCCCTGGTGGTGGTGATGAACGACCCCAGCAACGGTTCATATTACGGCGGAGCGGTGGCGGCGCCGGTATTCAGTCAAATTATGGGCGATGTGCTGCGCCTGGAAAACGTCATGCCCGATGGAATGCCGGAGGGCTCGGAAAACCTGATCGTCATGCATCACGACGGCGTTCTGCCGCCTGCGCTGTAACGGTGGCCTGGAAGGGCGAATAGCGCTACACTTTCGCCCTTTCAGCACACCGGAGTTGCCATGTCTTACAGTTGCCCTCTTTGCCACGCGCCGCTTGCGCGCCGCGATAATAGCTTTATCTGCCCGCAGCGGCATCAGTTCGATCTGGCGAAGGAAGGGTACGTCAATTTGCTGCCGGTACAGTTTAAGCGCTCCCGCGATCCGGGCGACAGCGCCGAAATGATGCAGGCGCGGCGAGAGTTTCTCGATGCGGGTCATTACCAGCCGCTTCGTGAGGCGGTCAGCGCTTATCTGCACACCTTCGCGCCAACGGATTTACTGGATATAGGCTGTGGGGAAGGCTACTACACTCATGCCTTCGCCGCTATCGTCGGCCGCTGTTGGGGACTGGACGTGTCGAAATCGGCGATTCGCGCGGCGGCAAAGCGCTATCCGCAGGTCAGCTTTTGCGTCGCCTCCAGCCAGCGATTACCGTTTGAGGATGCAAGCCTGGATGCGATAGTGCGTATTTATGCCCCCTGTAACGCGCTTGAACTGGCGCGCGTTGTCCGTACCGGCGGCTGGGTCATCACCGCGACGCCGGGACCTCGTCACCTGATGGAACTAAAAGGGTTGATCTACGACGAAGTGCGTTTGCACGAGCAAAACACGGAAGCGCTTGAGGGTTTCACGCTACGTCATCAGCAGCAGCTGGCCTATCCGATGCGCCTCAAAGGCAGCGAGGCGGAAGCTTTACTGCAAATGACGCCGTTTGCGTGGCGGGCAAAACCGCCGGTTCGGGAAACGCTGCGCCAGCAGGCGCTATTCAGCTGCCAGACCGATTTCATGATTCACTGCTGGCAGCGCGACGCTGAGGGTTAGCCGGCAAAATGGCTCCAGAGTATTTGGGCGCCGATGCCGATCAGCACGATACCGCCGAGGATTTCCGCCCGTTTGCCGAGCAGCGGGCCGATAAAACGTCCTACCATAATGCCCAGCGTTGACATTATCAGCGTCGCGCAGCCGATAGCCAGCGCGGTGGCGATAATGTTGACCTGCAAAAACGCCAGGCCAACGCCGACGGCCATAGCGTCAAGGCTGGTGGCGAAAGCGGTGGTGACCAGCAGCCAGAAACCGTGACGGCGCGGAGCTTCACACTCCTCGCCATCGCCGCCGCGAACCCCTTCGATAACCATTCGGCCGCCGAGAAATACCAGCAATATAAAGGCTATCCAGTGGTTCCACTCGAGCACGAACTGGCTGGCGAGCATCCCCATTCCCCACCCGAACAGCGGAGTGAGCGTTTCGATAGCGCCAAAGATGAGACCGGTGCGCAGAGCTTCGGAAAATTTAGGTTTATGGAGAGTCGCGCCTTTACCAATAGAGGCCGCGAAGGCGTCCATGGACATGCCGAAGGCAAGAAGAATTGTAGCGGATACATTCATGAGAGCGTCCTGACCGGGGATAATCCATATGACACATCGCCGCCCCCAGTAAAAATACGCAGCCCATCCTGAAGATGAGGCGCCGCGTACAGCAGCGATGCGTCTATGGTCTCGCCTGATTGAAGACGTTCTTCTTCAACCCGCACGTGCCACGTTTTGCAACGAGTATGTTGACACGTACATTTTCCGACAGGCAGAAAATTGGCTACTCCCCAACGACGGGCGCAACCTTAACATAATTTTAGAATATAAAACAATAACAGAATCGCGTTATTTTAATAACCAAATGATAACGATTTTCATTTGAATTTAGAGGTGAATGATTCGTTAATAAATATCGTTGAATTAAGCGGCTGAAATATAGCTATGGCTATGTTTCAGCCGCCGGGAAATGATTAAATATAGCGTAAGCTATATTATTAACTCATTGAGTGGAAACGAGAAGTTTGTATATCTTTTCCAGGTCATCGATATTTCGTACGCGGATCAGCAGGCGACGTTGTTCTAATTGCATCACCAGCACCCCGTCTTCTGATAAATTCATCTCTGTAATACGCTTATATTCAATCCAGATATTGGCGAAAAAAAAGCCCTGCTTTTTGAAGATGATTTTGGGCGAGCGGATCCAGAAAAGATATAACCCCATTAAGGCCAGGGCAGATAATAACCAGGTGGTGATAAGTTCGCCATGATTAGCGATGTTGTTATAAATCAGAATGGCAATAAGACCGACGAAGATAATGCCATCGACGCGATTGCGGCGGAGCAGGGGGATTGCCAGCAAAACGGGGCCATTGCGGCGCGGCATGATGAACTGGTCGTAAACCGCAAACGCGAACAGTACAAGAATAAACAGGATTAACACCAGGTCCGTGATTGTCATCCATCCTCCAAATAAAAAAGCCGGGGGCAAGCCCCCGGCGCACAACGTATTGATTACTGGCCCAGCAGGCCGACTGCGTAGCCTGCAATACCGATGACGAAGAAGCCAACGATGATCCACAGGGCGTTAACTTTCTTACGCAGCAGCCACATACAGGCGAAGGTCAGCAGCAGCGGCACCAGTCCCGGCATCAGCTGGTCAAGGATAGTTTGCACGGTGGTCACGCGCGTCTGGCCATCCTGACCGGTGATGGTGGAGACCACCAGCGGAATGTTGACGTGCGTCCATTTGTTAACCAGCGCCCCCATGACAAACAGGCCGAGAATAGACGCCCCCTCGGTCAGTTTCTGCAGGAAGCCGCCGCCCATATCTTTAACGATGTCGATACCTTTACGGTAACCGTACGCTACGCCGTAATAACGGGTCAGCAGACGCACCGCGTTAAACAGGATAAAGAACAGCAGAGGCCCGAGCAGGCTGCCGCTCATCGCGATACCGGCGCCGAGTGCGGCGAATACCGGACGAACGGTACCCCAGAAGATTGGGTCGCCTACGCCAGCCAGCGGGCCCATCAGGCCAACTTTGATACCGTTTATAGCACCATCGTCAATCTCTGCGCCGTTAGCACGCTGCTCTTCCATCGCCAGCGTAACGCCGAGAACCGGCGCTGCAACGTACGGATGGGTGTTAAAGAACTCAAGGTGACGTTTAATCGCCTGTTTACGCGCATCGTTGTTCTCCGGATACAGGCGACGAATAGCCGGTACCATGGAGAAGCAGAAGCCCAGCGCCTGCATACGTTCGAAGTTCCATGAACCCTGGAACAGGTTAGAACGAATGAACACGCCACGAATATCACTCTGAGTCAGTTTTTTCTCGGTGGTATTTTTAGTCATATCAACCATTTCGCTCACCTGTTAGTCCAGTTCGTTGTCGAGATCGTTATTACCAGCAGCCTGCACAGGCGCACCCGCTACGCGGTTATATTTCGGGCTCAGCTGGATGTAGAGCACCGCCATCACGGTACCAATGACACCCAGAGCGACCAGGTTGAAATCGGTGAACGCGGCGGTAACAAAGCCCAGATAGAAGAACGGCATCAGGTAGCCTGCGCGCATCATGTTGATGACCATCGCATAACCGACAACCACGATCATGCCGCCCGCGATGTTCAGACCGCCGGTGACCACTTCTGGAATGGCGTTCAGCATGCCCTGCACTTCGCTGGTGCCCACGGAAATCGCCACGATAACCGCCGGAATAGCGATACGCATGGCCTGCAGGAACAGAGAGGAAACGTGTAGCCAGGATATGGCCGTCAGGTTTCCGTTCTCCGCGGCCTTATCCGCCGCGTGCTGGAAGGCAACGGTGATGGTACGAACGATAATGGTCAGAACCTGGCCTGCCGCAGCCAGCGGGATGGCCAGCGCGATACCGGCACCGATGCTTTGATGGCCGGCGATAACCAGAACGGTAGAGATAATAGATGCAAGGGCGGCATCCGGCGCAACGGCCGCACCGATGTTCATCCAGCCCAGGGCGATCATTTCCAGGGTACCACCGATAATAATACCGGTTTTCATATCCCCGAGAACGGCGCCAATCAGCGTACAGGCCACCAGAGGACGGTGGAACTGAAATTCATCAAGTACCGACTCCATACCCGCAATACACGCGACGATGAACACCAGCACAATCTGAAGAAAGGTAATCTCCATTGCACTTCTCCTGTTGATTAAGTCTTAAGTTGAAAATTGCGTTGCGATCTGCGGGGTGACTTATTTCACCTTGGCGATCAGATCCATCATTTTCAGTTTCTGGTCGGTGGAAACTTTGCGGGCTTCCAGTTCGATACCGCGGGCGTTCAGCTTTTTGAACGCTTCGATATCTTTTTCATCGACCGAAATGGCGTTGTTCACCTGCGTTTTGCCCTGACGGAAAGCCATACCGCCGATGTTGACGCTGGTGATTTTCACGCCGCCTTCAACCACGCGCTCAACGTCCGTTGGGTTAGTGAACAGCAGCATAATGCGCTCGCCTGCGTATTTGGGGTTGTTATAGACGCGGATCATTTTCGCGACGTCTACAACGTGGGCGGTAACGCCCGGAGGAGCAACCTGAGTCAGCAGCGTTTTACGTACCGTATCCGCCGCAACTTCGTCGCTAACGACGATAATGCGGGAAACGTTGGTTTCTTTAGTCCAGCGAGTGGCGACCTGACCGTGGATTAAACGGTCATCGATACGCGCAAGCCCGATAACCATGTAGTCGTTTGGACCCATTGGTTTCAGCGGCGCAGCCGCTTTCGGTGCAGCAGCCTGAACCGGAGCAGGGGCGGCCTTTTCCACCGGCTTCGCTTTCAGGGCCTTCACGCCTTCGCGACCGGTTTCCACCGCCAGGGCAACCAGCTCATCGAACGACGGGTTATCATCGCGCGCCATCAGCGTTTCGACCAGCATCGGAATATTAACGCCCGCGATGACTTCATAATGTTCTTTATCGACGACAATGCGGCTGGCAGCGTTAAACGGGCTGCCTCCCCATGTATCGACGAGAAATAACACGCCTTTTGCTGTATCCAGCTTTGCCAACTGAGCGTTGTACTTCTCGATCAACGTTTCTGCGTTTTCGCCAGGAACGAAATCGATCCAGCCAACGTTTTCCTGTTCGCCCAGCAGCATTTCTGCCGTTTTTAACAGCTGTTCTGCAGCCCAACCATGTGTGCCTATTACAATAGCAATCGTCACTTGCTACCTCCTTTATAATCGTGAATGCATCATCTGTTGTGATACATCCTGAATCACTCTTGCGAACAAAATCGATTCAGTAAGGGTGTAAGATATAAAGTAATTACTACAGCGAATTATTTTAGACAGTGAAAAAATAATTAATGTGATGAAGCTCCGCTAATTTTGCATCGGTTGGTAATTATTTTGCAGCGCAAAAAATAGTCTTAGCTATTGCAAAGACAGGTAAATTTTTTCCAATATTGCTCTATATTTTGCTATGTTTACGTTCCGTTTAATCACTCAGGAGTATAGGGCATAGCCCGCTATATGGATCGTCACCGACGCCTTTTCACCTTCCGGCACTCGTCTGCCGCCATCACCTGCTACGTTTTTTCACCAGCAACAAGTGTCTCGTCTGTGCATGACACAGCGATGACTACGCCTGTCGTTAACTGGAGCTGCTCATGGAATTCTTAATGGATCCCTCTATTTGGGCCGGTTTGCTGACGCTTGTCGTCCTTGAAATCGTATTGGGTATCGACAACCTGGTATTTATCGCCATCCTTGCCGACAAGCTGCCGCCAAAGCAGCGGGATAAGGCGCGCCTGATCGGCCTTTCGCTGGCGTTGTTTATGCGCCTGGGTCTGCTGTCGGTCATTTCGTGGATGGTGACGCTCACTAAACCGCTTTTCAGCGTTGCCGATTTCTCGTTTTCCGGACGCGACCTGATCATGCTGCTCGGCGGGATATTCCTGCTGTTTAAGGCGACCACTGAACTTCATGAACGGCTGGAGAACCGCCAGCATGACTCCGGTCATGGTAAAGGTTATGCCAGCTTCTGGGTGGTCGTACTGCAAATCGTGGTACTGGACGCCGTGTTCTCGCTGGATGCCGTGATTACCGCGGTCGGGATGGTTAACCATCTGCCGGTAATGATGGCGGCGGTGGTGATTGCGATGGCGGTGATGCTGCTGGCCTCGAAGCCGTTGACTAATTTCGTCAACCAGCATCCGACAGTGGTGGTGCTCTGCCTGAGCTTCCTGCTGATGATCGGTCTGAGCCTGGTCGCGGAAGGTTTTGGTTTCCATATACCGAAGGGCTACCTGTACGCCGCGATTGGCTTCTCGATTACCATCGAGTTCTTTAACCAGATTGCGCGTCGTAACTTTATTCGCCACCAGTCGACGCTGCCTCTGCGCGCGCGTACCGCCGATGCGATTCTGCGTCTGATGGGCGGCCGCAAACAGAGCGCTGCGGCACACGATAGCGATAACGCCTCAGTGGTGCCGGTACCGGAAGGTGCGTTTGCGGAAGAAGAACGCTATATGATTAACGGCGTGCTGACCCTGGCCCAGCGTTCGTTGCGCAGCATTATGACCCCGCGTGGGGAAATAAGCTGGGTGAACGCCGAGCAAAGTGAAGAAGAAATTCGCCGTCAGCTGCTCTCTTCGCCGCACAGCCTGTTCCCGGTATGTCGCGGCGAGCTGGATGAAATCATTGGTATCGTGCGCGCGAAAGAGATGCTGGTGGCGCTGGAAGCCGGTGAAAATGTTGCCGCACTGGCGTCGGCTTCGCCGGCGATCGTGGTCCCGGAAACCCTCGACCCGATTAACCTGCTGGGCGTCCTGCGCCGGGCTCGCGGTAGCTTTGTCATCGTCACCAACGAGTTTGGCGTGGTGCAGGGCCTGGTGACGCCGCTGGACGTACTGGAAGCGATTGCCGGTGAGTTCCCGGACGCCGACGAAACGCCGGAAATTATCATTGATGGCGACGGCTGGCTGGTGAAAGGTTCAACCGATGTGCATGCCTTGCAGCAGGCGGTAGGCGTCGACGATCTGGTCGATGAGGACGAAGATATTGCGACGGTTGCCGGGCTGGTCATTGCCGTCAACGGCCATATTCCCCGTCCTGGCGACGTGCTGGAACTGCTGCCCTTGCAGTTCACCATCGTGGAAGCCAACGACTATCGCGTCGATCTGGTACGCGTCGTCAAGCAGCGCCAGTATAACGACGAAGAAGAGTAACCTTTGTGCCCGTCGGTTTCATGCCGATGGGCTGTTTATTACCGCATTTCCCGACGCTTTTCCGCCGCCAGCCACTGCGGAAAGTCCTCTACCGGCATAGGTCGGGCATAATAATATCCCTGCAATAAATCGACGCCGTTGTCGCGCAGATAGGCTTCCTGCTCCTGGGTCTCGACGCCTTCCGCCACCATCACTATCTTCAGCCGATGGGCGAGAGCGATGATCATGTCGGTCACCGTTGCGTTGACGCTATCGACACCAATTGCGCCGATGAAAGACTTATCAATCTTCAACACATCAGGACGCAGTTTTTCCAGCCAGGAAAGAGAGCTGTTGCCGGTGCCGAAATCGTCGATGGCCAGCTTTACTCCCTTAAAATGGAGATGTTCGGCCATATGGTGATCGCCATCCTGGAGCACGTCGCGTTCGGTGAGTTCAACCACCAACTGCTGTACCGGATGGGCGCTAAACCAGTAATGATGCAGATCGCGCAGCAGTTCGCCATTCGCGAAATGGCGGGCGGCGACGTTAATGCTGATGTGAAACTGTTTATCCTGCGGAAAGAGGGCTAATTTATGGGCCGTTTGCGAAATAACGTAGCGGGTCAGGGGCAGTATCAGGTTATAACCTTCGGCGATGGGGATAAAGACATCCGGCGAAATAGCGCCTCTGCGCGGGTTATTCCAGCGCAGCAAAATCTCCACGCCGCAGCATTGCCGGGTGCGTAAGTCCTGCAGGGGCTGGCACCAAAGCGTGAACTCGTGGGCGGCGATTCCAAGGTTAATTTCCCGGGAAAAGCTCATTCTTCCCGCGGTCGCCAGCCACGCAATACCGGTCATCAACAGGCTGATTATCAGCGCCAGGGGCAGTTCGCCCGGTAGCTCATTGAAGGCGACCGCTGAGGCGCCCGGCCCGCTGACGCTAATCGTGAAAGGAAATTCCGTCGAATGCTGGCGATAGATGATTTGCTCGCCTGGCAGCGCTTCGTGATCGACCAGCCCGGTGCCGCTAATAAAGCTTTTTTCACCGACGCTGAGGCCAATTCCGGTAATTAACGCCGATTTTGCATTGAAAATTAACTCGCCCAGCAGCTCGATATTAATCACCAGCAGCACGCCGTCGTCACCGCTAAGCGAAGCGGGATACCACTGGATGAGAACCGGCGTTCCCTTGAGCAACGAAGAGTCGTAGCTGAAAGTAAGCAGCGGGTGACTGGTCGGCAAGGCGGGCTGTAACTGGTGCACCGGAATATTTCGTTGACCAAAAATACTGGAGCAGTACAGTTGTTTCGACTGCACCAGGGCGATGGATCGCACCGTCTGTAGCGACGCCGCCAGCTTACGTAACGTGAGATGAATTTCCTGACAGGGCTGGTTTACCAGGTGCAGCAGGGGGGCGTGCTGTGCCGCCAGAGGCCGCAGGATATTATCCATGGCGGTCACCATTTTATTGGTGCTGATCTGGACGCGCTGCTGATTTAGGCTACGCTGCGAAATAAATCGTATTACTAATGTCGTCGTTAGCGTAAGTAGCGCGACCAGCAAGCAAACCAGAATGCGTTTCCTGCGATAGGTTGTGATAACTTTTTGTGCAGTCTGCATGCGCGACGCCCTGTCGGCTAAAAGTGTTAATGAGAGTAACAGCCGTTATAGAGCAAGTGTAGTGGGCGCAGATAATATCGAGAGGAAAAAGAAGAATGCGCCCGTGGGCGCATTCTGTTGAGCAATGATTAGTCGCACTGAACTTTGATTGCCAGGCCGCCGCGCGACGTTTCCCGGTATTTGGCGTTCATGTCCTTACCGGTCTCATACATCGTCTCAATGACTTTATCCAGCGACACGCGCGGTTCGCTGGTGCGGCGCATAGCCATCCGACTGGCATTGATGGCTTTGACGGAAGCGATGGCGTTACGTTCAATGCACGGTACCTGCACCTGGCCGGCCACCGGATCGCAGGTGAGACCAAGGTTGTGTTCCATGCCGATTTCCGCCGCCACGCAGACCTGCTCGGGGCTGGCGCCAAGGATTTCCGCCAGACCTGCAGCGGCCATCGAGCAGGCCACGCCGACTTCGCCCTGGCAGCCGACCTCAGCGCCGGAAATGGAAGCGTTCATTTTATACAACGTACCGATAGCGCCAGATGCAAGGAAGTAACGAATATAGATATCCGGGCTGACGGACTCGATAAAGTGGTCATAGTAAGCCAGTACCGCCGGCACGATGCCGCAGGCGCCGTTAGTCGGTGCCGTGACCACGCGGCCACCGGCGGCGTTCTCTTCATTCACCGCCAGCGCGAACATATTGACCCAGTCCACCACGTTCATCGGGTCGCTGGAGAGTTTATCGCTGGCAACCAGCATCCGCCGCAGCGCCGAGGCGCGACGAGGCACGCGCAGCGGGCCAGGCAGTACGCCTTCGGTGTTCATGCCGCGGTCGATGCAGGCGCGCATGGTCTGCCAGATATTAGCAAAATAGTCTTCAATCTCTTTTTTGCTGTGCAGAGCCAGCTCGTTCTGCATCACCATGCCGGACAGCGACATGCCGGTCTCTTTGCAGTAGCCCAGCATCTCCTGGGCGGATTTGAACGGATAGGGTACGGAAAGTTCGCTGGCGCTCTCTTTGCCGAAATGCTCTTCATCGACGATAAAACCGCCGCCGATGGAGTAATAGGTTTTGCTGTAGATTTCTTTCTCGCCAGCCCAGGCATGAATGGTCATCCCGTTTTCATGCAGCGGCAGGTTGTCGCTACGAAAACGCATGCCGTCATTCTGCGGGAAATCGACCTCATGCTGCCCCTGCGCCAGCAGCAGGCGTCCGCGCGTTTCAACGTCGCGAATAAATGCCGGTATCGCGTCAATATCGACCGTATCGGGCTGATTGCCCGCCAGTCCCATAATAATAGCGATATCCGTATGGTGGCCTTTGCCGGTTAATGACAGTGAGCCGTAGACGTCAACCGCCACGCGCGTCACTGTATTAAGCAATCCCTTTTCGACCAGGTCATCGACGAACTGTTTACCGGCCTTCATCGGCCCTACAGTGTGGGAAGATGAGGGGCCGATCCCCACCTTGAACATGTCGAATATACTAATCACGCTAACACTCCTGACAGGGTTGTCGCGAGTGCGACAACGATGTAATCACTGCGCATAGTGTAAGAGGGAACCGGGTCATCAGCTTATGTATTCACATGAATTAAACTAATGGATAACCGCGGATTTACTAATGCTGTGAACCCGCGCTATTAAGTATATACCCTGGAGAATTCGAGTTGCAGAAAAGCTAGCTTACACGCAACCTGAAGTATGGCGGGTAGCGCTAAGGACGAGCGCCTATCTGCAGCGCCAGCTCGCGAATAATACCGGCGGTCATTCCCCAGACAAAATAATGCTGGTACCAGGATAGCCAGACGCGATGCGAATTGCCGCGGCGATGGATATCCAGCGGGTGATAGCGTCCCAGCCGCAGCGCTTCGGCCAGCGGCATTTCGAAGACCGCAGCGACTTCATCCTGGCTGGCATGATAGTGCAGGTCAGGTGGAATAATCCCTACCACCGGGGTGACCTGAAAGCCGGTGACGCTATCCACCGGCGGCAGAACGCCGATGACCTCAACCGACTCTGGCGGGATCGCGACCTCTTCCTGCGCCTCGCGCAGCGCGGCGGCGATCAGCGTCGCATCGCTGTTATCTACCGCGCCGCCGGGAAAAGCGACCTGACCCGCGTGCTTGCGCATCAGCGGCGAACGCTGGGTTAGCAGCAGCCCAGGCTGCGGGCGACGTACAATCGGGACCAGTACCGCAGCCTGACGCTGGTTAAGCGCGCTGCGCGTGGGCTGCGGGCGCAGAAGCTGAAAACGCGAAAGGAAATCGTCAAGTTCGAGGGCGCTGTCCGCCATGTGCTAGCTCTCCAGTTGCTGCAGGATACGATTAACTTTATCAAAAGTTTCCTGATATTCCGCTGCTTCATCGCTATCGGCGACAATCCCGCCTCCGGCGGAGCAGTAAAGCTGCCCCTGCCAGGCCGTCAGCGTACGGATGGTAATGCTGGTATCCATATTGCCGCAGAAGCTGAGATATCCGATGCTGCCGCACCACGCATTGCGCCGCTGCGGCTCCAGCTCATCAATGATCTCCATCGCTCTGACCTTCGGCGCGCCGGTAATTGAGCCGCCGGGAAAGGCCGCGCGCAGCAGGTCGGCGGCGTGCAGATGGGTAGGCAATCTGGCGGTCACGGTGCTCACCAGGTGATGCACGGCAGGGAAGGGCTCCACCACAAACAGTTCGGGCACCCGGACGCTACCGGGAGCGGCAACCCGGCCAATATCGTTGCGCATTAAATCGACGATCATCAGGTTTTCGGCGCGGTCTTTTGGCGAGTTCGCCAGCTTTTGCGCCTGCAGCGCGTCCTGCTCAGGGTCGGTCAGCCGGGGTAGCGTCCCCTTAATCGGCCTGGTTTGAATTTCGCCTTGCCGGAGCTGAATAAAGCGCTCGGGCGACAGGCTTAATACTGCCCCTTCATCCAGGCGAATAAAGGCGCTGAACGGCGCGCGATTGGCGCGGTTAAGCTGACGGAAGGCCTGCCACTCATCCCCACGATAGCTTGCCGTAAACCGCTGCGCCAGGTTGACCTGATAGCAGTCGCCGCTGTGCAGCCAGGCCTGGATCTGGCGAAACTTCTCGCCATACTCTTCGCGGCTCATATTTGAGCGCCACGCTGAGGTCAGGGTAAAGGTTTCGGCGACAGGCTCTGCCTGTGCTTCCAGCCACGCCAGGCGCGCCTGCGGATCGTCATAGCTGAATAACGACACCTCCCGACGCTGGTGATCGACGATCAATGCCCAGTCGTAGATCCCCACCGCCATATCCGGCAGCGCGATATCCGCATCCGCTCGTGACGGCAGAGATTCAAAGCGGCGGCCCAGATCGTAGCCGAACAGCCCCAGCGCGCCGCCGAGAAACGGCAGATGCGGATGAGGCTGCGGATGCAGGTTGAAGCGCGCCAGCTGCTGATGCACGAGCGTGAGCGGATCGGCGTCAGAGGTGATGACGGTTTCCCCCTCGTTGATGATGGTCGTTTGACCACGCGTTACCAGCGTGGCTCGCGGCTGGGCGACAACAATATCAAAACGATTATGCGGATGTTCGGCAAAGCCGGAATGCAGCAGCATCGCCCAGGGCCGGGAACTTAAGGAGCTAAAATAGTATTCAGCGGCATCCGGACGCCAGGGCAGGGAAATCATAGCGGGGGACAACATCGTCTTCTTCAATCCTGATCGTTACCGCCCGCTGGTATACAAGAGGACGGCGTGAAATAATTACGCCCCACAATGTAGCAGGAGTCAGTCATGTTTGCAGGTTTACCTTCGCTGAGCCACGAGCAACAGCAAAAAGCAGTGGAAAGAATTCAGGAGCTGATGTCCCAGGGCATGAGCAGCGGCCAGGCTATTGCTTTAGTGGCCGATGAACTGCGCGCCTCCCATACCGGCGATCGGATTGTGGCGCGCTTTGAGGATGAAGACGAGTAAACTCCCTCCAGTTGAGATCAGGTGCCGCTTTCCGCGAACGGAAAGATCGCATCGGGTCGTTTCCCGGGGGCGTCGTAAAGCGTCACGTGCGTCACGCGCTCGCCGCGCCAGAAGGTAATTTGCGTCCCGACTGGCGTATGATTCACTTGCACTTCCGTCAGCGGTGCGCTGTTGGCAAAATCCCACAGGCAGACAAAACGCGCCTGCGGCAGGTGACTGCGTATGACCAGATAGCTGAGATCGTGAGTCGCCGGGTTATCGGGCGCCACTCCCTGCCAGAGTTCACCATCACCGGAAAGCCAGAGCGCAACGGTATCGCCGTCGCGCGCAAAGTGGCGCGGCTGGCAGCCGTTCAGCGGCGCCATGGTTGCATTGGCCATATGCCGCAGCGGTCCGCTGAGCGAAAAGGGCTGCGGCGTGCCGCTCTGATCCAGCGCCTGCGCCGCCAGGTGCAAAGTCCAGTCGAGCTGCTGGCGATGTGGGTTCTCTACGGTAGAGAGATCGATCAGCACCTCTTCAAGCCATAGCAGGCGACGGCGAAAGCGCACATCTCGCCAGGCCGTCGCGTCCCACTCGACGCGGCTATGACTGTCTAGCTCCGGCGGCGGCTTGCCCCAGTCAACCTCGCTGTCCAGCCACAGAGCGTCGCTATCCATATGCCAGCCTGATACCTGCGGATTGGCCGGAGGCTGGTTGGTCTGATTGACGGAAAGCGTATTATGGGTGGCGCTGTTTTTGTAGTAGTCGTAGTGCATTTTCGCGCCGTAGCCGGTTGTGCCCATATCCGGGAGCAGCCAGCCGTCGTGATGCCAGAGCATCAGCCCCAGCCTGTCGTAATGATCGTGTTCGCCGCCCCAGGGACTGTGCTTTATCAGCAGCGCCTGCTGCGGGCGCCGCCAGAGAGTGAGCCCCGCGCCTGGCGCAAACAGCGATTGCTGAGGAATGAGCTCCTGCGTCGTTTCAGGCAGCGGCTGGTTGCGCCACAGCAAGGTCTCGCGGACATCAGGTTCCGTTTCAATAAACTGCAGCACGGCGGCGTAGAGCGGGTCACGCCAGATAAACCAGGCGAATTCGTACAGATCCCGGTGTCGCAGCTTTTCTTGTCCGGCGAGGCAGTCGTTGAGGCGAGGGAAGGTTCCGTCCGGCAGCAGCAGCGACAGCGGGAACTTCAGCATCGGCTGATACCAGGGGCCATCCAGCAGGCTCCAGCGAGTGCCGCGCGCCAGTTTTTCAAAGGCAAAAAAGCCCTGCAGCGCGTAGTAGTGGTAGTGAATCGAACCTTCAAACCATAGCCCCTCCGCCAGCAGGCCCTTTTCCAGCTGCCAGCGCAGGCCGTAAGGCTGGTTAACGGCGAATTCCAGCAGGCTCTCATCTTCGAGAACGAAACCGAGAACGCCAAGCGCCGCGCTAATTTTGACTTCGTGATTATGAATCTGCGCAGTGCGGTGCTCGCGTAGAAACGTTGCCGCGCAGCGCAGCAGGTTGTCGCGAATATGCCGCTCTTCGGCGGAGGTTAAGCCGTCGCGAATAAAGTCATAACCCAGCGCCATCTCCAGAATACAGTTGGCTTCACACAGCGTCTGGGCGTTCATCTTCCCCGGTCCGTTGTTGGGAATATCACCGTGAATTTGATAGCCGGGATAGACGTCAGCGTAACCCATCAGCAGCGTGCGAACTTTATCGCGATACGCCGTTTCGCCGGTCAGCCGCCATATCAGACCAAGCTGCTGACAGGCGCTGGCGTTACGACCGTTCATTTCTCGCCACCATGCGCCGTCCCACGGCTCACCGCTGAAAATTTCGCCATCAACCGGGCAGGCGTGGCGATGAGGCATATCCGCCCGCCACGTCAGCCGCACGCCGTGATGGGGGCAAAAATAGTAGAGGTTCCAGCTGGCGATCCCCGTTTGTGGAATGAGCGCCGTCGCGTCAAGCTGCGGTTGCGCTTCCTGCACCAGCCGTTCAAGCAGACCGCTATCGCCGGCTGCACGTCTGGCAATGTCGGGCCAGAGTCCAGAAAATTGTTTCATTAGCGGTTATCCCTGACCTCTGACGATGGGGAAAGCGGAACAATGAGCGTGGTGATATCGTCGGGATATTTCGCTCTTAACCATTGCGCTTTGGCGCGGAACAGGGGATCTTCCGGCCAGGCATGCGCGGCGGTGGCCATATTGCGCAGCGCTTTCTTGTCGTCCATCTTATCAAGGTCTTTCCAGGGCCATGGCGTATCGCTGTTAATAAACCCGGCGATGTATTGATAGCCTTTGCGCAGGCTATGGTCGTCGAGGGTGAAGTTCCAGATATCGACGCCCGCCTTCTCGCCCAGACGACCCAGTCGGTTATAGGCTTCAAGGTTGAAATTGCTGTAGTGCCACGGACGCGTGCGCTCCAGCTCGCCCATCTGGCGGCCTTCAATGTCGAATTGCCCGGCAATGCGTCGTAGCTGGGTAATGTACAGGCGCTGTTTCGCCTCGTCAGTTTTACCGCTAAACAGGGCGAAGGTCGCGGCCTGCATATCAAAATAGCTGCCGTGGTTGTTGTGCCAGTTATCTTCTTCGAAACCGTTCTGGCTGGTGGTCATCCACTGGTAATACTCGCCAAACCACTGCTTTAATGCGCTAACGTCGTTTTCGTTCAGCGCCTCTGAGGATTGCAGCAGGGCGATAGCATCCACCACCTCTACCAGCGCGCGGCTATCAATAATGCCGATACCGCGTCCGGTATTAATGCCGGGAATGGCCTGGGCATATTGCAGGTTGGGATTCATGCGCGTTTGTGGATCGATAAACCAGCTCTTCAACTGGGCCGCCGCCTTCTGCGCGTAGCGATTGTCCTGGGTGAAGTACCATGCCAGCGCAAGGGTTGATACGTCGTTACTCATCTTCACCAGGCGGTTTTTATCGGTGGCATCGCTATTGGCATCCGGGTTGGTTTGCCCATCCTTACGAATATAGGGCAGTCCGTCTTTCGTATCAGGGTTCGGCCACCAGTAGGGAGGGAAACTATAGTAGTCGTGCTTATCGCCGCTGGCGGCGACCAGGGTTTTATCCATCACCGAGAACAGCGGATGCTTGAGCGCCAGATCGGCTTTTTTTTGCAAAGCCGCTTGCGCCTGCACGAATAGCGGATCTTTCGCGGCAATCTGCTGGCGGCTAAAGGTTAAATCCTTTCCGTCGAGCGTGTACGGCTCAGCGGCATATGAGGAGGCGCTAAGGCCGGAACAAAACAGCGCAATGCCTAACAAACCTCGGCGAGGTATTGAGATCATAGTGATAACCCTTCTGCATAATATGAGAAAAGATAACAACAGAATTATACCTGTCGCGTATTTTAATGACGCATAAAACAGGCGGTTTAATTAAAGGCGAACTATTTGAATATTCGATGGCGTGCAGTGTAAAAGACAAAGTGATTTTTTTTGTGATATCCATCAAACTTATTGTCATGGATAAATAATGGCGTTTTTAATGCTGCCTCCGTCACACAATTTCGCCTTTTTCCAGATTTTTTGAATGTTTTAACAAAATCAGTAAATTTATAATTTATTGATATTATTCTATATTTTATTTGTGTCACCTTTTTTGTCACTTCTTGATGTGATCTGCTTCTATTTTTTGATTTTTGAAACGCGATTTCTTTTTTGTGTGGTTGTATTGGGAAATACATTTCTATCTAATGAAGGGAAATATTTCTTACGTCTGCTTTATTAACGTCTTAGCGATATTCAAATACCTTGCTGTGTATTAATTAAGAATTTAATTACCTTTGTGCCCTACAATAAAGGATATGCCATCATGTCTGCCAATAAATTACGTTCACTATTACTTCTCACCGCACTCGGGCTCGGCCTTAGCCAAAGCTATGCGGCTACCACCCTCAACGTTTGGATCCGCGCCAGCAACGACTCGAAAAATATCTACAAACAAGAAGCGGAAAAATTTGAAGAATCAACCGGTATCAAAATCGCGTATTTCAACGCCACTACCGACTTTGAACAGCGGCTGGCGCGCGCCACGGCGGGCAACGCCTTACCCGATCTGATTTTTAACGATGCGGCTTCGCTGGGGCAGTTTATCCAGCTGGGTATTGCCGAAGAAATTGACCCGCAAGCGATCGCCGGCGGCGACCAGCTATTCCCGACGGCCTGGAAAAGTACCCGCTATATCGACGGCAAATACTACGGCGTACCGACTTCAGCGCAAACCTTCGCGCTGTTCGTACGCAAAGACTGGCGTGAAAAACTGGGGCTGCCGCAGCCTAAGAGCTGGGATGATATCCAGACCCTGGCGAAAGCCTTCACTACCCAGGATCCCGACGGCAACGGCAGAAATGATACCTACGGCTTTATCGTTCCCGCCTCCACGACACGCGGCTACGCCAGCTGGTTTATGAGCAGCTTTATCTGGCAGGCGGGCGGTGATTTCGTTAAAGAAGAGAGCGGAAAGTTCAGCGCCTCGCTCAATACGCCGGAAGTGGCTCAGGCGATGACCTTTATGCGCACCATGATGTGCGAAAAAGTCACCCAGCCGGGGGCGATTAACGCCACCACCGCCGACGTTATTCCATCCTTCCGCTCAGGGCAAAGCGGCATGTTCTTTAGCGGCCCGTACCATATCGCGCTGTTCGATAAAGATCCCGGTAAAGACAATTTTGAAGTGGTTCCGGTGGTGGGGCCAAAAGGTGAAGCGACTCTCGCGGAGGGCACCACGGTCTTTATGATGAAGAGCAGTAAACAGAAAGAGGCGGCGCGTAAATTTATCGAATTCATGATCTCGCCGGAAGGCCAGGAGATCGGCATGGGTAAAGGCAGCCAGCATATACCGGTGGTGCGCCTGCCGGTGAATAAGAACGTCGACGTTAAGGACGTTTATCAGGATGCGCGCTGGGAAACCTTCGCCCGGCTCTATAACGAGCAGGGACGCTACGTGCCGCAAATTCCTAACTGGACGCCGGTGCGCCAGGTGGCTGCCGACGGTTTTAACCGAATTTTTGCCGACTGCAGCAGCGATATCGCCGCTGAGCTGAAAACTATCGACGGCAAGGTGAACGCTGAGCTGAAAAAACAAAACGTGCTGGCTAACTGAGGACACAAGTGATGACGCTGCATGAGACGAAGTCCTCGCCGATAAAGCAGGCCGCTTCGCCTGACTCAACCGGATGGCTGAGCGCAAAGCGTAAGCGGGCGCTGATCCCGTGGCTATTTTTGGCGCCTGCGCTGATTATTTTCAGCTGGTTTAAGTTTATCCCGATGATTCAGGGTCTGGTGATGAGCTTTTACAAGGTCAATTTTAATCAGCCGAACGAGTGGGTAGGACTCGATAACTTCACCCGCGCTTTTGCCGACGCAGAGCTGCATGCGGCGGTGGTGAACACTTTGCTGTACGTGGTGGTAACGATGTTCGCCGCGGCTATCCTGGCCTTCTTCCTCGCCATGCTGCTGGAAGGCCCGGCGCGCCATCTGCGCTTTATTCGAACCGCCATCTTTTTACCCGCGGTCACCAGTGCGGCAATCGTCGCTGAAATGTGGCGCATTTTGTTCAACCCGACGCCCAATGGAGTGGTTAACCACATCCTCAGCTGGTTTGGCGTCGCCGATCAGGGCTTCCTTGCCAGCTCCGATCAGGCGCTGGGGGTCATCATGCTGCTGCATATCTGGAAAGCGGTGCCCTACAACATGGTGATTTTTATTGCCGGTCTGGCGGGGATCAGCCGCGATTTATACGATGCGGCGAACGTCGACGGCGCCAGCTGGTGGAATCGTCTGCGCTACGTCACGCTGCCCGGCATGATCCCGGCGCTCTCGGTGGTGCTGATGCTCTCCTTTATCCGCGGCTTCCGCGTGTTTGCCGAGGTGTACGCCACCACCGGCGGAGGGCCGTCTAACGCCACGGAAATGGTGATGACCCACATCTACAAACTGGGTTTTGAGCAGTTTGATTATGGCTACGCCTCGGCGGTGTCGTTTCTGCTGTTCACCTTCACGGTTGTATTAACCCTCTGTCATCTGACGCTGAAAAAACGTATCGCACGTTACTAAGGAGCCGCGATGTTAAGTAAACGTTGGGATACAGCAGGGCGCTGGTGCATTTACGCGCTGCTGCTGATTGTCTTCGTCGGGCCGTTCTGGGGCATCGTGGCCACGGCCTTCAGCGGTGCGCCGGTGAAGCCGGGCGAGCTGCTGGCCTGGCCGAATCAGTTCTCGCTGGAAAACTTCATCTTTGCGTGGATGGATATCGGCGTCTGGCAGTACCTGCTGAACTCTATCCTGGTGGTGTTCTTCGGCACCGTTCTACAGGTGTCGGTCAGCGCGCTGGCGGCGTATGCCCTGGCGCGGAAAAAGTTTCGCGGCGTGGCGCTGGTGAGCCTGGTGATTTTGTCCACCATGATGCTGCCGGAAGAGGTCATCGCCATTCCGCTGTACATGATTATTAACTGGCGACTGCCGCTGATCGATGCCTCGCTCTACAACAGCTACCTCGGGATGATTTTGCCGGTGGTTGGCTGGGCTTTCTCCATCTTTGTCCTGACCGAATTTATGTCGGCGATACCGAAAGAGCTGGAAGAGGCGGCGCGGATAGACGGCGCCAACGAATGGCAGATTTTCTTCCATGTGATTCTGCCGCTGGTGAAACCGGCGCTCGGTACGGTAGTGACGTTCGGCTTCATTATGATTTGGGACCAGTACCTGCTGCCGCTGATTGTGGTTAACCAGGACAGCCTGAATACTATTCCGGTGATCCTCGGCACGCTGCGTACCGATGAGAGCATCACGCCGAACATTTTTATCGCTATTACGCTGCTGGCGATGCTGCCCAGCATCATCGTCTATCTGGGTCTGCAAAAACATTTCAACCGCGGGATTATGTCCGGCGCAGTCAAAGGATAAGGAGTGACCAATGGGATCTGTTGTACTGAATAGCGTGCGTAAATCGTATGGTGATGCGCACGTCATTAAAGACGTGTCGCTGACTATCCCGGACGGTGAATTCTGCGTTCTCGTTGGCCCCAGCGGCTGTGGGAAATCAACCCTGCTGCGCATGATCGCCGGCCTGGAGGAGATCTCTGGCGGCGAGGTGCATATTAACGAGCGCAACGTTACCGAGGTAGAACCGAAGCTGCGCGATATTGCGATGGTGTTTCAGAGCTATGCGCTCTACCCGCAGATGACGGTGCGTGAAAATATGGGTTTTGCCCTGAAGATGGCGCGCCTGCCGAAAGCGGAGATTAATCAGAAGGTTAATGAAGCCGCTGCGCTGCTGGGGCTCGAACCGCTACTGGAGCGCTTGCCGAAGGATCTCTCGGGCGGCCAGCGCCAGCGGGTGGCGATGGGGCGGGCGATCGTGCGTAAGCCGCAGGTGTTTTTGTTTGACGAACCGCTCTCCAACCTCGACGCCAAGCTGCGAACCCAGGTGCGCGGCGAAATTCGCGAGCTGCATCGCCGGCTGAAAACCACCTCGGTGTACGTCACCCACGATCAGATTGAAGCCATGACCATGGGGCAGATGATCGTGGTGCTGCGCGATGGGCGCATTGAGCAGGCGGGGACGCCGCTGGAGTTGTACGACCGGCCGGCGAATCTGTTCGTCGCTGGTTTTATCGGTTCGCCGGAGATTAACCAGCTGTCGGGCGTCGTGGTTTTGAACGGCAGCGCCACCAGCCTGCGTCTGAAAGATGGCTCGCTGCTGGCTTTGCCCGCTGGCCTTCAGGTGGCCGACGGTCAGCAGGTGGTGTACGCCATTCGCCCTGAGCAGGTCAACGTCGTCCACGAAGCGCGCGACGATGCGCTGGCGGCGAAGGTGACGGCGGTGGAGAATACCGGCTCGGATATGCAGCTCTTCTGCGATACCGGCGGCGGAGCGTTTACCTCGGTGTTCAAACAGCGTCTGGCTGTAAAAGAGGGCGATAAGATCTGGCTGCAGCCGAAGCTCTCCGGCGTGCACCTGTTCGATGGACAAAGCGGCCAGCGCATAGCGTGCCGGGAGGAAAACTAAGGTGGCGATGAAGCTGTACACCCTTGACGAAACCTGCCTGGAAAACGCCCGGGCGGGCTTAAAGCAGCCGTTCTCGCCGCTGCAGCTGGCGTTAAGCAAGCTGGTGTCGGAGGCCGACATCCTGCGTCGAGAGGCGCCGGAAAGCGTGGTGCATAAAAAGCTGCGCCCGGCCAGCGGCGACGCGCACGATTACTACAGTCTGGGCACCTACTGGTGGCCGAATCCGCGGCGGCCCAACGGGCTGCCCTATATTCGTCGCGACGGGCATATCAATCCGCAATGTGAAAACAACGATACGGACACCTCGCGCATTATCCGCATGTGCGAACGGTGCCTGACCCTGGGGCTGGCATGGTACTTTACCGGCCAGCGGCAGTATGCGCAGGCCGCGGCTACGCAAATACGCTGCTGGTTCCTGGATGCCGACACGCGGATGAATCCGCATCTGAACTACGGCCAGGCGATCCCGGGGATTGTATCCGGTCGCGGCACCGGGCTTATCGATACTCGCTTAATGTGGATGGTGGTGGATACCATCGGCCTGATCAACACGGCGAGCGTGCTTGATACCGATGATATTATCGGCCTGCACCAGTGGTTCCGCGACTTTAACCACTGGATGTACTACAGCGAAATCGGCCACTCAGAGTACGTCTGGCACAATAACCACGGCACCTGGTACGACGCCCAGCGGACGGTTAACGCGTTATTCTATGGCGATAAAGGGCTGGCGGCGCGGATCATTGAGCAGGGAATTACCCAGCGTATGGCGGCGCAGATTGACCAGGATGGCCGACAAACGATGGAGCTGGAACGCACCATCCCGTTCCACTATTCGCTATTTAACCTGGAGGCGCATCTGCTGCTCAACCGCTACGCCGAACACGTTGAGTTCGATCGCTGGAACACCATCTGCGACGGGCGAGGGGTGAAGCAGGGCATCGACTATCTGGTGCCGTTTATTCGCGAGCCGGAGCTCTGGCCGTACAGCGATCTGCAGGGGATCGTGTGGGATAGCGCGCTGCGCGTACTGCTGCAGTCAGTGCGGGGTTATGCAAAGCAGTCTGCCAGCTATCGTGATGCGCTGAAGTGTGTGCCCCAGGAGACCTTACAGTTAAAGGAGCAACTGATGTGGTGTCCGGGTTGATAGAACAATGCTTCTTGCCTCCCGACGGCGCTGTGCCTGGTCGGCCTGGCTGATATGTAGCCCGATAAGGCGTTTACGCCGCTATCCGGGGAATGCGCCGGAGAGCGGCTTTGGCGCGGCTTCTTCCCGGGCGGCGCTACGCTTGCCCGGGCTACGGGGCCTCGGCTGTCTTACACTGCGGCGATGATTTTAATCTCGACTTTATACTTCGGATTCATCAGTTTCGCCTGTACGGTACAGCGTACCGGCGCATGACCGGCGACGACCCATGCATCCCAGGCCTGATTCATCGCCGCAAAGTCTGCACCGTCGGCGAGGAAAATAGTCGCATCAAGAATACGTGATTTGCTGCTGCCCTGTTTCTCCAGCACCGCATCGATCTGCGCCAGAGTATCAGCGGTTTGCGCGCAGGCATCGGCATCGAGGTTGGACGGTACGCCGGTGTAGTACAGCGTCTGGTTATGAATCACCACATCAGACCAGCGGGCTTCGGCATCAATACGCGTAATGGTCATGTTTATTTCCTCTCTGTTCCGGTTCATTAAGCTGCGGCAAGACTGCCATAATGTTTCACCTGCGTCACTACCTGCACTGGCGAAAACCCCTCCACCCTGACATAATCACTGTCCAAATAACCAGGGGGTAATGTGATCGACGATTTTGCAGCAGATGGCCAGCTGGCCAGCGCGATTGCCGGATTTAAGCCGCGCGAGCCGCAGCGCCAGATGGCTTTCGCCGTCGCCAGTGCAATTGAAGAAACTCGCCCGCTGGTGGTGGAGGCGGGCACCGGGACCGGGAAAACCTACGCCTACCTGGCGCCTGCGCTACGCGCCAACAAGAAAGTCATTATTTCCACCGGCTCGAAAGCGTTACAGGATCAGCTCTACAGTCGGGATTTACCCACTGTCGCTAAAGCGCTGAACTTCACCGGTAAACTGGCCCTGCTGAAAGGGCGTTCGAACTACCTGTGCCTGGAGCGTCTGGAACAGCAGGCGCTCGCCGGTGGCGACCTGCCGGTGCAAACCCTCAGCGATGTCATTCTGCTGCGCTCGTGGTCTAACCAGACCGTCGATGGCGATATCAGCACCTGCGTTAGCGTGGCCGAAGATTCCCAGGCCTGGCCGCTGGTCACCAGTACCAACGATAACTGCCTCGGCAGCGACTGCCCCTTATATAAAGACTGTTTTGTGGTGAAAGCGCGGAAAAAGGCGATGGATGCTGACGTGGTCGTCGTCAATCATCATCTGTTCCTCGCCGATATGGTGGTCAAAGAGAGCGGCTTTGCCGAACTGATTCCGGAAGCGGAAGTGATGATCTTCGATGAAGCGCATCAGCTGCCGGATATTGCCAGCCAGTACTTCGGCCAGTCGCTCTCCAGCCGCCAGCTGATGGACCTGGCGAAAGATATCACTATTGCTTATCGCACTGAACTAAAAGACACCCAGCAGCTGCAGAAGTGCGCCGACCGCCTGGCCCAGAGCACGCAGGATTTTCGTCTGCAGCTGGGGGAGCCCGGCTATCGCGGCAACCTGCGCGAGCTGCTGGCGGATAACAATATTCAGCGCGCGCTGCTGCTGCTTGATGATGCGCTCGAACTCTGTTACGACGTGGCAAAGCTGTCGCTGGGCCGCTCGGCGCTGCTCGATGCCGCTTTTGAGCGGGCCACCGTATACCGAGGCCGCCTGAAGCGGTTAAAAGAGACCAATCAGCCCGGCTTTAGCTACTGGTATGAGTGTACTTCCCGCAACTTCACCCTGGCGCTGACCCCGCTGACGGTGGCGGATAAGTTTAAAGAGGTGATGGCGCAAAAGTCCGGGAGCTGGATCTTCACCTCGGCGACGCTATCGGTCAATGACGATTTGCACCACTTTACCGATCGTCTGGGCATAGGCGACGCGCAAACGCTGCTGCTCCCCAGCCCCTTCGATTATGCCCATCAGGCGCTGCTGTGCGTGCCGCGCAATTTGCCGTTACCGAACCAGCCCGGCGCCGCGCGACATCTGGCGGCGATGCTCAAACCGCTGATTGAAGCCAACGACGGGCGCTGCTTTATGCTCTGCACTTCGCACGCCATGATGCGCGACCTGGCGGAACAGTTTCGCGCCACCATGACGCTGCCGGTTCTCCTGCAGGGAGAAACCAGCAAAGGCCAGCTTTTACAGCAATTCGTCAGCGCCGGAAATGCGCTGCTGGTGGCGACCAGCAGCTTCTGGGAAGGGGTGGACGTGCGCGGCGATGCGCTTTCTCTGGTGATTATCGACAAGCTGCCGTTCACCTCGCCGGACGATCCGCTGCTGAAAGCGCGGATGGAGGATTGTCGCCTGCGCGGCGGCGATCCTTTTGATGAGGTCCAGCTACCGGACGCCGTCATCACCCTCAAACAGGGCGTGGGGCGTCTGATTCGCGACATCGACGATCGCGGGGTCCTGGTTATCTGCGACAACCGTTTGGTTATGCGCCCCTACGGCGCGGTCTTCCTCGCGAGCCTTCCGCCTGCGCCGCGCACGCGCGATATCCGTCGGGCGGTGCGTTTTCTTGCGGTACCGTCGGCGAGGTAATCCGGCGCAAAATGTGGTAAGCTGCGCGCCATTTTGTCAATCTGCTAGAGCGAGAGCGCGACAACCCATGCGAATTTTAGCTATCGATACCGCCACGGAGGCCTGCTCCGCGGCGCTGTGGAATGATGGCACCCTCAGTGCTCATTTTGAAATCTGCCCCCGCGAACATACCCAACGTATCCTGCCTCTGGTGCAGGATGTCCTCAATGAAAGCGGCACGCTATTAACCGAGCTTGACGCGCTGGCCTTTGGCCGTGGGCCGGGCAGCTTCACCGGCGTGCGCATTGGTATCGGAATTGCACAGGGCCTGGCGCTGGGGGCCGAGCTGCCGATGATCGGCGTGTCCACGCTGGCAACCATGGCGCAGGGCGCATGGCGAAAAACCGGCGCCACCCGCGTGCTGGCCGCCATCGACGCCAGAATGGGCGAAGTTTACTGGGCGGAATATCAGCGCGATGAACAGGGCGTCTGGCACGGCGAAGAGAGTGAAGCGGTGCTGAAGCCGGAAGCGGTTCGCGAGCGTCTGCAGCAGCTGGAGGGCGAGTGGGCTACCGTCGGCACCGGCTGGCAGGCGTGGCCGGATATGGCTACCGGCTGCGGCTTAACGCTTGCCGACGGCGAAATTGAGCTTCCTGACGCGCAGGATATGCTGCCGCTGGCTTGCCATCTGTTTACGGTGGGAAAAACCGTGGCCGTTGAACACGCTGAACCAGTTTATTTACGCAATGAAGTGGCGTGGAAGAAACTTCCTGGCCGCGAGTGAATCTCAGTAACTATATGTCTGAGAAGAAGGAAGGAGTCGCGTCATGGCGGGTCAAAAAACGGTAGTGCGTTGGTTAGTCGCGGCAGCAGTGGTTGCTGCGCTGAGCGGGTGCGCTTCGGTACCGGATGCCATTAAGGGCACCACCCCGACGCCGCAGCAGGATTTAGTTCGCGTGATGAACGCGCCGCAGCTGTATGTCGGTCAGGAAGCGCGCTTTGGCGGGAAGGTCGTCAGCGTGCAGAATCAGCAGGGTAAAACCCGCCTGGAAATTGCCACCGTTCAGCTTGACGGCGCCGCGCGTCCGGAGCTGGGCGAGCCGTCGCGAGGTCGTATCTTTGCCGACGTAAACGGTTTTATCGACCCGGTGGATTTTCGCGGGCAGCTGGTCACCGTGGTTGGCCCGATCGTCGGCGTCGTCGACGGTAAAGTCGGCAATACGCCGTATAAATTCATGCTGATGAACGCTACAGGCTACAAGCGCTGGAACGTTGTCCAGCAGGTGGTCATGCCGCCGCAGCCGATGATGGACCCGTGGATGTTCGGCCCGCGCCCGTGGGGCTACGGATACGGCGGCTGGGGCTGGTATAATCCCGGTCCTGCCGAAGTCAGAAACGTTGTAACTGAATGATTTTGTAGTTTTTGTAAGTTCAAAGAAACAGCGGCTGGTCCGCTGTTTCTTCGTTTTCAGTCAAATAAGAAAAATAAATAGTGACGCGCTTCGCAACCTGTAAAACGCCTAATTAATAAACTGGTACGCTGAGTTAATATAATGTTAACAAAATGTTTGTTGATCAGGGGCTGTGATGACGACGAATAACTATTTCAGAGGTGATGCAGTGAAAAAGGTTTGGCTAAACCGTTATCCCGCAGACGTTCCTGCGGAGATAAACCCTGACCGCTATCAATCCCTGGTTGAACTGTTTGAACACGCCGTCCGCCGCTATGCCGACCAGCCGGCCTTTATTAACATGGGCGAGGTGATGACCTACCGCAAGCTGGAGGAGCGCAGCCGCGCGTTCGCCGCTTATCTTCAGGAAGGGTTAGGCCTGCAAAAAGGCGACCGTGTCGCGCTGATGATGCCTAATCTGCTGCAGTATCCGGTGGCGCTGTTTGGTATCCTGCGCGCTGGCATGATTGTCGTGAACGTCAATCCGCTTTATACCCCGCGCGAACTGGAACATCAGCTTAACGACAGCGGCGCCGCCGCCATTGTGATCGTTTCCAACTTTGCGCATACCCTGGAAAAGGTGGTTGATAAAACCCAGGTCAAGCACGTGATTTTAACCCGCATGGGCGATCAGCTTTCCACGGCGAAAGGGACGCTGGTTAACTTTGTGGTGAAGTACATTAAACGGCTGGTGCCAAAATACCATCTGCCGGACGCCATCTCGTTTCGCAGCGCGCTGCAGCACGGTTACCGCATGCAGTACATTAAGCCGGAAATCGTCTCTCAGGATCTCGCTTTTCTTCAATATACCGGCGGCACAACCGGCGTGGCGAAAGGGGCAATGCTGACCCATCGCAATATGCTGGCGAACCTTGAGCAGGTGAACGGTACCTACGGGCCGCTGTTGCATCGCGGCAAAGAGCTGGTTGTTACCGCGCTACCGTTGTATCACATCTTTGCGCTGACCATGAACTGCCTGTTGTTCATTGAACTGGGCGGGCAAAACCTGCTGATCACCAACCCGCGCGACATCCCAGGCCTGGTCAAAGAGCTGGCGAAATATCCCTTCACCGCGATGACCGGAGTCAATACCCTGTTTAACGCGCTGCTTAACAACAAAGAGTTTCAGCAGCTCGACTTCTCTTCACTGCATCTCTCCGCCGGCGGCGGAATGCCGGTACAGCAGGTCGTTGCGGAGCGCTGGGTTAAGCTGACCGGGCAGTATCTTCTGGAAGGCTATGGCCTGACGGAGTGCGCGCCGTTGGTGAGCGTCAATCCGCACGATATCGACTATCACAGCGGCAGTATTGGCCTGCCAGTGCCGTCCACCGAAGCGAAGCTGGTGGATGATGACGATAATGAAGTTGCGCCGGGAGAGCCGGGGGAGCTGTGCGTGAAAGGGCCGCAGGTGATGCTGGGCTACTGGCAGCGCCCTGATGCTACCGCTGAAATCATTAAGGACGGCTGGCTGCATACCGGCGATATCGCGGTGATGGATGACGAGGGCTTCCTGCGTATCGTCGATCGCAAAAAAGATATGATCCTTGTCTCGGGCTTCAACGTCTATCCGAATGAAATCGAGGATGTGGTAATGCAACATTCCGGGGTTCAGGAGGTTGCTGCGGTTGGCGTACCGTCCGGAAGCAGCGGTGAGGCGGTGAAAATTTTCGTGGTGAAGAAAGAGCCGACGCTGACGGAAGAGATGCTGATCGCTTTCTGCCGTCGCCAGCTGACCGGCTACAAGGTTCCGAAGTTGGTTGAGTTTCGCGATGAGCTGCCGAAATCCAACGTCGGAAAAATTTTACGTCGAGAACTGCGTGACGAAGCCCGTGCTAAAGTAGACAATAAAGCCTGAGCTAAGAGTGAATCGCCAGACGCCGGCTAAGCCGGCGTTTTTTATGGGCGCAAGTTAAGAGAGTATGATTTGAACTATCAGATGATCACCACCAACGATGGCCTTCGCGCCGTCTGTGAAGCGGCAAGCGCGGTTTCTGCCATCGCGCTGGATACGGAATTTGTCCGTACTCGTACCTACTACCCGCAGCTCGGTCTGCTCCAGCTGTTCGACGGCAACCAGGTCTCGCTGATTGACCCTCTGGTTATCACCGACTGGGAACCGATGCGTGAACTGCTGCTGAATAAAGATGTGACCAAATTTTTGCACGCTGGCAGTGAAGATCTGGAAGTATTTCTTAATGCCTTTCATTTGATGCCTCAGCCGCTGATCGACACGCAAATTCTTGCCGCTTTTTGCGGTCGTCCGATGTCCTGGGGCTTTGCGTCGATGGTAGAAGAGTATACCGGCGTGGCGCTGGACAAGAGCGAATCTCGTACCGACTGGCTGGCGCGCCCGCTGACCGAACGCCAGTGCGTTTATGCCGCTGCCGACGTCTGGTACCTGCTGCCGATTGCCGGAAAGCTGATGGCTGAAACCGACAGCGCGGGCTGGCTTTCCGCTGCCCTGGATGAATGCCAGCTGATGCAGCAGCGTCGTCAGGAGATTCAGGATCCTGCCGAGGCGTGGCGCGACATTGGCAATGCCTGGCAGCTGCGTACTCGTCAGCTGGGCTGCCTGCAGCTGTTGGCGGAGTGGCGGCTGCGTAAAGCGCGCGAACGCGACCTGGCGGTCAACTTTGTTATCCGTGAAGAGCATTTATGGAACGTGGCGCGCTATATGCCCACCAGCCTGGGGGAACTTGACAGCCTCGGACTCTCGGGCAGCGAGATTCGTTTCCACGGTAAGACGCTGATCGCCCTCGTCGAGAAGGCGCAGGCGCTGCCGGAAGAGGCGCTGCCAGAGCCGCTGCAAAATCTGATCGACATGCCCGGTTACCGCAAGCTGTTTAAGGATATCAAAGCGTTAGTTCAGACCGTAAGCGCCGAGAAGGGCGTGAGCGCGGAGCTGCTGGCTTCAAGAAGACAGATTAATCAGCTGCTGAACTGGCACTGGGGGCTAAAAAACGGCAACGGGCAGCCTGAACTGGTTTCCGGCTGGCGCGGTGAATTGATGGCCGATCGCCTGAATGCGCTATTAAGCGACTACCCGCGCTAGCGCCGATCGGCATAGTGAAAAAACCGGCTGCGCACAGCGTTGCCGGTTTTTTTATACCTCAGGCTCAGGGCTTCGACTCTTCAGTTTCCGGCAGGGTCACGTTCAGCTCCAGAATCGAAATATCACCGTCTCTCTGCTCCAGCTGTACGCTGACCATCTCCGGGTCGATTTGCACGTATTTGCAAATCACCTCAAGAATGTCTTTACGCAACTGCGGAAGATAGTGCGGTTCAGCGTCGCCGCGACGGCGCTCCGCGACGATAATTTGCAGGCGCTCTTTCGCAATATTGGCCGTGTTCTTTTTCCGCGAGAGAAAAAAGTCGAGTAATGCCATAATTTATCCTCCGAACAGGCGTTTGAGGAAACCTTTCTTCTCTTCTTCTACGAAGCGGAAAGGGCGTTCTTCTCCGAGCAGACGTTCAACCGTATCGGCATAGGCTTTACCCGCGTCCGAGGCGTCATCCAGAATCACTGGCTCGCCCTGGTTTGACGCGCGCAGCACGGACTGATCTTCCGGAATCACGCCCACCAGATTGATGCGCAGAATTTCCAGCACGTCTTCCATGCTCAGCATGTCACCCTTGTTTACGCGGCCTGGGTTATAGCGCGTCAGCAGCAGGTGCTCTTTAATTGGATCTTCGCCCCTTTCCGCACGACGGGATTTGGAGGCCAGGATACCAAGGATACGGTCGGAGTCGCGAACGGAGGAGACTTCCGGGTTGGTGGTGATGATGGCTTCATCAGCAAAATACAGCGCCATCAGCGCACCGGTTTCGATGCCTGCAGGGGAGTCACAGACGATAAAATCAAAATCCATTTTTTTCAGTTCTTCGAGAACTTTGTCTACGCCTTCGCGGGTCAGGGCGTCTTTGTCACGCGTCTGGGAGGCCGGGAGAATATAGAGATTCTCCGTACGCTTATCTTTGATAAGCGCCTGGTTCAACGTGGCATCGCCCTGGATGACGTTGACGAAATCATAAACGACCCGGCGTTCACAGCCCATGATCAGGTCAAGGTTACGCAGGCCGATGTCGAAGTCGATAACGACCGTTTTCTTTCCCTTCTGGGCCAAACCAGTAGCGATGGCCGCGCTGGAGGTGGTCTTGCCAACGCCTCCTTTACCCGAAGTCACAACAATAATGCGTGCCATAGAAATTCCTTGTTAAAAAGGGATTAATTCAACGATTGAATCGTCAAAGCGCTGTCGTCTAAACGTAGACGGGCCGCTTTGCCATAAAATTCGGCCGGAATGTTATCACTCAGCCAGTATTCCCCCGCGATGGAAACCAGTTCCGCCGAGAGGTTGGTACAAAATATTTGGGCGTCTCTGTCGCCGCCTGCGCCAGCAAGCGCGCGTCCCCGCATCATGCCATATACATGGATGTTACCATCGGCGATAAGTTCAGCTCCGGCACTCACATGGTTTGTAACAATTAGATCACAGTGTGGCGCATAAATACGCTGACCGGAACGTACCGGCTGATCAATCAAACGCGTTTTTGTGATCTGATTAACAGCTGGAGGTGGGGCAACGGGTTCAGGCGCGGCCTGGCGAGTCACTTTTTCTTTCCCTTCGGTTAATAAAGGGATCCCGGCGCGGTCAATTTCCGTTTTCAGCCGGGGAAGTTTACATCCGCTTACGCCCATAATACGCAGGCCGGTAGCCGCGATCGCCTCATGCAGAGGGCGCCAGTCGACGTCATCTTCAATGCTGCTGATATTCACCACCACGGGAGCGTGCCGTAAAAAGGCGGGAGCCTGGGCGATTTTGTCTTCTAACGCCTGACGAATAACCTCGGGATTTGCATCGTGCAAATGAACCACAGATAAGGTGAAGCTACTGCCCTTAAGTTCGATTGGCGTATTTGACATCCTGGCCTTACTCAATTTGCTGTTTATCACTCGCTGAAGTGCGGTGATATTCCGAAGACTAAAAGGCATGTTATAGTCACTCATATATTGAGGCAAGTGACCACAGGTCTAATTCCGAGTAAAACTATGTTTTGTGTGATCTATCGAAGTACTAAACGCGAGCAAACCTATTTATATGTCGAAAAAAAGGACGATTTCTCCCGCGTTCCTGACGAATTAATGTATAGCTTCGGTACGCCCAAACTGGCAATGATTCTACCGCTCGATGGACGAAAAAAACTCATTCACGCCGATTTGGAGAAAGTGAAACAGGCGCTCACCGATCAGGGCTATTACCTTCAGCTGCCTCCTCCGTCTGAAAATTTACTCAAGAAACACCTGGCGGAACAGGGGAATAAATCTGATTAACCCACAGAGGGAATATAATGTACCAACATCATAACTGGCAGGGTGCGCTACTGGATTATCCGGTAAGCAAAGTGGTTTGCGTTGGCAGCAACTATGCAAAACACATCAAAGAGATGGGCAGTGCGACGCCGGAAGAGCCGGTGCTGTTTATTAAACCTGAGACGGCGCTATGCGACATCCGCCAGCCGTTGGTGCTGCCTGAGGGGCTGGGGTCGGTGCACCATGAAGTTGAGCTGGCGGTACTGATCGGCGGTACGCTGCGCCAGGCGACGGAAGATCATGTGCTGAAAGCCATTGCCGGCTATGGCGTGGCGCTGGACCTTACCCTGCGCGATCTGCAGGGAAAACTGAAAAAGGCCGGTCAGCCGTGGGAGAAGGCCAAAGGCTTTGATAACTCCTGTCCTGTTTCAGGCTTTATTCCCGCCGCCGAGTTTCACGGCGACGCGCAGAGTACTCCGCTGAGTCTGAAGGTGAACGGCGAAGTGCGCCAGCAGGGTTCGACCGCCGACATGATCCATAAGATTGTGCCGCTCATCGCCTATATGTCGCGCTTTTTTACCCTGAAAGCCGGGGATGTGGTGCTGACCGGTACGCCGGAAGGCGTAGGGCCGCTGAGCAGCGGAGACGAGCTGGAAGTCGGTTTTAACGGCTTTTCGCTGACTACCCGCGTGCTGTAACGTCCGCTTGCCGCCTTCTCCGGGCGGCAAAACTTGCATCGGCGTGCCAGAGTGGTTATAAGGTGCACCCTGAACTGCAATGACGGACATCCCAATGAGCGAACAACCTTTCTGGCAACAAAAAACACTGGATGAAATGAGCGATGCGGAGTGGGAATCACTTTGCGATGGCTGCGGTCAGTGCTGCCTGCATAAGCTGATGGATGAAGATACCGACGAAATCTACTTTACCAACGTCGCCTGCCGTCAGCTCAATATCAAAACCTGCCAGTGCCGTAACTATGAGCGCCGCTTCGAGTATGAGCCGGATTGCATCAAGTTAACTCGCGACAATCTGCCTACGTTTGAATGGCTGCCGCCGACCTGCGCCTATCGTCTGCTGGCGGAAGGCCAGCCGCTGCCGCACTGGCATCCGCTGTTAACCGGTTCGAAGGCGGCGATGCATGGCGAACGCATCTCCGTTCGCCATATTGCGGTGAAAGAATCCACCGTGGTTGACTGGCAGGATCATATTTTAAATAAACCAGACTGGGCGCAGTAAGGCGCGCAGTTAGCCTTTCTTCGCGTGGAATAGCCCGCTTTCACCGTCGGCGTCATCTGCAACCCAAAAGTTAATATTGAACTGCGCGTCGTCGCTTAGCTCAATGCGGTGCCAGTACTGCGGCGGGCTGGTTGCGAACTGGCCAGCATTGATAACGACTTTTGCCTCAGGCTCTGTCGCCTGTTCATCGGCGAAACCATAGTAGGTTACCGTCCCTTCTATTACGCAAAGCTGGCCGAAAACACCCGCTGCGGTGTTGTGGTGCGTCAGCAAAGCGGCGGGTACGTTCTGTTTGGTAAAGAATGGGGTGGAGCGTTTTACCTTCCAGCTAGCGGGAATACGCAAATGAGACATCATGTGCTCCTTAGTTAACATTTATAAGATGTATTTAATATGCAACTTTATGGCGGCAACGTCAACGCGCAGGCAAAAAAAACGCTCCCGGAGGAGCGCTTTATGAGCAATCGGTCTTAGCGACCAAACAGATCGCGCTTTTTAGGTTTAAACGGCTGAGCGATAAGCACCAGTACACCGACCACCAGATAGGCTGCGAAGATGCCGACCAGCCACTGCGGCATTTCCAGCGTCAGGAATTCCCACTGGCGTACGGAGCAGTCGCCGGTAGCGACAAACACCTGAGGCAGCCATTTATCCAGCGGCAGCCACGTTGGGAAACGAGCGGCGAAATCGCAGGTCTGGAAGGGGGAAGGGTGAAGCTGAATCATGGTGTGTTCCCATGACAGCTGCAGCCCGCGCAGGGCGCTGTAGAGCCAAATCACAATCGCGACGTAGCGCAGAGGGGTTTTTGGCGCAATGGCGCCGACGATACCGGCGCCCATCACGCCAAATAGCGCGCAGCGCTCGTAAATACACAGTACGCACGGCTGCAGCAGCATCACGTGCTGGAACCATAACGCCACCAATTCAAGAATAAACGCGGTTAGCGCCATCAGGAGCCAGGCACCGCGTCCCCTTGAGCACTGGTTTAAATATCGCAACATAATCATTTCCCTGGAACATGCTAAATCATGGCAGTGTAAACGAAAACCGTAGCGACGCCAGCAGCTAGTCTGAAAATATTACGTAAACGAATATGGAATGCCCGGCGTTTTGAGCCGGGCATGGATGATTTTATTTCAGCAGTTGTGGCGTCACCAGCCAACCGTGCTCCAGCATCCACTGGGTGGCCGGCATCAGGGTAAACTCGACGCAGGCCAGGCCGACGAGGGTCAGGACGAGAGTATAGGGCAGCGCCATCCACACCATCCGGCCATAGGAGAGGCGAATCAGCGGGGCCAGCGCGGAAGTCAGCAGGAACAAAAAAGCAGCCTGGCCGTTCGGCGTAGCGACCGATGGCAGGTTGGTGCCGGTATTGATCGCCACCGCCAGCAGCTCGAACTGCGGCAAACTGATGGTACCCTGCTCCAGCGCGGACTTAACCTCGTTGATATAGACGGTTCCGACGAAGACGTTATCAGAAATCGACGACAGCAGACCGTTAAACAGATAAAACAACGATAGCTGGGCGTGCGGCGATGCCTGAAGAACGAACTCGATCACCGGGGCAAAAAGGTGCTGGTCAATAATAACCGCCACCACGGCAAAGAAGACCGTCAGTAGGGCGGTAAACGGCAGGGCTTCGGTGAAGGCTTTGCCGATAGCGTGTTCATCGGTGATGCCGGAGAACGTTGTCGCCAGCACAATCACCGACAGGCCGATCAGGCCGACTTCCGCAAGATGCATCGCAAGGGCGATAATCAGCCAGATGCCGATAAGTCCCTGAGCGATAAGACGCAGGCGATCCTGACGACTGCGGCTCTGGCGGCTGCGATCGTCAAAATCCTGTAGCACTTTGCGCACGGTTGGCGGCAGCGGTTCGCCGTAGCCAAACAGGCGGAATTTCTCCAGCAGCAGACAGGTGATCAGTCCGCATACCAGCACCGGCAGGCTAACCGGCAGCATACGCATGAAGAATTCGCCGAAGTGCCAGCCTGCCGCCTTGGCGATGATCAGGTTCTGCGGCTCGCCGACCATGGTCATCACGCCGCCGAGCGCGGTGCCGACCCCGGCATGCATCATCAGGCTGCGCAAGAAGCCGCGGAACTGCTCCAGGACATCGCGATAGTGCTGCTCAATATGGCTGTCGTCGAGCATATTGTCATCATCCGGCCGCGCCGAAGCGACTTTGTGGTAAATACCGTAGAAGCCGACGGCAACGCTTATCACCACTGCGACAACGGTCAACGCGTCGAGGAAGGCGGAGAGGAAAGCGGATGCGACGCAAAACGCCAGCGACAGCAGCATCTTGCTACGAATGCCAAGCAACAAGCGGGTGAATATGAACAGCAGCAGCTGCTTCATGAAGTAGATCCCCGCGACCATAAACATCAGCAGCAGCAGGACTTCAAGATTACTGGCCACCTCTTCGCGGATATGCCCCGGGGTGGTCATGCCGATAAATACCGCTTCAATGGCCAGCAGGCCGCCCGGCAGCAGGGGATAGCACTTGAGCGCCATCGCCAGGGTGAAGATAAATTCGATAACCAGCAGCCATCCGGCAATAAACGGATGCAGATAAAAGACCAGCGGATTAACAATTAAGAAAATGATGAGAGCGAGTTTGTACCAGTCCGGGGACTGGCCAAGAAAATTGCGCCACAGGGCGCGGCCATAAGACATTTCCACGACAGACATCCTTTCTCCGTCAAATTCTGAAACATGATTTTATGCGTAACTATACGCAAGATTACCAGTTGCGCAAAACGAGACGCAACTTTCTTCGCATCACATTCTTTAGCAACAGAAAATGTGAAATGAAAAGTGGAAAATGAAACGGCGATCCCTTTTTAATTACTTTCTGGCGCTATCTGCCTTATGGCCGCTCTGGTATGATGAGTCGAATAGCAACGCTGTGTAATGGAAATCTTATTATGGTCATTAAGGCGCAAAGCCCTGCGGGTTTCGCTGAAGAGTACATCATTGAAAGTATCTGGAATAACCGTTTTCCCCCTGGTTCAATTCTTCCCGCTGAACGTGAACTTTCTGAACTGATTGGTGTTACCCGTACAACCTTACGTGAAGTGTTGCAGCGTCTGGCCCGCGATGGCTGGTTAACCATTCAGCATGGTAAACCGACAAAGGTGAACAATTTCTGGGAAACTTCAGGTTTGAATATTCTCGAAACCCTGGCGCGTCTCGACCATGACAGCGTACCGCAGCTGATTGATAATCTGCTGTCCGTGCGTACCAATATTTCGACCATTTTCATCCGTACCGCTTTCCGTCAGCATCCGGATAAGGCGCTGGAGGTACTGGCGAGCGCGCGTGAAATTGAAGACCACGCCGATGCGTTTGCCGAGCTGGATTACAATATCTTCCGCGGTCTGGCGTTTGCCTCAGGCAATCCCATCTATGGTCTGATCCTCAACGGTATGAAAGGCTTATATACCCGTATCGGTCGCCACTATTTTGCCAATCCGGAAGCGCGCAGCCTGGCGCTCGGCTTCTATCATCAGCTGGCTAAAGTTTGTGAAGAGGGCCTGCATGAGCAGGTTTATGACATCGTACGCCGCTACGGCCGCGACAGCGGTGAGATCTGGCATCGTATGCAGAAGAATCTACCGGGCGACTTAGCGATTAATATGCGTTAAGCCCACGGAATGAATAAAAAACGCCCGGTGATTTCCCGGGCGTTTTGCTTTTCAACGGCTACAGCGGGTTCTGCCGCGGCGGGGTGCGTTCCAGCAACTCGACGCTGCCATCGGCGTTTTGCTGCTCCAGAAGAACGTCAAATCCCCACAGGCGGTGAACGTGCTTAAGCACCTCACGGCGGCCTTTATCCAGCGGCACGCGGTTGTGCGGCACGTAGCGCAGGGTGAGCGAGCGGTCGCCGCGCAGGTCCACATTCCATACCTGAATGTTTGGCTCGAGGTTGCTCAGGTTGTACTGCGCTGAAAGTTTGGAACGAATCTCACGATATCCCTCTTCATTATGAATTGCGGATATTTCGAGATAGTTGTTGTGATCGTCATCCAGCACGGTGAAGAAGCGGAAGTCGCGCATGATTTTCGGCGACAGGAACTGGCTGATAAAGCTTTCATCCTTAAAGTCGCGCATCGCGAAGTGCAGAGTTTCAAGCCAGTCAGAGCCGGCAATATCCGGGAACCAGTATTTGTCCTCTTCCGTCGGCGACTGACAAATACGTTTGATATCCTGGAACATGGCGAACCCCAGCGCGTAGGGGTTAATACCGCTATACCACTGGCTGTTGTATGGCGGCTGGAACACCACATTGGTGTGGCTGTGCAGGAACTCCAGCATAAAGCGCTCCGTCACTTTACCTTCATCATAAAGGTGATTCAGGATGGTGTAGTGCCAGAAAGTCGCCCAGCCTTCGTTCATCACCTGAGTCTGCTTCTGCGGATAAAAATACTGGCTGACCTTGCGCACGATGCGCAGGATCTCACGCTGCCACGGCTCCAGCAGCGGCGCGTTTTTCTCCATGAAATAGAGCAGATTTTCCTGCGGTTCAGAAGGGTAGCGACGCGCGGCTTCGATGGTTTTTTCCTCTTCTCGCTTCGGCAGCGTGCGCCACAGCATATTCACCTGGCTTTGCAGATACTCTTCCCGGCTTTTTTGCCGCGCCTTCTCCTCCTGCAGCGAGATTTTTTGCGGGCGTTTATAGCGGTCAACGCCATAATTCATCAGGGCATGACAGGAGTCGAGCAGTTTTTCAACTTCATCAACGCCGTAGCGCTCTTCACATTCGGTGATGTATTTCCGCGCGAAGATGAGATAGTCAATGATTGAGCTGGCATCGGTCCAGCTGCGAAAGAGATAGTTATTTTTGAAAAACGAGTTATGCCCGTAGCAGGCGTGCGCCATCACCAGCGCCTGCATGGTAATGGTGTTCTCTTCCATCAAATAGGCAATACAGGGGTTGGAGTTAATGACGATTTCGTAAGCCAGCCCCTGTTGGCCGTGCTTATAGGCCTGTTCGGTCTCGATGAATTTTTTACCGAACGACCAGTGCGGATAGTTAATCGGCATCCCGACGCTGGAGTAGGCATCCATCATCTGTTCGGAAGTAATGACTTCGATTTGGTGCGGATAGGTGTCAAGACGATACAGCTTCGCCACCCGGTCGACTTCTGCCAGATAGGTCTCCAGCAGCTCAAAAGTCCAGTCGGGTCCATCGCTTAAACGGGTTGTGTCCTTGTTCATGGAATCAATCGTAGCCATTAGCGCGCCCTCGTTGTTGATGGTTCTCTCTGTACGGAAAACCTCTAAACAAGCATAGAACACGGCGTCGCAAACTGCGTCTATCCGCATTTCCTTTCTTCGCGATTTCACAATCTTAAAGGCGCTGTTTTGCGCTTTAATCAGAATTTTATTCTGTAGAAAAATGAGGCGCAGCAGGAGATGGTAAAGCGACGGGGTCAGCGCTGGCGCAGAATCCTGTGAGATAAGTCACCATAAATAAAGCGTATGTTGAATAATATTTTCATCTGAGTTATCAATTTGTAATCAGATGATTGTTCTTTAACGATTACGGAGCCGCTATGCGCGTCGTCATACTGGGAAGTGGGGTTGTAGGAGTCGCAAGCGCCTGGTATTTAAGCCAGGCAGGACATGAAGTGACGGTTATCGACCGTCAGCCGGGACCGGCCGAAGAGACCAGCGCCGCTAACGCCGGGCAGATCTCCCCCGGCTACGCCGCGCCCTGGGCGGCGCCGGGCGTCCCTTTGAAGGCGATTAAGTGGATGTTCCAGCGCCACGCTCCGCTGGCTATCGGTCTGGATGGCACCCAGTTCCAGCTGAAATGGATGTGGCAGATGCTGCGCAACTGCGACACTCGCCACTATATGGAAAATAAAGGACGAATGGTGCGCCTGGCCGAGTACAGCCGCGACTGCCTGAAAGCGCTGCGCGAGAGCACCGGTATTCAGTATGAAGGGCGCCAGGGTGGTACGCTCCAGCTATTCCGCACTGACAAGCAGTTCGAGAACGCGACCCGCGATATTGCGGTGCTGCAGGATGCGGGCGTGCCTTACCAGCTGCTGGAAGCGAATCGCCTGCTGGAAGTTGAGCCGGCGCTGGCAGAAGTGAGCCATAAGCTCACGGGCGGTTTGCGCTTACCTAATGATGAAACCGGCGACTGCCAGCTCTTCACTACTCGTCTGGCCCGAATGGCGGAGCAGGCGGGCGTGACTTTCCGTTTTAATACTCCGGTGGATGAACTGCTCTATGAAGGGGATCTCATCTCGGGTGTGAAGTGCGGCGCTGAAATTATTAAAGCCGATGCGTACGTTATGGCATTCGGATCCTATTCGACGGCCATGCTGAAAGGGCGGGTGGATATTCCGGTCTATCCCCTGAAAGGCTATTCGCTGACGATCCCCATCGCGGAAGAGGACGGCGCGCCGGTTTCGACTATCCTTGATGAAACCTACAAAATCGCCATCACCCGTTTCGACAGGCGTATTCGCGTTGGTGGAATGGCGGAAATTGTTGGATTTAATAAAGAACTGCTGCAGCCGCGGCGTGAAACCCTGGAGATGGTAGTGCGCGATCTGTTCCCGCGCGGCGGCCACGTTGAACAGGCAACCTTCTGGACCGGACTGCGTCCGATGACTCCGGACGGTACGCCGGTGGTGGGGCGTACGGGGTATAAAAATCTGTGGCTCAACACCGGCCACGGCACGCTGGGATGGACCATGGCCTGTGGTTCAGGGCAGCTGATTAGCGACCTGATCTCCGGACGCACGCCGGCGATCCCGTATGACGATCTTGCCGTCGCCCGCTACGGACGCGGCTTTACGCCGGCCCGCGCTCAGCATCTGCATGGCGTTCACAATTAACAAGGAGCTTTCATGTCTCGTCCTGTAAAGGCCAGCATTGATATGTCAGCCTTACGCCAGAATCAACAAATTGTTCGCCGCGCGGCGCCCGGCTCGCGCCTGTGGGCGGTGGTCAAAGCCAATGCGTATGGCCACGGTCTGGCAAGGGTCTGGAATGCGCTTAGCGCCGCGGACGGTTTCGCGATGCTGAATCTTGAAGAGGCGATACTGCTGCGTGAGCTGGGCTGGAAAGGGCCGATACTGATGCTGGAAGGCTTTTTTCATGCCGATGAGCTGGCGTTATTTGATAAATACCGCTTGACCACCAGCGTGCACAGTAACTGGCAAATTAAGGCCCTTCAGCAGGCGAAGCTGCATGCGCCGCTTGATATTTACGTCAAGGTGAATAGCGGGATGAACCGGCTGGGGTTTATGCCGGATCGTCTGCAAATCGTCTGGCAGCAGCTGCGAGCGCTCAGCAACGTCAGTGAAATGACGTTGATGTCGCATTTTGCCGAAGCGGAAAATCCGGATGGCATCGCGGAGCCGATGCGGCGCATTGAGCAGGCGGCGGAAGGGCTGGATTGCCCGCGCTCGCTGGCGAACTCGGCGGCCACCTTGTGGCATCCGGAGTCGCATTTTAACTGGGTGAGGCCGGGGATCGTGCTTTATGGCGCTTCGCCTTCCGGCCAGTGGCAGGATGTGGCCAATACCGGGCTGAAACCGGTCATGACGCTAAGCAGCGAAATTATCGCCGTGCAGAATCTGAAAGCCGGTGAAGCGGTTGGATACGGCGCAACCTGGCGCACGGTTGAGGAGCGGCGAATCGGCATCGTTGCCTGCGGCTATGCCGACGGCTACCCGCGCTTAGCGCCCAGCGGAACGCCGGTGCTGGTTGATGGCGTCCGCACCGTAACGGTCGGGCGTATCTCAATGGATATGCTGGCGGTGGACCTGACAACCTGCCCGCAGGCAGGCATTGGCGCGCCGGTCGAGCTATGGGGTAAAGAGATCAAAATTGACGATGTCGCAGCCTCCTGCGGCACCGTCGGATATGAATTAATGTGCGCCCTTGCGCCGCGCGTGCCGGTTGTGACAGTGTAACCTGAACCGAGGCGGATCACTCCGCCTCATCTTCCGCCATCCGTACGCCAACCCGCAGAACGTGATCCTCTTCTTTTTCCGCCACCGTCCACACCATGCCGGCAAATTCCACCTGGTCGCCGACAACCGGGGCTGCGCCTAACAGGTGCTGTATGACGTCACCCAGCGACTGCTGACGATCGCGAAACTCTTCTCCCCCGTCAATGCCGTAAATCTGCGCCACGTCGGCGAACCTGGCGCTGGCATCGAGAATAAAATCACCGAAGAAGCGCTGATCGAGCGCCACCGGCGGCGACTGGCTGAACAGTTTACCCAGCGCGGGTAAATCGCGTTCGCGGCCAATCACGCAGAGAATATCGCCTTCCAGCAGGCGGGTGCTGCCGGTGGGGTGCAGCAGAGCGTTATCGCGGAATAGCGCGGCAATCCGCGTTTCCGGCGGCATATGCAGGTCGCGCAGCGCCGCGCCGACGCACCATTTCTCCGCGCTCAACTGATAGACAAACTGCTCCCACGGATTTTCCGGATGGATATCCAGCCCGACGCGTGAGATGGGCGATCCGACCGGTGGCACCACTACTTTGGCTTTTTTGGCCGCCCAGGAGAGCGACGTACCCTGTAAAAGCAGCGAGACCAGCACCACGAAGAAAGCCACGTTAAAGAACAGGCGCGCATTCTCCAGGCCCGCCATCATCGGAAAGACGGCGAGAATAATCGGCACCGCGCCGCGCAGACCCACCCAGCTGATAAATATGCGCTCGCGCAGGTTAAAGCCGCGAAACGGCAGCAGGCCGGCGAATACCGACAGCGGACGGGCGATGAAAATCATCCACATCGACAGAATGAGCGCCGGGATGGCGATGGGCCACAGGTCTGACGGCGTGACCAGCAGGCCGAGCACCAGGAACATGGCGATCTGCGCCAGCCACGCCAGCCCGTCAAAGTTTTGCAGAATGCCGTGGCGGTTGCGAATCGGCCGGTTGCCCAGCAGGAAGCCGCACAGGTAGACCGCGAGGATGCCGCTGCCGTCCAGCGAGGTGGTGGCGGCGAAAATCATGATCCCGCCGCTCAGCGCCAGCAGCGGGTAAAGCCCGGCGGGTAGCACAATGCGGTTAATCATCTGTAGCAGCAGATAGCCGCCGCCGAGACCGATGGCGATACCTAAGCCAAACTGCTGCACGATATGCACCAGGAACATCCAGCTCAGGCCGGTTTCATGCTGCTGAATCATCTCGATAAGCGTAATGGTCAGGAACACGGCCATCGGGTCGTTGCTGCCGGATTCAATTTCCAGCGTTGAGCCGACGCGTTCGTTTAGCCCTTTTCCGCCGAGCAGTGAGAACACCGCTGCGGCATCCGTCGAGCCGACAATCGCGCCGATCAGCATGCCTTCAATCAGGTCGAGTTTAAACAGCCAGGCCGCCATGAGTCCGGTCAGGGCCGAGGTAATTAACACCCCGACCGTGGCAAGCGACAGCGCGGGCCAAAGCGCTACGCGAAAGGAGCTGGCCTGGGTGCGCATCCCGCCGTCAAGCAGAATGACCGCCAGCGCCAGGTTACTTACCATGTAGGCGAAAGGGTAGTTGTCAAACGGAATGCCGCCGATACCGTCAATACCCGCCAGCATCCCAATGGCTAAGAAGATAACCAGAATCGGGATGCCGAGGCGTGAGGAAAAGGAACTTAATAAGATGCTACAGGTTACTAAAACAGAACCCAGGATAAACAGACTGATGACCGCAGCGGCGTCCAATGTTGACGTACTCCTTACCGGCGTGAAGATAAATTAAAAACTACACCATTTTAACAATCCGACGCCGATCAGGATATGCGTTAGAGGAATTTTTATTCTGTCAGTACCGGGTGGCCGCTGATGCTCAACGTCGTGGCAGAGGCGTTGTTGACCAGCAATGCTCTGGCGCCAAGCGGTAGGGTGACCGTGCGCTGCTCGTGGCCAAAATCCAGGCCGCTGATGACCGGAATGTTAAGCTGCTGGCGAAGGTAGTCGTATACCATCGGCAGATCGTATCCGGCATCGTAGTCGTTGGCGACAGCGCCGGTAAAGCTGCCGAGGATAATCGCCCGCTGGCGCGCCAGAATACCGCTATTAAGCAGCTGCAAGAGCATACGCTCAACGCGGAAGGGATGCTCGTTAATATCCTCCACAACCAGAACCCCGTCGCTAATCTTCGGCATCCACGGGGTACCGATAAGCGAGGTCAGCATCGCCAGGTTGCCGCCCCATAGCGTGCCGCTGGCGCGACAGTCGGGCCCCTCGCCGTGCCATTCAAGCGTAAACGCCGGGTTGCGCAGGGCCTGCCAGAAATGGTGTTCGGTAAATTCATTAAGCGCTTCGGCGCCAAAGTTTCCCGCCAGCATCGGCCCGCTAAAAGTGATTATGCTACCCTTTGCCAGCAGGCCCATCTGGATGGCGGTGAAATCGCTGTGGCCGCAAATGAGCAGCGGATCCTGCTGCTGACGGGCAATGAGCCCCTGCCAGTCAATTTGCGGCAGCAGGCGAGTCGCGCCGTAGCCGCCGCGTACCGCCAGCACGATACGGTTTTTGCCGTCGAGGGCGGCGAGCTGGTTAATATCGGCAAGGCGTTGGTTCTCAGTCCCGGCAAAGCGCAGTGCCCGGCGGGGAATGACTTCCTGGTGCGCCACCTGATGCCCGGCCTCCTGCAGACGTTGCACGCCGCGATTCGCCGCTTCCTGGTTGATGCAATAGCCGGAGGGGGCGATGAGATAAAACTGAGACATGACAATTCCTTGCTAAGAATGAAAGGGTTATCATGCCGCCTGGAGCGTTTATTGTCATCTCCGTGCGGCAAACTTCAGCCAATAAGGATAGATGTGTGAAATTGAGATGGTGTGTTTTTTTATTTGTATTGTTGGCCGGTTGTAGTTCAAAACACGATTATCGTAACCCGCCGTGGAATCCGGAAGTCCCGGTTAAGCGGGCGATGCAGTGGATGCCAATCAGCGAAAAAGCCGGCGCGGCGTGGGGCGTTGATCCCCAGCTGATTACCGCCATTATCGCCATTGAATCCGGCGGCAACCCGACGGTGGTCAGCAAATCCGGCGCGGTTGGCCTGATGCAGCTGAAACCCTCAACGTCCGGGCGCGATGTTTACCGGCGGATGGGCTGGAGCGGCGATCCTTCGGTGAGCGAACTGAAAAATCCCGAGCGTAATATTTCTATGGGGGCGGCCTACCTTAGCATTCTCGAGAACGGTCCGCTGGCGGGGATTAAAGATCCGCAGGTGATGCGCTATGCGGTGGTGGTTTCCTACGCCAACGGCGCGGGCGCGCTGCTGCGCACCTTCTCGTCTAATCGCCAGGATGCGATTGAGGAGATTAACGATATGGACGCCGATGATTTCTTTGAGCACGTGGTGAAGAAACATCCGGCACCGCAGGCCCCGCGCTATATCTGGAAGCTGCAGAAAGCGCTGGACGCCATGTAACGGGCGCTCCCACTGGCTTAGCTTGCCGGGGGTCATCAGCCCAGCCGATTCAGGGACAGTAAAGTGAGAAAGACGCGCGGCGGAGTCCCGCCGCGCGAAGGTTCACTGCGCGGCTTTTTTCTCCTCAACCGCAGCAGGCTGCGCCGAGCCGATATCGTCATTCGCCGCCGGGCGCGCGGTAGGCACGGAATCGCACGGCTTCTCTTTCGGGCACACCAGGTCCAGCATCTTCAGCGTGACGCCGTTGGTCCAGCCAAAGCCGTCCTGTAGCGGATACTCGCCGCCGCCGCCGCCGGTTCCCGTCGAACTGACATCATATTTTTCCACCAGCTTCTGTTTGCTGTCGTAAGTGTGCTGGACGTTGCTCAGGAAACGCCAGCTTACCTCCATCGCAATTTTTTGCTGGCCATATTTTTGCAAACCCTCCGCCGCGACCCACTGCAGCGGCGCCCAGCCGTTGGGGGCGTCCCACTGCTGGCCGCTATTCACCGTGGTGGTGGTCAGGCCGCCGGGCTTAAGTAGCCGCGTTTCGGTGGCGGCGGCGACTTTCGCCGCGCGTTCGCTGGAGGCGGCGTTAACGTACAGCGGGAACAGCGCCGCGGCGGTCAGCTGATTGCGCACCTTATGACTTTTAAGATCGTAATCGGCGTACCAGCCCTCTTTATCATTCCACAGGTAGTTTTCCAGCGCTTTCTGGCGGGCATTGGCTAACGCGTCATACTTCGCGGCTTTGGTCGAGTCTCCCGCCGCTTTGCTGGCGCGAGCGATGGCTTTTTCCATATGGAACATCAGCGAGTTCAAATCGACCGGAACAATAGAGGTGGTACGTATAGTGCCGAGCTGCTGCGGGTAATCCATCCAGCGTGAGCTAAAGTCCCAGCCGGATGCCGCGGCAGAGCGCAGATCGCGGTAGATTTCAGTCGCCGGACGATTGGGGTTATTTTTGGCGGTGGTCACATCGTCCAGCCAGGATTCCGGGCGCGGCGTGTCGTTATCATCCCAGTAGCGGTTGAGCAGCGCGCCGTCGGCCATGCGCACCACGCGCTTGCTGGCGCTGCCGGGCTGAAGCGCCTCAGCGCCATCCATCCAGTACTGGTACTCTTTCTCCATCTGCGGCAGCCATTTCTTGAGTGCCTCGTCGCCATCATGGGTGGCCAGCAGTTCAACCATAAACGGGAAGAATGGCGGCTGCGAACGGCTCAGATAGTAGGTGCGGTTGCCGTTGGGAATATGACCCCAGGCGTCGATCTCGGCGGCAAAGTTGGTCACCATATCTTCGATTTTATCCCAGTGGCCGCTCTCAGCCAGGCCAAGCATGGTGAAGTAGCTATCCCAGTAATAGACTTCGCGAAAGCGTCCGCCGGGCACCACGTAAGGTTTTGGCAGCGGCAGCAGCGAATCCCATTTTTCTACTTCAACGGTACTGCGGGTCAGCACTGGCCAGAGTCCATTGATATGCTGGCGCAGGGTTTGCCCTTTTGGCGGAACGTACTGGTCGTTTTCCTGAGGCAGGGTAAAGTTAAGCTCGACAAAGTGCCGCAAATCAAAGCTGGTCTGATTTTTCTGCATACGATAATCGGCAAGGATCATCAGCGGATCGCCGTTAGGGATGGCGTCAGCGAACGTTTTCTGGTCAGAGAAAAGTTTGGCGCTTTGCACGTCGTTAAACAGCGGTCCGAGCAGGATATCGGGCGATTGCGGGGTAGGGCGGGTCTCTTCAGCCTGAGCCGTCAGCGTCGCCAGAGCGACAAATGCGCCCCCGAGCGCCAGACGAAGGGTTGCGGGGCGACGGGAAACCGGACTCGTCATAAATTGTTCTCCTTATCATTGCAGACTATGTGCCACTGCATTCGGCCATCAGAAAACCTTAGACGAATATCCGCCGCTGCGCGTGTCCGAGGTAACATTTTAAGTGAAAACAGTGTATTTACCGGGCATCGCTCTGTTCCGCGCCGACAAAATATTGGCGATTAAAACAGTGCTGTCTTGTATGGTACTTCGGGGGGCGCTGAATATCTGATAATTGATAAAAAACATAATCCGTGAATAAGAAAAATAAATAGACAAGCGGCATGGTATTCCTATATGGCATTTTTATCGGCTCATCCCTGTCGCCTGAAAAAAGTTAGCGAAGTATTAAAACATGTGATCTGCCAAACAAAAAACCGGGTTCTAATACCATTGAAGGCTGACAGGATCACATAAATAAAAAAACATAAATAATTAATAAAAAAACATAATGGCATCTGTAGGAGGGAAAAGTAAAAAATGCAGACTTTACAGAAACCGGTTTCATTTTTTCGTAAAGGAGTGATGTATGTCTGCTGGCGACAAAATTTCTGTCAGAGAAAAAGTAGGTTACAGCCTGGGGGACGCAGCGAGCCATATTGTATTTGACTCCTCCGTTGCCATCTTAGCCTACTTCTATACCGATATTTATGGTCTACCGCCCGCCGTGATGGGGACGATGTTTTTGCTGGTTCGTCTGCTGGATGCGATTACCGATCCGATTATGGGGGCGATTGCGGATGCCACCTCAACCCGCTGGGGGCGCTTTCGTCCGTGGCTGCTGGCGATATGCGTCCCCTTTGCGGTGAGCTGCGTGCTGGTTTACTCCATACCGTCTTTCTCCGACTCGGGGAAAGTGGTTTATGCGGTTGCGGCATATATATTTATGACGTTGATGTACACCGCCATTAATATTCCTTACTGCTCGCTGGGCGCGGCGCTGACTTCCGATCCGCGTGAAAGCCTCTCTCTGCAATCCTGGCGTTTTGCCATCACGCCGATCGGCGGGGCGCTCGGTACCGCGTTTATTCTACCGTTGGCTGACTTTCTCTATCCGGGCGACCGTGCGACCGGTATTCAGGTGTCGATGGCAATATTTGGCGTGATCGGCTGCCTGATGTTTATCACCTGTTTCGCCACCACTAAAGAGCGCGTTCAGCCGATTAAAGAAGAAAATCTGAATATTGCCCGCGATGTGAAAATTCTTTTCCGCAACGATCAGTGGCGTATTCTCTCCGTTTACAACTTTATGATGCTGGTTGCCGTGGTGATTCGCGGCGGCGCCGTCGTTTATTATGTTAATAGCGTGCTGCACAAAGGCGCCGACGTGATTACGGTATTCATGCTTGGTGGGATGTTTGCCTCCATGCTGGGCTCGGTGCTGGCAAAACCGTTCGGTACGCGTTTTTGTAAAGTCAGACTCTCTTTCTGGATTAACCTGTTGACCGCTGCGCTGGGGGTCGTGTGCTTTATTGTACCGGTGCAATATTGGCTTCTGGTGCTTGGGGTCCATATTCTGATCTCCATTATTCAGGGCGGTAACGGCGCGCTGCAGTGGTCGATGATTACCGATGTGAACAACTACGGCGAATGGAAAACCCAGCGGCGTATTACCGGTATGAACGTTGCAGCCAATATCTTTGTGATAAAACTGGGCGTCGCCGTCGGTGGGGCGATCCTTGGCTGGATATTAGCCTATTACCATTACGCCGCTAACACCACGGTACAGCCGGCTTCCGCCGTACAGGGGGTGGTGCTGTTATTCACGCTGGTACCTTCTGTTTTTTATGTTCTTACCGCAGTCTCTATTAAATTCTATGGCTTAACTGAAAATAGAATGAACGGCATCGTTGATGATTTGAAAAACGGAACTTTTGCTGAATCCTGATTAAACACTAAAAAAGTGCAAGGGCTATCTGATTTATTGCCTCCGGATAGCCCGGTGGTATCCGGGATGACATATACAATAACGTAATTAGGGATGTTAAAAATGAAAGTGAAATATATCGCTCTGGTTATGAGTGCCGTATTTTCTGGCGGTCTGCTGGCCGCCCAAAATAATAACTCTGTGGATATTGAAAAACGGTTAGCACAGCTTGAACAGCGTTTAATTAACGCTGAACAGCGGGCCGCCGATGCGGAAGCGAAAATTCAGACGCTAACCCAGCAGCAGAACGTGGCGGCGAAAAATGCGCCAACCGTGAAGGTCGAGTCTGCGGAGCCCGTCGCACCGGGCGCGGCGCCAACGAAACTGACGCTCTCTGGCTATGGGGATATCAAGTTTTACGGCGATGTCGAATTCAACATGGACGGCGCCAGCAGCAGCGGTAGCCTGACGTCGGTAAAAACCTCTTCGAATAAAAACTGGGCGCCGGGTACTAAAGAACGTTGGGATATTAACGGCCGTATTCTGCTGGGCTTCGATGGTATGCGCAAAATGGATAACGGCAATTTCGCCGGTTTCTCCGCCCAGCCGCTGGCCGATATGACCGGTAAGATGAACCTTGATGATGCGGTATTCTTCTTTGGCCGGGAAGATGACTGGAAGGTCAAAGTTGGTCGTTTCGAAGCCTACGATATGTTCCCGCTGAATCAGGATACGTTTGTCGAATACTCCGGCAACACGGCTAACGACCTTTATAGCGATGGCTACGGCTATATTTACATGATGAAAGAGGGCCGCGGCCGTAGCAGCAGCGGTGGCAACTTCCTGCTCAGTAAAACGATAGATAACTGGTATTTCGAACTTAATAATCTGGTGGAAAATGGCAGCACGCTGTTCCGGGACTCCAGCTATCACGGCAATAACCTGGAAAATGAGAAAAACGTTGCCTATTTACGTCCGGTGATTGCGTGGAATAGCGGTCGCTTCTCTACCGCCGTCGCGATGGAAAAGAACGTCGTGAAGAATGCTTACGGTTATTACGACAATCGCGGCAGTTGGATCGACCAGTCGGACCGCACCGGCTATGGCTTGACGATGTCATGGAATGGACAAAAAACCGATCCGGAAGATGGGGTCACCACTAACCTGAACGTGGCCTATATGGATGCCTCCGATGAGAAGGATTTCACCGCAGCTATTAACTCCCTCTGGCATCGTTTTGAACTGGGTTATATCTACGCCCACAACAAAATCGACAAGTTCAACTCGGCTAATTATGTCTCTACTTGCGACGATGGCTGCTGGATCTCCAACGTGGGTGACTACGATATCCACACCATTCACGCGTCGTACCTGTTCCCCAATGTCATGGATATGAAGAACTTCAATATCTACCTTGGCGCTTACGCCTCGTGGATTGAAGCGAAACCAACGGATGGCGACAAACATGAAGACTCCCGCTACGGCGGCCGTCTTCGCTTCAAATATTTCTTCTGATCAAAGCCGCGCCCGCATTGCGCGGGCTCTGGTCAATATGCCATTACGCCTCCTGCGGAGGCTCGAGTTAACAGGACAACACCATGTATGACAGTAAAGCGGGGACCCCGCTGGAAGGGTTTGCCGAATTTGCCGCCGCCGCCGCTGCCGAGGGCGCGGTGCTGCTGAGAAACGATCGCGGCATGCTGCCGCTTGACGTTCAGCAGCCGGTTTCGTTATTTGGCCGTACGCAAATTGACTACTATCGTAGCGGTACCGGCTCGGGCGGGGCGGTAAATGTGGTGAGCCGAACCACCTTGTTGCAGGCCATGCGCGCGCGCAGCGGGGGGAAGCTCAATGAGCAGCTGGCCGCGCTTTACGAGACCTGGACGCAACAGCATCCTTTTGACAACGGCGGCGGAGGCTGGGCGGCTGAGCCCTGGTATCAGCAGGAGATGCCGCTGAGCGATGAGCAGATTCGTCAGGCCCGCGCCGTCTCGACCCAGGCGGTGATTGTCCTTGGCCGTACCGCTGGTGAAGATCAGGATAACGCGGATGTTGAAGGCGGATACCGGCTCACGGCCGATGAAATGATGCTGCTACATCAGGTCTGCCGCGAGTTTGACGATGTGGCGGTCGTGCTGAATACCGCCGGGCTTATCGATCTCGCATGGGCCGACGATCCGCTGCTGCGTACTCGCATTCGCGCGCTGCTGTACGTGTGGCACGGCGGCGCCGACGGGGCGCAGGCGGCTGCTTCGCTTCTCTATGGTGAGGTAACGCCATCCGGCAAGCTGGTGGGCAGCATCGTCAAATCGCTGGATGACCATCCGGCATCGCCCTGCTGGGGAGCGGAAGCGCAAAACCTCTATCAGGAGGATATCTACGTCGGCTATCGCTACTTTGAAACCTTTTGTCCCCAGCGTTTGCAGTTTCCTTTTGGGTTTGGTCTCTCCTATACCCGCTTCACCCTGCAATCGGCGCGAGCGGAAGCCTTTGACGACCAGATCCAGACGACCGTCACCGTAACCAACGACGGCGCGCGTTTTGCGGGCAAAGAAGTCGTCCAGATTTACCTTCAGGCGCCGCAGGGCGCGCTCGGGAAACCGGCCAGGGCGCTGGTGGCCTTCGCCAAAACCCGCCTGCTGCAGCCGGGTGAAAGCGAAACCTTAACGTTATCGATCCCGCTGGAGCGTTTTGCTTCCCTCGACGATAGCGGGGCTACCGGGCATCCCCATTGCTACGTGATGGAACCCGGACTGTATCGTTTATTGATCGGGAACAGCGTGCGCGATCTGCAACCTTTGCCGGTAGACGGAGAGGCGGGGTACACGCAGAAGACTCTGCGGATCCTCTCCCGCCATCAGCAGGTGCTGGCGCCAACGGTACCTTTCGTGCGCATTAGGCCCGCTGGCGATGGCGGCGATGGGCGCTACCAGATCGAATGGGAAGAAGTGCCGCGACGGAAGATTAACCTGCGCTCGCGTATTGAGGAGCGCCTGCCAGAGAGCATCACTCTCACCGGCAACCAGGGGCTTACCCTCAGCGACGTTGCGGAAGGGCGCGCGACGATGAACGCTTTTGTTGCTCAGCTGTCGGTGGAGGAGCTGGCCTGTCTGGTGCGCGGGGAGGGCATGTGCAGCTACAAAGTCACCCCCGGCGTCGCGTCGGCCTTTGGCGGAGTGGCGGACAGCCTGCTGGAAAAAGGCATTCCGCTGGCGTGTGCCGCCGACGGGCCTTCCGGTATTCGCATGGATAACGGTGCAAAGGCCACTCTGCTGCCCAGCGGTACGCTGCTGGCCTCCAGCTGGGACCCGATACTCGTGGAGCGTTTATACGTGATGGAGGGCAAGGAGCTGCTGCGCAACGGTATCGACCTGCTGCTGGGGCCGGGGATGAACATCCAGCGCCATCCGCTCAACGGGCGCAATTTTGAATATTTTTCCGAAGATCCGCTTATCACCGGGATGATGGCGGCGGCGGTGGTGCGCGGCATTCGCAGCGGCGGCGGCGTGGCGACGCTTAAGCACTTTGCCTGTAATAATCAGGAGTTCGCCAGAGCCACAGCGGACTCGGTAGTGTCGGAGCGCGCGCTGCGTGAAATCTACCTGAAAGGCTTTGAGTACGCGGTGAAATCCGCCGGCGCCAGCGCGGTGATGACCGCCTACAACCCGGTCAACGGTTACCAGGCGGCCTCCAGCTACGATCTCACCACCACCGTACTGCGCGAAGAGTGGGGCTTTCGCGGGATCGTCATGACCGACTGGTGGGCAACGATGAACGATCCCATCGATGGCGGCGCGGCGAGCACCCGCAACACCGCGGCGATGATCCGCGCGCAGAACGATCTCTATATGGTGGTCAATAATAACGGCGCGGAGGTTAACGCTGCCGGTGATAACACCCTGGCGGCGCTGGCAAAAGGGGAACTCACGCTCGGGGAGCTTCAGCGCTGCGCGATAAACATCCTCGATTTTATGCTGCAGACTCAGGCCTTTAAGCGTGGAGAGGCGCCCCGGGCGAATGTGATTCACCTGGCGGCAGAACCGGCCTGCGCCGCCGGCTGCGAGGGGGCAATTAAAATCGCCGAGCAGTCGCGTCTGCGCTATGACGAGGACCTGGTGCTGAGCGTTGAACAGGCGGCAGTCTACGATGTGCTGGTCAGCGTGTACGCCGACGGCGCGCCACTGGCGCAAACCGCCGGCAATCTGCTGCTCAATGACCAGTTCGTGGCAACGATACACACCCACGGCACGCTCGGCCGGGAAATGGTGCAGAAGCTGTGTCGGGTTGCGCTACAGCCGGGGAAATACCGCGTGGGGTTTGACGTTATCAAGCCGGGTCTGGTGGTGGAGTGGCTGGAGCTGAGGCGCGTTAACGACTAACCGTGGCAGACGTTCAGGTCGCGTGCGGCCTCTTCGCGAGCCGTTATCTGGCGACGGATGCGGGCTATCGACCCGCCCGTTAACGCGGGAGCGAACGCCCCAATTTGGTGCGATTCTGGCTGACGGCAGAGCCTGAACAAGCATAATAACGGGTTGTTTTTTTATTCAGATAAGCGCGGCGTTACGCTATGCCGCTGCGCTGTGCTACCTGGCATAATTAATGCTTATCTCTCCCGGGGATGACCTCAAAGTGAGTACAACCGGAGGAGACGGCCATGATAAAAATAACGCTTCCTGACGGGCATTATTATGATGAGATGCTTACCGCACAGGGAGAGCAGCGTCAGCACTATAACGCCTGGTGGCAATGGTTTCGCAGTACCGATCAATTCTCTATCCGGCAGAAAAAAGAGCAGGCGGAGCTGCTCTTTCACCGCATCGGCATCACTTTTAACGTCTACGGCGAAGACGAGGGGACCGAACGTCTGATCCCTTTCGACAGCGTGCCGCGCATTATCCCCGCCGGCGAGTGGCAGCGAATCGACCGCGGCATCCGCCAGCGGGTGAAGGCGCTCAACGCCTTTCTTTACGATATTTACCACGATCAAAATATCCTGCGCGCGGGACTGATCCCGGCCGAACAGGTGCTGGCGAATGAACAGTATCAGCCCTGTATGCAGGGGATAAACTTACCCAATAACACCTATGCCCATATCACCGGGGTTGATATGGTGCGCAACAGCGACGGCCAGTATTACGTGCTGGAGGATAATCTCCGCACCCCCTCCGGCGTCTCCTACATGCTGGAAAACCGCAAAATGATGATGCGGCTCTACCCCGAAATGTTCGAACAGCACCGTATTGCGCCGGTAGAACGCTACCCCAGCTATCTGCTGCAAACGCTGCGCGAAAGCTCGCCCGTGGACGACCCGTGCGTGGTGGTGATGACCCCAGGGCGGTTTAACAGCGCCTATTTTGAACACAGCTTTCTGGCCCAGCAGATGGGCGTTGAGCTGGTGGAGAGCGCGGATCTGTTTATTAAAACCGGGGCGGTGTATATGCGCACCACCGAGGGGCCGCGGCGCGTGGACGTTATATACCGGCGGATCGACGATGCGTATCTCGACCCGCTGGCCTTTCGCGCCGACTCTATGCTGGGCGTGCCGGGGCTGCTGTCGGTGTACCGCGCCGGAGGCGTGGTGCTGGCGAATGCCATCGGCACCGGCGTCGCCGACGATAAATCGATCTACCCCTTCGTGCCGGAGATGATCCGTTTCTATCTGGGCGAGCAACCGATCCTCAGCAATATTCCCACCTGGCAATGCCGTAAAGCGGAAGATCTCAGCTACGTGCTGAGCCATCTTGAGCTGATGGTCGTGAAAGAGGTTCACGGCGCGGGCGGCTACGGCATGCTGGTCGGCCCGCGCTCGACCAAAGAGGAGCGCGATGCGTTTCGTCAGCGTCTGCTGGCAAACCCGGCCAACTATATCGCCCAGGACACCCTGGCGCTGTCAACCTGCCCGACCTTTATAGAAGAGGGGCTGGCGCCGCGCCATATCGATCTCCGGCCCTTTGTCCTTTCCGGTCAGGAGATCCGCCTGGTTCCCGGCGGCCTGACGCGGGTGGCGCTAACCGAAGGCTCGCTGGTGGTGAACTCGTCGCAGGGCGGCGGAACCAAGGATACCTGGGTGATGGAGGAGGACGAATCATGTTAAGCCGCACAGCGAGTGAACTCTTCTGGATGGCGCGCTATCTTGAGCGCGCGGAAAGCTATGCCCGGGTGCTGGACGTGACCTGGAAGCTGTCGATGATCCCCCGCCACAGCCAGCAGTCGCGGGATTTAGGCTTGCCGCTAAATCTATCGCTGACCCATGAGCTGTTTCAGGCCCGGCACGCGCGTTTCACCATGAGCAACCTGCTTAATTTTTTCGCCCTCGATGGCAACAACCCGTACAGCATTTTTAGCTGCGTCGAGATGGCGTGGAACAACGCCCACGCGGTGCGCGGCAGCCTGTCGGCGGAAGTGTGGGAAAGCATCAACGCCACGCGTATTGAGCTGCGAAAACTGCGCCAGCAGGGGATCGGCGAGCTGGGCAACGACGCTTTCTTTGAGTGGGTAAAAGAGCGGGTTCATCTGTTTCGCGGGGCGATTCTCGGCACGCTGCTGCGTAACGACGCCCTGAGCTTTATCGGTATCGGGACGCTGATCGAACGGGCATCCGCCACCGCCCAGCTGCTGCTGATTAAGGATCAGCAGTTAAACAGCGATCCCGATCCGGTCCGCGAGTATTACCGGCTGGATACGCTGCTTAACGCGGTCAGCGCACGCGAGGCCTATAACAGCATCTACCGCCAGCCGGTCAGCCGCGAAACGGTGATGGAGCTGCTGATCCTGCGCAACGATGTGCCGAGATCGCTGCGAGCGAGCATTTCCGACCTCGTCGGGCAGCTGGAGCAGATTGCCAACGATCGTTCGCACCTGCCGCTGCGCCTGGCGCACCAGCTTAACGTCGACCTGCGTTTTAGCACCCGCGACGATCTGGCGCAGGCTGATTTGCAGGTCACCCTTAATGCACTGCTGGCGCGGATTAACGCGCTTTCCGACAGCATCAGACAAACCTATCTGGAGGCGTTATGAAACTGGTAATCGATCACCTGACCCGCTACGGCTACGATGAAGAAGTGAAGTTTTCAACCCAGTACCTGCGCCTGACGCCGCGCAGCAGCGGTCGGCAGAAGATCACCGCCTGGACATTAACCCTGCCGGACGGTTCCGCCGTCGCCACCACCGACGCGTGGGGCAACGTGCTGCACGTGCTGACGCTGGATAATCCGCATAAAGAGATTACCATCCGCGCCAGCGGGATCGTCGATATCGTGGAAGAGGGGGAAGAGATTGGCGCGGAGCCGCAGGAGCTGCTGTCGCCGCTGGTTTTCTTGCGCTGTACCCCGCTTACCCGCGCTGACGGCCCGATCCGCGAATTTGCCCAGCGCTGGTATCAGCCGGAGGCTCAGGAAGCGAGCCTGAACCGGTTAATGGCCGAGCTGCTGCTGAGAATGCCCTATTCGCCGGGCGCCACGCAGGTACAGGACTCGGCCGCCGACGCGTTCGCGCGATCGAAAGGGGTTTGCCAGGATCACACCCATGTGTTTCTCGCCTGCTGCCGGGCGCTGGCGATCCCGGCGCGCTACGTCAGCGGCTATGTCTACAGCGATAACGCCGAGCATGTCGCTATGCACGCCTGGGCTGAAGTATGGCTGAACGATCGCTGGCAGCCGTTTGATATCACGAACAATACCCGCCGTCTGAATCAGCATTTGCGGCTGGCGACCGGGCTGGACTATCTTGATGCGTGTCCGGTGCGCGGTACCCGCCTCGGCGGCGGCGGAGAAATTTTGTTAACTAACGCTGAGGTGCGCGAGCATTCACAACAGGCGCAGCAGCAATAACCGCAGGAATGAAACGATGACCTATTGCGTGGCCATGTGTTTGTCAGATGGACTGGTGTTTGCCTCAGACTCCCGCACCAACGCGGGAGTGGACCATATTGCAACGTTTAAAAAACTGCACGTTTTCCATCAGGATGGCGAACGCGTCATGGTCCTGCAGTCTGCGGGTAACCTGGCCACGACTCAGAGCGTGATTAGCCTGCTCAGCGCCCGCATTCGTACCCAGCAGGAACCGAATCTGATGCAGGTGACTTCGTTATACGACGCGGCGATGCTGATCGGCAAAACGTTGCAGGAGGTGATTCAACGCGACACCAGCAATCAGCAGAACTGCGGCAATACCAACTTCAACTGTAACCTGTTGCTCGGCGGGCAGATTGCCGGGGAAACGCACCGGCTGTTCCATATCTATCCGGAAGGCAACTTTATTGAAGCCACGCGCGACACGCCCTATTTCCAGATTGGCGAGAGTAAATACGGCAAACCGATCATCGACCGGGTCCTGTGCATCGATACCCCCCTTGAGCAGGCGATGTGCTGCGCGCTGATCTCGATCGACTCCACCTTGCGCAGCAATCTTTCGGTGGGACTGCCGCTGGACACGCTGCTCTACCGCAGCGGTAGCCTGAGCAGCGCCGGGCAGCATCGGATCACCGAAAGCGATCCCTATTTCAATACCATTCGCAAAGCCTGGTCCGAGGGGTTACAAAGCACCTTCCTGCAGCTGCCGCCGTTCACGCCGGGCGGCCAGGATCAGGGGGCGAAATAGCGTCCCGGCGTCATGCCGGTCATGGTGCGGAAAAAGTAGATAAAGGCGCTATCGCTGGCGAAATCAAGCGCCATCGCGGTATCGGTAATCCGCTGCCCGGTAGCCAGCATCTCAACTGCCTTCATTAATCGCCACTGCTGACGCCACTGCTGGTAGGACATACCGGTTTCGCGGCGGAACAGGCGGCTGATGGTTTTTTCGCTGGCGCCGCAGCGGGCAGCGAGCGTCCCAAGCGCCGGCGGTAGCGCATCGCCGGAAAGCTGCGCCAGCCGTTTATCCTGCGGCAGCGCCAGCATCATCGGCTCCTGGGCGGCGGCGCGAATTTCCGCCTGGCACAGGGCCGCGAGATGCCGCGCCGGCTCGGTTTCCCAGTCGGTATCCCAGGGGCTGGCGCTGATACGCTCTAAGAGTTCGCGCAGCAGCGGCACCACGTTGAGTATCGCCGCCTGCGTTGGCAATTGAGGGTAACGCTGCGGCTGAAACCAGACTGAACGATAATCGACAATATTTTTCATCTCCGCGCGATGGCTGATACCGGCCGGGATCCAGGCGGCGCGTCCCGGCGGAAGCAGGCACAGCAGCGCGCCATCGTCGAGCGTCAAACGTACGCATCCCTGACGGGTAAACAGGATCTGCGCCATCTTATGCTGGTGGCTGCCGGAGTCATGGTTACCCAGCGCCGACTGCACGCCAATCAGGCTTTTTATTAACGCATCCGGATCGAATGCCGCATCAGCGTCAAGCCAGGCCATAATGTCTGATTTCCGATATTTAAAGTCATTATGTTTATAATGTTCGATAAACGGCTTACCTACAATAGCGCCTCTTGTTTATCAGGAGGTAGATATGTTGGGACGTGCCGCGCTGGTACTGGTTACTGCGCTATTGATGTTTCCGCAAATAGCGGAAACGATTTATAGCCCGGCGCTGACCGATATCAGCGCCCGGTTTTCCGTGAGCGCAGCGCAGGCGGCGCAAACGCTCTCCGTATACTTTATCGGTTTTGCCGTCGGCGTTCTGTTGTGGGGCGGATTCAGCGATCGCTACGGTCGGCGCCCGGCCCTGCTGGCGGGGTTAGGTGTCTACGCGGCGGGGTGCCTGCTGGCGCTGTGGGCCAGCGATTTTTCGCTGCTGCTGGTGGCGCGGATCGTCACGGCCGCTGGCGCGGCAACTGGCTCAGTGGTGACGCAGACGGTTCTGCGGGACTGCTATAGCGGGCGGCAGCTGGCGGGGATTTTTTCGTTTATCGGCCTGGCGCTGGCGGTGAGCCCGGCCATCGGGGTCTATATCGGCGGTGGGTTGACCGCCATCTGGGGTATGCGCGGTGTCTTCAGCGCGCTGGCGATTTTTGCCGCCGCGCTCCTGCTGGGCTGCCTGTGGTTGTTGCCGGAAACGCGCCCGCATAACCTCAGGGGAGGGTCTTTTCTTGACGTGCTGAGGCGGATGGCGGGCGACAGGCGTATCGCTCTGGCGGCAATTCTGGTGGCGGCATTTAACATCAGCCTGTTCAGCTACTACAGTCTGGCTCCCTTTCTGTTCGCCAGATTCGATCTCGATGCCCTGGCCTTTGGCTACAGCGGCGTGGCGCTTGCCGCGGGTTCGCTGTTCGGCGCGCTGCTTAACCGCCGTCTGCTGCGTCAGAATGTCCCGCTGGGGCAAATGCTCGCGATCGCCTGCATCCTCCACCTGGCGGGCGCTGCCGCCGTGTACGTGCTGCGGGAATCGCTGTGGTTTGTGGCGCCGGTCGCGCTGGTCACCCTCGCGTATGCGATGGCGATCCCGCTGGTTCTGGGATCGGCGCTGAGCGCCTATGGCGACTGTCGGGGCACCGCCGGCGCCATTTTCGGCTTGTTTTATTATCTTCTGATAGGCGCCGGTCTGCTGGCGGCCGGATGGGGGCAATCGCTGGGCGCATCGCTGCTGCTGTGCGCTGGGGTAAGCCTCATCGCCGGGTGGCGCTATATGCACTCGCTCAACGACGCATAAGGCCGATTTCTGGCAAAGCTTAGTGATTTAATTTCTTTGTTATTTAACGCGTTATCTCACATCTTCGGGGGAGCAAAACGATAACGCGAAAAGGTAGCTTCAGGAATGGCAAAAAGCAGATCGGCCTATTTGCATCCGCAGCAGCGCGAGCGGATTCAGCAGTTGTCCCGCAGCTGGCTGTGGCGCAGCGAACTGCCGACCTGGCTACTGATTTTTGCGATCTACGGCGGCTGGTTTGCCTCGCTGGCCTGGTGGCGCGCGCTGGGGCTGTTCCCGGCCACGCTGCTGCTGGTCTGGTTCACCGCCTGGTATATGTCACTGCAGCACGAGCTCATTCACGGCCATCCCACTTCGCGGCCGTGGTTTAATCAACTGCTGGGGACCCTGCCGCTGGCGGTCTGGTACCCCTATGGTCTGTATCGCGACTCGCACCTCGCGCACCATAATCATCATCTGCTGACGCAGCCGGTTGACGATCCGGAATCCTACTATTTTACGCCGCAGAGCTGGCAGCATTTTGCCCCCTGGCAGCGCAGTCTTATTCATCTGCGCAATACGTTTATCGGCAGGCTGCTGGTAGCGCCGCTGCTGGATATTGCCCAGACGCTCAGCTGCGCGCTGACGGCGCTGCGTCTTCGGCGGGTGAAAACGCTAGCGATGTGGCTGGTTCACGGCCTGCTGCTGGCGGCGCTGTTCGCGTGGATGCATCACCTTGACTTTTCGTCGCTCTATTTCGTGCTGGCTGTCAGCTATCCTGCGCTGGCGTTAACCAAAGTGCGCTCTTTTCTTGAGCACCGCGCCGCGGACGATCCGCTGGCCCGTTCGGTGATTAACGAGGCGGGACTGGTCTGGCGGGTGCTGTTCCTCAATCTCAACTACCATTCAGTGCATCACGATTTGCCGGGCGTACCGTGGTACGGGCTGCGAAAAATCTATCTGCATAATCAGGCGGAGTATCAGCGGCGCAACGCCGGGTTTGTGGTGCGCGGCTACGGTGAATGGCTGCGGCATTTTTTTGCCAGACCGGTGACGGTGAATGCGCATCCCGGGTTCAACCAGCAGGGTAAGGCGGATGAAGAGCATGAGTGAAAGGCTGGCGTTTCCGATGTACGCGGTGAATGACGAGGATACTCAGGCGCTCTGGTGGGCGGTGCGGCAGCTGCTGACGGCTCGCGGCGTGGTGGATGAGGATGGGCTGTCATATACGGTACCTGAGGATCTGCTGGCGCACTGGCGCCATCCGGCGCTGCTGTTGAGCCAGACCTGCGGTTATCCGCTGGTGACGCTGTTGGCGAACGTGCAAACGGTCGGCTGTTTTCACTATTCGGCGCCCGGATGCGAAGGGCGGAACTACCGCAGCCTGCTGGTGGCGCGTGAAGCGGACGGAGGGAAGTCGCTGGCAGATTTTCACGGGCGTCGGGTCGCGTGCAATTCGCCGGATTCCCAGTCCGGCTATAACGTGCTGTTAAAAATGATCGCGCCGCTGTCGCGCGATGGGCGTTTCTTCTCAACGGTCGCGTTTAGCGGCAGCCATCGCCAGTCGCTGCGTGAACTTCAGCAGGGGACGGCGGATATTGCCGCCATTGATTGCGTGACCTGGGCGCTGCTGCAGCGTCATCAGCCGGAGGCGCTGGCGGGGCTGACGGTGATTGCCCATAGCCCGCTGGCCCCGGGGCTACCGCTGATTACGTCGGCGACGACGCCCGCGGCGACGCTGGAGTTGCTCAGAGAGGCATTGCAGCAGCTGGTGAGCGATGAACGCTATCAGCCGCTTTGCGAAGCGCTGTTTATCTGCGGCTACAGCGATATGCGGCGCGCGGACTATCAGCCGCTGCTGGCGTGGCGTGAAGAGGCCGCGGCCAGAGGCGTTGTGCGGCTATAGTTGGCAATTGCCCCGGGCCGCGGCGCAAGCGCCTTGCCCGGGCTACCCGATCGCAGGCGGCTGTGAACCCGTAGCCCGGTCAGCACAGCGCCACCGGGAAGCAAGTCGCAGCGCGGTCAGCGAGTCGAATTCAGGCGTTGACGTCAATTGGCGTAGGGGAGCGTCGGCCCAGCGGGCTGGCGAGCGAAGCGAGTTAAAACGCGCTCGGGCTGACGGCGTCAATCCTCTCTCCGCTAACCGGATGCACGAAATGCAGTTCGCTGGCGTGCAGCATCAGGCGCGGTGCCTGTTCTGTTCCCGGAAGCGCCATGCCGCCGTACAGATCGCAGCCCAGAATAGGGTGGCCAAGGTGCTGGCAGTGAATACGCAACTGATGGGTGCGGCCGGTTTCCGGAGTCAGCTGGACTCGCGTTACCGGCACTTGACCTTGATAGCGCAGGCGCTCCACGACCCGATAGCCGGAGCGGGCAGGTTTGCCGTGGCGCGGGCAAATCGTCATCAGCGGAAACAGCGCCGGATCTTTGGCTATCGGAGCGTCAACGGTTCCTTCATCATCCGCCAGATGCCCGCACAGCAGCGCGCTGTAGACTTTGCTCACCGCACGCTGGCTGAACTGCTGGCAGAGCGCGGCGTTGATGGCCTTGTTGCGCGCAATCACCATCAGCCCGGAGGTGCCGAAATCAAGACGATGCGCCAGCGTGCTGCCGGGAAACTGTTGTACCAGTCGATAATGTACCGAGTCGAGATTCAGGGGATTTTTCCCCGACAGGCTCAGCAGGCCTGAGGGTTTATCGATCAGCAGCAGATGGTCATCCTGGTAGAGGATATCGATTTCAGCGTGGCACGGCGGGGCGATAAAGGTATCGATAACGGTAGACATCAGGCTGCACGGAGAGAGAGTGGAGGCGGATAATAGCGTATTATTCGCCTTCACGCGAGCTATGCGGTGACGGTACTCATGGCCTTAATATGCTGCCAGAAACGTTCGGCGGACTGGTTGAGCCGCGCACCGGAGCGATAAATATAGGCGCCGATCGGCAAGGACAGGCTCTCATCCATTATCGTCAGGCGGCCTTCCTCGAGCTCGCGCTTGATAGAGTATTGCGGCAGCCAGCCCACGCCATCGCCGTTGAGGATCATACGTTTTAACAGCTCGCTCATTGAGGAGACAAAGGTCAGCGAGAAGGTAATTTCCGGCTTGCGGTCGATCACCTGATTCACCTGGCGCCCCATATAGCTGTCGTTGGCGTATTTCATCAGCGGCAGCACCCCGCGATGCAAATTAAAAAGCGGTCTGCCGTGCTTATCGCAGGGAGAAACGAGGTGCAGCGCTGAGTCGAAAATTTTATGATTGATAAACGGATAGTTCATCAGCTCTTCATTATAAAACGACAGGATAAAATCACTTTTGCCTTCTTTAAGATTAAATACGGCATCGTTGACATTAATCGATTCAACATGAAAAGTTTTATTCTTCCGGTCGGTATAACCGGCGATAATTTCTGGCAGTAATAAAACGGAAAGCGACGGCGCGGCGTCGATTCTTATTTTCTGCGTGGTGTTGTTCAGCCCTTTAATTCGGCTGATCTGGAAGTCCATATCGTCGAGCATATTTCGTGCGTAGCCAACGAAAATCTTCCCGCGGTTGGTCAGCTGCAGCGGGTTTGCCGAACGGTCGAAGATGCTGAAGCCCAGCGAAGACTCGAGCGCCTGAATGCGGCGGCTGAAGGAGGACTGCGAAATATTGCGGCTTTTGGCCGCGAGCGTAAAGCTTCTGGCTTCCTCAAGGGCAATCACATCGTAAAGCCATTTTACTTCAAGATTCGCCAGCACCGATCCATTCCTCATTCCTGCAATAAATGCTATGCAATTTTAGCATAATGCATAGAAACTATGCAATTAACATACTTACCTACAGGTGTTAACATTTTTAGCAGAGTTAGCTTATGAGGTATACGTGCCAACGATATTTCTAAAGTACAGGCGAAACCCTACACGAGCACGATTTTAAATCGCCGGCTCTGGTCTGTTCATCCTGGTTATTTAATTGCACGATGGTTTTTTTATTAAAATAAATCCATCTGCTTAACTAACGGGTTGAAATAACCGAATAGCATCTTATCCAGCCAATAGTTTGTCAGGAGTGCCATGTCACGTATTGAATCAGTAAAAGACGCTCTTCTTGCGCTCGGAATTCAGGAAAGCAGCGAGCTGTTTTATAACCCCGATTACGACTTGCTGATTGCGCATGAAACCAGTGCAGAGCTCATCGGCGCGGCGCGCGGCGTCATGACCGAGTCCGGGGCCGTTGCCGTGGATACCGGGATCTTTACCGGACGCTCTCCGCGCGACAAATATATCGTCAGAGACGAGTTGACGCGTGACACCGTCTGGTGGTCCGATTCCGGCCTTGGCCGCAACGATAATAAGCCGTTATCCACGGAGATTTGGGCTGACCTGAAGACGCTGGTTGCCGGACAGCTGAGCGGCAAAAAATTGTATGTTGTCGATGCCTGGTGCGGCGCCAGTCCGGCAACGCGCCTGGGCGTCCGCTTCGTCACCGAAGTGGCCTGGCAGGCGCACTTCGTCAAAAACATGTTTATTGCGCCGAGCGCGGAAGAGCTGGCTGAATTTACGCCGGACTTCGTCGTCCTCAACGGCGCGGGCTGCACCAACGACAAATGGCAGGAACAAGGGCTGAATTCCGAGAACTTTGTCGCCTTTAACCTGAGCGAAAAAATTCAGCTGATCGGCGGCACCTGGTACGGCGGCGAAATGAAGAAGGGTCTCTTCTCGGTGATGAACTATCTGCTCCCGCAGCAGGGGATCGCCTCGATGCACTGTTCAGCTAACCGCGGCGAAGCGGGAGACGTGGCGCTCTTCTTTGGTCTGTCAGGCACCGGCAAAACCACGCTTTCCACCGACCCGCAGCGTCAGCTGATCGGCGATGACGAGCACGGCTGGGACGATGAAGGCGTGTTTAACTTCGAAGGCGGCTGCTATGCCAAGACCATTAATCTTGACCCGCATGCCGAACCGGAAATTTACGGCGCGATTCGTCGTAACGCGCTGCTGGAAAACGTGGTGGTCAGAGCCGATGGCAGCGTGGATTACGCCGACGGCAGTAAGACTGAAAATACCCGCGTTTCTTATCCGCTGTCGCATATTGACAACATCGTGAAACCGGTATCGCGCGCGGGCCATCCGTCGAAGGTCATTTTTCTTGCCGCCGATGCTTTTGGCGTGCTGCCGCCGGTATCCCGTCTGACAACCGAGCAGATGCAGTATCATTTCCTGTCGGGTTTTACCTCGAAGCTGGCCGGAACCGAACGCGGCATTACTCAGCCAACGCCAACCTTCTCCGCCTGCTATGGCGCGGCCTTCCTGCTGCTGCACCCGACGCAGTATGCCAGCGTTCTGGCAGCGAAAATGGCGGCATCGGGCGCCGAGGCCTGGCTGGTGAATACCGGCTGGAACGGAGAGGGCAAGCGCCTTTCACTACGCGATACGCGCAATATCATCAGCGCGATCTTAAACGGCACTACCGGCGAGCTGCGCGAGGAGACGGTCCCGGTGTTCGGTCTGTCTATTCCGCAAACCGTGCCAGGCGTGGATAGCGCGCTGCTTGACCCGCGTAGCGGCTGGTCTTCCGCCGACAAATGGCAGGAGAAGGCCGAAAGTCTGGCGCAGTTGTTTATGGATAACTTCAGGCAATATAGCGATACCGAAGCCGGCGCCCGCCTGGCGTTAGCCGGTCCGACGCTGACAAAATCAGCCGTTACGGCCTAAGGCATTTTTTCAGCGACCAACCCGGGCAGCCGCCCGGGTTTTTTACGTTAGCCATCGCCGGGTGAATGGCGCAGGAACTTGACTCTGCCTGTTTAGCGATTATAAATAAAGGGATGCAGGGCTCAGGATTGGGTCAAAATAACCTCATGGCATTGTTGTTATGAGAATTATCCTGGTAACCCCGCTGCGATGATCCCTCGATACGCTGATATCGATAAATAAAGGAATGACTATGAAACTCTGGAGTAAAACGCTAATCGCTTCTGCCGTATGCTTATTTCTTGCCGGCTGTGATGATTCCTCAAAGGTTGATGCTAATCTGGATAAAGCAAAAGATAACGCCCAACAAATTAAAGAGGCGGCGTCCGATAAAGCCGACGCCATTAAGGATGAAGCTGATAAACACATTGATGCAATAAAAAAACAGGCGGCGGACGAGGCCAACAATCTCAGCAGCCAGGCCTCCAGCATCAAGGCGGAGGCGGATAAAAAAGCGGAAGCAATTGCTCAGCAGGCCCAGGCCCAGGCTGATGCCGTCAAGCAGGATGCCCGGCAGAAAAGCGACCAAATCGTGCAGGAAGCTGGCAAAATTAAAGACAGCGCGATTGTTGATGCCAATAATCTGGCCAACGATGCGGCGAATAAAACAAAAGAAATTAAAGAGAGTATCGCTCCCGCTAAAACCGCAGAAGATGCGGCCAATGCTAACCAGCAGACATCACACTGATTATTTTTCGCCCTCCAGCCTTATGCCAACATTATCTTCAGCGCGTTGGTTCGCTGAAGATAATGTGGATTCTGCCTTTTACTTGTGGGTCACCCAGACGAGTTTATCGACCGGGAAGCCCAACTTCCGCGCAATGCTCACATACTCCTGCTTCACGGAGTCAGGGATGGTCGGCGTGCGCGACAGGATCCACAGATAGCCGCGATCGGGGCCGCTGACCAGTGCATATTGATACTGGCTATCCAGCGCGATCACGTTATAGCCACCGTAAAACGGGCCAAAAAAGGAGACTTTCAGCGCCGCAGTATCAGGAGCGCCGGTGAAATAAGCTTTACCCTCGCTCTCGTTCCATTTTTGTTTCTGCGGATCGTAACCACGGTTAACTACGCTAATGCCGCCATCGCTGCGTTGACCGTAGGTCGCGGTGACCTGCTCCAGGCCGCGTTCGAAACGATTTTCAAGGCGGGCAACTTCATACCATTTGCCCAGATACCGACTCGCGTCAAAGTCGCTTATGGGCTGGACACCTTTGGGTGGCGTGGGGGATTTACAGGCGACAAGGGTTAATGCGATAGCAACGCCAGTCAGAACAGGCCATATCTTCATGTGAAGTCCTTTTGTGAACGCAGGAACAGGAAGTATAGCGCAGGCTTATTCTTTTCCCGATCGTTGAGGTTATATTCAGAAAAATCTATCGTCCCCGGGACGAATAGCATTCTGCGCTTGTTTCCATAACCGCGTTTATCACGAAAAATTGAATATATTTTCACAGCCCAGCTGCTAACGTTTAATTGTTATTATCCGCAACAGGAAAACATTGTGAAAAAATTATCCGGTCTGGTTCTGTTATCTGCTATGTCTTTCATCCCCGCAGCGTTTAGTGCTCCCACCGGGACGCTCAGCGTACATATTCTCAATCAGCAAACCGGGCTGCCTTCCTCGGGCGTGACGGTGACCCTGGAAAAACAGCAGGCGAATAAATGGACCGAGCTTGCAAGCGGCGTAACCGACAACGATGGCCGAATTAAATCGCTGTATCCGGCAGAAGGGGATATGCAGCCGGGGATTTACAAAGTGACCTTCAAAACTGGCGATGACTTCAATAAGCAGAAACTGGCCTCATTTTTCCCGGAGATCCCGGTTCTCTTTACCGTGACGCGCACCAATGAAAAGCTACATATTCCTTTGCTGCTCAGCCAGTATGGCTATTCCACCTATAAAGGCAGCTGATCGCTCGCAATAAACACGCTTTACCTCACGCCATAATAAACAAAAGCCTGCTTACAAGCAGGCTTTTATCTGACGACTTTCGGTAGCGCGCCGTGCTTATTGGTTTTGCTGGAGGATCCTTAAAAAGTCCGCTTTATTGGCAATCAATGACAGCGCTCTGGCGATAACTTCATCGCTAAAGATTGACGCGACTTCTCTTAGCACATCAATGTGCTCACTCTCTTTAGCAATCACGCCAATGGCAATGAACATGACGTTATTTCTGTCCCAGATTACGCCGTCAGGGAACTGATAAATCTCAACGCCGGTTTTAACTATGATGTTTGTGGCTGATTTAGGCAGATGCGGCAGCGTAATGCCGTTACCTAAAAAGGTGGAGACCTGGCGCTCTCTTTCAGCAAGAAAGGCCACGCAATCTTCACTGACATAACCCCTGGCCTTAAAGTCAGCGCCAATCATCGCCAGCACTTCCGCTTTATTTTTCGCCCGGCATGACAGATGAAGATTATCTTGCGTAATGTTATCGATCATAATCCGCTTTCCTTTGTTGCTGCATTGAGTCGTGCTGAAGATTTATTGGCCGACAGCTCTTCTTCCAGCTGCTCCAGCGATTTATTTGATGTTTCAGGTAGCGCCGTGACGACAAAAATAATCGCCAGGTAGTTAATAGCGGCAAAAATCAGGAACACCGGGCCTAACCCGAGCTTGGCCTGCAATAATGGGAACAGATAGCTGACGATGGCGTTCATCACCCACATGAAAAATACCGATATGCCCATCGACAGTCCGCGGAACTTGAGCGGAAAGAGTTCCGCCAGCACCACCCAAGTGATAAAGCCCATCGTCCCCTGCATTACGCCAACGAACATCGCGCCGAGCAGCCAGATGGCCGTGGCTTTGATGTCGCCGACCAGGGTGTAGTCTACGCCGGCAATGATAAGGTGCAGGGTAGCCATGATCGCGAAACCATAAATAATGATGGTTTTACGCTTAAAACGATCGACCAGGAACAGAACGCCAAATAACATGCCGCCGACGGAGAACACGCCATTGAGTACGTTGCAGATGAGGGAGGTTCTTTCGGAGAATCCGGCGCTGCTCAGGATCTCAGTGCCATAGTACATGATGACGTTGACCCCGGTGGTCTGCTGCAGCGCCGCCCAAATCACCCCTACCAGCAGGAGTTTGAAAATCCATGGCGTCTGAAGGATGGTGATAAAGGCGTTTTGCGAATGGAGCTTTTTATCGGCTTCGGCCTTAATTAAGGTGGTGATATCGTTGAATTCTTTGGTTGCGCGTTCAAGCGGGCGGATTTGCTTTAAAATTTCCAGCGCTTCTTCATGGCGGTTTTTGCTAACGAGCCAGCGAGGGCTTTCCGGCGAACGCAGCATGCCGATAAACAGGCAGATAGCGGGAATGGTCTGTACCATCAGCATATAGCGCCAGACGTCGGGCAGATGGCCCCAGAGGATGCCAATAATGGCGTTGATGGCAAATGCGGCTAACTGGCCGATGACAATCGCGACTTCATTTAAGCCAGTGAGTTTTCCGCGCATTTCCGTTGGCGCGACTTCAGATATAAAGGTGGGGGCGGTGACCGAAGCGCCGCCGACGGCATAGCCGAGGATGAAACGTGAAATAAGCAGTACGGTGATATCTGGCGCCAGAGCGGACATCAGTGCGCCGATGAAAAAAATAAAGGATAAAAAAAGCAGGTATTTTCTTCTGCCAAAGAAATCGGCGAATTTTCCCCCGAACACGCTGCCTAGCGCAGCGCCGATCAGCAATACGCTCATGACCAGACCTTCAGTGGTCGGCGTCAACGCCATATATTGTTTCAGAGAGGAAAATGCGCCATTAATAACGCCGGTGTCATAACCGAATAACAGGCCGCCAAATGTCGCAACCAGGGTTATCTGGTGTAGTCGTTTTCTCTGCTGTAGGTTCAGATTCATAATAAGAGACATTTTTATACCTTTTGTTTTGATTAACGGCACGAGATAAAAACGTGTCATCCCATCCCCGTCATGGCCTGCCTTTGCGCCAAGCGAAGCACGGTCGGGATGAAATAATTTTTTGTTCTTAGTGCAACTATTTAGCGCGATTGCTATGCGCTAAATAAAACCGATCAAAGAGGTTTCTTTTTGATTAATGATGAATCATCGGTAGATGCGGGGCTGGGTCCTCCGGGATGGTCGACGTTCAGAAAGTCCCCGGCAGCGTGAGGGTGGAAAAGGGGTGGGCCAATATAAACGGTTCTGATAAATCCTGATCTCACTTCCTTCATTGCATCCTCCGGGGGGTTAGGATTTCTGCTGCGCCATTAAGGCGGGCAGAGTGCGTTTAGTGAGACGTTATTATTGACGCAATAATTGAAATAAAAATGCAAACAGATCACATTTTGAAAGTTTTGTTTCGAGTGTGTTTTGTGAGGCAAGTGTATCAGCCTTGTTTATACAAGGGCTTTGTTTATAATCATCTGATATATAGAGTAATTTTTTAGCTCGCAAATGGGGGGTGTAGCTATCAGTATGCCGATGTATTGTTAAAATTATGATATATATCACATTTGTTTGCCGCATATTTTATGGAATTTAAATTCCATTATTGAAATTATTTTAATTTTTATTCGAAATTTGATGGCAAAAAGCTGCTGCCGTGGCGAGCGTTAACATTCACGGCTTAACCTCCTGAGTCCGCTTTTTGACCGCAAGCGAAGGCTGAGATCTATGTATGTCGTCAATGATTAGCGGCGGGGCGGCTCCGGGAAAGAGAATTGAGAACAACCGATTATCATAGTGATACGCCTGTTCTCTTTTTGATAATTACCCGGCAGGCTTATCCATGTCATATTATTTCAGCGGCAGGTTTTTTTAGAGATGCTTCACATAACTTACCCTCAAATAACCCTTTATTTATAGGTGGCATAGCCATTGCTTTATTCAGTCATCTTTCTTTGTGAGTGGAGACTGAATAATATGGATACAGTGCTTGTTGGCAGTGAGGTGCCCCGCGTAGACGGGCTCGCCAAGGTGACGGGTAAAGCTGTCTACGGCGATGACATCACCATGAATAATATGCTGTATGGCGTATGCCGCTACGTCGATATCCCTGCCGGGCGTATTGATTCTCTAGACCTGTCGGAGGCGGAAAAAGTCCCGGGGGTCGTGTGCATCGCCACCTGGGACGATATACCCGGCCAGCGCAAACTGGGGGCGATTGTTCCCGATCATCCGCCGATTATTGACAAGGAGATCGCCTACCGCGGCGACGTGGTAGCCGTCGTGGCGGCGGAATCCTATGAGGCGGCCTGCATTGCCGTCGATAAAATCAAAATCACCTATACCCCGTGGGAACCGATTACTTCGCCGGAAGAGGCCATGAAGCCCGGGGCGCGCCTTATCCACAGCGAACTCGATAGCAATATCATCAATCGCCACCACACGGCGAAGGGCGATATAGAAGCCGGCTTTGCCGCCTCCACCCATATCTTTGAACGTGAATATGAAGTGGGTTTTCAGGAGCATGGCTATATTGAGCCGGAGTCCATTACTGCCTATCTGGACAATAATGAACAGATCATGACCATTGAAGGGTCGATTCAGAACGCTCACCGCACCCGGGCGGTGATTGCCAAATATCTCGACCTGCCCCAGGCGAAAGTCAATATTAAGCGTTCGGTCCTCGGCGGCTCCTTCGGCGGTAAGGATGACATTATCGATAATGTCTCCTGCCGCGCGGCGCTGCTGGTGCACCTGACCGGACGGCCGGTTAAGATCTCCTATAACCGTGAACAGTCGATGCGCGAGAGCTACAAGCGCCATCCTTATAAGATGAAATACCGCATTGGCGTGGACGACGACGCGCGTATTCAGGCGATTAAAATTGACATCATCGCCGATGGCGGCAGCTACTGCGGCCAGACGGTGTTTGTCACCTGGCGCAGTTCCGTCCAGGCGGCGGGCCCCTATAATATTCCTAACGTGCGCGTCGATCTGGTGGGGGTGTATACCAACAACAACTACACCTCGGCCTACCGCGGCTACGGCGCGCCGCAGGTCATTTTCGCCAACGAATCGCTGATGGATGACGTGGCGGGCGAACTGGGACTGTCGCCCGTCGAATTCCGTTTGCGCAATATTCTCAAACAGGGCGATACCAGCATGGCCGGGCAGGTCTTCAGCGAACATACCGTCTCCGCGCAGGAGGTGCTGGAGAAGACGCTGCTCAAGGCCGAATACGAGGCCAAACGCGAGCACTATAAAAAACTTAACGCGGAAGGCGGCCCGATTCGCTACGGGATCGGCTTCGCACTGAGCCATCGCGGCTGCTCTCTGGGGGCGGAGGGGCTGGATGCGTCCTCGGCCCTGATTCAGGTGAATGCCGACGCCAGCGTGAACATTTCCACTTCGGTATCCGAGAACGGGCAGGGGCTGCAGACCACCATGTCGCTGCTGGCGGCGGAAGCGTTCGGTATTGCGCTCGATCGGGTGATGTTTAGCGAACCGGCCACCGCGATGATCGCCGACGGCGGCTCAACGGTCGCTTCGCGCGATACCCTGATGGGCGGGCAGGCGATTCTGAGCGCGGCGAACAAAATTAAACAACGCATGGCGGACGCCGTCAGGGAAACGCTAAAAGCGCAGAGCATTGACGATATTGCCTGGCAAAATGGCAAAGTGTTCAACCGCCACAACCCGGAGCTGAGTCTCAGTTTCCAGCAGGTGTGCGATATGACCCGGGCTACCGGGGCAAACCTCTCCGCCTACGGCTGGCACGTGGCGCCGAATATTCACTGGGATGAAGAGAAAGGCTGCGGCAGCCCCTATTTCACCTGGGTGTACGGCTGCCAGCTGGCCGACGTGGCGGTGGATATGCGCACCGGTAAAATTACCGTCAATAACGTCGTCGCCACTCACGATGTGGGAAAAGTCATTAACCCGGTTGGCTTTAGCGGCCAGGTTTACGGCGGCGTGCTGCAGGGGATGATCGGCTACGGCATGCTGGAGGATTTCAACACCGAGCACGGCGTGGTGAAATCGGAAAACTTCGATACCTATCTGCTGCCGACCATCAAGGATATGCCGCACATCGATATCATCGCGGTGGAAAACTATGATAAAGCGGGCCCGATGGGGGCGAAGGTTATCGGCGAACCGGTGCTCGAACTGGGCGCTGCGGCCCTCAACAACGCGGTGAGCTTCGCCATCGACCGACCCAACCGGACCCTGCCGCTGACGCTTGAACAGGTTCGCCTCGGCTATAACCTTAAGAAGCCGGAACGCCAGAGCGAGCAGATGCTGGAATCGGGCGATAAGAAACAGGTTCACCGCCTCAACACCCTGTCGCTGAGCGTCCCGCAAACCCTGAAAGAGGCTCTGACGCTGATGGCCGAGAAGGGGGCAATGCCTATTGCCGGCGGTACCGATGTGCTGGTTCAGGCCCGGATGCTGTCCGGCGAAGTGCCGCTTGTTAATATTGCCGGGCTGGCGGAGCTGAAGGAGATTTTTGACGTTGAGGGTGGCGTCTCAATTGGTTCCGGCGTCTGCTTTACCGATCTGGTTAAGCATCCGTTGATTCAGCAACGCTATCCGCTACTGGTCACTGCCTGTAAAACCGTCGGCTCCCTGCAGCTGCGCAATCGGGCAACGATCGGCGGCAATATCGTCAACGCCGCCCCGTGCGCGGACTCCATGCCGCCGCTCATTATCTATGATGCGGAAGTCGAGCTGCGCAGCGCGCGCGGAACGCGCCGGATGCCGGTCAGCGAATTCGTCGTGGGCGGCTATCGCACCCTTCTTGAACCCGATGAGCTGGTGGTCCGCTTTATCCTGCCGGCGCCGACGCAGCAACCGCTGATCAATCGCTATCTGCAGCTTGGCCGACGCAATGCGTTGAACATTACGCGCCAGAGCTTAACCGGGCAGTTCATGGTCGATAAGGGCGTGGTTCGCCTGTGCCGTCTGGTGGATGGCGCGCTGATGGCTAAACCGCAGCGGCTGACTGAGGTTGAGCAGGCGCTCACCGGTAAGACGCTAGACGCCGCCGCCATCGACTATGCGGCAGGCGTGCTTCACGACAAGGTAGAAAAAGCCATCGGCGGACGCTGGTCAGCCCCCTATAAAGTCCCCGTATTTATCGATATGTTCCGGCAGATGCTGCAGGAAGTCATGACAGAGCAGAAGAAATAAGGAGCCATGAACATGAACCATATTGAGCTAAAAGTGAATGGCATCCGCATTGCCCGCGATGTTAAAGACAATGTCCGCCTGATCGATTTTCTACGTGAAGATCTCAAGTTAACCGGCACCAAAGAGGGCTGTTCGGTGGGTGAGTGCGGCGCCTGCACCGTCATTCTGGACGGAAAATCGGTCTGCTCCTGCCTGCTGCTGGCCGCCCAGTGCAACGGGGCGGAGGTCACCACCGTCGAAGCGCTGCATCACGATCCGGTCGGCAAAAAATTGCAGAATGCCTTTATTCGTCACGGCGGCGTTCAGTGCGGCTTCTGCACCCCCGGCGTATTGATGAGCGCTAAAGCGCTGCTGGATGCCAACCCGGCCCCCAGCGACGATGAGCTGAAAGAGGCGCTGGAAGGGAATATCTGCCGCTGTACGGGATATCAGCCGATCATCACCTCGATTAAAGCCGTGCTGAAATCCTGACCATCGTAAGCGCCGCCGTCGCCAGTTGACGGCGGCGCTTTTTCGGCTGCAGGAGGAGGATGACAATGAGCAAAAAAGTCGATAAGCAGTGCATTATGCTGGCCGCCGGGCTCTCAAGCCGCATGGGCAAGTGGAAAATGATGATGCCGTGGGGCGAAGGAACGATTCTGGATAGCGCCCTTGCCAGCGCCCTGGCGTTCTGCGATCGGGTGGTGCTGGTCACGGGGTTTCGCGGCGATGAGTTGGCCGCGTGCTATCAGGACCATCCGGGCGTTGAGGTGGTCTTTAACCCGCGATATCAGGAGGGCATGTTCTCTTCGATTCAGTGCGGGGTGAGCCATATCCGCGCTTCGCGTTTCTTTCTGGCGCTGGGCGATATGCCGGAGGTCACGCCGGGCGTGTACCGCAGGCTATGGGCCAACGCCGACGCGGAAAGCTGCCTCATTCCGGCTTACGATCGCGGTAAAGGCCACCCGGTACTTCTGCCGCAGCGGGCGATATCTTTGATTAACCACGCGGCGGAAGAGGTCACCCTGAGGGAGGTCATCGGTCAGATGGCAGTGCGCGTTATCCCGGTGGAGAATCAGGGAATTCACTGGGATGTAGACACTCCGCAGCAGTATCTTGCGGTCGCGCGCCGCTGCCGCAAGGATCTGACGGCTGTCGGATAGCGTTGATGGACGTCACCAGAAAAAATAAGCAGAGACAATATCGCCCCGGGGATTGACCGCCGGGGCGATATTTTTACCCCGCGGCGCTTTCGCGCAGGCGGGCTTTCAGCTTGCTGTATTCCTCAATGACGTACCTTTCGGCGGCTTGCCGATCGGCAATGCGCTCAACGTTAACGGCGCAGTACTTGTACTCCGGGGTTTTGGTTATCGGGCTGAGATTCTCGGTGACCAGCTCGTTGCAGGCGCCGATCCACCATTGATAGGTCATATAGACGGCCCCTTTATTCGGCCTGTCGCTGATCTTCGCCCGGGAAATCACCTTGCCTTTGCGCGAGTTAACCCACACCAGTTCTTCGTCCTCAATGCCGAGACGTTTTGCGTCGGCGGTGTTGATCTGGATGTAGCCCGGTTCGTCCGCCAGTTTGGCCAGCGCCGCGCAGTTGCCGGTCATCGAACGGCAGGAGTAGTGGCCCACTTCGCGCACCGTGGAGAGCACCAGTGGATACTCGTCGCTCAGCTTATCGATCGGCGCTTGCCATTCGCAGGTGAAGAACTGCGCCAGCCCGTTCGGGGTGGAGAAACGTTCCGCAAACAGATACGAAGTGCCCTGGTCCGCCTCCGACTCGTCGCGACACGGCCACTGCACGTAGCCCAGTTCCCCCATTTTCTCGTAGGTCGCGCCGAAGAAATTGGGGCACAGGTGGCGGAGTTCATCCCAGATCTGCTGGGTGTTGTCGTACTTCATCGGATAACCCATACGGGTGGCGATCTCACAGATGATCTGCCAGTCGGTTTTCAGATCCCACTTCGGCTCTACCGCCTTGAAAAACCGCTGGAAGCCGCGGTCCGCTGCGGTATAGACGCCTTCATGCTCGCCCCATGAGGTCGAGGGCAGAATCACATCGGCCGCCGCGGCGGTTTTGGTCATAAAGATATCCTGGACGATGACCAGCTCCATCTCTTCGAAGGCCTGACGCACGGCGGAAAGCTCGGCATCGGTCTGGAGCGGATCCTCTCCCATGATATACGCCGCCCGCACTTCGCCGTGCGCTACGCGGTGCGGCAGCTCGCTGATGCGGTAGCCAGGGTTCTCCGGCAGGCTCCCGACGCCCCAGGCTTTGGCGAACTTTTGCCGATTCTCCGAAAATTTTACGTACTGATAGCCGGGATAGGTGTCCGGCAGCGCCCCCATGTCGCAGGCGCCCTGGACGTTATTCTGGCCGCGTACCGGATTAACGCCGACGTGCGGTTTCCCCAGATTGCCAGTGAGGATCGCCAGGCTGGTCAGGGAACGCACCGTTTCGACGCCCTGCCAGAACTGGGTCACGCCCATTCCCCACAGAATCATGGCGTTTCCGGCGGTGGCATACAGCCGCGCGCATTCGCGAATCTGCCTGGCGCTGACGCCGGTGATGGCTTCCACCGACTCCGGCGTATAGCCTTCGACGATTTTGCGATACGCTTCGAAACCTTCGGAACGCCCGGCGACAAAGGATTTATCGTAGAGATCCTCTGCAATAATCACCTGCCCGATGGCGTTGAGCAGCGCAATATTGGAACCGTTTTTCAGGGCCAGATGCAGGTCGGCAATGCGCGCGGTTTCGATTTTGCGCGGATCGCAGACGATGATTTTGGCCCCGTTGCGTTTAGCATTGAGGATGTGATTCGCCACGATCGGGTGCGAATCCGCCGGGTTATAGCCGAAAATAAACACCAGATCGGTATTATCGATCTCGGTGATGGCATTACTCATTGCGCCGTTGCCGACCGACTGGTGCAGACCTGCAACCGAAGGGCCGTGTCAGACGCGTGCGCAGCAGTCGACGTTATTGGTACCAATAACGGCGCGCGCAAATTTTTGCATGATGTAGTTGGTTTCGTTGCCGGTGGCGCGCGAAGAGCCGGTGGTCTGAATCGCGTCCGGTCCGTATTTCGCCTTGATGTCGCTGAGGCGATTTGCCACATAATCGAGCGCTTCGTCCCAGGAGACGGATTCCAGTTTGCCGCCGCGCTGGCGGCGGATCATAGGGGTTTTCAGGCGCGGCGTGAGGATCTGCGGGTCGTCAATAAAATCCCAGCCGTAGTAGCCCTTAAGGCACAGAGTGCCCTGATTGTTTTTCCCCATCGCGGCGTCGGCGCGGGTAATTTTTCCCTCCTCTACCGTGAGCTGCATTTTGCAGCCGGAGGCGCAGTAGGGGCAGACGGTCGTTACTCTCTTCATAGCAGTGGTCCTTAAACTTAGAACAGCAGGGCATAACTAAAGCGGCAACTAAGGCCCTGCGCTATTCCCTGCTGCACGACGGGTATCGCCAGCAGCAGCAGGGTGATCAAGGCAAACAGGATTCGGGTGGGCATTACTGTCCCTCCTGGGCTTCTTCAGGCTGTCTCTCCTTCTGAACTTTGCGCAGCAGGAGCCACATTCTGACGGTTCTGACGGCCATATTGCGCGCCGCTGAGCTCGGCGGGGCCGGATCGGGGACCGGCGTTTCGTGGTTAACGCGGAAAGGTACGCTGCCGTTGAGGGTGAGGTTGGCGACGATAGCCGTCAGGGTACCGATGGTGATCCCGCTGTGCAGAAACAGCTGAACCATCGGCGGAAACTGGGTAAACAGATTGGGCACCAGCACCGGCATCATGCCGAGGCCGAGGGTCAACGCCACGACCATGCCGTTATTATTGTTGCGATAGTTCACCTGCCCCAGGGTACGAATACCGGAGACGGCCACCATACCGAACATGACGATGCCTGCGCCGCCGAGGATCGGCTTTGGTATCAGCACCACCAGCGCCGCCATCCTTGAGAACACGCCCATCAGAATCAGAATGATACCGGAGACCGACACCACAAAGCGGCTGCGTACCCCGGTTAAACCGATCAGGCCGACGTTCTGCGCGAACGCGGCGTAGGGAAACAGATTAAAAAAGCCGCAGATAGTGGTCGCGATGCCGCAGGTGTTAAGGCCGTTGCGCAGCATTTTCGCGTCAACTTTTTTCCCGACGATATCCCCGGTCGCCATCATTGAGGACATGGTTTCCACCATGACCACCACCATGACCATTGATAGCAGGGCGACGGGGATAATATGAAATTCAGGTTTGGCAAACGGCATCAGGGTCGGTAGATGGAGCCAGGGTGTGGCGTGGACCAGACTAAAGTCGAGAGGCTTAAAGCAGCTCCAGAGTACGGTGCCGATAATCAGGCCGATCAGTACCGACGTATTTTTCACCACGCCGGAGGCAAAGGTGTAAATATTAAGAATAATCACCAGAGTAATCGCCGCCATCAGCAGCGAGAAGGGGGCGCCAAAACCGCTCATCTCGCTGCTGCCGCCGCCGATCCACCCGCCAGCGACCGGCATAATAGACATGCCGATAAGCGTGACGATGCTGCCCATGACCACCTTGGGAAAGAAGCGGATGAGCTTGCTAATCCACGGGGCGCAGCAGAGGATGAAAATACCGGAGACGATCACCGCCCCGGAAATACCGCCGATCCCATACTCCTTGCCGATCAACACCATCGGGATCAGCGCGGCGAAGGTACAACCCTGGATTAGCGGCAGCCGACAGCCGAGCCACTTACCGACCCCCAGCGACTGTACGATGGTGGCCGCGCCGCAGATAAACAGGTCGGCGCTAATCAGTAAAATAATGTGCTCCGGCGGGAGCCCTACCGCATTACCCACAACGAGCGGAACCGCCACGGCGCCCGCATACATCACCAGCACGTGCTGTAGTCCATAAAGAATCATTTGCGTAACGGGTAAAACCTCATCAACCGGTGCGGTTGAATGACCGTTGCGTGAGGCGGAATTGGCGATATCTTTCATGAAGTTGTTATCTCCTGTACGACTTCACTCCGTATAAACGTGAACGGAGCCGAAGTTACGATTCGAAGGCCGCTGCCTCCCTGAGCTGATGCGTTCACCAGCGTGTTGCGCGCACGTTGAGTGATATGCGTAAGATGTGCCAAAAATAAATATCCGGAGAATCGAAGAGGAATTGTGTGAAATAACTCACGGGAAAAAGGGCGGAATATCTCTCTGAGGGCCATATCTTTAAATAAGACGCGTTGGCAAAAAATGTGCGCTATCACATTGAGATAGGGACAATCTCATTTTGGTATTACGTACGATACGTTGAATTATCAACATGATTAAATCCAGAACGCAGCGAATAATCTTCCCTCAGGGCGCGTGGATAATTATCTCGCCGTTACGCTGAGGGGCACTTTTTTTTGAGGCTGCTCGCAAAAATGAACAGCATATGAATACCCTGAAAAAAATCGCCTGATTATTGCATCGCTTCCCGGTGAGTCCTGGAATAATAAAGGGAAGCAAATGAATAAATTTATTGTTGCCGATTCTGCAAACTGTATTGGCTGCCACGCCTGTGAAGTGGCCTGCGTCACCTCTCATCGCCAGGACAACTGGCCCCAGCAGCGCAGCGACTTTCTGCCGCGTATTCGGGTGTTCTTCCACCGCAACGCCAGCAGTGCGACAACCTGCCGCCACTGCAACGACGCTCCCTGCGTCGGCGCTTGTCCGACCCAGGCGCTGATCGTAGCCAACGACAGCGTTCAGTTTACAGAGGCGCTGTGCATCGGCTGTAAAAACTGCGTCATCGCCTGTCCCTTTGGGGCGATTGAGATGGTGGCCAACGATGACGACGCGCCGCAGCTGGCGCAGAAATGCGATCTTTGCCGTCAGCATCCTTCCGGTCAGCAGGCGTGCGTGGCCAGCTGTCCAACCCAGGCGCTGCGTCTGATGGATGAAGCCGCGGTTAACCAGCTGCGTACCGCGCGGCAGATCCGCTCCGCGCTGGAAACCCCGCTGGAAGCCGTTCGTGGCGTAAGACGTCGGGCGATACTCAATAAACCTCCGCGCGTTGGCGCAAAAAAAGTGCCCGCCGATGACCGCATGCAGCACTTCCGGGAAATCTATCAGCCGCTGAGCGAGTGCGATGCGGAGTACGAGAGCGAACGCTGTCTCTACTGCGCGCAGAAGGCATGGTGCAACTGGACCTGTCCTTTACATAATCATATTCCCGATTTCATTCGCCTGGTGAACGAGGGCAAGATTATCGAGGCGGCGGAGTTATGCCATCAGAGCAGCTCCCTGCCGGAGATTTGCGGCCGGGTCTGTCCACAGGACAGGCTGTGCGAAGGGGCCTGCACGCTCAAGAACGAAGGCGGCTCGGTCGCCATTGGCAACCTTGAGCGCTATATCACCGATACCGCGCTGGCGATGGGCTGGCGGCCGACAATCGACAAAGTGGCCCCGCGACCGGAGCGGGTGGCGGTGATCGGCGCCGGGCCTGCCGGTTTGGGCTGCGCCGATATTCTCGTGCGCGCGGGCGTGCACGTTGACGTTTTTGACCGTCATCCGGAGATCGGCGGTCTGCTGACCTTCGGTATCCCGCCGTTCAAGCTGGATAAAAAGGTGCTTGAGATGCGCCGCGACATTTTTAGCGCCATGGGCGTCAATTTTCATCTCAATCAGGAGGTGGGTCGCGACGTGGCTTTTGCCGATCTGCTGAAAAACTATGACGCCGTCTTCCTCGGCGTGGGCACCTACGGTCTGATGGCCGCCGGTCTGGAGGGAGAGAACGCCCCCGGCGTGATTCAGGCCCTGCCGTTCCTGATTGCCAGCACCCGCGAGGTGATGGGGCTTGAAGAGAGCGCCGAGTATCCGCTGACCGACATCAAGGGGAAACGCGTGGTGGTGCTTGGCGGGGGAGATACGGCGATGGACTGTCTGCGCACCGCCGTTCGCCGCGGCGCAGCGAGCGTGACCTGCGCTTACCGTCGCGATGAACTGAGTATGCCCGGATCGAAAAAAGAGGTGGTGAACGCGCGGGAAGAGGGCGTGAAATTTGAGTTTAACGTGCAGCCGCAGCGCATTCAGCTCAACCGTAAGGGGCAGGTCTGCGCGGTGGAGATGATCCGCACGAAGATGGGCGAGCCGGGGCCGGACGGCCGCCGCCGGCCGCAGCCGATCCCGGATTCCGGGTTTGAACTTCAAGCCGATGTGCTCATTATGGCGTTTGGCTTTCAGGCTCACGAGATGCCGTGGCTACGCGGCCACGGCATTAAGCTGGACCGCTGGGGGCAGATAGTCACCGGTGGAAAAGGGCGCGGAACGACGCAAACCAGCCATGACAAAATCTTTGCTGGCGGCGACGCCGTGACCGGGGCGGACCTGGTGGTTACCGCCATGGTCGCCGGGCGGCAGGCGGCCAGCGAGATGTTGACGCAATTCAGGGCCCGGGAGGAGATATGACCAGTTTTATCGTTGCCAGTTCGCAGGCCTGCATCGGCTGCAGGACCTGTGAGGTTGCCTGTGCGCTGGAACATGTGGCGCCGGGGGCGGAGTTCCATCCCCGCCTGAAGGTGATGCGCCTCGACGATCTTAGCGTGCCGGTGATGTGTCATCAGTGCGAGAATGCGCCCTGCGTGGGCGCCTGCCCGACCGGGGCGCTGAGTATGGGGGCGGAGAAAGTTGAAGCCGACGGCGGACGCTGCATTGGTTGTCAGAGCTGCGTTGTCGCCTGCCCGTTTGGGGCGATTACCATCGAGGTGGAGGCCGGTCTGACGCCGGTTATCGTCAAGTGCGACCTTTGTGGTACCCGCGAGCGTGGCCCCGCCTGCGTTGATGTCTGCCCGACGGCGGCGCTGAGTATCATGACCGAAGAGCAGCTCAGAGCGCTGCAAAAGCAGCGCAATATCGCTACTGCCGCGCTGCTGTCGCTATAAACGTTGCGCCCGGCGGCGCGTAAGCTGCCGGGTCATTTCACGCGCGCTGTCTGCAAAAAAAACCGGCTTGTCAGGCCGGCTTAGCATTTTTGCACGGGCTATGCGGGGAGCGCATCCATTCGCGCCCACATTTTTTTCGCCACTTTCTGCGCTTCGCGGAATATCGGCTCGCAGTCGAAGCTGAACTGGCGATCCTCGTAGATCATCACGCCGTTCACCATCACGCTGCGCACGCTGTTTGCTCCCAGGCCGAAGGCGATATGTCCGGCGATATTTTCCGCGATCAGCGGCGTCGGCGCCATATAGTCGCAAATGGTGAGGTCCGCTTTATAGCCCGCCTCAAGGCGGCCAAAGTGGGCGTTGAAGTTGCGATTCAACAGTTCATTACCGTTACTCAGCGCCTTCGCGAAGCTGTCCGGCCACAGCGGCCCGCCGGCGTCGCGGTGTTTAAAGAAGGCAAACTTCAGCTCCTCGAACATATCGAAACCAATGCCGTCGGTGCCGAGCGCCAGATTACGGATCTGCGGCAGGCGGTGGTTGTAGCCGACGTGATTGTTCATATTGGAGCGCGCGTTATGCACCAGGAAACCATCCTGCGCATTGAGCAGCTCCACGTCGGCATCGGAGATATACAGACCGTGAGCAATCAGCGTCTTACTGTTGATAAGGTCGAACTCCGCCAGCCGCACCAGCAGGTCCTTGCCGTAAAGGTGATGGCTGTGAGAAACATCGTAGCGGTCTTCCGCCGCGTGGATATGCAGGCCGCGGCCGGTGGCTTTTAGCGCTTCGCGCAGCATCGCCAGGCCTTCATCAGGCACGGTGAACGGCGCATGGGCGCCGATATGGGCCTCCACCAGATAAGGTTGCTCTCCTTTTTCGCGGGCGGCGTCGATCTCTCTGGCAAAGCGAATATTCTCCTCAACGCTGTCGCGCAGCTCGCGGCTGCCAAAGTTGCGGTCGGTCGTTTCGAAGCAGGTCATCCCGCGCAGCCCGATTTTGAGAAAAGCGTTGCGCAGCTGGCTCAGGGAGCCAGCGATATAGTGGGGCGACGCATGATGATCGATAACCGCCGTGCAGCCGCTACGCACGGCCTCCATGGCGCAGATCAGCCCGCTGTAGAAAAGCGACTCTTCGTCCAGCGCACGGTCAAGGCGCCACCACAGGTTTTTCAGCGTGGAGATAAAGTCCGGGCTGGGCGCGATATTAGCCTGAATCCCCCGGGACAGGCCGGAATAAAAGTGATTGTGCGAGCAGACCATGCCGGGCATTACCAGTTGCCCGCGCATCTCTTTCACCTGCGCCTGCGGATAGCGCTGGCACAGGCCGGGGCCGACGGCGAGAATTTTATCATCCTCAATGGCAATATCGACGTTCTCCCACACTTTCGCCGGATAGATCTGCGCGGCGGTGGCATTTTTCAGGATCAGGATACTCATACTTCAACGCCTCCCAGGAGATAGCTTTGATGCTGATGAATATGGCTTATGATGCGGCACATGGCGTCGAGCTGGGCCGGTACCTCGTTAAACTGGCCGCGGTCGTTAATTTCCAGCTGCCACGTCTGGTCGTTCTGACGCACTTTGACGCTGGCGCCCTCGACGAAGAAGCCCGGATTGGTGCTGTTGACAAAATCCTGCTCGAGGCTGAATACGGTGATTTTGTCTTTATACGGTTTCCCCTGCCACGGGCAGAACTGAGCGCAGTTGCCGCATTCGTTGCAATAAGCGTCCAGGTGCAGGGTCTGGAAACGATTCTGGAACCCCGGGACGGCCACGGAAATATTGGCGCGGTTTGGACAGACGTCGACGCACTTGCTGCACACGTAGTTGCACTCCAGGCAGCGGCTGGCTTCCTGCTCGACAAAAGCCTCGCGCTGGTTTTTATCCACCAGCGTGACGGCGATAGCGCCTTTACGCTGATACACCTTTGCCGGATCGACATTGTTCCAGACTTTATTCCCGTAGCTGCTGGCGATATTTTCCCGCGCCAGGATCACGTCCGTGGCCCGCCGCGCGTTGCCGATAGCGGAGACGATAGAAGAGGGGCCGCGCTGAACGTCGCCAATCAGAAAGACGTTCGGCTTGCTGGTCTCGCCATCGGCGTTGACCACCGGCCAGCCCTGCGGGTCGAGCGGGATCCCCATTGCCGACAGCGCTTCGCCGTCCTGCTGCTCGCCGATGGCGGTAATCAGGGAGTCGACTTTCAGCGTGCGAAGTTCATCGGTTTCTACCGGACGGCGGCGGCCTTTCTCATCCGGCTCGCCCAGCTTCATCACGCGTACGACGAGCGTTCCGTCGGCGTTAAACTGTTCCGGGTTGCATAGCCACTCGAAGTCGACGCCGTCGAGCAGCGCCTCATCGTACTCTTCGCGCCAGGCGGGCATCTCTTGTTGAGAACGGCGATAGACGATGGTTGCGCTCTGCACGCCCGGAACGCGTAGCGCCGCGCGGGCGCAGTCCATCGCGGTATTGCCGGCGCCGACCACGGCCACGCGTTTGCCCAGATCCAGTCGGTCGCCGCGGTTGAACTGGCGCAGGAACTGCAGCGACTTATGCACGTTCTGGTTGTCGCCGCGCAGCTTCACGCCGCTGTTTTTATCGGTACCGGTGCCGACCAGCACATAACGAAAACCTTCCGCCTGCAGCTTTTCTACGCTCAGATGCGGGTCGCAGCCGTACTCAATTTTGACGCCGTGGGCGACGACAAAATCGATATCGTGCTGGATAAGCTCGCCGGGAATGCGGAACTGCGGAATGATATTCTGCACCACGCCCCCGGCGTTGGCTTCGCGTTCAAAAACCGTGACCGGATGCCCGGCGCGGGCGAGAAAGTATCCGGCGGCGAGACCCGCAGGGCCTGCGCCGATCACCGCTACCGGGTGCTGGGAGCCGGAGCCCGCGGGTTTGTGCCAGCGGCTGCGGTACTCGTCCCAGCCTTTCTCCAGCGCCACTTTTTTCAGCTCACGAATGTTGAGCGCGCTGTCGTAATCCAGGCGCGTACAGTTGTACTGGCACTGGTGGTCGCAGATATGGCCGGTAATGGCCGGCAACGCGTTACGCTGATAGATTAGCTCCAGCGCGTCGGCGTAGCGATGCTCGCCCAGCAGGCGAATATATTCCGGAATATCCTGCTTAATGGCGCAGGCCGTTACGCAGGGGGCGACGTAGCAGTCAAGCAGCGGCAGGGGCTCGCCGGTATCAATGCGCTCTTCCGGCTTCCACTGTTTCTGGGTGTAGTCCATGCTCACCGCTTTTTCCGCCAGCGCGTTGAGGCGCTCGACGTCGATCTGCGTCATGTTCCAGCCGTCGGCTTTTTCCAGCTCGCGCATGCACTCGCTCAGGCGCAGATATCCTCCCGGCTTCAGCAGGTCGGTGGCCATGGTGATAGGGCGAATGCCGGTTTCGAAAATTTCGCGAATATTCAGCTGGCTGGCGCCGCCGGAATAGGAGATCGGCAGCTTGCCGTCAAACGCCCGCGAGAGCAGGGCGGCCACGTTGATAGATAGCGGGAACAGGGCGCGGCCGGACATATACATTTCATCTCCCGGCAGCGCCCCCTTGTTATTGACGGTGCCGAGGGTGTTGGTCAGCTTGACGCCAAAGCCGAGGCTGCGCTCTTTCGCCAGCGCCATCAGGCGCGTCAGCATCTCCAGCGCCCGGTCGATCTTAAGGTCGTGGTCAAATGACTCTTCGCTAAGGCCGATATAGCCGAAGCCGCAGGCGTCGAGGATCTGGCGTACGCGTGGATAGCCGAGCAGGGTCGGATTGAGCTTCACAAAGGTGTTGAGGTTTTTCTCCGTCAGCATATAGCGGCAGATGGCTTCGATCTCATCCGGCGGACAGCCGTGCATCGTCGAGAGGGTCACCCCTTCCACCAGCCTGGCGGGCACGCGCTGGGCAAGGTTATCGAGCGCGTCTTTGCGCGCGCATGTTGGTAGGCGATCGATAAAGGTTCTATTTTGCAGCCAGCGGTTCAGGGTGTCGCGGTACTGGGCGAATTTAGGATGGGCGGAGGCGTCCATCATATTGTCGATAAATTCCTGCATTGGCGGCTGTTTAATACCGTCAAGGTTGTAGCCAACGCTCATATTGAAAATAAACGACTTGCTCTCTTTATGGGTGCCCAGCGGAAAGACCTGCTCGAGCAGATGCAGCGTGAACCAGGCTTTCAGGTATTCATCCCAGGCTTTCTTGAGGGTAAATTCGGTGGACCATTCGGTGTTAAAGCACTCATCTTCGGCATCGATACAAGGCTTTTCCAGCTCCAGCCGGTCAAGGATCTGTACGGTTTTCAGCTCGATAAACCGCCCGCCGGTGAGCCATGCGGTAATGATGTTTTGCGCCAGCTGGGTATGCGGCCCTGCTGCCGGGCCGAGCGGCGTCGCACAGCTTTCGCCGAATACGCCGATCGACCTCTGCGCCTGCGGCGTGTAAAACTGTTGCTCGGGAATGCCAAAAATAGTCCGCTGACTCTGATACTCGTCGAAAATGCGCGTTAAAAGCTCCTCAAACGGCACGGGACGCATTATATCTCCCATAACCCTCTCCTTAGATATCATTGTAAGATCGACATTGCCGGTGGTAATAATCCCGACGGATAACGAAAGAGGAGCAACAATCACACCAGTTATTCAAACCGCGGCGGCGAAATAATTAATTTGTGAACCAGGTCGAAACTCGACGATGCCGGGCGAATAATTCCATAGCGGGTAAATGAGAACTCAAATCAATACGCTTTATCATTCGGCGAGATTTCTCAAAATCAGATCCGGAATATCAGAATGATAATTTATGTCGGCTATTCGGCGGTGATTTCAGCAGGCGGCTTATTTTTGCTGCGGTAACAGAGGAAATAATCGATGAGATACCCTCGTTGCAGCGTCAATAGGGCTAACGAAATGACCTGGCTCACAATTTACGATGAAAAATAGCGGCTAAGTATAAATATTGCATAGTTGCTACGGGTCGCTGCGACGCTATTTCTACGCCGGGTAGACTCTCAAACTGAGAACCCGGGGAAATATCGCAGATAATCAAATAGAGCCGTAAACATCGCCTTTGAGGTTGGTATGAATGTTTTTGCAGAAGCTGCACGACTTGAGGAGCAGAACCGTCCCTTTGCCCTGGCGCAGATTGTCGAAAGCCGGGGCTCTACCCCCCGACACTCCGCTCAGATGCTCATCCGGGAGGACGGCTCGATTGTGGGCACCATTGGCGGCGGGATGGTGGAGCGTAAAGTCATCGATGAGGCGCTGGAGGCGCTGAGCGAGCGGGAGTCGCGAATGTTCCACGGCCGCATGGCGCGCACCGGTAGCGACGCCGTGGGCTCCGACTGCGGCGGCGCGATGTCGGTTTATATCAGCGTTCACGGCCTGCGCCCGCGCCTGCTGTTGGTCGGCGCCGGGCACGTCAATCGTGCGGTTGCCCACGCCGCGGCGCTGGTGGATTTTGACATCTGCGTGGGCGATATCTATCCCGCCAGCCTTTGCCCGGAGGCTTTTCCGCTTTCGGCGAGGCTGGTCCATGGCTCCAGCTTTACGGAAGTGGTCGAGGCGATGGCGGTGCGGCCGCAGGATTTCGTACTGATCGCCACCAACAACCAGGATCGCGAGGCGCTGGACAGGCTGATAACCCAGCCGGTAGCCTGGCTTGGGCTGCTGGCCAGCCGACGGAAAGTGCAGGCTTTTTTACGCCAGATGCGGGAGAACGGCGTGCCGGAGGCGGATATCAGCCGCCTGCGGGCGCCGATTGGTTATGACATCGGCGCCGAGACGCCAAACGAGATTGCTATCAGCGTACTGGCGGAAATCCTGCAGGTGAAAAACGGCGCGCCTGGGGGGCTTATGGATCAGGTGCGGCAATCTTGTCAGCCGGATTGTCTGGCTGAGGCGGTGGCAATCTGAAGAGCAGGGGAGAGTTGCCGGGAGGTTCCCGGCAACCCGTAGCGTACAGCTTATTGGCTTATGATGGTGCCCGTTTTTCCTTCTATCCCCTCTTTGGCTTTGCTTAGCATCGTGATCAGCGCTTTGCGCCCCGGGCCTGAGCGGGCGAAGGCGGCGGCGGCTTCCACTTTTGGCAGCATAGAGCCTTTGGCAAAGTGTCCCTCTTCGATAAAACGTTCGGCATCGCGCAGGGAGAGGTTATCCAGCCACTGCTCATCAGGTTTACCGAAGTTGATCGCCACCTTCTCCACGGCGGTGAGGATGATCAGCAGATCGGCGTCGATCATCTCCGCCAGCTTCGCGCTGGCCCAGTCCTTGTCGATGACCGCGCTGGCGCCGCGCAGATGATTACCTTCGCGTATGACCGGAATGCCGCCGCCGCCGACGGTGATCACCACGTGGCAGTCATCCATCAGCGCTTTTACCGTTTGTTTCTCGATAATATCGACCGGCTTTGGCGACGCGACGACGCGACGGTAGCCGCGCCCGGCATCCTCTTTCATGATGTAGCCGTTTTGGCTCAGCTTCTCAGCCTCTTCTTTGCTGAAGAATGAGCCGATGGGCTTGGTCGGATTAAGAAAAGCCTCATCGTTAGCGTCCACTTCCACCTGGGTTATCAGGGTGGCCACCGGAATGTCCAGCTGGCGCGTGAGCAGTTCTTCACGAATCGCGTTCTGCAGGTCGTAGCCGATGTAGCCCTGGCTGAGAGCCACGCAGACCGACATCGGTAGCATCGGTGTGTGGGCTTCGGTTTTTGCCGCGGCCTCGAAGGCCTGATTAATCATGCCCACCTGCGGGCCGTTGCCGTGAGTGACCACCACCTGGTGACCAAGGGAGATAAGATCGACGATCGTCCGGGCGGTGTGCTGTACGGCCCGCATCTGTCCGGCGAGATCGTCGCCCAGCGCATTCCCGCCGAGAGCGAGAACAATTTTTTTACTCATAGCTTCCTCTCATTACGTTTCTGTTCCGCTGACGGCCTGGTGAGCGGTGGAAAAAGGTTGTCGGCGTAAAAAGCGGCCCTGTCCGGCGATGCCGGTAAAGGTGCCGTTATCAAAGATCACTCTGCCGTGGGAGAGCGTCTGGCGAATCGCGCCCTGGCAGATAAAGCCTTCATAGGGTGAATAGTCTGCGTTGTCGTGCAGCATGGCATGGCGGATGGTGGTCGTACGCTGTGGATCGATGATAACCACGTCGCCATCGGCGCCGGGCGCCAGCAGACCCTTCTGCGGCCACAGACCAAACAGCTTCGCCGGATTGGCGCTGGTGAGCGCCACAAAGCGCTCGGGGGTGATGCGCCCGCTCATCACGCCGTGCGAGAACAGCAGCAGCAGCCGGTTTTCTACTCCGGGCAGACCGTTCGGACAGCGGCTAAAGTCGCCGCCGGAGATCTGCCTGCGCTGCTGCGCAGAGAAAGCGCAGTGGTCGGTGGCGACCGTGTCAATATCCCCATCATGGATGCCGCGCCATAGCGCATCGTTATTACTGGCGTTGCGCAGGGGAGGGCTGAGCAGGTAGTTAAGCGCATCTTCACGCTCGTAGCAGCGCTCGTCGAGCAGCAGATACTGCGGGCAGGTCTCTACCCACACCGGCTGGTGGCGTCTTCTGGCAAGACGTAGATACTCCAGGCCCAGGGCGTTGGAAAGATGAACAATATAGAGCGGCGCGTTTGCCGCCAGCCTGGCGAGGTTGATCGTTCGGGCGATGGCTTCCGCCTCGCACTCCAGCGGGCGGCTCAGGGCGTGATAGCGCGGCGCGGTTTTACCGGCGTTGATAAATTCCGCCCGGCGCTGGGCGATGGCGGCATCGTTTTCCGGATGGACCGTCGTCAGCGCGCCGGCGCGCTGCAGGTGGCGCATTGCCTGCAGCAACTCGTCATCGTTAAGTTTGTACTGGTAGGTCAGATAGAGCTTAAAGCTGCTGATGCCGCTATCCACCATCATCGGGATCTCGTCGAGAATGCCGTGGTTAACGTGCTGGATAACGCCGTGAAAACTGTAGTCGATAACGGCTTTATAGGCGGCGTAGCCGCGATAGACTTCGAACTGGTGGCGAAGGTGGCAGCCGACGGGGCCAAAGCCCATATGATCAACAATGGTGGTGGTGCCGCCGCAGGCCGCGGCCCGGGTTCCGGTAAAAAAATCATCGCAGCTGCGGGCGAGCCCCACGTCAATATTGAAATGAGTATGAACGTCGACGCCGCCGGGCATCACGTAGCAGCCCTCGGCGTCAATCACTTCGCAGGGTTGTTCTGCCTCAATAGAATCGGCAAGGCGCTTGACGAGGCCATCTTCAATGAGCAGGTCCTGCTTTACCTGTCCGTCGGCGTTGACGACGAGGCCATTTTTAATCAGTACGCGCATAGAAACCTCAACATACCGCCGCAGAGCGCGGCGGCAGACAGGACGAACAATTACTCCGTAGCCAGCCAGCTCAGCGGGATGGCGGCATACATTGCGGCGCAGGTCACCAGATGCGATTTCCAGGTTTTCTCATTTGGCGCGTGCGCTTCCGGCTCTTTCCCTGGCCCAAAACCGATAACCGGAATGCCGTGGCGGCCCATAATTGACACGCCGTTGGTGGAGAAGGTCCACTTATCCACCACCGGCGCTTTGCCGAACAGACCTTCGTAGGCGTTACTCAGGGCGCGGACGGTGAAGTGGTTCTCTTCCACTTTCCAGGTCGGGAAGTAGCATTCGGTCGGGTAGACCAGCCCGGTCCAGGAGGGGCGTTCGTAGTTGTACATTGAGACCACCGCGGCGGCTTTTTTCACCGCCGGCAGCGCGCGGATCTCTTCCAGCGCGCCTTCCCAGGTTTCGCCCCAGGTCAGACGGCGGTCAATGGAGACGGCGCAGCTATCCGCCACCGCGCAGCGGCTCGGCGAGGTGAAGAAAATCTCTGACACGGTCAGGGTGCCTTTGCCGAGGAACTCGTCGTAGCCCAGCTTCTGCGAAAGTTGTTCCAGCTCGGTGAGAATGGGGGCCATTTTGAAGATGGCGTTATCGCCGCGCTCCGGAGCGGAGCCGTGGCAGCTGACGCCCTGAACTTCCACGCGGATCTCCATACGCCCGCGCTGGCCGCGGTAAATCTGGCAGTCGGTGGGTTCGGTGCTGACGACAAATTCAGGACGAATGCCGGACTGTTCAATAATGTACTGCCAGCACAGGCCGTCGCAATCCTCCTCCTGAACGGTACCGGTCACCAGCAGGGTATACTCATCTTCCAGACCCAGATCTTTAATAATTTTACCGGCATAAACCATGGAGGCCATTCCGCCCTCCTGGTCAGACGCGCCGCGTCCGCCGATCAGCTCATCGGTCTCCATACCTTCGTACGGGTCGAAGTTCCAGTTTTTGATGTTGCCAATGCCGACGGTATCAATGTGCGCGTCCATGGCGACCAGACGCGGGCCGTGGCCGATGTAGCCCAGTACGTTACCCATCGGATCGATTTCCACTTTGTCGAACCCGACTTTCTCCATCTCCTCTTTGATGCGGTGCACCACGCGCTTCTCATCACTGCTTTCGCTGGGGATGGCGATCATATCGCGCAGGAAGCGGGTCATCTCTTTTTCATACTGTTTTGATTTTTCCAGGATCGCGTTGAACGGAATTTGCTTAGCCATAAGGATGTTCTCCAGTTCTGAATACAGGTTTCCCGCCGGGCGGGAGGAATTTGATAAGTCGGCTACTGCGCGGCCGGATGTTTGCCTTCCCAGACGACTTCGCGATAGTGCTTAACGTCGGTGTCGCCCTCGGTGCTAATCACCAGCACCACGGAATCGCTATCCAGCTTGAGCTTGTGCATCAGCGCTTCGCGCTGCGGATGGAAATGAATCGCCGCCAGCAGGCCGAGACCGACGGCGCCGGATTCGCCGGAGATGATGCGAGGATCCTGGCCCGTCGGGTTTCCCAGCACCCGCATGCCGAGGGCGGCGACGGCGTCCTGACAGGAGACAAACTGCGTGGCGCAGTTGCGCAGCACTTCCCAGCCCAGCGGGTTAGGCTCACCGCAGGCGAGGCCGGCCATAATGGTGGCCATATCGCCGCTGACGTTAACGATCTGGCCCTTCAGGGCAGAGCGGTAGAGACAGTCGGCCAGCTCCGGTTCGACGATAATGGAATGGAGATGCTTCGCGCCGTAGACATCGGCCAGGTAGCCCAGCACGCCGCCCGCCATCGCCCCCACGCCGCCCTGCAGGAGCACGTGCGTCGGACGGGCGATACCCATCGAGGAGAGCTGTTCTACCGCTTCATCAGCGAGGGTGGCGTAGCCCTGCATAATCCAGGTCGGAATTTTTGTGTAGCCTTCCCAGGCGGTGTCCTGCACCACCTCCCAGCCGTTTTTCTGCGCGGTCTGCATGGTAAAGCGGACGGTGTCGTCGTAGTTCATGTCGGTGACGATACACTCGGCGCCGAGGCGCAGAATGGCATCAACCCGCTCCTGTGCGGAACCTTTAGGCATATAGATAACGGCGTTCTGGCCTAACTGGCGGGCCGCCCACGCCACTCCGCGGCCGTGGTTGCCATCGGTGGTGGTGGCGAACGTCATCTTCTCTTTAATGCTGGATTTGAGCGTTTCGAAGGAGAGATCGTTGATATCTAAATGGTATTTTTCACAGAGCAGCCTGGCAATAGCGTAAGAGCCACCGAGCATTTTGAAGGCATTGAGGCCAAAGCGCCGGGACTCGTCTTTGACGAGGATTTTTTGCACGCCAAACAGGGCGGAAAGCTCGTTCAGCGCCACCAGCGGCGTAGGCTTATAGCCGGTAATTTTTTGATGAAAGCGGCGAGCCTGCTGCGCCTGCTGGCGTGAAAACAGCGGCGAAGTCTCCCCGTTGAAAAAACGGTTTTCGGCAATATCCATTTTCAGTGAGAAAGCAGACATACTCGATCCTTATCCTTTTATGGGCGAAGTCATGAGGCTGGCCCGCAGGCCAGCCTGGGGATTATTTGATGCGTTTCTGCGCTTCCTTGAGCAGCTGCTCCAGCACCTTGCCCGGATTGGCGTATTTGCGGCACACGATCATCGCGGCGATGATATACGGCTTCCAGCTGGCCTCTTTGTAGGTCGGGATACGGTACTTCTCGAAGACGCCCTCGGTGACTTCGCCCGCGTCGCAGGAGACGCCGGTGATATCCGCCGGCAGGCAGTGCATGTACAGCGCGTCGCCGTCGCGGGTGTGTTTCATCATCTCTTCCGTACAGTGCCAGTCTTTATGTCCGGCGTTCTGTTCAAGGCAGGCTTTTTCCAGCGCCTTCAGGCCTTCATGGTCATTCGCGCGCAGCAGCTCGGTGCGTTTTTCCATCACCTTGTACGGCGCCCAGGATTTCGGGTAGACGATATCGGCGTCTTTAAATGCTTCTTCCATGCTGTTTACCTGGCGGAAGCTGCCGCCGGAAGCTTTGGCGTTGTTTTTTGCCACTTCAATAACGTCCGGGATCAGGTCGTAACCTTCCGGGTGGGCGAGGGTAACGTCCATTCCGAAGCGGGTCATCAGGCCGATAATGCCCTGCGGTACCGAGAGCGGTTTGCCATAGCTCGGCGAATAGGCCCAGGTCATAGCGATTTTCTTGCCCTTCAGGTTCTCCAGCGAACCGAAGTGCTCGCGCAGCCAGGCGAGATCGGCCATGGATTGCGTCGGGTGGTCGATATCGCACTGCAGATTGATCAGCGCCGGACGCTGCGGCAGGACGCCCTGCTTGTGGCCGTCATCCAGCGCTTCGCCTACCTCACGCATGTAGGCATTGCCCGCGCCAAGGAACATGTCATCGCGGATGCCGATGGCATCGGCGCAGAAGGAGATCATGTTGGCGGTTTCACGGACCGTTTCGCCGTGGGCAATTTGCGATTTTCCCTCATCCAGATCCTGCTGGGCCAGACCTAACAGGTTGAGCGCGGAGGCATAGGAGAAGCGGGTGCGGGTTGAGTTATCGCGGAATACGGAAATACCTAATCCGCTGTTAAACACTTTGGTGGCGATATTTTCATCGCGCAGGGTTTTCAGCGCGGCGGCGACATCCAGCACCTGCTTCAGCTCATCCGGCGATTGCTCCCAGGTCAGCAAAAAGTCTTTCTCACTGAGATGAGAGTTAAGTTTATTGATATCCTTAATCAGTTCGTTAACAGTTTTCATGTTTCAATCCTGGTCGTGAATGACGGCTTAATGATTGCTGTGCGGTCGGATATGCAGAGTTGCCGAATTAGCGACTGCCAGCGCTGTATAATCACTAACAATAAGCGTGCCAAATCCTCCGCAAGAGGCGACGGTCAAAATTGAATGGTTGAGATTATGCTAACTCGGTCACGAATTCAGGCGTGTTTCTCCGGCAGGGAAACGCTGACATTTGTGCCACTGGCGTCAATTCCAGCAGTACAGGCAAGGGAGGGCGCAGTGAATAATACGATTATCATCTTCACACTGCGCCAATATGATAAAATCCGCTGTGAATTTATCATATTGATAAGGAACTGTGATAGCTATTGCATATTTAAGATAAGGTGGGGGGATCGGCCCTATCTATATCAATGCTCGCCGCTAAAGGGAGTGGTATCATTCTTCAGAGATAAATAAAACCGCCTCGCTCGATGCCGATCAGGTGAGCAATAATAGAAGGCCGATATACATGATACCGTCCAAAGCACCTTCCATTTTAATGCAGATTCAGCCTACAATTCAGAAGTTTGCAAGGATGTTGTCCAGCGTACTACAGTTGGAGGTTGAGATTGTCGATAACGAATTATACCGCGTTGCGGGAACCGGGGCTTATAGTAAGCAGATTGGCTATAAATTAAATTCAAATTCACGGCTTCTTCGTTACATTATTGAAACACAGAGCGAAAAGGTCGTCACCCATTCCCGCTTCGATCCTCTCTGCAAAGATTGTAACAATAAGGACAAGTGCGAAGAGAAAGCGTTCCTCGGCACTCCGGTGATGTATCACGACCGCTGCGTTGGCGTTATTAGCCTGGTGGCGCTAACCCGCGAGCAGCAGGAACGTATTAATGAGAACATTCAGGAATTTTCAGATTATGTTCGCCACGTCTCCAGCATATTCGTTTCCCGCTTTTTACAGGAACGGGCAGTTGGCGATAATATCCACAAAATATTTTTAACCATGATTGAAAATATGGACCAGGGCGTGCTGGTGGTAGGCAACGATCAAAAAGTTAAATTTGCCAACCAGGCCGCGCTGAAAATAATGAGCGTGACGCAGGGCCACGTTATTGGCAAGTCCATCCAGTTTCAGCCTTTGACCTTCGAAGATAATTTTAAGCACGGCCATATGCAGCACATTATCTCCTTTGACGATCGCAAGGAGCTCATTATCGGCCAGCTGCACGCGGTGCAGGATCAATGGCTGTTTTTAATGGCCTTTCACCAGTCGCACTCTTCTGGCGATTTCAGCTGCGGGCAGGAAGGGCCGCAAATTGAAGCAATGGTTGGCGAGTGTCGGCCTATGCGGCAGTTGAAAAAGCTCATCAGCCGCGTGGCGCCAAGCCCGTCCAGCGTGATGATAGCCGGCGAGAGCGGGACCGGGAAAGAGGTTGTTGCCCGCGCTATCCACAAGCTCAGCGACCGCCACACGAAGCCCTTTATCGCCATTAACTGCGCCGCCATCCCCGAGCAGCTACTGGAGAGTGAACTGTTCGGCTACGTGAAGGGGGCGTTTACCGGCGCATCGGCTAACGGTAAGACTGGCCTGATTCAGGCGGCCAACAGCGGAACGCTATTCCTGGATGAAATTGGCGATATGCCGCTCACCCTGCAGGCCAAGCTGCTGCGGGCCATCGAATCACGAGAGATTCAGCCGGTAGGCGCCAGCCATCCGGTTCAGGTCGATATCCGCATTATTTCCGCAACCAATCAAAACCTTGACCAGTACATTGCGGAAGGGAAGTTCCGCGAAGATCTCTACTATCGCCTGAACGTCATCCCGCTGCGTCTGCCGCCGCTACGCGAACGCCAGGACGACATTGAGCTACTGATTCACTATTTTCTGCATTTGCATACCGGTCGGCTCAACCTGGTTTACCCCGGCGTCGCGCAGGATGTGATCGATTTCCTCAAACGCTACCGCTGGCCGGGCAATATTCGCGAACTCAGCAATTTGATGGAGTACCTGGTCAACGTGGTGCCCTCGGGCGAGATTATCGATATGTCCCTCCTGCCGCCCAATCTGTTGAGCAGCGGTGAACTGGCGAGCCAGCCGACAGCGCCTGTTTCAGCGGCAGCGACCATCGCCCAGGAGGAAAACGTAACGGCGCTGGAAGAGATGGAGCGGCAGATGATCCGTGACGCCCTCTCTCGCTACAGTAATAAAAAGCAGGCAGCGGACGAGCTGGGTATCGGCATCGCCACGCTGTATCGCAAAATAAAGAAATATTCGCTGGCGGCGGGTCAGAACTGACGGGAACGGCGTCAATAAAAAATCCACGCGAGAGCGTGGATTTTATGACTGGTCTCAGAGCACAGAAAGGCTTAAACGTTGAACAGGAAGTTCATCACATCGCCATCTTTTACGATGTAGTCTTTACCTTCAGCGCGCATTTTCCCGGCTTCTTTGGCACCCTGTTCGCCTTTGTAGGTAATAAAGTCTTCATAGGCGATGGTCTGCGCGCGGATAAAGCCCTTTTCGAAATCGGTGTGGATTTTACCTGCGGCCTGCGGAGCCGTTGCGCCGACCGGGATAGTCCACGCGCGAACTTCCTTCACGCCTGCGGTGAAGTAGGTCTGCAGGTTCAGCAGTTCGTAACCGGCGCGGATAACGCGGTTCAGGCCAGGCTCTTCAAGACCCAGTTCGGCCATAAACTCATCGCGGTCGGCATCGTCCAGCTCGGCGATATCGGACTCAACGGCGGCGCAAACGGCGACGACCACCGAACCTTCGGCAGCGGCGATTTCGCGGACTTTATCGAGATAAGGGTTGTTCTCAAAGCCGTCTTCGTTGACGTTGGCGATATACATGGTCGGCTTCAGGGTCAGGAAGCTCAGGTATTTAATCGCCGCTTTGTCTTCGTCGGTCAGGGTTTTTAACGAACGCAGCATACCGGCATTCTCAAGGTGCGGCAGGCATTTTTCCAGCGCCGCCAGCTCGGCTTTCGCGTCTTTATCGCCGCCTTTGGCTTTCTTCTGCACGCGATGGATGGCGCGTTCGCAGGTATCCAGGTCGGAGAGCGCCAGTTCGGTATTGATCACTTCAATATCGTCAGCCGGGTCCACTTTATTGTTAACGTGGATAATGTTGTCGTTTTCGAAACAGCGCACCACGTGACCGATAGCTTCGGTTTCGCGGATGTTGGTCAGAAACTGGTTGCCCAGGCCTTCGCCTTTGGAGGCGCCTTTGACCAGGCCCGCGATATCAACGAATTCCATCGTGGTCGGCAGAATACGCTGCGGTTTAACGATTTCAGCCAGTTTGTCCAGACGCGGATCGGGCATCGGCACGACACCGGTGTTCGGCTCAATGGTACAGAAGGGGAAGTTGGCCGCTTCAATACCCGCTTTGGTGAGCGCATTGAACAGGGTGGATTTGCCGACGTTGGGCAAACCGACGATACCGCATTTGAATCCCATGATTTAAATCACCTTAATCTTTGGATAATCAACCTGTTACAGTGAACAGATTGTAGAAAAGTAAATAACTTCGCCTATTATACACGGTGCGTGACAAAAATTCCGCACGCCGACCGGTTATTGCGCTTTAAAAGCGTGTAAACGGTTGGTCGCTTTGGTCAGGCCATCCTTCATCCACACTTCGGTGCAGCGTACCGCTTCGTCAACGGCCTCATCAATCAGCTTCTGCTCGCTGGCGGGCGGCTTGCCCAGCACAAAACCGACAACTTTATTTTTATCGCCCGGATGGCCGATTCCCACGCGTAAGCGGTGAAAGTTCGGGTTATTGCCCAGCTTGCTAATGATGTCTTTCAGGCCATTATGGCCGCCGTGACCGCCGCCCAGCTTGAACTTAGCGACGCCAGGCGGTAAGTCGAGCTCATCGTGGGCGACCAGGATTTCATCCGGGTTAATGCGAAAAAAGGTCGCCATCGCGCCGACGGCTTTACCGCTCAGGTTCATAAAGGTCGTTGGGACCAGCAGGCGAACATCCTCGCCCGCAAGGTTAATCCGCGAGGTATAGCCGAAGAATTTGCTCTCTTCGCGCAGCGGCGCGCGGTAGCGTTCTGCCAATAAATCCACGTACCAGGCGCCGGCGTTATGTCGGGTCGCTGCGTATTCAGCGCCGGGGTTCGCCAGGCCGACAATCAGTTTTATGCTCACTTTTTTATCCTGCTTGGATCGTTCTCTGGCGCGTAGTGTACTGTCTGCGCGCGCGGTTGACAAAATTCTGCCAGCGAAGCGCGGCCGGAACGGATAATCACGGCTTTGAACAATTAGAATTTGATGTTGTTCAGTAGGTTATTTGTAAACTTTTGTTGGCAAGATGTTCGCTTATGTGATCGTCCACGCAATCGCTATATTGGCTATTGTCTATACTACACCTATAAGATTTGGGGATATTCCCATGCAACCCAAGGTTCCGGAGGTGACATATGAAACGCAGAAACGCTTCGTTACTCGGTAATGTACTGATGGGGTTGGGGTTGGTCGTCATGGTTGTCGGCGTTGGTTATTCCATTTTAAACCAGCTTCCGCAGCTTGACCTGCCGCAGTTTTTCGCACACGGCGCGATATTAAGTATTTTTGTCGGCGCGGTACTGTGGCTGGCGGGCGCGCGTATCGGCGGTCATGAACAGGTCAGCGACAGATACTGGTGGGTTCGCCACTACGATAAACGCTGCCGCCGCGATCAGCATCGCCACAGCTGAGTGAATTCTTTACCACCAGCCGTTGTCAACGGCTGGTGCGTTTTCATGCAGCCTGGTCAGGCTGTCTTTCTGCTGTCGTCTCAATTCCTTATTTCTCTCATTGTGCTTCTTCGGCATAGTCTGCTTAATACCCTCCCCGTATTTAGCGCTTGACCCTGACGTCACGTCAGGCAGCAGAGTCGTGCCACTGGTATACGAAAGGAGCAGCCATGTTAATTCAGGTGGGAGAACTGGCGAAGCGCGCCGGAATGACCGTCCGCACGTTACATCACTATGAACAAACGGGATTGCTGACGCCTTCGGCCAGAAGCGCGGCGGGTTACCGGTTATATAATCTGGCGGCCGTTCAGCGGCTGCATATGATTAAAGCGCTGGCGCAGGCCGGGCTGGAACTCGCCACAATTAAGGACTATCTCGACCGGGACGCCTTCTCGCTGTCCGATCTGCTGGTCAAGCAGATCGCCACCCTCGACCGACAACTGCAAACTCTCTCAACGCTGCGCCAGCGCCTGGCGCTGCTGCGCGAAGAGCTGGACAGCGGAGGCGAGCCCGATCTCGAGTCCTGGGTACAAACGCTGGAGCTGATGAAAATGTACGATCGCTGGTTTAGTCAACAGGAATTACAGGTGCTGCCGTTTGCGGAGCAGGATGAGCAGCGTAACCAGACATGGCTGGAGTTGGTGGGGGAAGCGCAGCAGCTCATGGGCGAACGCTGCCCGGCAGATGAGCCGCGGGCGATTGCGCTGGCAACCCGCTGGATGGAGCAGCTGGAGCAGGATACCGCCGGCAGGCCGGAGTTTCTGACTCGCCTGAATGAGATGCACGCCGCCGAACCGCAGATGCGTGAACAAACTGGGGTGACGCCGGAGATGATTGATTTCATTACCCGTGCTTTTGCCGAAAGCAAGCTGGCCATCTGGGCGCGCTATCTGACCGCCGAAGAGCTGGCCTTTACCCGGCAGCACTATTTCGATCGCCTGATGGAGTGGCCGGCGCTGGTGGCCGACCTGCATCGGGCCTGTCGTGAGAAGCGAGACCCGGCCTCCCCGGAAGGTCAGCAGCTGGCGCAGCGCTGGCTGGCGCTGTTCCAGTCTTACGCGGGTAAAGATGCGCAGACGCAGCAGAAGTTTCGCTATGCCATGGAGCAGGAGCCGCATTTGATGAAAGGAACGTGGATGACTTCCGAGGTGCTCAGCTGGCTTCAGCAGGCGATTGGCGTGATGATGCGGCAGGCGCAGGGGCCTGCCGCCGAATAATTAAATATCCGCCAGCGCGGCGTTGCGGTCCGGGTAGAAGCTCAGACGACCCGGAATGGGTTTAACGCCGGCGCGCGCCAGCGTGCGCAGCGGCTGAAACTCCAGATTCGACACGCGCAGTTCACAGCCTTCCGGCAGCTTATTCACGAAGCGCTGGAAGGCATCCAGCCCGCCGGCATCCAGCACCGGCACCGCATCCCATTTCAGCACCACGATACGCTTACCTTCCACTCTGGTTTCGAGGTCGGTAAATAGCCCTTCCGCAGCGGCGAAAAATAGCGGGCCAATCACGCGCAGCACCAGAACGTCGTCAGGAACTTCGACGTTCACCGGCGCGAGGCGGGTCATACGCGCGATCCGGCGCATAAACAGCAGGGAGGCCAGCACAATACCGACGCTGATCGCGATGACCATATCAAACAGTACGGTCAGCGACATGCACATCAGCATGACGATAATGTCGTCTTTTGGCGCATAGCGCAGCAGGTTAACAACCTTGTGCGCTTCGCTCATATTCCATGCCACCATCAGCAGCAGTGCCGCCATAGCGGAAAGCGGCAGCCAGGAGAGCAGGGGAGCGAGGATCAGCAGCGCCATAATGACCAGCAGCGCGTGGATCACGGCGGAAATCGGCGAAGTCGCCCCGGCGCGGACGTTGGCCGCCGAGCGGGCGATGGCGGCGGTGGCGGTAATGCCGCCGAAGAACGGAGCGACGATATTGCCCAGCCCCTGGCCAATGAGCTCGCTATTGGCCTTATGTTTGGTGCCGGTCATGCCGTCCAGCACTACGGCGCACAGCAGGGACTCAATCGCCCCGAGCATGGCCATGGAAAACGCCGCCGGCAGCAGCGCCCGCAGCGAGGACCAGCTAAGCGTGAACTCCGAACCGGGCATATCCCACGGCAGCACCAGCTGCGGCAGCAGCTGCGGAATACCGTTGCCCTGACTGCCGTCGGCGAGAATATAGTGGAACTGAGAGCCGATGGTGGCGACGCTGCCGCCGAGCAGATTAACCACGCCCATGACCGCGCAGCCTGCCAGCAGCGCCGGCAGGTGGCCCGGCAGACGAATACCCAGGCGAGGCCAGATAATCAGCGTGCCCAGCGTGACAATACCGATGGCGGCATCGCCGGGATTAATCGTCGGCAGCGCCATAACCAGCGCGCCGACTTTCTGCAGATAATGTTCAGGCACGTGCGCCATCTGCAGACCGAGAAAATCTTTAATCTGCATGGTACCAATGGTGATACCGATCCCGGAGGTGAAGCCGAGGGTAACCGATAGCGGGATATATTCAATCAGCCGGCCAAAGCGTGCCAGGCCGAAAAGAATCAGGAAGATCCCAGACATCAAAGTTGCAACCAGCAGTCCCGCAAGGCCGAACTGCTGCGAGACCGGGTAGAGAATGACCACAAAAGCGGCGGTTGGCCCGGAAACACTGAAGCGCGAGCCGCCGGTTAACGCAATCACGATCCCCGCCACAGCAGAAGTGTAGAGACCATACTGCGGCGCCACGCCGCTGCCAATTGCCAGCGCCATCGCCAGCGGGATAGCGATAATCCCGACGGTAATCCCGGCGATCACATCACGGGTAAACCGCGAAGCGGTATATTTTTCTTTCCAACAAGCGTCGATGAGGGCGCGGAAAGGCATCACATGTGAGGAAAATAATCTGTTCACAATAATGTTTCATCCATGAGCGCATCATCTGTCAACTAAATGGCAGGTGAAGGAGGCATTGGTCATATCCACGTCATCCTTCGGATGCCTCTCTGCTGGCTGCGTTCATTTACCTCGATCACGTACTGCCGGTACGCTCCCGGGATTCATTCACTTGCCGCCTTGACGCATGCCGAATGATATTGTGGAAGAATAAAAGGTTCAGAGACAAAAAAACCCGCCGCAGCGGGTTTTTGTGCCGGGCTCGATTAATGTTCGAACATAGCAGAGATAGATTCTTCGTTGCTGATACGACGAATCGCTTCGGCCAGCATACCAGACAGTGTCAGAGTACGTACCTTTTCCAGCGCTTTGATTTCCGGCGTCAGCGGAATGGTATCGCAGACGACGAATTCGTCAATCACAGAGTTTTTGATGTTCTGGATGGCGTTGCCGGAGAAGATCGGGTGCGTTGCGTAGGCGAATACGCGTTTAGCACCGCGCTCTTTCAGCGCTTCTGCGGCCTTACACAGGGTGCCGCCGGTATCGATCATATCGTCAACCATCACGCAGTCACGACCAGCGACGTCACCGATGATGTGCATCACCTGAGAAACGTTAGCGCGCGGACGGCGTTTGTCGATGATAGCCATATCGGTATCGTTCAGCAGCTTGGCGATAGCGCGAGCGCGAACCACGCCGCCGATGTCCGGAGAAACCACGATAGGGTTATCCAGGTTCAGCTGCAGCATATCTTCCAGCAGGATCGGGCTGCCGAATACGTTATCCACCGGAACGTCAAAGAAGCCCTGAATTTGTTCTGCGTGCAGGTCAACGGTCAGAACGCGGTCAACGCCGACGCTTGACAGGAAATCAGCAACCACTTTCGCGGTGATAGGAACACGAGCAGAACGAACACGACGGTCCTGGCGAGCATAACCGAAGTAGGGGATAACAGCGGTGATACGACCTGCCGAAGCACGACGCAGAGCATCAACCATAACAACCAGTTCCATCAGGTTGTCGTTGGTGGGAGCACAAGTGGACTGGATGATGAAAATATCACCACCGCGTACGTTTTCATTGATTTGTACGCTGACTTCGCCGTCGCTAAAACGACCTACAGCGGCGTCGCCAAGAGAAGTGTACAGGCGGTTGGCAATACGTTGTGCTAGTTCCGGGGTGGCGTTACCAGCAAAAAGCTTCATATCAGGCACGAGAAGAACCTCAGGCATGCGTCCAGTGGTGGATGAAATGGGCCAAAAACTGTGCGGGTGGGCACGATTTCATCCAGGCGGTGTATTTAAAGAGCCCGATGCAACGTCTGGAACAGGGTGACGTTGTCACCGTAACTCAGTTTCCCCGGCGTTTTCGCCAGATTTGCTATAATAAGCAGAACTTAGCGCAGCGCCTGCTTGAGCGGAGAGATGTTAACACCTCGCGCCACGAAGCCATGCAGCCATGCCGGGGCTTTTTCAAGCACCTGACGAGCGGCGGATTCAGTGTCAAATTCAGCAAATACACATGCACCGGTGCCAGTCAGGCGCGACGGCGCATATTCTAACAGCCAGGAAAGCGCCGCATCAACCTCACGAAAACGTTTTCTTGCGATAACCTCGCAATCATTGCCGAATTTACATTTTAATAACGTATTAATTGACCTGGCCGGGGTATTGCGCGGAAGTTCCGGATCGCGAAAAATGATCGGCGTTGGAATGCTGACCCCCGGATGCGCCACCAGATACCATTTTTCCTCCGGTTCGGCCGGGGTGAGAATTTCCCCGATGCCTTCAGCAAAGGCCGCATGGCCGCGAACGAACACCGGCACGTCGGCGCCGAGCTGCAGACCCAACGCCGCCAGCTCATCTTCCGGAAGATTACAGCCCCACAAGTGATTCAGCGCCACCAGTACGGTGGCCGCGTTGGACGAGCCGCCGCCGAGGCCGCCGCCCATCGGCAGCACCTTATCAATGCTGATATCGGCGCCGCTGCCTGCAGGAAGCTTCCCGTCCTGCGCTGCGGCCTGCATTAACAGCCTGGCCGCGCGAATAATCAGATTCTCTTCATCCGGTACGCCGTCAACCGGCGTTAGCAGACGCAGTTGGCCATCGTCGCGCGGTTCAATCGTCAGCGTGTCGCCATAATCCAGAAACTGAAAAAGCGTCTGCAGCGTGTGGTAACCGTCGGCGCGCTGCCCGGTAATGTATAAAAACAGATTCAGTTTTGCGGGAGAGGGCCAGCGGGTCATCATTTCACAATCCAGTTATCCATTTTCAGCTTGATGCGCTGACTGCCGTCGTTAAGTTCCATATTGGCTGGTAGCGAAGGTTTGGTGTCTGAGGTGTAGCCGCCCCAGGTGACGTGCCAGGTTTTGCCGTTTTGCGTGTAGTTCAGTTCGCGCAGGCGATACTGGTCATCAAGCGAGTAGTCGGTGGCCTCGCCCGGCAGGCCAATGATCCACTGCCGGAGGCTATTGAGCGGAATCGGCATGCCGGTCAGGCGGCCAATCATCTCTTCGGCGTCGGTCGCCGTGTAAGTCTGGCCTTTATTGTCAATCAGCTGCACGTTGCCCGGCTGGGCGGTTAACGACAGTTCGGTGCTGCCGAGCGGGTTAGTCAGCAGCAGGCGGTAGCGGTCCTGGCCCGTCTGCTGCCAGAAGAAGCGGGCATAGACTTTTTGCTCATCAGAAAGATAAGCAAAAGCGCCGCGCGTCTGGAACTGATTAAGATTGCGGACATCTTGCTGGTGCTGACGCCACTGTGGAGAATCCGGGCTTTTACCCGGCCCTTTCGGAGCATTAATCGCACAGGCGGTCAGAACGAGGCTTGCCAGCGGCAACAGGCGGAACAGTCGATTCATAATGATGACAAATCCTTGATGTCTACAGTGAAATGCGGCGGATGAGAGAAACAGGTGGCCGATTTGTGTAGCGGGTTACAATTATAACCATTAATGCTAGCGTTGCCGGGCGGTAGCGTCTACGTTCAAGTTGTCTGAAATCAAAAAATTACCGTTAATGGCTATTACAGATTAGCTATTACTCCAAAAGGGGAGCCTCTCTTTTATTGATTACGCGCATCCTGTATGATGCCTGCAGACTAACCTTAGCAACGCTGGTACTACTCCCTCACAATGACCCTTTTAGCTCTTGGCATTAACCACAAAACAGCTCCTGTAGCGCTGCGAGAACGCGTAACGTTTTCGCCGGATACGCTCGATCAGGCGCTGGAGAGCTTGCTGGCCCAGCCAATGGTGCAGGGCGGAGTGGTGCTGTCGACCTGTAACCGCACGGAACTTTATCTCAGCGTCGAAGAGCAGGATAACCTCCAGGAAGCTCTGATTCGCTGGCTGTGCGACTACCACGGTTTAAATGAAGAGGACCTGCGTAAAAGCCTCTACTGGCATCAGGACAACGAGGCGGTCAGTCACCTGATGCGCGTCGCCAGCGGTCTTGATTCGCTGGTGTTGGGCGAGCCGCAGATCCTCGGGCAGGTGAAAAAAGCCTTTGCGGATTCCAGCCGTGGGCACCTGAACGTCAGTGAACTGGAGCGCATGTTCCAGAAGTCGTTCTCAGTGGCCAAACGGGTGCGCACCGAAACCGATATCGGCGCCAGCGCGGTCTCCGTGGCGTTCGCTGCCTGTACTCTGGCGCGGCAAATCTTCGAATCACTCTCCAGCGTGACCGTGCTGCTGGTCGGCGCCGGTGAGACTATCGAACTGGTGGCTCGCCATCTGCGCGAACATAAAGTCCGCAAGATGGTGATTGCCAACCGCACCCGCGAGCGCGCTCAGGCGCTGGCCGATGAAGTCGGCGCGGAGGTGATCGCGCTGAGCGATATCGACGAGCGGCTGAAAGAGGCCGATATCATCATCAGTTCTACCGCCAGCCCGCTGCCGATTATCGGCAAGGGGATGGTGGAGCGCGCGCTGAAGGCGCGCCGCAATCAGCCGATGCTGCTGGTTGATATCGCCGTTCCGCGCGATGTCGAACCGGAGGTTGGCAAGCTGGCGAACGCCTATCTTTACAGCGTGGACGATCTGCAAAACATCATTCAGCACAATCTGGCGCAGCGTAAAGCCGCGGCGGTGCAGGCGGAAACCATTGTTGAGCAGGAAGCCAGCGAGTTTATGGCCTGGCTACGCGCCCAGAGCGCCAGCGAGACCATCCGCGAATATCGTTCCCAGGCCGAGCAGGTCCGCGAGGAGCTGACGGCGAAAGCGCTGGCAGCGCTCAATCAGGGCGGCGATGCGCAGGAAATCATGCAGGATCTGGCGCGCAAGCTCACTAACCGCCTGATCCACTCGCCAACCAAATCTCTTCAGCAGGCCGCCCGTGACGGGGATGATGAACGCCTGCATATTCTGCGCAACAGCCTCGGGCTGGAATAGCGCACCTTTATCTCTTTTTTAGGACAGGGTGAATTTACGCCTATGAAGCCTTCTATTGTTGCCAAACTGGAAGCCCTCTATGAACGCCATGAGGAAGTTCAGGCGCTCCTCGGCGATGCCGCAACCATCGCCGATCAGGATAAATTTCGGGCGTTGTCGCGCGAATACGCGCAGCTGAGCGACGTCGCGCGCTGCTATACCGACTGGCGTCAGCTGCAGGATGATATTGAAGCCGCGCAGATGATGCTCGACGATCCGGAGATGCGCGAAATGGCGCAGGAAGAGCTGCGCGAAGCGAAAGAAAAGGGCGAGCAGATGGAGCAGCAGCTGCAGGTTCTGCTGTTGCCAAAAGATCCGGACGACGAGCGTAACGCGTTTGTTGAAGTTCGCGCCGGCACCGGCGGTGATGAAGCGGCGCTGTTCGCGGGCGATCTGTTCCGTATGTATAGCCGTTACGCGGAATCACGCCGCTGGCGCGTGGAAATCATGAGCGCCAACGAAGGCGAGCACGGCGGCTTCAAAGAGGTGATTGCCAAAATCAGCGGCGACGGCGTCTATGGGCGACTGAAGTTCGAATCCGGCGGCCATCGCGTTCAGCGCGTCCCGGCCACCGAATCCCAGGGGCGTATCCACACCTCCGCCTGCACCGTGGCGGTGATGCCGGAGCTCCCGGAAGCCGAAATGCCGGATATCAACCCGAGCGACCTGCGCATCGATACCTTCCGCTCCTCCGGCGCGGGCGGTCAGCACGTTAACACCACCGACTCGGCAATTCGTATTACCCACCTGCCGACCGGCATTGTCGTCGAATGCCAGGATGAGCGTTCCCAGCATAAAAACAAAGCCAAAGCGCTATCGGTACTTGGCGCGCGTATCCGCGCCGCGGAAGTCTCCAGACGCCAGCAGGCGGAAGCCTCCGAGCGCCGTAACCTGCTGGGCAGCGGCGATCGCAGCGATCGTAACCGTACCTATAACTATCCGCAGGGCCGCGTGACCGATCACCGCATCAACCTGACGCTTTACCGTCTGGATGAAGCGATGGAAGGCAAGCTGGATATGCTGATTGAGCCGATCGTTCAGGAGTATCAGGCCGATCAGCTGGCAGCCCTTTCCGAGCAGGAATGATGACTTTTCAGCAGTGGCTGACGCAGGCCATCGCTCGTCTGAGCCAAAGTGAAAGCCCGCGCCGGGATGCCGAAATCCTGCTGGGTCACGTGACCGGCAAAGCGCGGACCTATATTCTCGCCTTTGGCGAAACGGCGCTGACGGCGGAGCAGGCCGTCGAGCTGGAAACGCTGCTGAGCCGTCGCGCACGGGGCGAGCCGGTGGCTCACCTGGTGGGCCAGCGCGAATTCTGGTCGCTGCCGCTGTTCGTTTCTCCGGCCACGCTGATCCCGCGTCCGGATACCGAATGCCTTGTTGAGCAGACGCTGATGCGGTTACCCTGCAAGCCGTGCCGCATTCTCGATCTCGGTACCGGCACCGGCGCTATCGCTCTGGCGCTGGCCAGTGAACGCCCCGATTGCCACGTCACCGCCGTTGACTTTATGCCCGATGCGGTTGCGCTGGCGGCGCGTAACGTTGAGCACCTCGCCATCAAGAACGTTACCGTGCTGCAAAGCCACTGGTATAGCGCGCTCGCCGCACAGCCGTTCGACATCATCGTCAGTAATCCACCCTATATTGATGAAACCGACCCGCATCTTGCGCAGGGCGATGTGCGCTTTGAGCCGAAAACGGCGCTGGTCGCCGCCGATGGCGGTCTCGCCGATCTGACTTACATCATTCGCGAAGGCCGCCGCTTCCTGACTCCCGGCGGTTTGATGCTGCTGGAACACGGCTGGAAGCAGGGGGAAGCGGTGCGCGCAATCTTTCGCGAGGCGGGTTATGGCAATATTGCTACCTGCCGCGACTACGGCGACAACGAGCGTCTGACGCTCGGGCAATATCAGGGAGGCGTATGAATCTGTTTAACGCTGTCCTGTATCTGCATATCGCCTGCGTGGTGGTCTCGGTCAGCCTGTTTGTCCTGCGCTACTGGTGGCACTGGAGCGGCAATCGCCGGCTCGACCAGCGCTGGGTTCGCATCGCGCCGCACTGCAGCGATACGCTGCTGTTTCTCAGCGGCGCCGGATTAATGGCAATAACGCACTATCTGCCGTTTACCGAAGAGGGTACATGGCTGACTGAGAAGCTGTTTGGCGTTATCATTTATATCGCATTGGGATTTATCGCGCTGGGCCGTCGTCGTCCGCGCAGTCAGCAGAGCCGGTTTGTCGCCTTTCTGCTGGCCCTGGTGGTGTTGTTTATCATTATTCAACTCGCCATCACAAGAACACCGTTACTGGGGTAAGGCATGAGGTCGTTAGCTGATTTCGAATTTAATAAAGCGCCGTTATGTGACGGCATGGTCCTCATTTCTGAATTAATCCGCGACGATTTTCCGACGCACTATGTGCAGGATGAGCTGGAGCGGCTGCTGGCCCTGGCGCGGGAGGAGATTGCCTCCTCGTGGGACCAGGAGCGCCAGATAGAGCGTTTGCTGGAGCTTTTCTACAATGACTGGGGCTTTAGCGATTCGCGCGGCGTTTACCGTCTGTCCGACGTGCTATGGCTTGATAAAGTGTTGAATAATCGCCAGGGTAGCGCGGTGTCGTTAGGCGCGATCCTGCTGTGGATTGCTCAGGGTCTGGCGCTACCGGTGGTGCCGGTGATTTTCCCGACCCAGATGCTGCTTCGCGCCGACCCTGAAGAGAGCGAGGAGATGTGGCTCATTAATCCGTTTAACGGCGAAACGCTCAACGAGCATACGCTGGAAGTGTGGCTGAAGGGCAATATTAGCCCGGTTGCCGAGCTGTTTAACGAAGACCTTGATGAAGCGGATAACGCGGAGGTGATCCGCAAGCTGCTCGATACCCTTAAATCGGCGCTGATGGAAGAGCGGCAGATGGAGCTGGCGCTACGCACCAGCGAAGCGCTGCTGCAGTTCAATCCGGAAGACCCGTACGAAATTCGCGACCGGGGGCTGATATACGCCCAGCTGGATTGCGATCACGTGGCGCTGCAGGACCTTAATTACTTCGTTGAACAGTGCCCGGAGGATCCCATCAGCGAGATGATCCGCGCGCAGATCAACACCATTTCGCACAAACAAATTACATTGCATTAAAGCCAATCCCAGCAGGCGTTCCTGGCGCAGCCAGTTTGGACACGGACAGCGCGCAGAAACCGGAGCGTACACGTAGTACGTGAGGATTGACTCGCGACGCTCGCCCTCCGGGCCGCCCTGAAGGGCGTTCAAAATACTTTCGTATTTTGTCGAGCACTGCCCAGGTCCAAAATGGCAAGTAAAATAGTCCTGATTGGATAGGCTTTAGTCTGAAACCATTCCGGTTACACCCTGATAAGGCGAACTTATGAAACAAAAAGTGGTTAGCATTGGTGATATCAACGTAGCAAACGACCTGCCATTCGTGCTGTTTGGCGGCATGAACGTGCTGGAGTCCCGCGATCTTGCGATGCGTATCTGCGAACACTACGTGACCGTTACGCAGAAGCTGGGCATTCCTTACGTGTTCAAAGCCTCTTTTGATAAAGCTAACCGTTCTTCCATCCACTCCTATCGCGGGCCGGGTCTGGAAGAAGGGATGAAGATTTTCCAGGAGTTGAAACAGACTTTCGGCGTGAAAATCATCACCGACGTTCACGAAGCCAGCCAGGCGCAGCCGGTCGCTGACGTGGTGGACGTTATTCAGCTGCCAGCGTTCCTCGCCCGTCAGACCGATCTGGTTGAAGCGATGGCGAAAACCGGCGCGGTTATCAACGTGAAAAAACCGCAGTTCGTGAGTCCGGGCCAGATGGGCAATATCGTCGATAAGTTTATCGAAGGCGGCAACGACAAAGTGATCCTTTGCGATCGCGGCGCAAACTTCGGCTACGACAACCTGGTCGTCGATATGCTGGGCTTTGGGGTGATGAAAAAAGCCTCCAATAACTCACCGGTTATCTTCGACGTTACCCACGCCCTGCAGTGCCGCGACCCGTTTGGCGCGGCCTCCGGCGGCCGTCGCGCTCAGGTTGCCGAACTGGCGCGCGCCGGGATGGCGGTTGGGATCGCGGGTCTGTTTATTGAAGCGCATCCGGATCCGGAGCACGCGAAATGCGACGGTCCTTCCGCGCTGCCGCTGGATAAACTGGAGCCGTTCCTCAAGCAGATGAAAGCCATCGACGATCTCGTTAAAAGCTTTGATGAGCTCGATACCAGCAAGTAATCGCCGCTGAAACGACAAAAGCCTGCCGGTTTTACAACCGGCAGGCTTTTTTGATCTCCCCGAACGGCATGACGCCGCCGGGGGAGGCTCAGGCAAAAATGGTCATCAGGTAGGCAGCGAACAGCGCCAGATGCGCCGCACCGTTCAGCACATTGGTGCGTCCGGTAGAGAACGATATCTGGCACAGCAGCAGCGAGGCGACCATCACGACCATCTCCGGGGCGCCAAGGCCAAAACGCAGTTCGTTACCGGTGAGGAAGGCGATAAGCGTCACTACTGGTACGGTCAGGGAAATGGTGGCCAGCACGGAACCGAAAAACAGGTTCATCGCCCGCTGGACCTGATTGTTTAATACGGCCTTCAGCGCGCCAAGGCCCTCCGGGGAGAGGATCAGCAGCGCCACCAGGAAGCCGGTAAAGGCAACGGGAGCGTTCATGCTGGTCAACAGCGTCTCCAGCGGATTGGCATTCATTTTAGTGACCGCAATAACCGCAACCAGATGTATCAGCAGCCAGGCGGTGTGCCACTTGCTGCTGTGCGCCGACGGTTTGCCGTGATGCGGGTCATCGTCGTCGCCGTCATCCTCATGTTCGTAAACAAACAGGCTCTGGTGCGTTTTCGTTTGAATCAGCAGGAAGACGCCATACATAGCGGCGGAGATCAGCGCCACCAGCAGCGCCTGGCCGGTGGTAAAGTTGGCCCCGGGCAGCGCCATCGGGAAGACCAGAACGATTATCGCCAGCGGAAAGAGGGCGATAAGGTACTGTTTAATCCCGAACAGATTCATATACTGGGTGGCGAATTTGCGCCCGCCCAGCAGTAAAGAGAAACCGACAAGCCCGCCGGTAACAATCATAATGATCGAATAAAGCGTATCGCGCATCAGAGTCGGCGCGGCGTCGCCGGTAGCCATTAATGCGGAAATCAGGCTGACTTCAAGAATCACCACTGAGAGGCTTAAAATTAACGATCCGTAAGGTTCGCCAAGGCGGTGGGCCAGCACGTCGGCGTGGCGGACGACGCTAAAGGCGCTGCTTAGTATGCCGACCAGCGCCAGAATATTAATCGCAACGACCACTGGCAGTGACTGGCTGCTTCCCCAGAAGAACAGCACCGCCAGCGCCAGAACCGGAAAGGCGAGGGAGGTCTCCTTGTGGCGGGTTTTTACCGCCTCATGTGCATCGGTCATGAATTATCTCCAGCTATGCAGGTGTTATAATTATAGATATCGTAAGTTAATAAAATAACAGACATTGATTAAACTAATTTGTTTTTTTACTTAAATTTACCACTATAGTCCTGTAAAAGTGATAGATTGCCATAAACTGCGGTTACTATTTTTTTGTATTTATTATTCAGATAATTACTAAAACATCTTTCTCATTTATCTGTCGCCTTGCCAGCCGGTTGATCCTCTACCAGACTCACTATTCACCCTTAAACCGGAGGTTGCCATGCCCTATAGCAACAAAAGTGAATTGCCCGACAGCGTTCAGCACGTACTGCCCGCCCACGCCCAGGAGATTTACAAAGAAGCCTTTAATAGTGCCTGGGAGCAGTATAAACATAAAGAGGACCGGCGTGATGACGCCAGCCGCGAAGAGACGGCGCATAAAGTGGCCTGGGCAGCGGTGAAAAATGAATATCAAAAAGGTGAGGATGATAAGTGGCATAAGAAGAAATAATACCTTTTGCCGCGGCCTCCGCTGACTGTCCGCTTGCCCGCGGCCCGTTCATTGCTTATTGTCGAATAAAGCTGGATAATAATTCGGCAATACTTCACGGATGGCACCAGATAATCGCCGGAAGCGGGCAGTGGCGGAGGTAGTAGACAGTGTTAACTCGTGATTTCTTACTGAATGCAGATTGTAAAACGGCGTTTGGCGCTATTGAGGAATCGCTTCTCTGGTCGGCAGAACAACGGGCCGCCTCTTTGGCGGCGACCCTGGCCTGTCGTCCGGATGACGGCTCGGTGTGGATCTTTGGTTACGGTTCGCTAATGTGGAACCCGGCGCTGGAATATCGCGAATCCTGTACCGGTACGCTACCGGGCTGGCACCGCGCGTTCTGTTTGCGGCTCACCGCCGGGCGCGGTAGCGCCATGCAGCCGGGCCGCATGCTGGCGCTGAAAGAAGGTGGGCGCACGACCGGCGTCGCCTACCGCCTGCCCGATGAATCGCTGGAAGAAGAGCTGACGCTGCTGTGGAAGCGGGAGATGATTACCGGCTGCTACCTGCCGACCTGGTGTAAGCTGGAGCTTGACGATGGTCGCACCGTCAATGCGCTGGTCTTTATTATGGACCCGCGACATCCGCTGTTTGAGGCGGACACCAGCGCGCAGGTGATTGCGCCGCTGATAGCGCGCGCCAGCGGGCCGCTTGGCACCAACGCTCAGTATCTGTTCGCGCTCGATCAGGAGTTGCGCAAACTCGGCATGCACGACGCTTGCCTCGACGATTTAGTCGGTAAGGTACGTCATCTGCTTGGTGAGAATAGCCAGCCGGGGCTGGCGTAAGAATGAATCGCCCGGGGAGACCCGGGCGTTTGCTATCAGGCGGGAACGTAGCTGATAGAGTGTTCCAGCGACTGGCTGTGGCTGTCGATGAGAACGTTCCAGGTGCCGCTGTAAGGCACGGTCAGATACGCGCTATCTCTGTCCTGTACGCTCAGAACATCAGCGTGACTATCGCCAGGCACTTTGGCACTCATCAGGTGAATATGGCAGCGTTCAGAACAACGCACCACCAATGTGTCACCGCCAAACAACGTCAAACTTGCTTTTACCATTGCCATTTAATCTTAACCCCGTTTCTGTCTACAGCATCCTGCCAGCCCATTAACCCGCGTGATATTGTTCACACTTTGCTCTGTGCATAACACCAAAGGGGAGGGATGCGGATGCTGATTTTGATCAAAAAAAAGAATAAAGATTAAACAAAAATGACGTTGTGCCTGAAAGCTTTCAGCTGGCATTGTTTTCGATTAGTAAACGCCGCCAGCTTAATATTTAATCCCGTGAGCGCGGGGATTTTTAGAAGGTCAGGACTTTATCCGCCGCCAGCGTCCACTGCGCCAGCTCAACGAGGGTGCCAATCTCCACGCCATCAATCAGCGGCAGCGCGCTGATCCCCCGGCCATCGGTACAGGTTTTACACAGCTTCACCGGCACATTTTGCGCGGTGAGGATCTCCAGCATCTGCTGAATATTGTAGCCTTCCGCTGGCTTCTGCCCGCGCAGGCCGGCGGTGACCGCATCGGACATTAAAAACAGTTTGAGTTCAAGGTCGGACTGCTGCTCGCGCAGGGCGATCGCCAGACGCAGGCTGTTGAACAGAGATTCGCTGCCGTAGGCGGCACCGTTAGCGATAATCACAATACGTTGCATAAGGACTCCTTCTATAAGGCACGGTTATTGCTTGGCTGAAGTATAAAGCGTTAACCCGGGAGAGGGGTATGAATAATACGGCTGGCAATAGGCCTGAGGTGGTCGACTGGTTTGCGCGCGCGCGGCGACGCCAGAAACAGCAGCTACGTCAGCTGTCGCAGCTGGGGTCGCTGGCAGGAGAGATAAGTTCGCTGGTGCATATGCTGCAGTGCGAACGCGGCGCGTCGAATATCTGGCTGTGCTCGGGCGGCAGACTGTACTCGGCGGAGTGCCGGGCGGCAGCGGCGCTGGTCGATGAGCAATTCACACGTTTCAACGCCGCGCTGGAACCCGCCCGTGATGCCGCCAGCAGCGCGCTCTGCTGGCGCATTGCCTGCGCGGCGTGGTATTTGACGCAGCTTGCGGCGCTGCGCCAACGCGTGCGCGCCCGGAACATTCCTGCCGAAGAGGCGACCGGGCAGTTTAGTCGTATTATTCGCCATCTGTTGAATATTGTTCCGCAGCTCAATGACAGTATCGACGACCCGCAAATCGCTGGACGTATGGTAGCGCTCTATAGCTTTATGCAGGGAAAAGAGCTGGCCGGACAGGAACGTGCGCTGGGCGCGCTAGGCTTTGCCCGCGGGCAGTTCAGCGATGAACTGCGTCAGCAACTGGTGGACCGCATTGATGGCCAGCAGCCCTGTTTCGATAGTTTTCAGGCCTTAAGCTATCCGCCCCTCATCACTCTGTTTGCCAGCCAGTGCCTGGCCAGCCTGGAGATTGAACAGCTGCGGCGGGTTGCCTGTACCCGCCAGCCTCCAGTAGACGAGGGAGAAACGGCGCTCCGCTGGTTTTGCGCACAGACCCAGCGCCTTGAGCAGCTCCGTGGCGTGGAAGAGCGGCTGATCGTCGACCTGCTCAACGCCACCGCCGCCCTGCTGGAAGGCGAAGAGCAGAGCATGCAGTTGCCGCCCGCAAACTGGGATGAGGCTGAGGACAGTATCGCCCTGCGGCTGGACAAACAGCTGCTGCCGCTGGTACGCCAGCAGGCCCTTGAGCTTCAGCAACTCTCCTGCCAGCTTGCATCGTTAAAGGAAGCCCTTGAAGAGCGCAAACTGATTGAGAAGGCGAAAAGCGTGCTGATGACCCATCAGGGGATGCCGGAGGAACAGGCCTGGCAGACGCTGCGAAAAATGGCGATGGATAAGAACCAGCGGATGGTGGAGATAGCCCGTGCGCTGCTAACGGTAAAATCACTCTGGCAGACAACCCCAAAGGAGTAGTTGCACGATTAGCGAGCATTTATTGCCAGCCGACGGTGCAGCGTTTTGCGTATAGCAAGGCCGCTGGCTAAGCAAAAGCGCACAATATGGCCTTCTGCAAATCTGGCATCTGCTTTGCATTAGAAAAAATGAGTGAATAAGGTTTTGGGCAGCGGGCCAATGGCGGTGCGTATGTCCATGGATAAAGGCGTCCTGCGGTGCGTAAGCACCGCCGGGCGCTTTTTTTTGCGCGTTTCTGGAGCAGATATGGGCGATACGTTTTCAATTTCACGACGGCGTTTATTACAGACGGGGGCGGCGCTAGGCGGCGCGATGCTGCTGCCCGGCATGATGCAGGCGGCATGGGCGGCGGGGACGGATAAGCCGGAACAGACCACCGTGCGGGTGGGTTTTATTCCGCTGACCGACTGTGCCCCCTTAGCCATCGCTTCCCTAAAGGGATTCGATAAAAAGTACGGCATCACCCTCGTCCCGAGCAAGGAGGCCAGCTGGGCGGCAGTGCGCGACAAGCTGGTTGCCGGAGAGCTGGACGCCGCGCACATTCTGTACGGCATGCTCTACGGCCTTGAGCTGGGGATCGCCAGTAAACCCCAGGCGATGGCCAATCTGATGACTCTTAACCGCAACGGGCAGGCGATTACGCTCTCCAGCGAGCTGCAGGAGAAGGGCGTCACCGACCTGGGCGGACTGAAAAAACGGATCGACCAGCAGGCGCCGGGCAGCTACACCTTCGCCCATACCTTTCCAACCGGCACCCACGCGATGTGGCTCTATTACTGGCTGGCGAGCGGTGGAATTAACCCTTTCGACGATATCCGCACCGTCGTTGTGCCGCCGCCGCAGATGGTGATGAACATGCGTATCGGCAATATGAGCGGTTTTTGTGTCGGCGAGCCGTGGAACGCGCGCGCCATTAACGATCGCATCGGCTTCACCGTCGCCACTTCTCAGGATATCTGGCCGGAACATCCGGAAAAAATTCTCGGCACCCGCAGCGAGTGGGTTGAGCGTAACCCGAATACGGCTCGGGCGTTGGTGGCGGCGCTGATGGAGGCCCAACGCTGGATTGATGCTTCCGTGGAGAATACTCGCGAAACGGCGCGGATACTCGCCAGACGCGCGTGGCTGAACACGAAAGAGCAGTACCTCACCGGGCGCATGCTCGGCGCATACGACAATGGTATCGGTCGCCGCTGGCAGGATGCGCACCCGATGCGCTTCTACGAACAGGGGGAGGTGAGCTTTCCATGGCTCTCGGACGGCATGTGGTTTTTGACCCAGTTCCGCCGCTGGGGATTGTTGAAGGCGTCGCCGGATTATCAGGCGGTGGCGCAGCGCATTAATCGCATTGACGTCTGGAAAGAGGCGGCGCTGGCTGTCGGCGGGATCGGCGCGCCGAAGCAGCCGATGCGCAGCAGCACATTGCTCGACGGCAAGGTCTGGAATGGGGCCGACCCGGAAGGCTATGCCAGCAGTTTCGCGATTCAACGTAAAGGGGCATGAGATGAAACACGCATATAAAACTCAACCGCAGGCCAGCGCTGGAAAGGCGCCCGGCGAAGTGATCACCCTGCCGCCGCTGCAGGTTCGCAAAACCACGCCTCCGTTCAGCCGCTGGCTGCGCGATGCTACCCAACGTCTGCTGCCGCCGCTGCTCGGGCTGGGATTGCTGCTGTTGGGCTGGCAGCTGGCAGCAATAAACAGCAAAGGTTTCCCGACGCCGCTCAGCACGCTGGATTCCGCGTTGACCCTTTTTGCCGATCCGTTTTATCAGGACGGGCCGAACGATATGGGGATCGGCTGGAACGTGCTGGCGTCGCTGCAGCGCGTGGCGGTGGGGTTTGGCCTTGCCGCGCTGGCGGGCATTCCTCTGGGCTTTCTGATCGGTCGTTCGCCATTCTTCGCCCGGATGTTTAACCCGTTGATTGCGCTGCTGCGCCCGGTCAGCCCGCTGGCCTGGCTGCCTATTGGCCTGCTGCTGTTCCAGAAGGCGGAACCGGCCTCGAGCTGGACCATTTTTATCTGCTCGATCTGGCCGATGGTTATTAACACCGCCGAGGGCGTGCGGCGTATTCCTGAGGACTACCTCAACGTGGCCCGCGTGCTGCAGCTTTCCGAGTGGACGGTGATGCGCAAGATCCTCTTTCCGGCGGTCTTACCCGCGGTGCTGACCGGGGTTCGTCTCTCGATTGGTATCGCCTGGCTGGTGATCGTCGCCGCCGAAATGCTCACCGGCGGCTTAGGGATCGGCTTCTGGATCTGGAACGAGTGGAACAACCTCAACGTTGAAAACATCATCATTGCCATCGTCATTATCGGCGTGGTCGGGTTGCTGCTGGAACAGGGGCTGATGCTGCTCGCCCGTCGTTTTAGCTGGCAGGATAAATAAGGAGTCGCAGATGAAACCACTCATTCAGGTCCAGGGCGTCAGCCAGCGTTTCAATACCACCAGCGGCGAATTCCTCGCACTGCAGAATGTCTCATTCGATATTTACGAGGGGGAGACCATCAGCCTGATTGGTCACTCAGGGTGCGGTAAGTCAACTCTGCTGAATCTGATTGCCGGGATTACCTTGCCGACGGAGGGCGGCCTGCTGTGTGATAACCGTGAAATCGCCGGGCCGGGCCCGGAACGCGCGGTGGTGTTTCAGAACCACTCTCTGCTGCCGTGGCTGACCTGCTTCGATAACGTTGCGCTGGCGGTGGATCAGGTCTTCCGCCGCAGCATGAGCAAAGGCGAGCGCAAAGAGTGGATTGAGCACAACCTCGAACGGGTCCAGATGGGGCACGCCCTGCACAAGCGCCCGGGAGAAATATCCGGCGGTATGAAGCAGCGCGTTGGCATTGCCCGGGCGCTGGCGATGAAGCCGAAAGTGCTGCTGCTGGATGAACCCTTTGGCGCCCTTGATGCCCTGACGCGGGCGCATTTACAGGACGCGGTGATGCAGATTCAGCAGTCGCTGAATACTACCATCGTGATGATTACCCATGATGTTGATGAAGCGGTGCTGCTTTCCGACCGGGTGCTGATGATGACCAATGGTCCGGCGGCGACGGTCGGGGAGATCCTCGATGTTAACCTGCCGCGCCCGCGCAATCGCGTGCAGCTGGCGGACGATAGCCGTTATCACCATCTGCGTCAGCAGATCCTGCACTTCCTCTATGAAAAACAGCCGAAAGCGGCATAGGGGGCGGCGATGACGCGGCAACTGGTGATTATTGGTAACGGTATGGCGGCCACGCGCCTGGCGCAGGCATTGGTAGAACGGGATGCGCAGCGGTTTAGCATCACCATTATCGGCGATGAACCCGGCCAGGCCTATAACCGCATTCAGCTGTCGCCTGTGCTGGGCGCAGAGAAAACAGCAGGCGAGACGAGACTGCTGCCCGAGACGTGGTATCAACGGCATAACGTTAAGGTACGCGCCGGCGAGACGGTTACGGCGGTGGATATTCATGCCCGTACGCTGCAAACCACCGCAGGGGTAGTTAGCTGGGATGAACTGGTGTTCGCCACAGGCTCGCTACCGTTTGTGCCGCCGTTACCGGGCATTACGCAGCCGCACGTTTTTGCTTTCCGCACTCTGGCGGACGTCGAGGGCATCCTGGCCATCGACGGCCCGGCGGTGGTTATCGGCGGGGGCGTACTCGGCGTAGAGGCCGCCGCGGCGCTGCGGCGTTATGGTGACAGTGTCACTTTACTTCATCGCGGAAGCGGGCTGATGGAGCAGCAAATCGATGCTTTTGCCGGCGAGCAGCTGCAAATGCTGCTTGCCGAGCGCGGGATTCGCTGCGTGATGGAGAGCCGTATCGCCGCTATTGATGCACATCAGGTGCGGCTGGAGGACGGCCGCGCGTTTGCCGCCTCGCGGGTGGTGCTGGCGACCGGCGTGCAGCCGAACAAACGGCTGGCCGAGCGCAGCGGGCTGGCCTGCGCCCGCGGAATCCTCGTTGACCGCCAGCTGGCAACCGCGCAGCCGGGCGTCAGCGCCATCGGGGAGTGCTGTGAAATCGACGGTCGGACCTGGGGGCTGGTGGCGCCATGCCTGCGCCAGGCGGAGGTGCTGGCTGCCCGCCTGTGCGCTACCCCAGGCGAAGATTTTTGCTGGCAGGATAGCGGCACTCGTCTGAAGGTCAGCGGTATCGAGTTGTTCAGCGCGGGCGAGCTGCGGGCCGCAGAACAGGATGAAAGCTGTATCAGCTGGGACCCGCTGGACCGCCACTACCGGCGCCTGCTGCTGCGCGACGGTAAGCTGCGCGGCGTACTGCTGCTGGGCGATTGCAGCAGCGCTGCGCCCCTCACCGCTCTGCTGGGGGCGGATGCCCCGGCGCCGGCAGAGTGGCTCTTCGATCCCTCTTCAACGATGCAGCCGCGCGCTGCGGGAAAAATTATGATGACAAAACCTGTTTTAGTGCTGGTCGGACACGGTATGGTCGGCCACCATTTTCTTGAGCAATGCGTCGACCGTCGCCTTCATCAACGGTATCGGATTGTGGTGTTCTGCGAGGAACGCTATGCCGCCTACGACCGGGTTCATCTGACTGAATATTTCACCGGACGCAGCGCAGAATCGCTGTCGCTGGTTGAGGGCGATTTTTTCGCTCAGCACGGTATTGAGCTGCGCCTGAGCGAATCGGTCGCCAGCATCGACCGCGAAGCGCGGGTGGTGCGCGATGCCTTCGGCCACGAAACCCACTGGGATAAGCTGGTGCTGGCGACGGGGTCTTACCCGTTTGTTCCGCCGGTGCCGGGTCATCATCTCGAGGGCTGTTTTGTTTATCGTACGCTTGACGACCTCGACCAGATTGCCGCCCGCGCCGCAACCGCCCGACGGGGTGTGGTTATCGGCGGCGGGCTGCTCGGGCTGGAAGCGGCCAACGCGCTGAAGCAGTTGGGGCTGGAAACTCACGTTGTCGAGTTTGCGCCGAACCTGATGGCGGTGCAGCTGGACAACGGCGGCGCGGCAATGCTGCGAGAAAAAATCAGTCAACTGGGCGTCGGGGTGCATACCAGCAAGGCGACGACGGAGATTGTTCGCAACGAACAGGGGCTACAGCTGAACTTTGCCGACGGTAGCTCGCTGGCGGCCGATATGCTGGTGTTCTCCGCCGGTATTCGCCCGCAGGACAGGCTGGCGCGCAGCGGCGGGCTGGAAGTGGGCGAACGCGGCGGGATTTGTATCGACAACCAGTGTCGTACCTCCGACCCGGACGTGCTGGCAATCGGCGAATGTGCCCTGTGGGAGAACAAAATTTATGGTCTGGTGGCGCCTGGCTATCAGATGGCGCGCGCCGCAGCGGCTACCCTGGCGGGCGAGGAAGGCTGCTTTAGCGGCGCGGATATGAGCACTAAGCTGAAGCTGCTGGGCGTTGATGTCGCCTCGTTCGGCGACGCCCAGGGGCGCACCCCGGGCTGTCAGAGCTATCAGTGGACCGATGGGCCGCAGCAGATCTACAAAAAAATTGTAGTCAGCGCGGAGGGCAACAAACTGCTCGGCGGGGTGCTGGTCGGGGATGCCAGCGACTATGCCACGCTGCTACAGATGATGCTTAACGGTATGGCTTTACCCAATCACCCGGAAAGCCTGATCCTTCCGGCGCTGGAGGGCAGCGCGCCAAAAGCGCTCGGCGTGGCGGCGTTGCCGGACAGCGCGCAGATTTGCTCCTGTCACAACGTCAGCAAAGGCGATATCTGCCAGGTGGTGAACGGCGGCGCGGGCGATATGGCGGCGATAAAAAGCTGCACCAAAGCGGCGACCGGCTGCGGCGGCTGTAGCGCGCTGGTAAAACAGGTGATGGAGTATCAGCTTGCCGAGCAGGGCGTTGAAGTCAAAAAGGATATCTGCGAGCATTTTGCGTGGTCGCGGCAGGAGATCTATCACCTGGTACGCGTCAACCATATTCGCACCTTCGAACAGCTTATTACCCGCTATGGACGCGGTCACGGCTGTGAGATCTGTAAACCTCTGGCGGCCTCGGTGCTGGCCTCCTGCTGGAATGAATATCTGCTGAAGCCGGCGCATTTGCCTCTTCAGGACACTAACGACCGCTACTTCGCCAATATTCAGAAAGATGGCACCTATTCGGTGGTGCCGCGTATGGCGGCGGGAGAGGTGACGCCGGACGGGCTGATTGCGATCGGCCAGATCGCCAAACGCTATCAGCTGTACAGTAAAGTGACCGGCGGCCAGCGTATCGATCTGTTCGGCGCGCGCCTGGAGCAGCTCCCGGCAATCTGGCGCGAGCTGGCCGAGGCGGGATTTGAAACCGGCCACGCCTACGGCAAATCCCTGCGGACGGTGAAATCCTGCGTGGGTTCAACCTGGTGCCGCTATGGCGTCCAGGATTCCACCGGCCTGGCGGTAACCCTCGAACATCGCTATAAGGGGCTGCGCGCGCCGCACAAAATTAAAATGGCGGTCTCCGGCTGTACCCGCGAATGCGCGGAGGCCCAGAGCAAGGATATTGGCATCATCGCTACGGAGAAGGGCTGGAATCTGTACGTTTGCGGCAACGGCGGTATGAAGCCGCGCCATGCCGACCTGTTCGCCAGCGATCTGGATGAAGCCACCCTTATCCGCAGTATCGACCGGCTGCTGATGTTCTATATTCGTACCGCCGACCGTCTGCAGCGTACCAGTACCTGGATGGATAATCTTGAGGGAGGCGTCGACTATCTGCGCGCGGTTATCCTCGAAGACAGCCTTGGCATCGGCGAAGAGCTGGAGCAGGAGATGGCGCGGGTGGTCGAGAGCTACCAGTGCGAATGGCAAACCACCCTTAACGATCCGCAGCGGCTGGCGCTGTTCCGCTCCTACGTGAACAGCGATGAGCCGGACGAAGCGGTGCAGCGGCAAACCCTGCGCGGCCAGCCGCAGCTGGCCCCGTTCGCGGCGCAGGCCGAACCGGCGCTGCCGTCCCGCCCGTGGCAGGCCATTTGCGATCTCGACGCCATCCCGCAGCAGGCGGGGATTGGCGCGCGGCTCGGCGAGCGGCAGATTGCGCTGTTCCGCTTTGGCGATCAGGTATATGCCCTCGATAATCTTGAACCGGGCAGCGAGGCCAACGTTCTTTCGCGCGGCCTGCTGGGCGATGCGGGCGGTGAACCGATCGTGATTTCGCCTCTGTATAAGCAGCGTATTCGCCTGCGCGATGGCCGCCAGTGCGACGACGGCGAACTGGCGGTACGCGCATGGCCGGTAAAAGTGGAGAACGGTAAAGTATGGGTTGGCAACCAGCAGCTGCTGGCGCGCGCGGAGGCCTCGTGATGAATGAAACCAGGACCACTTGCCCCTATTGCGGGGTCGGCTGCGGCATTATCGCCAGCCTGAATGCCGACGGCCAGGTTACCGTACGCGGGGATGAACAACATCCGGCAAACTTTGGCCGCCTGTGCGTGAAGGGGGCGGCGCTGGGCGAAACCGTCGGGCTGACGGGAAGATTGCTCTTCCCGGAAGTCGATGGCGGTCGCGCGACCTGGGCCCAGGCGCTGGCAGCGGCGGGTTCGCGTCTGCGGGAGATTATCGACGAGCACGGGCCGCAAGCGGTGGCGTTTTATGCCTCCGGCCAGCTGCTGACCGAGGATTACTACGTGGCCAATAAGCTGATGAAGGGGTTTATCGGCGCGGCAAATATCGATACTAATTCACGGCTGTGCATGTCTTCAGCGGTCACCGGCTACAAACGGGCGCTGGGCGCTGATGTGGTGCCGTGCAGCTATGAGGACGTGGAAAACAGCGATCTGGTGGTGCTGGTCGGGTCGAACGCCGCCTGGGCGCATCCGGTACTCTATCAGCGGCTGGCGCAGGCGAAGCGCGACAATCCGCAAATGCGGGTGGTGGTCATTGATCCGCGTCGGACCGCCACCTGCGATATTGCGGACCGGCATCTGGCGCTGGCTCCCGGCAGCGACGGCGGGCTATTTGTCGGCCTGTTGAACGCCATTGCCGCCCGCGACGTCATCTGCGGCGATTTTAGCGATGCGCCGCAGGCGCTGGCCATCGCGCAGGACTGGGATATCAACCACGTCGCGCAGTTCTGCGGCCTGCCGCGACAGCAGATCGCCGATTTCTACAGCGAGTTTATCGCCGCTCCCCGCGCCATCACGCTCTATACCATGGGGATTAACCAGTCCGCCAGCGGCAGCGATAAATGTAACGCTATCATTAACGTTCACCTGGCGAGCGGTAAATATGGGCGTCCGGGCTGCGGGCCTTTTTCGCTGACCGGACAACCTAACGCCATGGGCGGACGCGAGGTGGGCGGACTGGCGACCATGCTCGCGTCGCATATGAACTTTGAAACCGACGATTTACGGCGTCTGGCGCGCTTCTGGGGGACCGAACGTCTGGCGCAAACGCCGGGGCTGGCGGCGGTGGATCTGTTCGCCGCCATTGGCCGCGGCGAGGTGAAAGCGGTGTGGATTATGGGCACCAACCCGGTAGTGTCGCTGCCGGACAGCCATGTGGTAAGCAAAGCGCTGGCGGCCTGTCCGCTGGTCATCGTGTCCGACGTCGCCGCCGCTACCGATACCGGACGCTTTGCCCATATTCGCTTTCCCGCGCTGGCGTGGGGAGAGAAGAGCGGCACGGTAACCAACTCCGAACGAAGGATCTCACGCCAGCGCGCTTTCATGGCGCCACCGGGGGAGGCCAGAGCCGACTGGTGGATCGTCGCCCGCGTGGCCCAGGCGCTGGGCTTCGGCTCCGCTTTTGCCTGGCAGCACCCGCACGAGGTGTTCAGCGAACACGCCGCGCTTTCAGGATATGAAAATGATGGCCAGCGGGCATTTGATATCGGCGGACTGGCGGATCTCAGCCGCGAAGCGTGGGAGGCGCTGGAACCGGTGCGCTGGCCGGTGAGCCGCAGTCAGGCAAGCTGGGATTTGCTCAAGGGGTGGCACCGCAGCGGCAAATTGCGCATGATCCCGGTGACCCCGCAGCCCACTCGGGCGGTCACCGATGCGTTCTATCCGCTGATCCTCAACAGCGGGCGGATCCGCGATCAGTGGCACACCATGACCCGCACCGGCGCGGTGCCGCGTCTGATGCAGCATATTAACGAGCCGGTGGTGGAAGTCGCGCCAGCGGACGCGACGCGCTATCAGCTGCTGGAAGGCGAACTGGCGCGGGTGCGCTCACCGAATGGGGTGATGGTAGCAAAAGTGATTGTCAGCAATGGCCAGCGTCCCGGGTCGCTGTTTGTGCCGATGCACTGGAATGATCAGTTTGCTCGCCAGGGACGGGTGAATAACCTGCTGTCTGCAGTCACTGACCCGCACTCCGGGCAGCCGGAAAGTAAACAGGCGGCAGTGGCGATAGCTGCCTGGCTACCAGCGTGGAAAGGCGAGCTTTTTTCTCGCTTGTCGGTTCCGCTACCCGCTTCACTACACTGGCGGCGGCGGGCATCGCAGGGAATCATTCATCTTTCGCTGGCGGGGGATATCGCCTCCCGCGAGTGGCTTATTGAGTGGTGCCAGCGAAAAGGGTGGCAACTACAGACAGCCAAAGGCGGTAGCATCTGGAACCTGCTGGCGTGGCAGGGGGAAGAGCTGATGCTCGGCTGGTGGAGCGATGTCAACGAACCGCGCGTGGATGCCGAGTGGATTAGCGCCGCGTTTCGCAGCCCTCCGCCGAATGCTACCCAGCGTCACGCATTATTGAGCGGCAGAAAGGGTAGCGATGAGGTACCGCGCGGACGCATTATCTGTAGCTGCTTTAGCGTGGGCGAACGGGCGATAGACGAAGCGATTGCTACTGGCTGCCGTACGCCCGCCGCACTGGGAGCAAAGCTCAAATGCGGCACCAACTGCGGCTCTTGTATCCCGGAACTTAAGGCGCTGCTGGCGGCGAAGCTGGCGCAGGCCTGATATTCGGTATATTCCTGGAATCGTGCGGGAGGCTGCCAGGGCGGGTAAAAAACGATAAACTTAACTTTTGCCGCCATCACTTTATGAGTAGACGTAACCGATTTGAGCTCCTTGTCGTTCCGTATAACCCCTTATTTACCGCTTCTCCTGCTGCTGACAGGCGCTCCCGCCCGCGCGCTGCAGGATACTCAGGCCTTTTCCAGAGGCCCTGAAAGCTTACCCGACCTTGGCCTGGCGCCGCAGGTCGATGACGACGCAAAACATTTTGCCGAGATGGCGAAAAAATTTGGCGAAGCCAGCATGAGCGATAATGGGCTGACAACCGGCGAACAGGCGCGTGTATTTGCTATGAGCCGGCTGGGCAACGAAGTCAGCCACCAGCTGGAAAGCTGGCTTTCGCCGTGGGGCAACGCCAACGTCGATTTGCTGGTCGATAGAGAGGGCAATTTTACCGGCAGCAAGGGGAGCTGGTTTGTTCCTCTTCAGGATAACGGCGACTATCTCACCTGGAACCAGTACTCGGTCACCCAGCGGGATAACGGTCTGGTCGGCAACGTCGGCCTCGGCCAGCGCTGGCGGATGGGCTCCTGGCTGCTGGGCTACAACTCCTTCTACGATAAAGTGCTTGATGAGCGCATGGCGCGCGGCAGCGTCGGGGCCGAAGCCTGGGGCGAATCGCTGCGCCTGTCGGCTAACTACTACCAGCCGCTCGGCGGCTGGCAGCAGGGGAGTAGCCTGACTCAGCAGCAGCGTATGGCGAGCGGCTACGATGTGACCGCTCAGGCGCGGCTGCCGTTTTATCAGCACATTAATACCAGCGTGAGCGTGGAGCAGTACTTCGGCGATAGCGTTGACCTGTTCCATTCGGGCACCGGCTATCACAATCCGGTCGCGGTGTCGGTGGGGCTGAATTACACCCCCGTTCCGCTGGTCACGGTGACCGCCAAACATAAGCAGGGCGAGAGCGGCGTCAGCCAAAACGATATTGGGTTAAAGCTGAACTATCGTTTTGGCGTTCCTCTGAAACAGCAGCTGGCGGCCGATGAAGTCGCCGTTAGCCGATCGCTTCGCGGCAGCCGCTACGATAGCCCGGAACGCGATAATCTGCCGGTGGTTGAATATCGCCAGCGCAAAACGCTGTCGGTTTATCTGGCGACGCCGCCCTGGGATCTTCAGCCCGGGGAGACGGTGCAGCTGAAACTACAGATTCGTAGCCTGCACGGAATTAAGTCGCTAAGCTGGCAGGGCGATACCCAGGCGCTGAGCCTGACCTCGCCGATAGAGGCCAACAGTACGGACGGCTGGACCGTGATTATGCCGCGCTGGAACAGCGAAGCCGGGGCAAGCAACCGCTGGCATCTTTCGCTGGTGGTGGAGGATAAAACGGGTCAGCGCGTCTCATCCAATGAGATCGCACTGGCGCTGACTGAGCCGTTGGTACGCGTACCGGCCGATGGCGTTTCGTGGCAGCATCTGCCCTAGAATACGCGCTCCTGATGGACCCAAACCGCCGCTTCCACGCGCGATTTCAGCTTCATTTTCTTCAACATATGTTTGACGTGCACTTTAACGGTACTTTCGGTGATATCCAGACGGCGGGCGATCATTTTGTTTGGCAGGCCCTGGGCAATCAGCTTGAGAATATCGCGCTCGCGCGGGGTTAGCTGGCTGATGTCGCGGTCTGAGGTAGCGCGATTAGCGCGCAGGCTGGCAGCCAGCACCGGGGTTAACGCTTCGCTGAGCACCATTTCGCCTGCCGCCGCCTGCTGTAGCGCTTTCAGCAAATCTTCCGGCTCCATATCCTTCAGCAGATAGCCGTCGGCGCCGCGTTTCAGCGCGGTCACCACGTCTTCTTCATGATTGGAGACGCTAAACACCACCACGCGGCCGGACAGCGACTTCTCGCGCAGCTTGTCGAGCGTTTCCAGACCGTTCATGCCCGGCATATTGAGATCCAGCAGAATCAAATCAGGATCCAATGATTCCGCCATCGCAATACCTTGCTCGCCGTTGCTGGCTTCGCCGATAACCTGGATATCCGGGGCCATGCTGATCAGCTGTTTGACGCCGGTGCGCAGCATCGGGTGATCGTCGATGAGAAGGATGGTTGCCCGTTCCTGTTGACTCATGGAGTTCTCCTTATTGGATTGAAAACGATTTTTCAGGGATAAAAGTGACCACCACTTCGGTACCGCCGGTTTCCCGGCGCCGAACCTGGCAGTCCCCGCGCAGGCTCTGAGCGCGATCGCGCATGATAATCAGGCCGTAGTGGTTGCTGCGCTCCGCATGGTCCGGTACGCCGCGACCGTTATCGGCCACCGTCAGACGGACCTGATTGTCCCGCAACGCCACGGTAACGCTGACATCGGTGGCATTGGCGTGCTTCAGCGCGTTGCTGAGCGCTTCCCGGGCGATTTGCAGCAGATGGATGGCCTGATGCGACGGCACAAAACGCGGCGGCAGCTGATAGTCCAGGCGTACCGTAAAACCGAAGTGGGCGCTGTATTCCTGGCAGCTGGCCTCCAGCGCCGGACGTAGTCCCGGCTCGGTGAGCTGTAGCCGGAAGGTCGTCAGCAGTTCGCGCAGCTGAGCCCAGGAGGTATTCAGTTCATTACGGATTTGCCCCAGCAGCTGGCGGCTCGCTTCCGGCAGGTCATCGCCCTGCATTTGCAGGCAGCTAACCTGCATTTTCATACAGGAGAGCGACTGGGCGATGGAGTCGTGGAGCTCGCGGGCGATAGTGGCGCGCTCCTCCATGACGATTAGCTGCTGCTGGCGCTCCTGATGACGATCGAGAGCGAGGGTGCCGGTAAGTTGTTCCACCAGCGTGTCAACCAGCTGCTGCTGATCGTGGCTCAGATGACGCCCGGCGGGCAGGGTGGCCAGTAAAATACCGTACTGATTATGGGCATCCGACAGCCGCCATTTTAAAGTGGTGCCGGTATCAGGCAGCGGCGGCAGGTCGCGGGGACAGAGATAACAGCCCCTGTCGTCGCACTGAATATCGGAGTGGCAGGAAAACTCCTGATGGTTGTCTTCGTCTTCAAGGTCGTAGACGCGAACTTCAATATCGCGCAGCAGGGTCAGCCCCTGTAAACCGTTAAGAACGGGCGAAATGCGTTCACAGAGCGGCGCGTTAGAGTGCAGGCGGCGGTTGGCCTGCCACAGAAAGGCGAGGATCTCGTTTTTTTGCTCCAGGCCGGCGGTTTTTTCTTGCACCCGGCGTTCAAGCACCGAATAGCTCTCCGCCAGCTCTTTGGACATGTTGTTCAGCGCCATGCCGAGCGTCGCCATCTCGTTGCGCCCGTTAATCTGCGCCCGCTGGGTGAAATCACGTCGGCTCACCGCTCGGGCCATACCGAGCAGCTGTTTCCACGGACGTAACAGGCGGGCGCGCAGCCAGACGATGGTAAATACCAGCAGCAGCGCCATCCCAACGGCCATGATGCGCTGGATCCAGACAACGTGTTTAATCCGCTCCTCGGTGGTGTGATCGAAAGCGGTAACCAACTGGTCAATGCGGTCGACAAAGCCGGCGACATCCGTCGCGACCGAGGCCTGATTTTGCGCTTTGCGCATTCCCGGCGCCAGCTCCAGCTGCCAGTAGTGCTGCAGCGCCTGGAGCTGCCGCTGCTGATCGTCATGGCGAGCGGCGTACTGCAGTTCCGGGCTAAAGACGGTTGCCGTCATTTCATCCAGCAGCTTTTGATCGCTGTCGGTCAGCGGTATCGCCGCCAGCAGGCGATAGCTCTGCATGCGCAGCGAACCGGCTTTATTGATGGCATGCGCGCTGCCCTGAACGCCATGCACCAGGCGGGAAGAGATCGCCATTCCGGCGACGCCGATGATGGTGGCCAACAGAACGATCAGCGCGAGTTGATTAACCAGCGTCAGCGGCGTAAAAAGTCGTTTCAACATGGGATATGGGGCTCCTGACCGGCAAATTATCCGGGAGTGGCGCTTATTCTCGGACATCCCCTGGAGTATACCCATACCCCCAAAGGATTACCCCTTAATTGTCAGCCTGCGATGGGCTGGTGGCAGGCGTTGAGGTAATCCCGGCACTGGCGTGAAAAACCACACTTTTTTGCGCAGAAATAGCTACTCACTTCGGGTGATGAATTTTTTTTAGCCAAATTAGCGCCAACTTTTCCTTTGATTTATATCAACTTACCGCCGCCTGTAACCCATAAGGTAGCCAGGGTTAATATGAATCATCAGAGGTGTCTATGAGTCACTCTTCAATCCCGGAGAAGACTAACAGCTCAGTCATTAGCGACTGGCGTCCTGAAGATCCTGAATTCTGGCAGCAGCGCGGTCATCGCGTCGCCAGCCGCAATCTGTGGATCTCCGTTCCGTGTCTTTTACTGGCATTCTGCGTCTGGATGTTGTTCAGCGCCGTTGCCGTCAACCTCAATAAAGTCGGCTTTCAGTTTACTACCGACCAGTTGTTTATGCTGACCGCGCTCCCGGCGCTGTCCGGCGCGCTGCTGCGCGTGCCTTACGCGTTTATGGTGCCGCTGTTCGGCGGTCGTCGCTGGACTGCGTTCAGTACCGGGATCATGATCGTACCCTGCGTATGGTTAGGCTTCGCGGTGCAGGATACCTCTACGCCTTTCAGCGTTTTCGTGATCATCTCTCTGCTGTGCGGCTTCGCGGGGGCGAACTTTGCTTCCAGTATGGCTAACATCAGCTTCTTCTTCCCGAAACAGAAGCAGGGCGGCGCGCTGGGTATCAACGGCGGCCTCGGTAATATGGGCGTCAGCGTGATGCAGCTGGTTGCTCCTCTGGTGGTATCCCTGTCTATTTTCGCCGTCTTTGGCGGTACCGGCAGCGAACAGCCGGATGGTTCCATGCTATATCTGGAAAACGCCGCGTGGATCTGGGTGCCGTTCCTGATTATCTTCACCCTGGCGGCGTGGTTCTTCATGAACGACCTGTCGGCATCGAAGGCGTCGCTGAGCGAGCAGCTGCCGGTACTGAAGCGCGCGCATCTGTGGATTATGGCGCTGCTCTATCTTGCCACCTTCGGCTCGTTTATCGGCTTCTCGGCGGGCTTCGCCATGCTGTCCAAGACCCAGTTCCCGGATGTGCAGATTCTGCACTATGCGTTCTTCGGGCCGTTTATCGGCGCACTGGCACGCTCGACCGGCGGGGCGATCTCCGACCGACTCGGCGGGACTCGAGTGACGCTGGTGAACTTTGTGGTCATGGCTATCTTCTGCGGCCTGTTGTTCCTGACGCTGCCGACCCACGGCGAGGGCGGTAACTTTATTGCCTTCTTCGCGGTATTTATGGTGCTGTTCCTGACCGCTGGTCTGGGGAGCGCGTCTACTTTCCAGATGATCTCGGTTATCTTCCGTAAAATGACGATGGATCGCGTCAAGGCGCAGGGCGGCAGCGAAGCGCAGGCCATGCGTGAAGCGGCGACCGATACGGCGGCGGCGCTGGGCTTTATTTCAGCGATTGGCGCCATTGGCGGCTTCTTTATTCCAAAAGCGTTTGGTATCTCGCTGGATTTGACCGGCTCGCCGGCCGGAGCAATGAAGGTATTCCTGGTGTTCTATATCGCCTGCGTGGTGATTACCTGGGCAATCTACGGACGCAAGCAGAAATAATATTTTCTGGTGAGTTTCTGCAAAGGGCGCAAATATCGTTGCGCCCTTTTTTTATTTATTATTTAGTTACAACATGCTAATCGTTGAGGGTTATTTTAAAAGCAGTCCGGAGTCACAAATAAAATAGCGGCATAAGCATCTACCCCTTAATACCATGGCGAATGGCAAAACCCTGGCCTTTGCAGGTTTTTTAGATGAATTTATATGTAAATCATATAGATATAAAATAGAAATAAATACTACTTTGGTGGTATCAGGCTTCCGGAGCGGCTTTTATAAGCCCTATCGTCTTGATCGTTATCAATTCTCTCCCTCTTTCATAGCGTTACCTTCGCTGCAAATCCAGCAATGTCGATTTATCAGAGAGCCGTCAGGCTCCACACAGGAGAAACCCGATGAGTAAATTCCTGGACCGGTTTCGCTACTTCAAACAGAAGGGTGAAACCTTTGCCGATGGGCACGGCCAGCTTCTAAAAACCAACCGGGACTGGGAGGATGGATACCGTCAACGTTGGCAGCATGACAAAATTGTGCGCTCCACCCACGGTGTCAACTGCACCGGCTCATGCAGCTGGAAGATTTATGTCAAAAATGGTCTTGTCACCTGGGAAACCCAGCAGACCGACTATCCGCGCACCCGTCCGGATATGCCAAACCACGAGCCTCGCGGCTGCCCGCGCGGCGCCAGCTACTCCTGGTATCTTTACAGCGCTAATCGCCTGAAGTACCCGCTGATGCGCAAACGCCTGATGAAAATGTGGCGTGAAGCGAAAGTACAGCACAGCGATCCGGTTGACGCATGGGCCTCGATTATTGAAGATGCCGACAAAGCGAAAAGCTTTAAGCAGGCGCGCGGCCGCGGCGGTTTCGTGCGTTCGTCCTGGCAGGAAGTGAACGAGCTGATTGCCGCCTCTAACGTCTATACCGTCAAAACCTACGGCCCGGACCGCGTAGCCGGCTTCTCGCCCATCCCGGCGATGTCGATGGTCTCCTATGCCTCCGGCGCGCGCTATCTGTCGCTGATCGGCGGGACCTGCCTGAGCTTTTACGACTGGTACTGCGACCTGCCGCCTGCATCACCGCAGACCTGGGGCGAGCAGACCGACGTACCGGAATCTGCCGACTGGTACAACTCCAGCTATATCATTGCCTGGGGATCCAACGTACCGCAGACCCGTACCCCGGATGCCCACTTCTTCACCGAAGTTCGCTATAAGGGCACTAAAACCGTTGCTATCACCCCTGACTACGCCGAAATCGCCAAGCTTTGCGATCTGTGGCTGGCGCCGAAGCAGGGTACCGATGCGGCGATGGCGCTGGCGATGGGTCACGTCATGCTGCGCGAGTTCCACCTCGACAAACCAAGCCAGTACTTTACCGATTACGTGCGCCGCTACACCGACATGCCGATGCTGGTGATGCTCGAAGAGCGCGATGGCTATTACGCCGCAGGCCGCATGCTGCGCGCAGCTGATCTGGTGGATGCATTAGGTCAGGAAACAAATCCGGAATGGAAAACCGTCGCCTTTGATGAGAAGGGCGAAATCACCGTACCGAACGGTTCTATCGGTTTCCGCTGGGGCGACAAAGGTAAATGGAATCTTGAACAGCGCGACGGTAAAACCGGCGAAGATGTCGAGCTACGCCTGAGCCTGCTGGGCGGCCACGACGATATCGCTAACGTTGGCTTCCCCTATTTTGGCGGCGAAGGTACCGAGCACTTTAATAAAGTCGAGCTGGAAAACGTGCTGCTGCACAAACTGCCGGTAAAACGCCTGCAGAAGGCCGACGGTTCTACCGTGCTGGTCACCACCGTCTACGACCTGACCATGGCGAACTATGGCCTGGATCGCGGACTCGGCGATGAAAACTGCGCCAGCAGCTACGATGACCTCAAAGCGTATACCCCGGCATGGGCGGAGAAAATCACCGGCGTTTCCCGGGCGCATATTATCCGCACCGCGCGGGAGTTTGCCGATAACGCCGATAAGACCCACGGCCGTTCGATGATCATCGTCGGCGCCGGTCTGAACCACTGGTTCCACCTCGATATGAACTATCGCGGTCTTATCAATATGCTGATCTTCTGCGGCTGCGTTGGTCAGAGCGGCGGCGGCTGGGCGCACTATGTCGGCCAGGAAAAACTGCGTCCGCAGACCGGCTGGCAGCCGCTGGCGTTTGCCCTTGACTGGCAGCGTCCGGCGCGCCATATGAACAGCACATCGTACTTCTATAACCACTCCAGCCAGTGGCGCTATGAAACCGTAACCGCGCAGGAACTGCTGTCGCCGTTAGCGGATAAATCCCGCTACAGCGGCCACCTGATTGATTTCAACGTGCGCGCCGAGCGTATGGGCTGGCTTCCGTCGGCGCCGCAGCTGGGCACCAACCCGCTGCGTATTGCGCATGCGGCAAAAAAAGCGGGCATGACGCCGGTCGATTACACCGTCAAATCGCTGAAAGAGGGTTCCATTCGCTTTGCCGCAGAGCAGCCGGAAAACGGTAAAAACCATCCGCGCAACCTGTTTATCTGGCGTTCCAACCTGCTGGGCTCCTCGGGTAAAGGCCACGAGTACATGCTGAAGTACCTGCTGGGTACGGAAAACGGTATTCAGGGCAAAGATCTCGGCAAGCAGGGCGGCGTGAAGCCGGAAGAAGTGGAGTGGAAAGATAACGGTCTCGACGGCAAGCTGGATCTGGTGGTGACCCTCGACTTCCGTCTGTCGAGTACCTGCCTCTACTCCGACATCGTGCTGCCGACCGCTACCTGGTATGAAAAAGACGACATGAATACCTCGGATATGCATCCGTTTATTCATCCGCTGTCTGCCGCCGTCGACCCGGCCTGGGAATCGAAAAGCGACTGGGATATCTACAAAGATATCGCGAAAAAGTTCTCCGAAGTGTGCGTGGGTCATTTGGGTCAGGAAACCGACGTGGTAACGCTGCCTATCCAGCACGACTCCGCCGCCGAACTGGCGCAGCCGCTGGACGTTAAGGACTGGAAAAAAGGCGAATGCGACCTGATTCCAGGGAAAACCGCGCCGCATATTCTGACCGTCGAGCGCGATTATCCGGCGACATACGAACGCTTTACCTCTATCGGCCCGCTGATGGAGAAAATCGGCAACGGCGGTAAAGGCATCGCCTGGAATACCCAGAGCGAGATGGATCTGCTGCGCAAGCTCAACTACACCAAAGCGGACGGCCCGGCGAAAGGCCAGCCGATGCTTAACACCGCCATTGATGCGGCAGAGATGATTCTGACCCTGGCGCCGGAAACCAACGGCCACGTGGCGGTTAAAGCCTGGGCGGCGCTCAGCGAATTTACCGGTCGTGACCATACGCACCTGGCGACGAATAAAGAAGAGGAAAAAATCCGCTTCCGCGATATTCAGGCCCAGCCGCGCAAAATTATCTCCAGCCCGACCTGGTCCGGACTCGAAGATGAGCACGTTTCCTATAACGCCGGCTACACCAACGTTCACGAACTGATCCCGTGGCGCACGCTTTCCGGCCGCCAGCAGCTGTATCAGGATCACCAGTGGATGCGTGATTTTGGCGAAAGCCTGCTGGTTTATCGTCCGCCAATCGACACCCGGTCGGTGAAAACGGTGATGGGCGCGAAATCCAACGGCAACCCGGAGAAGGCATTGAACTTCCTGACGCCGCACCAGAAGTGGGGGATCCACTCCACCTACAGCGACAACCTGCTGATGCTGACGCTGTCGCGCGGCGGGCCGATTGTCTGGATGAGCGAAGCGGACGCCAAAGATCTGGGGATCGAAGATAACGACTGGATCGAAGTGTTTAACAGCAACGGCGCGCTGACCGCCCGCGCGGTGGTAAGCCAGCGCGTACCGGCCGGGATGACCATGATGTACCACGCGCAGGAACGTATCGTAAACCTGCCGGGTTCTGAGATCACCGAACAGCGCGGGGGGATTCACAACTCCGTGACTCGTATTACGCCAAAGCCGACCCATATGATCGGCGGCTATGCGCAGCTGGCCTACGGCTTTAACTACTACGGCACGGTAGGGTCTAACCGCGACGAGTTCGTGGTGGTACGTAAGATGAAGAATATTAACTGGTTAGATGGCGAAGGTAACGACCAGGTACAGGAGAGCGTAAAATGAAAATTCGTTCACAAGTCGGCATGGTGCTGAATCTCGATAAGTGCATCGGCTGTCATACCTGTTCAGTCACCTGTAAAAACGTCTGGACCAGCCGCGAGGGTATGGAGTACACGTGGTTCAACAACGTTGAAAGTAAGCCGGGCGTTGGTTTCCCGAACGACTGGGAGAATCAGGAAAAGTGGAAGGGCGGCTGGATCCGTAAGATCAATGGCAAGCTGCAGCCGCGCATGGGCAACCGCGCGATGCTGCTGGGTAAAATCTTTGCTAACCCGCATTTGCCGGGCATCGACGACTACTACGAGCCCTTTGATTACGACTACCAGAATCTGCACAACGCGCCGGAAAGCAAACATCAGCCGATCGCTCGCCCGCGCTCGCTGATCACCGGCCAGCGGATGGATAAAATCACCAGCGGTCCGAACTGGGAAGAGATTCTGGGCGGCGAATTTGAAAAACGCGCCAAAGACCAGAACTTCGAAAACATGCAGAAGGCGATGTACGGCCAGTTCGAAAACACCTTTATGATGTATCTGCCGCGCCTGTGCGAACACTGTCTGAACCCGGCGTGCGTCGCGACCTGCCCGAGCGGCGCGATCTATAAACGTGAAGAAGACGGCATCGTGCTGATCGACCAGGACAAGTGCCGCGGCTGGCGCATGTGCATCACCGGTTGCCCGTACAAGAAAATCTATTTCAACTGGAAGAGCGGCAAATCAGAGAAGTGCATTTTCTGCTACCCGCGTATCGAATCCGGGATGCCGACCGTCTGTTCGGAAACCTGCGTGGGGCGTATTCGCTACCTCGGCGTGCTGCTGTATGACGCGGACGCGATTGAAAATGCCGCCAGCACGGAGAATGAGAAAGACCTGTATCAGCGTCAGCTGGACGTGTTCCTCAACCCGAACGACCCGAAAGTGATTGAGCAGGCGCTGAAGGACGGCGTGCCGCAGGGGGTTATCGAAGCCGCCCAGCAGTCGCCGGTGTACAAAATGGCGATGGACTGGAAGCTGGCGCTGCCGCTGCATCCGGAATATCGCACCCTGCCTATGGTCTGGTACGTGCCGCCTCTGTCGCCGATTCAGTCAGCCGCCGATGCGGGTGAACTGGGCAGCAACGGTATTCTGCCGGACGTCGAAAGCCTGCGTATCCCGGTTCAGTATCTGGCAAACCTGCTAACCGCGGGCGATACCCAGCCGGTGCTGCTGGCGCTGAAACGCATGCTGGCGATGCGCCACTTCAAACGCGCGGAAACCGTAGACGGCGTACTGGATACCCGGGCGCTGGAAGAGGTTGGCCTCACTGAAGCCCAGGCGCAGGAGATGTATCGCTATCTGGCTATCGCCAACTACGAAGACCGTTTCGTGGTGCCGAGCAGCCATCGCGAGCAGGCCCGCGATGCTTTCCCGGAGAAAAACGGTTGCGGCTTCACCTTCGGTGACGGATGCCACGGTTCTGATAGCCAGTTTAATCTGTTCAACAGCCGCCGTATCGATGCTATCGACGTCACCAGCAAAACGGAGCCGCACCCATGATTGAACTCGTCATTGTGTCGCGCCTTCTTGAGTACCCTGACGCTGCCTTATGGCAGCATCAGCAGGAGCTGTTCGACGCTATTGCCTCTTCGGAAAAGCTCGCGCCGGAGGATGCCCATAAGCTGAGCGTTTTCCTGCGCGACCTGACCGCCCAGGATGTGCTGGACGCGCAGTCTCGCTACAGTGAGCTGTTCGATCGCGGCCGTGCGACCTCGCTGCTGCTGTTTGAGCACGTGCACGGCGAATCCCGCGATCGCGGCCAGGCAATGGTCGACTTGATGGCGCAGTATGAACGCCACGGTCTGCAGCTGGATAGCCGCGAATTGCCGGATCATCTCCCGCTGTATCTTGAGTATCTGGCGCAGCTGCCGGAGGCGGAAGCGCGCGGCGGATTGCAGGACGTTGCGCCGATTCTCGGTCTACTGAGCGCTCGCCTGCAGCAGCGCGATAGCCGCTACGCGGTACTGTTTGAGCTGCTGCTCAAGCTGGCACACGCCCAGGTAGATAGCCAGAAAGTGGCGGAAAAAATCGCCGATGAGGCCCGCGACGATACGCCGCAGGCGCTGGACGCCGTCTGGGAAGAAGAACAGGTGAAATTCTTTGCCGATCAGGGCTGCGGCGAGTCGGAGATCTCCGCTCACCAGCGTCGTTTTGCCGGAGCCGTTGCCCCGCAATATTTGAATATCTCTAACGGAGGACAGCACTAATGCACTTCCTGAATATGTTCTTCTTTGACATCTATCCGTATATCGCCGGGACGGTATTTCTGGTCGGCAGCTGGCTACGTTACGACTATGGGCAGTACACCTGGCGTGCGGCCTCCAGCCAGATGCTGGACCGTAAAGGGATGAATCTGGCCTCGAACCTGTTCCATATCGGTATTCTGGGAATTTTTGCCGGTCATTTTCTCGGCATGCTGACGCCGCACTGGATGTACGAGTCATTCCTGCCGGTTGACGTGAAGCAGAAGATGGCGATGATCGCGGGCGGCGCCTGCGGCGTCATGACGCTGGTGGGCGGGCTACTGTTGCTGAAACGCCGTCTGCTGAGCCCCCGCGTGCGCGCCACCACCACCGGAGCGGATATTCTGATCCTCTCCCTGCTGATGGTGCAGTGCGCTCTGGGTCTGCTGACTATTCCGTTCTCCGCTCAGCATATGGACGGTAGCGAAATGATGAAGCTGGTGGGCTGGGCGCAGTCGGTGGTGACCTTCCACGGCGGGGCTTCGCAGCATCTGGACGGCGTGGCGTTTATTTTCCGCGTGCATCTGGTGCTGGGGATGACGCTGTTTGTGCTGTTCCCGTTCTCCCGTCTGGTGCATATCTGGAGCGCGCCGGTCGAGTACCTGACGCGCAAATACCAGATTGTTCGCGCCCGTCGCTGATTCTATTTCGTGTAAAGCTCAACCCTGCTGCGGCAGGGTTTTTCATTGGTGCGGTCTGCTCCCGGCGTAGCGCTGCCGGGGCATATATGGCAGAAATACAGAATCAGTTCTGGAGCAATAAAAGAGCTAACTAAGACGGTTTTGATTATTTGATTTTGCTGAGGTACTGCAGGGAAGTGATGGTGGTGGGGAAGGATTATTCGTCGCTTCGCTCCTCACCCTTCGGGCCGTTGCCTGCGGCAACGTTGTCTCGCTTTCGCTCGACTCGAACCTTGGTCGAAGCTTCTCATCCTTCCCTGCATCGGGAGAATATATGGCAATGTGCTTTGAGCCGGTAGCGGTGTAACAGAGAAGTGATGGTGGTGGGGGAAGGATTATTCGTCGCTTCGCTCCTCACCCTTCGGGCCGTTGCCTGCGGCAACGTTGTCTCGCTGACGCTCGACTCGAACCTTAATCGAAGCTTCTCATCCTTCCCTGCATCGGGAGAATATATGGCAATGTGCTTTGAGCAGGTAGCGGTGTAACAGAGAAGTGATGGTGGTGGGGGAAGGATTCGAACCTTCGAAGTCGATGACGGCAGATTTACAGTCTGCTCCCTTTGGCCGCTCGGGAACCCCACCAGGGGTAATTCATATTGTCGAGGTAAAGCTTGAAATGGTGGTGGGGGAAGGATTCGAACCTTCGAAGTCGATGACGGCAGATTTACAGTCTGCTCCCTTTGGCCGCTCGGGAACCCCACCACGGGGTAATGCTTAATACTGGCCTGCTTCCTTATCGGGAAGCGGGGCGCATCATATCAAATGACGCGCCACTGTAAAGTATTCGTTTGCTAAAAATAAACTGGTTGCCTGATTTTTACGCGTAAAGCCGTAAAGCTAACCAGTTAATTTCATTATCGATTAAAGAATAATCGTTCGGTTGCCGTAAACAAACACCCGCTGTGCAAGCACCTGGTACAATGCGCGGCTCAGAACGTTTTTCTCAACGTCGCGGCCAGCGCGCATCATATCTTCTGCGGTGTAGGTGTGATCGACGTGAATAACGTCCTGCATGATGATGGGGCCTTCATCCAGATTATCGTTCACGTAGTGGGCGGTTGCGCCAATAATCTTCACCCCGCGGTCATAGGCCTGATGATACGGACGCGCGCCGATAAACGCCGGCAGGAATGAGTGGTGAATATTGATAATCTTATTCGGGAAGCGGGAGACAAACTCGGGGGTCAACACCCGCATGTATTTCGCCAGCACGACGTAATCCGGTTCATGGGCGGCGATAGCATCACCCATCTGCTTATCGTGCTCTTCGCGGGTTAGCCCCTCATGGCTCACCAGCTGGAAGGGAATATCAAAGCGTTCAACCAGCGAGCGCAGGGTTTCGTGATTGCCGATGACGGCGGCGATTTCTACGTCCAGTCCGCCATAGTTGGCTTTCATCAGCAGATCGCCGAGGCAGTGCGCCTCTTTAGTCACCAGAATGACGACTCGGCGGCGGCCTGCTGGGTTGAGCTCACGAATCGAGCCTTCCGGCAGCGCGCTGTCGAGGTCAGCCAGCAGAACGGAGTCATTGAAAATACCCTCGAGCTCGGTACGCATAAAGAAGCGGCCGGTCCGGTGGTCAACGAACTCATTGTTCTGCACGATGTTCAGCTCGTGCTTATAGCAGATATTCGTGATACGCGCGATGAGGCCTTTCTGATCAGGGCAAATGGTGCGTAGTACTTTACGTTGTAGTGAATGCATCGCGGGGAAAATCCTGTAGTGTTTGCTATTCCTGCTGCTGGCTTACTGGCCGCAGCATTTTTTAAATTTTTTACCTGAACCGCAAGGGCAGGGGTCGTTACGACCGATCAGCGGTCGCATTCCGTCAATATAGTACCACTGTCCGTTTTCTTTTAAGAATCTGGATCGTTCAATAATGGCGCCGGAGCGGTTATTGTCAGTGAAACGCGCGATAAAGCTGACGTAGCCTTCATCGGGACTTCTGCCTTCATCGGCAGCAAAGACGGTGAGACCCAGCCATTGAGTTTGCTTAAACCCGTTCTCCAGGTCCGCGCGAAACTGTTGCGCCTGACAGGAGGGGTGCCAGGTTTTAATCAGATAGTCGGCGTCCTGCATAACAAATGCGCTATAGCGGGAACGCATCAGCTGTGACGGATCTGGCGCAAGCTGCGTGCCAGCCAGATAACGCTGACAACATGCGCTATACTCCAGAGCGCTGCCGCAGGGGCATAATGGCGACAAAACGGCCTCCATGGGATAAAGAAAGACGGCGATACGCCGCCAAAGCGCAATATGTTAACTGAGGTATGGCGATGATGCCATGCCCGGAGTGGAAGGATATGTTTCGGTAAGAATGAGAAAGCTCAAGATCGGTCTGGCGCTAGGGGCAGGAGCCGCCCGCGGGTGGTCGCATATCGGTGTGATTAATGCATTACAGCGTGCGGGCATTGACGTTGATGTCATCGCAGGGTGCTCTATTGGCTCGCTGGTGGGGGCAGCTTACGCCTGCAACCGCCTTCCGGCGCTGGAGAAATGGGTATGCTCTTTTAGCAACTGGGACGTCCTGAAATTAATGGATCTCTCCTGGCAGCGAGGGGGCTTGCTGCGGGGCGAACGGGTATTTAGCCAATATCGTAAACTGCTACCGGTCACCGAGATTGAACGCTGCGAGCGTCGTTTTGCGGCAGTTACCACCAATTTAAGTACCGGTCGCGAACTATGGTTTACGGAAGGGGATCTGCATCTGGCGATTCGTGCCTCGTGCAGTATGCCTGGTCTGATGTCGCCGGTCATGCATAATGGTTACTGGCTAGTGGATGGCGCGGTGGTTAATCCCGTGCCGGTATCCCTGGCTCGGGCAATGGGCGCGGATATCGTTATTGCCGTTGATTTGCAGCACGACGCGCATCTGATGCAGCAGGATTTATTATCCATGGAGGTGCCGCGTCCGGAGGCCGAAGAAGATTTTTCGTGGCATTCACGGCTGCGCTCCCGCCTGGCGCGTATGACCTCACGTCGGGCGACGGTAGCGCCGACGGCAATGGAGATCATGTCGACTTCCATTCAGGTTCTGGAAAATCGTCTTAAGCGAAACCGTATGGCGGGCGACCCGCCGGATATCCTGATTCAGCCCTTTTGCCCGCAAATCTCCACGCTGGATTTCCACCGTGCCGGCGAAGCTATCGCTGCCGGACATCTGGCAGTGGAAAAGAGAATGGATGAACTATTACCTTTAGTGCGTACCTCCGTGTAGCGCATTTGATGCATACTTAAGTAAATTCTGACAGGCGGTAGCGTGAATCGCGTGCCACTATTAACTTATCGTCAGTCAGGGGAGAGATCATGACGCAGCCATTGGCGGGAAAACAGATTCTGATAGTTGAAGACGAACCCGTTTTCCGCTCACTTATGCACACCTGGTTAGCTTCGCTGGGCGCGACCATCGTCCAGGCGGAAGATGGCGTGGATGCACTTCAAAAAATGGCCGAGTCAAAACCCGATTTGATGATATGCGATATTTCCATGCCGCGAATGAACGGCCTGCAGCTGGTGGAGCATGTGCGCAATCAGGGCGAGCAGCTGCCGATTCTGATGATTTCAGCGACGGAAAATATGGCGGATATCGCCAAAGCGCTGCGCCTTGGCGTGCAGGACATTCTTCTTAAACCGGTAAAAGATTTCGATCGCCTGCGAGAAACCGTGTACGCCTGCCTCTACCCCAACATGTTTAATTCTCGTGTCGAAGAGGAGGAACGCCTGTTTGAGGATTGGGACGCGCTGGTCAGCGATCCCTCCGCGGCGTCAAGGCTGCTACAGGAGCTTCAGCCCCCGGTCCAACAGGAGATGTCGAACTGCCGTATTCACTATCGGCAGCTTGTCTCCGTCGATAAGCCCGGTCTCGTGCTCGACATTGCGCCGCTATCAGAAAACGATCTGGCGTTTTATTGTCTGGACGTCACGCGAGCGGGTGATAATGGGGTTCTTGCTGCTTTATTACTGCGCGCCCTTTTCAATGGCCTGCTGCAGGAGCAGCTTGCTCATCAGGGACAGCGTTTACCGGAGATGGGGAGCCTGCTGAAACAGGTCAATCAATTACTGCGTCAGGCTAACCTGCCGGGGCAATTTCCATTATTGGTAGGGTATTACCATAGCGGCTTGAAAAATTTAATTTTGGTTTCCGCGGGTTTGAATGGCACGTTGAATACGGGGGAACACCAAATTCAGATTAGCAATGGCGTTCCGTTAGGTACCCTGGGTAATGCCTATCTCAACCAAATTAGTCAACGCTGCGCATCATGGCAGTGCCAAATTTGGGGGGCCGGGGGACGTTTACGCCTTATGTTGTCTGCGGAGTGAACAATTGCGCTTATTTTTACCCAAGTGGGATTACCACGCGATCTTTTGTGGTGGTACTATCGCCGGGTTTAATGCGTAAAATTCCTAATTCGGAGATATCTAATCCTTTTCGGAACAGGTTCAACTGAACAGGCTGATATACTCGATACCATATTATTAACGAGAAGTTTAAAAAACGAACAGTCCAGGAGATTTCAATGGCTGCGCTTAATTCAAAAGTAAGAAAAGCTGTCATCCCGGTTGCGGGATTAGGCACCAGGATGTTGCCCGCTACTAAGGCTATTCCGAAAGAAATGCTGCCGCTGGTAGATAAGCCATTAATTCAATATGTTGTTAACGAATGTATCGCCGCCGGGATTACAGAAATTGTTCTGGTGACGCACTCTTCTAAAAACTCCATCGAAAACCATTTCGATACCAGTTTTGAACTGGAAGCCATGCTGGAAAAACGTGTAAAACGCCAGCTGCTGGAAGAAGTGCAATCTATTTGTCCGCCGCACGTGACTATTATGCAGGTGCGTCAGGGGCTGGCTAAAGGTCTGGGCCATGCTGTGCTGTGCGCGCATCCGGTTGTCGGCAATGAGCCGGTCGCGGTTATTTTACCGGACGTTATTCTTGACGAATATGAATCCGATCTGTCCCGCGATAACCTGGCGGAAATGATCGCTCGTTTTGATGAGACCGGAGCCAGCCAGATTATGGTTGAGCCGGTTGCTGACGTGACCGCGTACGGCGTTGTCGATTGCAAGGGCCAGTCCCTGCAGCCGGGTGAGAGCGTACCGATGGTCGGCGTTGTTGAGAAACCGAAAGCGGACGTAGCGCCGTCTAACCTGGCAGTTGTAGGTCGCTATGTGCTGAGCGCCGATATCTGGCCGCTGCTGGCAAAAACGCCTCCGGGAGCCGGTGACGAAATTCAGCTGACCGATGCCATCGATATGCTGATCGAAAAAGAGACCGTTGAAGCCTATCATATGAAAGGCAAAAGCCACGACTGCGGTAATAAGCTGGGCTATATGCAGGCCTTCGTTGAATATGGCGTGCGCCATAAGTCGCTGGGCGCTGAATTTAAATCCTGGCTGGAAAAAGCCATCGCGAAGTAATTGATCGCTACACAATGCACGACCGGGAGCGAGATTCGTTTCCCGGTTTTTTTATGTCCGCAGGGCACAGGTCCGATTAGCGGATAAAAAAAATCCCGCCGAAGCGGGATTTTTAAACGGATGCGCGGGGATATTACAGCAGGAAATCGTCCAGCGTTTTACCTTGCTCATCCATCGCTTTCTTGATCACTGCCGGAGTACGACCCTGACCAGTCCAGGTTTTAGTTTCGCCATTTTCGTCAACGTAGCTGTATTTAGCCGGACGTGCAGCGCGCTTGGTTTTAGTTCCCGCTTTAACTGCAGCCATAGTGCTCAGCAGTTCATTAGGATCAATACCGTCAGCAATCAGCATTTCACGATATTGCTGCAGTTTACGAGTGCGTTCTTCAATTTCCGCAGCCGCAGCGCTTTCTTCTTCACGACGTTCGTTAACGACAACTTCTAATTTTTCCAGCATTTCTTCGAGCGTTTCAAGGGTGCATTCTCTTGCCTGTGCACGAAGAGTACGGATGTTGTTCAGAATTTTAAGTGCTTCGCTCATTGTAGTAATCTCAAACTTATATTGTGGGGTGGTTTGTTGGTCTAATAATAGAGCGATAAATTCAGATGTGCAATAGGGGAGAATGTAAGGAAGTCAAAATAACTTGTTATTTGTCTCGGGAATTAATTCATTTAACTTAAATTTTATGTGCGGGTTCACATCTTTCCTGCTTATAGCGCGGTGGAAAACATAAGCTAAAACCCTGAGATAGTATGCTTTTTCTGTTGCGCGATGAGAAAAATTATACTTTGCATGGATAAATATCATTGTCAGTATTAGCGCAGCAGCGGCGATGATGTTTAATATAAAACACTTGTCCAGCGCGGTTATAGCTATCAGAAAAATGCCTGGTAAGCACAAAAGCGCAATAGCGATGTGAGAGCGGACCGCTGTTGGCGCACGAATAGCAGGCATTCCCCTTCAATTAAGATGCTTAATCTATCAGGCATTCGTTGACCGAACATTCCCGGCAATACCCACACGGTGAGGGCTGATAGTGAGTGAATATATGATACAATTTTGCTGCGAAAAAACACATTGATTGGGGTTACGCGGCCGATGGCACAACTTTATTTCTACTATTCAGCAATGAATGCAGGCAAGTCTACCGCTCTGTTGCAGTCTTCATACAATTACCAGGAGCGAGGGATGCGTACTCTGGTTTATACCGCAGAGATTGACGATCGCTTTGGTTCAGGGAAAGTGAGTTCAAGGATTGGCCTCTCCTCGCCGGCGCGGTTGTATAATACGCAGACAGCGTTATTTACCGACATTGCCGACGAACATAGACGTCAGCCGATTCACTGCGTATTAGTTGATGAGAGCCAGTTTTTGACGCGCGAACAGGTGCATGAGCTGTCTGAAGTCGTAGACCAGCTGGATATTCCCGTGCTGTGCTATGGACTGCGTACTGATTTTCGCGGTGAACTTTTTACCGGCAGTCAATATTTGCTGGCGTGGTCAGATAAGCTGGTTGAATTAAAAACTATCTGTTTCTGCGGTCGTAAAGCGAGCATGGTTTTGCGCCTCGACCAGGAGGGGCGGCCGTACAATGAGGGGGAACAGGTAGTGATTGGCGGTAATGAACGCTATGTGTCCGTCTGCCGCAAGCATTATAAGGAGGCGTTGAGCGTCGGTTCTTTAAGCTTTGTGCAGAACAGGCAGCACACCTGCTAATACCTTCCCGTGAGACCCTCTCAGGCGCTTATATAGCGCCTTTTTTTATTCCTCAACCCTGAACCCTTGATTATACATTTCGGCCGTCTGAGACCTTATGTGGGCCGCTGAACGGGGGAGATAAAAAAAGCCCCATCATAAGATGGGGCTGGTATTAACGTTCTTGACTACGGTGAGATTAAGCGGATTTCTTCGCTTTTTTCTCAGCTTTACCCGGCGCGGCTTCTTTCTTCTCTTCCACGCCGCCTTCGACGTAATGGCGACCGTAGTAGGTATCCAGCAGAATCTGTTTCAGCTCGGCAATCAGCGGATAGCGCGGGTTGGCGCCGGTGCACTGGTCATCGAATGCGTCTTCAGACAGCTTATCAACGTGGGCCAGGAAGTCAGCTTCCTGCACGCCAGCTTCGCGGATAGACTTAGGAATACCCAGTTCAGCTTTAATTTCTTCCAGCCAGCCAAGCAGTTTTTCGATTTTCGCTGCGGTGCGGTCACCCGGTGCAGTCAGACCCAGGTGGTCAGCGATTTCCGCATAGCGACGACGGGCCTGCGGACGGTCGTACTGGCTGAATGCCGTCTGTTTGGTCGGGTTGTCGTTGGCGTTATAGCGGATAACGTTGCTGATCAACAGGGCGTTCGCCAGACCGTGAGGAATGTGGAACTGAGAACCCAGTTTGTGCGCCATGGAGTGACATACACCCAGGAAGGCGTTAGCAAACGCAATACCGGCGATCGTTGCAGCACTGTGTACGCGCTCACGCGCTACCGGGTTCTTAGAACCTTCATGGTAAGACGCCGGCAGGTTTTCTTTCAGCAGCTTCAGCGCCTGCAGCGCCTGGCCGTCGGAGAACTCGGAAGCCAGTACGGAAACGTAAGCTTCCAGCGCATGGGTCACCGCATCCAGACCACCGAAAGCACACAGGGATTTCGGCATTTCCATGACCAGGTTGGCATCAACAATCGCCATATCCGGGGTCAGGGCATAGTCAGCCAGCGGGTATTTCTGCCCGGTTGCATCATCGGTAACAACGGCGAACGGCGTGACTTCAGAGCCGGTGCCAGACGTGGTGGTGATCGCCACCATTTTGGCTTTAACGCCCATTTTCGGGAACTTGTAGATACGCTTACGGATATCCATAAAGCGCAGCGCCAGCTCTTCGAAGTGGGTTTCCGGATGTTCGTACATGACCCACATGATTTTCGCCGCGTCCATCGGGGAACCGCCGCCCAGGGCGATAATCACGTCCGGTTTGAAAGAGTTCGCCAGCTCAGCGCCTTTACGGACGATGGTCAGAGTCGGGTCAGCTTCCACTTCAAAGAAAACTTCTGTTTCAACGCCGGCCGCTTTCAGTACGGAAGTGATCTGGTCTGCGTAGCCGTTGTTAAACAGGAAACGGTCGGTGACGATCAGCGCGCGTTTGTGACCATCAGTAATCACTTCATCCAGCGCGATTGGCAGTGAGCCACGACGGAAGTAGATAGATTTCGGAAGTTTGTGCCACAACATGTTTTCAGCTCGCTTAGCAACGGTTTTCTTGTTGATCAGGTGCTTAGGACCAACGTTTTCCGAGATGGAGTTACCACCCCATGAACCACAACCCAGAGTCAGGGAAGGTGCGAGTTTGAAGTTATACAGGTCACCGATACCACCCTGAGAAGCCGGGGTGTTGATCAGGATACGTGCGGTTTTCATCAACTGACCGAAGTAAGCAACGCGTTCTGGCTGGTTATCCTGGTCGGTATACAGGCAGGAGGTGTGGCCGATACCGCCCATAGCAACCAGTTTTTCCGCTTTATCAACCGCGTCTTCAAAGTTCTTCGCACGATACATCGCCAGCGTCGGGGAAAGTTTTTCGTGGGCAAACGGCTCGCTTTCATCAACGTCGGTGACTTCACCAATCAGAATCTTGGTGGACACAGGAACGGTGAAGCCTGCCAGCTCAGCGATTTTATACGCAGGTTGACCAACGATAGCGGCGTTCAGCGCGCCATTTTTCAGAATGATATTCTGAACCGCTTTCAGCTCCTGGCCCTGCAGCAGGTAGCCGCCGTGGCTGGAGAAACGTTCGCGAACGGCGTCGTATACGGAATCTACAACGACTACGGACTGCTCGGAAGCACAAATAACGCCGTTATCGAAGGTTTTAGACATCAGTACGGATGCGACGGCGCGTTTGATATCAGCCGTTTCGTCGATAACAACGGGAGTGTTACCCGCGCCTACGCCGATTGCCGGTTTACCAGAGCTGTACGCTGCTTTAACCATGCCCGGACCGCCGGTAGCGAGGATCAGGTTTATATCCGGGTGATGCATCAGCGCATTGGACAGTTCTACGGAAGGCTGGTCAATCCAACCAATCAGATCTTTCGGCGCGCCGGCAGCGATAGCCGCCTGCAGTACGATATCAGCTGCTTTATTGGTTGCATCTTTAGCACGCGGATGCGGGGAGAAGATGATGGCGTTACGAGTCTTCAGGCTAATCAGAGATTTAAAGATAGCGGTTGAAGTCGGGTTAGTAGTCGGGACGATACCGCAGATGATACCAATCGGTTCAGCGATTGTAATAGTACCAAAGGTGTCATCTTCAGACAGGACGCCGCAGGTCTTTTCATCTTTATAGGCGTTATAGATGTATTCGGAAGCAAAGTGGTTTTTGATCACTTTATCTTCGACGATGCCCATGCCGGATTCGGCAACGGCCATCTTAGCGAGAGGGATTCGAGCATCTGCAGCGGCCAGAGCGGCGGCGCGGAAGATTTTGTCTACTTGTTCTTGAGTGAAACTGGCATATTCACGCTGGGCTTTTTTTACGCGCTCTACGAGTGCGTTAAGTTCAGCGACATTAGTAACAGCCATAATGCTCTCCTGATAATGTTAAACTTTTTTAGTGAATCAGTAGCTCGATTCGACAGTATAGACAGTGTGTTAACTGCTTGCATTTAAATGTTAACGTAAAGAATTTTGTGCTTCTGACTTCACCGATTGACTAAAAAAGCTTTTGTTTTTTCTTTCAGGTACCGCTGTTGTGCCTCCTCTCTGTGTGTAAACAAGGTTACTCACTTCTGAGTACAAATTATGTGATCTAAATCAATAATCGGCAAAGCTGATACCTTTCAGCAGGTCATTTTTTGACCAATTTGCTCAAGTGTAATGATACGGTATGCTAATTAAATGACTAAATAGCATTGCATAAACAAATAAATAACATTCCAGCCTTATTATGTACTTCCAGATGAATAGAGATGAATTATGCTATCAAACAGCGTATCTTCTCGCGGATATTTTATGCTGGTAACTGTCAACAGCCATTTTTATGATGCTGCGGAGCGCCCTGTGATTCAGTCGTTGTTCGATTTTTCAGCCTACTTTAAATTTTTTATTGGGTTATTTGCGCTGGTAAACCCGGTTGGCATTATTCCGGTGTTCATTAGTATGACCAGCTACCAGACGGCGGCCGTACGCAACAAAACCAACCTGACCGCCAACCTGTCCGTCGCCATTATCCTGCTCACGTCGCTGTTTTTGGGCGATGCAATTCTGCAGGTCTTCGGCATTTCCATTGATTCTTTCCGCATTGCCGGCGGGATTCTGGTCGTCACCATTGCCATGTCGATGATTAGCGGCAAGCTGGGCGAGGATAAACAGAACAAGCAAGAAAAATCAGAAACGGCCATTCGCGAGAGTATTGGCGTGGTGCCGCTGGCGCTGCCCCTGATGGCCGGTCCCGGGGCCATCAGTTCGACTATTGTCTGGGGAACGCGCTATCACAGTGTCGCCCACTTTGTTGGCTTTTCCGTCGCTATCGCGCTTTTTGCGCTGTGCTGCTGGGGCATTTTCCGTATGGCCCCCTGGCTGGTTCGTTTACTTGGTCAAACCGGTATCAACGTAATTACCCGTATTATGGGACTGTTGCTGATGGCTCTCGGGATTGAGTTTATCGTGACCGGTATAAAGGCGCTGTTTCCAGGGCTGATGAATTAACCTGCATCGCTTTGTGCGCGGGGCTCATTGTCCCGCGTTTGCTAAATATCAGTAAAACATATCAAAAATGGTGATTTATCTGGCTGGTATACGTTTTTTTAATGCCTGATAATGTTATTTATTTTCAGTTAATTACCCCTGTAATTTACGTCTTTCCTGCCGTTTTACCCACAGTCGCTACTGTTATTTTCTTCACATCATTCTCTGGCGCTTGCCGTCTGATAATCGAAATGATATTAGTAATTTATCTCGTGAAGCAGATGAATGTGCTAAATAATAAGCGAATGTTAAATTTTCGTACAAAATTTCATCGATTCACTGAGATTTGGCATTCAATGCGAGTATTTTATTTTAACGTCATGATAAATAACAATTTTTTAAACATTGCCCTGCCTGATGCTGACTCGGCTACCGCAATGATCTGGCGACAAAAGAGAATCCGGTAACATATTTGCAAATTGCATTGGCGGACAATAAAGCGTTTTGGTACTTTCCGGCGTGATCTTTAGTGAATTCATGCGCAAATGAGAATTCTTATTAAATAGCTCATTGCGACTTAAAATCGCCCCCGGACAGGGGGGTAAGAATCGACGTCAAGGCTGCCGTTTGAGCGGTCGTAATAAATAAGTCGGTGATAGCAAGCAGTACTCGCTGGCAGCTGCATAAACTCCTGCACTGTTCAGAATCCAGAAAAGAGAAAACAGGCTGGTTAAATAGCCAGTAATTATAATGAGTGGAGTAACAAACACATGACCATCATCACGAAAAAAAGCCTGGTAGCCGCAGGCGTACTCTCTGCATTAATGACAATCAACGCCGCGGTGGCGGCAGATGTACCGGCAGGGGTACAGCTGGCGGATAAACAAACGCTGGTACGTAACAACGGCTCCGAAGTTCAGTCTCTCGATCCGCACAAAATTGAAGGCGTGCCGGAGTCCAATATTAGCCGCGATTTGTTTGAAGGGCTGTTGGTAAGCGACCTTGATGGCCATCCGGTGGCGGGTGTGGCGGAAAAATGGGACAACAAAGATTTTAAAGTCTGGACCTTCCATCTGCGTAAAGATGCTAAGTGGTCCGACGGTTCGCCGGTTACCGCGCAAGATTTTGTTTATAGCTGGCAGCGTCTGGCGGATCCGAAAACAGCCTCGCCTTATGCAAGTTATTTACAGTACGGTCACCTGGCCAACGTTGACGACATCATCGCCGGGAAAAAGCCAGCAACCGATCTGGGCGTCAAAGCGCTGGACGATCATACCTTCGAAGTGACCCTTAGCGAACCGGTACCTTATTTCTACAAACTTCTCGTGCACCCATCCGTTTCTCCAGTTTCTAAAGCCGCTATTGAGAAATTTGGTGACAAATGGACCCAGCCGGCCAATATCGTCAGCAACGGCGCGTATAAATTAAAAGACTGGGTAGTGAACGAACGTATTGTACTGGAACGTAATGCTAACTACTGGGATAACGGCAAAACCGTTATTAATCAGGTTACTTTTTTGCCGATCGCTTCTGAAGTCACCGACGTCAACCGCTACCGCAGCGGCGAAATCGATATGACCTATAACAATATGCCGATCGAACTGTTCCAGAAACTGAAAAAAGAGATCCCGCAAGAAGTTCACGTCGATCCGTATCTGTGTACTTATTACTACGAAATCAATAACCAGAAAGCGCCGTTTACCGATGTTCGCGTGCGTACCGCGCTGAAGATGGCGCTGGACCGCGACATTATTGTCAATAAAGTGAAAAACCAGGGCGACCTGCCAGCCTATAGCTATACGCCGCCGTATACCGATGGCATGAAGCTCATCGAACCTGAGTGGTTCAAGTGGTCACAGGAAAAACGTAATGAAGAAGCGAAAAAACTGCTGACCGAAGCCGGCTATTCTGCTGACAAGCCGCTGACTTTCAATCTGCTCTATAACACTTCCGATCTGCACAAAAAACTGGCTATCGCCGTGGCTTCGATCTGGAAGAAAAATCTGGGTGTCAACGTGAAGCTGGAAAATCAGGAATGGAAAACCTTCCTCGATAATCGCCATCAGGGTACCTTCGATGTCGCACGTGCCGGCTGGTGCGCGGACTACAACGAACCCACTTCCTTCCTGAATACCATGCTGAGTGACAGCTCAAACAACACTTCGCATTATAAGAGCCCGGCTTTCGACAAGATTATTGCCGAAGCGCTGAAAACCAGCGATGAAGCAAAGCGCGCGGATCTCTATGCACAATCCGAGCAGCAGCTGGATAAAGACTCCGTCATTGTACCGGTCTTCTATTATGTTAACGCCCGTTTGGTTAAGCCGTGGGTAGGTGGGTATACCGGTAAAGATCCGCTGGATAATACTTACACAAGAAATATGTACATTGTGAAGCACTAATGGCAATACGTGAGGCAGGCATCATTGCCTGCCTCACGGTGTCTTATTTCATCGCACTATTGAAGGCACACGCCAGAAGGTACGGGCAATGTTAAAATTTATCTTACGTCGCTGTCTGGAAGCGATTCCGACGCTATTTATTCTTATTACTATCTCTTTCTTCATGATGCGTCTTGCGCCGGGAAGCCCTTTTACCGGTGAACGCACGCTGCCGCCGGAAGTCATGGCGAATATTGAAGCAAAATACCATTTAAACGACCCCATCATGACTCAGTACTTCAACTACCTGAAGCAGCTGGCGCACGGTGATTTCGGTCCTTCTTTTAAATATAAAGATTATTCTGTCAACGATCTGGTGGCCTCCAGCTTCCCGGTGTCAGCCAAATTAGGCTTCGCCGCGTTTTTTCTGGCGGTGGTGCTCGGCGTGACGGCCGGGGTTATTGCAGCATTGAAGCAAAATACAAAATGGGATTTTGCCGTGATGGGGATAGCAATGACCGGGGTCGTGATACCGAGTTTCGTGGTGGCGCCACTGCTGGTCATGATATTCGCCATTACGCTGCACTGGTTGCCGGGCGGGGGATGGAACGGCGGGGCGCTGCAATATATGATTTTGCCGATGGTCGCTCTGTCGTTAGCCTATATCGCCAGTATCGCGCGTATTACCCGCGGTTCGATGATCGAGGTTTTGCACTCTAACTTCATCCGCACCGCCAGGGCAAAAGGCTTGCCGATGCGCCGTATTATTCTGCGCCATGCCTTAAAGCCTGCGCTGCTGCCGGTACTTTCCTATATGGGGCCCGCCTTCGTCGGTATTATCACCGGCTCAATGGTTATCGAAACGATTTATGGTCTGCCGGGAATCGGTCAGCTGTTCGTCAACGGCGCGCTGAACCGCGACTACTCGCTGGTGCTCAGCCTGACCATTCTGGTGGGCGCATTGACCATTCTGTTTAACGCGATTGTTGACGTGCTGTATGCCGTTATCGATCCGAAAATTCGTTACTGACGCTGGGGTTCGCCATGATGTTAAGTAAGAAAAACAACGAGGCGCTGGAAAACTTCAGTGAAAAACTGGAAGTCGAGGGGCGTAGCCTCTGGCAGGATGCCCGCCGCCGCTTTATGCATAACCGCGCCGCGGTTGCCAGCCTGATTGTGCTGGTGATTATTGCGCTGTTCGTTACCATCGCGCCGATGGTAACGCAGTTCTCCTATTACGATACTGACTGGGGCATGATGTCCAGCGCGCCCGATATGGAGTCCGGCCACTACTTTGGTACCGACTCTTCCGGCCGCGATCTGCTGGTGCGCGTGGCTATCGGCGGGCGTATCTCATTGATGGTTGGCGTTGCTGCTGCGCTGGTGGCGGTGATTCTGGGAACGCTTTACGGTTCGCTTTCTGGCTATCTGGGCGGCAAAGTGGATTCGGTGATGATGCGCCTGCTGGAAATCCTCAACTCCTTCCCGTTTATGTTCTTCGTCATTCTGCTGGTGACCTTCTTTGGCCAGAATATCCTGCTGATTTTCGTGGCTATAGGCATGGTCTCCTGGCTGGATATGGCGCGTATCGTTCGCGGTCAGACCTTGAGCCTGAAGCGGAAAGAATTCATTGAGGCTGCGCAGGTCGGCGGCGTTTCAACGCGCAATATCGTTATCCGCCATATCGTGCCTAACGTGCTTGGAGTGGTTGTGGTGTATGCCTCACTGCTGGTCCCAAGCATGATTCTGTTTGAATCCTTCTTAAGTTTCCTCGGTCTGGGGACCCAGGAGCCGTTAAGCAGCTGGGGCGCGCTGCTCAGCGATGGCGCCAACTCGATGGAAGTGTCGCCGTGGCTGCTACTGTTTCCTGCCGGTTTCCTGGTAGTTACGCTGTTTTGTTTTAACTTTATCGGCGATGGCCTGCGTGATGCCCTCGACCCGAAAGACCGCTAAGGAGCGCCGTCATGAGTACGATTGAAACGGCGAAAACGCCGCAGACTGCCCAACAATCCGGATTGCTTCTGGATGTGAAAGATCTCCGCGTCACCTTTGGTACCCCCGATGGCGATGTGACCGCGGTCAACGATCTCAATTTCAATCTGCGGGCCGGGGAAACCTTAGGCATCGTGGGCGAGTCCGGTTCCGGTAAGTCGCAGACCGCTTTTGCGCTGATGGGCCTGCTGGCGGCAAACGGTCGCATCGGGGGTTCAGCGACCTTTAACGGTAAGGAGATCCTTAACCTCCCGGAGCGCGAACTGAATAAGCTGCGCGCCGAGCAGATCTCCATGATTTTTCAGGACCCGATGACCTCGCTCAATCCCTATATGCGGGTAGGCGAGCAGCTGATGGAAGTTCTGATGCTGCACAAAGCGCTGAGTAAAGCCGAAGCGTTTGAAGAGTCGGTGAAAATGCTGGATGCGGTCAAAATGCCGGAAGCGCGCAAGCGGATGAAAATGTACCCACACGAGTTTTCCGGCGGGATGCGCCAGCGCGTGATGATTGCGATGGCGCTGCTGTGCCGGCCTAAGCTGCTGATCGCCGATGAACCGACCACGGCGCTGGACGTGACCGTACAGGCGCAAATCATGACGCTTCTCAATGAGCTTAAGCGCGAATTTAATACCGCAATCATCATGATTACCCACGACCTGGGCGTTGTCGCCGGCATCTGCGACAAGGTGCTGGTGATGTATGCCGGGCGTACCATGGAGTATGGCGAGGCGCGCGACGTTTTTTACCAACCCTCGCATCCGTATTCCATCGGTCTGCTCAATGCAGTACCGAGGCTGGATGCGGAAGGCGATGCCCTGCTGACGATTCCCGGTAACCCGCCGAACCTGCTGCGTCTGCCTAAGGGCTGTCCATTCCAGCCGCGTTGCCCGCATGCGATGGAGATTTGCAATAGCGCTCCGCCTCTGGAGGAGTTTGCACCTGGCCGCCTGCGCGCCTGCTTTCAACCGGTGGGGGATTTGCTATGAACGCCGTAACGGAACAAAGAAAAGTCCTGCTCGAAATCGCCGATTTGAAGGTGCACTTTGATATTAAAGACGGTAAACAGTGGTTCTGGCAGCCGTCAAAAACGCTGAAAGCGGTAGATGGCGTGACGCTGCGTCTGTATGAAGGGGAAACCCTGGGCGTGGTCGGGGAGTCAGGCTGCGGAAAGTCGACGTTCGCGCGCGCGATCATTGGTCTGGTGAAAGCCACCGACGGTAAAGTCGCCTGGTTGGGCAAAGATTTACTTGGCATGAAGGCCGAAGAGTGGCGCGACGTGCGTAGCGATATTCAGATGATCTTTCAGGATCCGCTGGCGTCGCTCAATCCGCGCATGACGATCGGGGAAATTATTGCCGAGCCGCTGCGCACCTATCATCCAAAAATGCCGCGCCAGGAAGTTCGCGACCGCGTGAAGGCGATGATGATGAAAGTGGGCCTGCTGCCGAACCTGATTAACCGCTATCCGCATGAATTCTCCGGCGGCCAGTGTCAGCGTATCGGTATTGCGCGCGCGCTAATTCTTGAACCGAAGCTCATTATCTGCGATGAGCCGGTCTCTGCGCTGGACGTGTCGATTCAGGCACAGGTGGTTAACCTGCTGCAGCAGCTGCAGCGGGAAATGGGGCTGTCGCTGATTTTCATCGCCCACGATTTGGCGGTCGTAAAGCATATTTCCGACCGCGTGCTGGTGATGTATCTTGGTCATGCCGTGGAGCTGTGCACCTACGATGAGGTGTACCATAATCCGCTGCACCCCTATACCAAAGCGTTGATGTCGGCGGTGCCGGTGCCGGACCCCGATAAGGAAAAGAATAAAACGATCCAGCTGCTGGAAGGGGAGCTGCCATCGCCGATTAATCCGCCGTCGGGATGCGTATTCCGCACCAGGTGTCCCATCGCCGGGCCGGAGTGCGCAAAAACGCGACCGGTGCTGGAGGGCAGTTTCCGCCATGCGGTTTCCTGCCTGAAGGTAGACCCGTTATAATCTCTGGGGCTGACGTAAGTCAGCCCTTTTATTAGCGAGGTTTACGTGGCTTTTCATATTCATGCCGCTCGTCTGCGGCTGTATCATTTACTCTTCGATCAAAATCGCCGTTCCGGTCGTCATTTTGAGGGACTTTGCGGCATATTTGCCCTGCTCAGCGTGCTGGTGATATTTATCGAGTCCGGGCTCGGTACGCAATATCATCTAACATTAGACGAATGGCATATTTTCGTCTGGCTCGAACTTATCGTCACGGCGGTTTTTACTTTTGAGTATTTTCTGCGCATTATCAGCTGGCCGAATCCGCTAAAGTATATTTTCAGCTTCTGGGGAATTATTGACCTGGCCACCATTTTACCGCTTTATGTTATGTGGCTATGGCCCGAGATCAGTATTGAGTACGTGTTTGCCTGGCGGGCGATGCGCGCCATCCGGGCATTGCGCATCCTTAAGCTACTGCGCTTTATGCCGTCGCTGAATATTTTCTGGTCCGCTATCGTCAGCGCACGCCACCAGCTGATCCTGTTCTATTCTTTTATTGCCATTGTGATGGTGATCTTTGGCTCCCTGATGTATCTGGTTGAGGGGCCGCGATACGGTTTTACTACGCTAAATGCGTCGGTTTACTGGGCGATAGTGACGATAACTACGGTAGGGTATGGCGATATTACGCCGCATACGCCGCTGGGGCGCATTTTGGCATCCATACTTATCTTAATTGGCTACTCGATTATTGCGATCCCTACCGGCTTAATTACCAGCCATATGACCGCCGCCTTTCAGAATCGCCGCACGCAGCGCCAGTGTCCGCACTGTCAGCATCACGCTCATGAAAAAGGTGCTCGCTACTGCAATGCTTGCGGCAGCGAACTGCCGGAATAAATAAAAAAGCCTGCGCTGATTCACTCAGGCAGGCTTCTTCTTTTTTTAGCTATTTGCTTAAGAAAGAGCTTATTCGCGCCACAGGATATGGCAGAGCTTGTGGTCTTTCTCGCGGCAAAGCAGCACGCGTGCAAAAATATCGTTAATTTCGCCGCCATCTTCATCGGCCAGGCCAATCACCACTTCAGCGAAGAAGTCAGGATTGAGGTCGAAATCCACGTGCTCTTCCCAGTCCGGTGCCGGGTCAAACAGCTCGGCGCCGCCGCGCTCTTCAAACTGCAGGTTGAACAGAATGACATCCGCCGGGTCGAGGTTATCGACGGCCAGTTCAAGGAAAATGTCGTAGGCCTGTTCAAGCGTTTCGTCTTCGGTCAGGCGGTTGTTTAAATCCATATCCATGATTGCTACCCATTAAACATCTGATTGGCACGTTTTACAGCAACGGACTGAAGAAGTAAAACAGTCGCTCGGCGATCCGTTGCCACAGCGGACGTTTTAACCACAGCCTGGCGTCCAGCAGGCGCGAGCGGGAAATATAATCATCCTGCACCGCGGCCAGATCGCTGCCGAAACCGGCATCGTCAATCACCAGCGTGATCTCGAAGTTAAGCCACAGGCTACGCATATCGAGGTTAACGGTACCCACGAGGCTAAGTTCGCCATCAACCAGCACGCTCTTGGTATGCAGCAGACCGCCTTCAAACTGATAGATTTTCACCCCGGCAGCCAGCAGCTCGGTAAAGAAAGCGCGGCTGGCCCAGCCGACCAGCAGCGAGTCGTTCTTGCGCGGCAAAATAATGCTGACGTCAACGCCGCGCTGGGCGGCAGTGCAGATGGCGTGCAGCAGATCGTCGCTGGGCACAAAATAAGGTGTCGTCATGATCAAATGCTCTTTGGCTGCATAGGCGGCAGTCAGCAGAGCCTGATGGATCAGGTCTTCCGGGAATCCCGGGCCCGAGGCAATGGTGTGAATCGTATGCCCGCTGGCCTCTTCAAACGGCATAATGTTCGCGTCCGGCGGCGGGGGCAAAATACGTTTTCCGGTTTCAATCTCCCAGTCGCAGGAGTAGACAATGCCCATGGCTGTCGCGACCGGACCTTCCATTCGCGCCATCAGATCGATCCACTGGCCTACGCCGGAGTCCTGCTTAAAGAAACGCGGATCGACCAGATTCATACTGCCGGTATAGGCAATATAGTTATCGATCATGACCATTTTGCGGTGCTGACGCAGGTCCATGCGGCGCAGGAAGACGCGCATCAGGTTTACCTTCAGCGCTTCGACGACTTCAATGCCGGCATTACGCATCATGGCGGCCCAGGGGCTGCGGAAGAAAGCCACGCTCCCCGCGGAGTCCAGCATCAGCCGGCAGTGCACGCCGCGCCGCGCCGCCGCCATTAATGACTCTGCGACTTTATCGGCCATGCCGCCGGGCTGCCAGATATAGAACACCATCTCGATATTATGACGAGCGAGCTGAATATCGCGAATCAGCGCCTGCATGACGTCATCGGATTCGGTAAGCAGCTGTAGCTGGTTGCCTTTAACGCCACCAATTCCCTGACGACGTTCGCAGAGCTTGAACAAGGATTCCGCGACCGGGCTATTATCTTCGGCAAAGATATGCTTGCAGGCCTTAAGATCCTTCAACCACTTAGCCGTCGATGGCCACATGGCCCGCGCGCGCTCGGCGCGACGTTTACCCAGATGCAGTTCGCCAAATGAGAGATAGGCGATAATCCCTACCAGCGGAAGGATATAAATGATCAGCAGCCACGCCATCGCTGACGGTACCGCGCGTCTTTTCATTAATATCCGTAATGTTACACCGGCGATAAGTAGCCAGTAACCGAGTATAACCAGCCAGTTCACCACCGTGTAAAAGGTTGTCATAGATGAAAAATCCTTTTGAATGACTTGATGACATGAGTTTACGCATCAGCATCCATCTGGCAAATAAAAACGCAGCGAAAGCGTTGGTTAGCCCGATTCATCGGTCTATAATGCAGGCTGTTTTCACTCGTAGAGTAGTTGCAATGAAGCGTAGTAGAACGGAAGTAGGGCGCTGGCGCATGCTTAGACAGGTGAGTCGCCGTAAAGCACGCTGGCTGGAAGGCCAATCGCGTCGCAATATGCGCATCCTCTCCATCAGAAAGGAGCTGGTTAAACGGCAACGTCACTCTCTGCTGTTCACCTTCTCTGAGTTTTGAGAGTCGAAACAAAAGGCACCGTTCGCGGTGCCTCTGTTTTATCCGCGTTTCGTTGTGAGCATACTCTTATATTGACACCCTCTTTCTTTAGCCAGAGAAACCCTTTTTCGCACCGGATCCTGGGTTATTGTTTGCATTAGCCGAATGCTGGCAGGAAGGCTCATCGCCACAACACCTTTTCCCGGCTCATAAGGCTGGCTCAACGCGTATAAACGCAAAAAACGGGAAGTACCATGCATCAACACATGCTACTTATAATGTCCGTAAGGCTTCTATTATTGAGAGGTATCTATGAGTCAACTTTTTAGTCCGGTGCGAATCGGTAAGCTGGAACTTGAGAATCGCATTGTCATTGCTCCAATGTGTCAGTATTCCGCCGACAATGGCAAGGCGACGGCATGGCATCGTATCCATCTTGGACAACTGGCTTTTTCCGGCGCAGGTTTACTGATTATCGAAGCCAGCGCTGTCGAGCCTGCAGGGCGAATCACCCCGGCTGATATGGGCTTATGGGATGACGAAACGGAGGCCGCATTACACGCCGTACTGAAAGATATACGCCAGTACTCTTCAATCCCCATCGGCATCCAACTGGGCCATGCCGGGAGAAAAGCATCTTCCGCAGCCCCCTGGCTGGGGGGACAACAGCTGGCACATGATGCTGGCGGATGGGACGCGGTTGCGCCATCAGCGCTGGCCTATGGCGAGGGCGATCGTCCTCCGGTTGAGCTTACTCAGGACCAGATGAAACGCATCAAGCAGGCATTCGCAGACAGCGCCAGACGCGCTGAGCGGATGGGTATCGAGTTGATTGAAATGCATGCTGCTCATGGTTACCTGCTTCATCAGTTCCTTTCTCCGCTCAGTAACCAGCGCACCGACGAGTATGGCGGGTCTCTGGAGAACCGCTTGCGTTTCCCGCTCGAAGTCTTTCAGGCCATTCGCGAGGCTGTCGGTCAGGACATCGCGGTGGGAGTGCGACTTTCTGCGACCGATTGGGTTGATGGCGGCTGGGATAATGCACAATCAATTCTTTTCAGCCAGAAGCTTGAGGCTCTCGGCTGCGACTATATTCATGTTTCCAGCGGTGGATTGTCGCCTCATCAGGCGATTCAGGTTGGCCCGGGCTATCAGCTGCCGTTCGCCCGTGAAATCCGGGAGAGGGTGAATATCCCGGTGATTGGGGTGGGCTTAGTGACGGAACCCCAGCAGGCGGAAGATGCGTTAAGCCATGGCGACGCCGATCTCATCGCCATTGCCCGCGCGGCGCTCTACAATCCGCACTGGCCCTGGCAGGCAGCTGCCGCTCTGGGAGCCCATGTGAGCGTTCCGCCACAATATCTTCGCTCGGAACCACATGGTCTCAAAGGCACGCTGCACTCCAATAGCTAATCAACAACAGCAAGTCGGCGGTGCTGATGCGCCGCCGGCAACGGTTATCATCATGACGTTGCTTACAGCGACTGCTGGAATCGAGAAGGTGAAGGGAAATAAGGATGGCGACCATTGCGTACTCGCGGACACGGAAGCGTCCTCTCATGAACGATCGCCATAGATAAAACTTTTAACGCACTCTTATTGCTTAAAAATTTTAGATTCTAAAAGACTTTCTTATACGGTTTGACCGACACTTTCTGATAAACCCCTGCGGCAATATAGGGATCGTCATTGGCCCATGATTGCGCCGCTTCCAGTGATTCAAATTCCGCAATGACCGTTGAGCCGGTAAAGCCCGCCGCGCCGGGTTCATTACTGTCTACGGCAGGCATTGGGCCTGCGGTCAGTAAACGACCTTCATCATGTAATAATTGCAAACGCGCCAGGTGGGCGGGACGTACCGACGTCCGTTTTTCCAGAGAGTCGGCGATATCTTCAGCGTAGATAACGTAAAGCACGGCATGGCTCCTTATCAATAAATTGGCGAATCACGTTAAGTGAAACCGTCGTTGACTGCAATGCAAAGATGCTGACGATCCTCAGAATGCCATGCTCCGGAGGCTTTTTGTCAGAAAACAGGGCAAATTTTGATACAAGCCAACAACCCTAGTTGAATATGATTGCTATTTGCATTTAAAATCGGGACATCATTTTTCAACAGAAACGACTATGAGCGCAATGACCTTTGATTTACCTCGCCGCTTTCCGTGGCCTACGCTACTGTCCGTGGTTATCCACGGCGGTGTTGTCGCGGCGTTGCTCTATACTTCGGTACATCAGGTTATTGAACGGCCTTCGCCATCGCAACCCATTGAGATCACTATGGTAGCCCCGGCAGATCTGGAACCGCCTCAGGCGGCGCAGCCGGTCGTAGAACCCGTTGTTGAACCGGAACCCGAGCCTGAGCCGGAAGCGCTTCCGGAACCGCCAAAAGAGGCGCCGGTGGTTATCCATAAACCGAAGCCTAAACCGAAGCCAAAGCCTAAACCAAAGCCGGAAAAAAAAGTTGAGCAACCGAAGCGGGATGTAAAACCGGCGGAGACGCGCCCGGCCTCGCCTTTTGAAAATGCAAATACGGCGCCAGCGCGTACCGCGCCGAGCACTTCAACCGCTACCGCTAAACCAACCGTCACGGCGCCTTCGGGACCGCGGGCGTTAAGCCGCGGAGAGCCGACCTATCCGGCACGTGCCCAGGCGCTGCGGATTGAAGGAAGCGTACGGGTTAAGTTTGACGTGACAGCGGATGGGCGCGTGGATAACGTGCAGATCCTTTCGGCCCAGCCAGCCAATATGTTTGAACGTGAAGTGAAAAGCGCCTTACGCAAATGGCGCTATGAGCCGGGTAAACCGGGGACCGGTATTACCATGACTATTCAGTTCCGCATGAAAGGCGTTCAAATTAACTAACCCGCAGAAACAAGGCCCCTTACGGGGCCTTTTCCATTAAGACGTCATCAAGCGCTTTTTGCGCCGTCACCAGGTGCTGGCCGCCAAACAGGATAGCCCGATTCAGCAGCGTATAGAGCTGGTAAATTGGCTGCCGCTCGAGAAAACCGGACGGCAGCGGCGAAACGGATTGATAGCCATCGTAGATTTGCGGCGGCTGTTCCGGATGCAGCGGCAGCATCGCCAGATCGCACTCGCGATCGCCCCAGTAGCAGGCCGGGTCGAAAATGTATGGCCCGTCAGGCCCGAGCGCGCAGTTACCGGACCATAAATCGCCGTGAAGCAGCGACGGCTGCGGTTGATGATTGCTCAACCGCTGCTGGACGGTATCGACAAGACTATCGATATCGCCAAAATGCAGACCTTTCTCGGCGGCCAGCTCCAGCTGCCAGCCTATGCGTTGTTCGGCGAAGAACGTAGACCAGCGACGTTGCCAGGCGTTCGGCTGAGGCGTTGTGGAAAGATCGTTGTCAAAATCCAGACCAAACTGCGGTTGGTCGCTCCATTGGTGTAAATGGGCGATTTGCTGGCCTAACAGGAAAGCGCTGTGCGCATCCAGCGGGCGAGGAGGGAGGTATTCCATCACCAGAAAGCTGTAATCCCGGTCGCTGCCTACGGCAAAAACCTGCGGTACGTTCACGGTTTTGCTGCGTGACAGTAGCTCAAGCTGGTCTGCCTCGGCCGTGAAGATGGGTAAAAGCTCACGTTCGTCGCACTTTACGAAGTAATCCCGGCCGCCGAAGCGTAAATGCCAGGCCGCGTGGATCTCGCCGCCGGGTAGTTCGTTGCGCAGTTCGATTTCAGCTGCTTCGGTATGCAAATCGCTTAATAATTTGCCGATCGCTTGCCACATGCCGTCTCTCCCCATGTTTGCCAACTTTTCATAAGGTTAGCGCATAACCCAGGCGCAAAATTCGAACTGACGCACAACTGAACGTTTTCTGTCGCGTCAATCGCACTTATTGAGCTTTTAACCACTCGCTGAATGTGGCAACGGTAACGTCGACGGTTCTTCCCAGCGCAGTTTCGGCTAAACCCGCGCTCAAGGCTTTGACCTCTTCGGCATTCTGCATGGAAAGCAGACCAAAAACGTTGGTTCCCAACTCGTGGGGGTTGCCTTCATCATCGTTTAAAACCAGGGTAAATCCGGCGCGAGTCAGGTGATTACTAAGCTCATTAATTTCCGTTAACGTCTCTTCGTGAAAACGAACCGTGACCACCCAGGCAGTAATTTCGCTACTCATTTTTCACCCCATTGTTATCCATGGCTTTTTTAGCATAGACCATCCTGTTGATTTGGCGACTCCCCCTGTAAAGACAGAGGGAGTGAGGCGTAATCAACCGCGCAGGTAGTCGTAGATTTTTTGCGTATTTTCCAGCGAGCAAAGGCGGGTGCCCTGATTTATCGTTGCCGCGCTACCCGCCGCCACCCCAAAGCGAACCATATCTTCAAGTGAGGCATTTTCCGCCAGCCTTAACGTCATGGCGCCGACCATGCTATCGCCGGCGCCGACGGTGCTCTGGCTTTTCATCGGCGGCGGTACGACCTGGACACTTCCATTCATATCAACACCCAGCGCCCCCTGTGCGCCCAAAGAGACGACAACGCGCTGGACTTTGCCTGACCGAATAAGCTCCTGCGCGGCAAGACGCACATCATCCGGTTGGCTCAGGTCCCGCTGTACCAGCGCGCTGAGCTCTTTCTGGTTCGGCTTAACCAGCTCGATATTGCCGACATCAAGCGCGGCGGCAAGCGCGTCGCCGGAACTATCAACAATACAGCGCAGGCCATGCTGCTGAGCGTTTTTGACCAGCTGCGTCAGGTTTTCGACGCTGATGCCCGGCGGCAGGCTTCCGCTAATCACCAGCAACGAGCCTGGAGCAATGGCGAGAACTTTTTGCTCCAGAAGATGAAGCTCTTCTTTGGTTAACGCCGCGCCCGGCATCACGAAACGATACTGTTCGCCGCTGGCGTTCACGTGAACGTGAAGATTCTGTCGCGTCCAGTCATGGGTTTCTACCGTATCGACGGGAACATGCTCATCCGTCAGCAGCGCGGTCAGATGTTCACCCGTTGCGCCGCCGACGGGAAAGATAGCGGTGGCGCTGCCGCCAAGAAACGTGATGGCTCGCGCCACGTTAATACCGCCGCCTCCGGGTTCAAATACGGGGGCGCTACAGCGTAGCTTGCCTTCAGGGTAAATTTGCGGGGTTTGCGTGGCGCTGTCGAGCGAGGGGGCTAACGTGAGCGTATAGATTTTGGTCATCCGGTTTCCTCCATAATACGAATTTAGCTGCTCTGATTTTAAGCATGGCACTTAAAGGAGGTGAGGGAAAGCCGCAAGTGATTTTCGCCGGGCCTGGCTTTTATCTTTATGAAATAAAAATTGTTTTAAGAAGGGTCTTATACAAAAAACGAAAGAGTAATTGATTGCTAAGTTAATCGTGCTTTTTTATAATTTACTCCCTTTCCTGGAGCGGCAATCTGCGATCCTCGCGAAAGTTTCCGGGACCCTCCTGGTCTCCTTATAGGTTGTACGGACTTAAAATTAAATGAAGCTTTTGAAGACAGTACCCGCAGCGGCAATGCTGGCGGGGGGGCTCTTTGCGTCTGCATACGCAATGGCCGATGATTCCGTTTTTACTGTCATGGATGACCCTTCTTCTGCCAAAAAACCTTTCGAAGGAACTGTTAACGCCGGCTATCTGGCGCAGTCCGGCAATACGAAAAGTTCCTCAATGACCGCAGACTCCACGTTGACCTGGTATGGCAATACGACCGCATGGTCGCTGTGGGGAAATGCCAGCAATACATCGTCAAACGATCAGCGCTCTTCGGAAAAGTACGCGTTGGGTGGACGTAGCCGGTATAACCTGACCGATCAGAACTATATCTTTGGCCAGGCCAGCTGGCTGACCGATCGTTACAATGGCTATCAGCAGCGTGATGTGTTCACCGCGGGTTATGGTCGGCAGATCATGAACGGTCCGGTACACAGCCTGCGTTTCGAATTCGGTCCCGGCGTGCGTTACGACGAGTATACCGATGGAGATAACGATACCCAGCCGCTGGGCTACGCTTCCGGCACTTATGCCTGGCAGATGACCGATAACGCCCGATTTACCCAGGGCGTTTCGGTATTCGGCGCTGAAGATACGACGCTGAACTCGGAAAGTGCATTGAATGTGGCGATCAATGCGCATTTTGCGCTCAAAGTGGCCTATAACCTGACGTGGAACTCGGAACCGCCATCCTCGGCACCGGAACACACCGATCGTCGTACAACGCTATCGCTCGGATATAAAATGTAATATTTTCAGGCCGGATATTCCGGCCTGTTTGTTTTAAATTTGGCATAAAGTGGCATTATTATTTTTGGTCTCTTGTTTTGTTTTTTATAAAAAGAACCGGCCTTCATAATTTCCTCATAATTGTCTTTTTGCTGACAAATATGCAGTTAATTTGACACGAAAAGATAAATATTGGGTCGGACAAAAATGTGATCTGGATCTATACTGTGGAACACAGGCGGAGATAACGATTCCGTTCTATTACCTGAAACAAATAAGAGAATGACTATCATGAGAAATAGCAAAATCGCACTCGCGGCCGTGATGCTGTGCACGCTGTCTTTTGGCGCATTTGCCGCCGCTCCCGCACCGCAGCCGGGTAATAACGATCATACGCAAGTTGGCATTGCTAAAGCCACCGATGTCGAAGCGGGTTCCAACATTGCGCCGGGTTCACAATCAACCGGGCAGTCAATGAACGATGCTTTTGATGTTCATAAACTTGTTGCCGGGGAATGGTCCTGATATTTCATCACCATTTAACATCCCCCTTTAATTATTTCGTGAAGCAGCAAACCGGGTAATGTTGTACCGGTTTTGCTTTGCGCGTTTTCGGTTAAACATTCACTATTTATGTGAAATCATAAATATCCTTTATGGGTCATCCCGTCCTGCGTTGTGCATCTTGTTGCGAAAGAATTACGCTGCGTTAGTCGCGCCCCCCTTTTTTTTCCCATCAACAATAACCATTTAGTCTCATGTGACTTTAATCACGCAGTAATGATGTGTAAACTAACCGTCGGTGTTATCAACAGGCGGCTGCAGGTGGGTACGCGTCGGTGAACGAGCGTGCACATATTTTCGCAGAGTGAAGCGGGAACTGAGCCGGAACATGTTGATAATTATGATTATATTGTTTTGTATGTGCTCTTTCGTGTGGGGCACCACTGCAAATAAGGACATGAAATGCCTGTAATTACGCTTCCTGATGGCAGCCAACGCCATTTTGATCATGCTGTGAGCCCGATGGACGTCGCTTTGGATATTGGCCCCGGTCTGGCGAAAGCCACCATTGCGGGTCGTGTCAACGGCGAGCTGGTCGACGCCTGTGACTTAATTGAAAACGACGCGACGCTCTCTATCATCACCGCGAAAGATGAAGATGGTCTTGAGATTATTCGTCACTCCTGTGCGCACCTTTTAGGGCACGCAATTAAACAGCTGTGGCCAAATACCAAAATGGCGATCGGCCCGGTTGTCGACAATGGTTTTTACTATGATGTCGATCTGGACCATACCCTGACCCAGGAAGATATCGACGCGCTCGAAAAGCGTATGCACGAGCTCGCCGAGAAAAACTACGACGTCATTAAGAAGAAAGTCAGCTGGCACGAAGCGCGTGAAACCTTCGTGAAGCGCGGCGAGAGCTATAAAGTCTCCATTCTTGATGAAAACATTGCTCATGATGACAAACCCGGTTTGTATCATCATGAAGAATATGTCGATATGTGCCGTGGACCGCATGTGCCGAATATGCGTTTCTGCCATCACTTCAAACTGATGAAGACCGCTGGCGCCTACTGGCGCGGCGATAGCAACAATAAAATGCTGCAGCGCATCTACGGGACCGCATGGGCAGATAAAAAAGCCTTAAATGCCTATCTGCAGCGTCTGGAAGAAGCCGCTAAGCGCGATCACCGTAAAATCGGCAAGCAGCTCGACCTGTATCATATGCAGGAAGAGGCGCCGGGTATGGTATTCTGGCATAACGATGGCTGGACTATCTTCCGCGAACTGGAAACTTTTGTGCGTTCTAAGCTGAAAGAGTACCAGTATCAGGAAGTTAAAGGTCCGTTTATGATGGACCGTGTGCTGTGGGAAAAAACCGGCCACTGGGACAACTATAAAGATGCGATGTTCACCACGTCTTCTGAGAACCGTGAATACTGCATCAAGCCGATGAACTGCCCGGGTCACGTACAGATCTTCAACCAGGGTCTGAAATCCTACCGCGATCTGCCGTTACGTATGGCTGAATTCGGTAGCTGCCATCGTAACGAACCGTCAGGCGCGCTGCATGGCCTGATGCGCGTACGTGGCTTTACTCAGGACGACGCCCATATCTTCTGTACTGAAGATCAGGTTCGCGATGAAGTGAACGCCTGTATTCGTATGGTCTACGATATGTACAGCACCTTTGGCTTCGAGAAAATCGTCGTCAAACTGTCGACTCGCCCGGAAAAACGCATCGGTAGCGATGAGACCTGGGATCGTGCTGAAGCGGATCTGGCCGTTGCGCTGGAAGAGAACAACATCCCGTTTGAGTATCAGCTGGGTGAAGGCGCGTTCTACGGTCCGAAAATTGAATTTACCCTGTATGACTGCCTCGATCGTGCATGGCAGTGCGGTACTGTACAGCTGGACTTCTCCCTGCCGCAGCGTTTAAGCGCCTCTTATGTGGGTGAAAATAACGAACGACAGGTTCCGGTAATGATTCACCGCGCAATTCTTGGTTCGCTGGAGCGCTTCATCGGCATCCTGACCGAAGAGTTTGCGGGCTTCTTCCCAAGCTGGCTTGCGCCGGTGCAGGTTGTGGTCATGAATATTACTGATTCTCAGGCTGAATACGTTAACGAATTGACGCGTAAACTACAAAATGCGGGCATTCGCGTAAAAGCAGACTTGAGAAATGAGAAGATAGGCTTTAAAATCCGCGAGCACACTTTACGTCGTGTCCCTTACATGTTGGTCTGTGGCGACAAAGAGGTAGAAGCCGGCAAAGTCGCCGTGCGTACCCGTCGTGGCAAAGACTTGGGCAGCCTGGACGTAAATGAAGTTATCGAGAAGCTGCAACAAGAGATTCGCAGCCGCAGTCTAAAACAACTGGAGGAATAAGGTATTAAAGGCGGAAAACGAGTTCAAACGGCACGTCCGAATCGTATTAATGGCGAGATTCGCGCCCTGGAAGTTCGCTTAACTGGTCTGGAAGGCGAAGCTTTGGGTATTGTGAGTCTGAGAGAAGCAATCGAAAAAGCTGAAGAAGCTGGAGTAGATTTAGTTGAAATCAGCCCTAACGCCGAACCGCCAGTTTGTCGTATCATGGACTACGGCAAGTTCCTTTATGAAAAGAGCAAGTCTTCTAAGGAACAGAAGAAAAAGCAAAAAGTTATCCAGGTTAAGGAAATTAAGTTCCGTCCTGGCACCGACGATGGCGATTATCAGGTAAAACTCCGCAGCCTGATTCGCTTTCTGGAAGATGGCGATAAGGCCAAGATCACGCTGCGTTTTCGCGGCCGTGAGATGGCCCACCAACAGATCGGTATGGAAGTGCTTACCCGCGTCCGTGACGATCTGAGTGAACTGGCAGTAGTCGAATCCTTCCCAACGAAGATCGAAGGCCGCCAGATGATCATGGTGCTCGCTCCTAAGAAGAAACAGTAAGGCCTTCAAGTAGCAATGTCTGTGGAGCCTGCGGGTTCCACAGCCGTTGTTCGCCTATGTTTCGTTTATTAACAATGCGAAGTGGAAGTTATTAAAATGCCAAAAATTAAGACCGTACGCGGTGCTGCTAAGCGCTTCAAAAAAACCGGTAAAGGTGGTTTTAAGCACAAGCACGCTAACCTGCGTCACATTCTGACCAAAAAAGCTACCAAGCGTAAACGTCACCTGCGTCCGAAAGCCATGGTTTCCAAAGGCGATCTGGGCCTGGTCATCGCGTGCCTGCCGTACGCATAAGTCGTTAACCCTTTTAACTTTTTAATTAGAATAGATACAGGAGAGCACATATGGCTCGCGTAAAACGTGGTGTAGTTGCCCGTGCACGTCACAAGAAAATTTTGAAACAAGCTAAAGGCTACTACGGTGCGCGTTCTCGCGTATACCGCGTTGCCTTCCAGGCTGTTATCAAAGCTGGTCAGTACGCTTATCGTGACCGTCGTCAGAAAAAGCGTCAGTTCCGTCAACTGTGGATTGCGCGTATCAACGCAGCAGCACGTCAGAACGGTATTTCTTACAGCAAATTCATCAACGGCCTGAAAAAAGCCTCTGTTGAAATCGACCGTAAGATCCTGGCTGACATCGCAGTATTCGACAAATTAGCGTTCACCGCGCTGGTCGAAAAAGCGAAAGCAGCTCTGGCATAAGCCAGTTGAAAGAGGGAGCTTGTCTCCCTCTTTTCGTTTCAAGACTATCAATACATTGACTTTTATTCGCGTAAGCTTTTCAATATCGATCTTACGTTTTTACCAGACAAGGTAATGCAAGCATGAATGCTGCTATTTTCCGCTTCTTTTTTTACTTTAGCACCTGAACTCAGGAGGCTAGCGCGTGAAAGAAGAAACGGAAAACAGCGCCAAAAAGCCTCCCACTGTGGAGGCTTTTTTTGTATCTGAACTGGCTTGTTCTATTTCAAGCCCCAGACGAGTGGCTGGCCCTGGTCATTCTGACAACGGGCGGATTGCCCGCCGTCTGCGGCTCGAAATAGTGAGAGCAAAATAATAACCATAACCGGTGTCTGCACCGACATAATGAGGAAAACCATGTCACATCTCGCAGAGCTGGTTGCCAGTGCGAAGGCAGCCATTAACGAGGCATCAGATGTTGCTGCGCTGGACAACGTCCGCGTGGAATACCTGGGTAAAAAAGGTCTCCTGACCCTTCAGATGACGACCCTGCGTGAGCTGCCTGCTGAAGAGCGTCCGGCAGCCGGTGCGGTTATCAACGAAGCGAAAGAGCAGGTCCAGCAGGCGCTTAACGCGCGCAAGTCAGCGCTCGAAAGCGCAGCGCTCAACGCGCGTCTGGCCTCGGAAACCATTGATGTCTCTCTGCCGGGGCGTCGTATCGAGAACGGTGGCCTGCATCCGGTGACCCGTACCATCGACCGTATTGAAAGTTTCTTCGGTGAGCTCGGTTTTACCGTCGCGACTGGCCCGGAGATCGAAGATGATTATCACAACTTCGATGCGCTGAATATTCCAGGCCACCACCCGGCACGCGCTGACCACGACACTTTCTGGTTTGATGCCACGCGCCTGCTGCGCACGCAAACATCAGGCGTACAGATCCGCACCATGGCTAATCAGCAGCCGCCAATCCGCATTATTGCCCCCGGCCGCGTGTATCGTAACGACTACGATCAGACGCATACCCCGATGTTCCATCAGATGGAAGGTCTGATCGTTGACACTAACATCAGCTTCACCAACCTGAAGGGAACGCTGCACGATTTCCTGCGTAACTTCTTTGAAGAAGACCTGCAGATTCGTTTTCGTCCGTCCTATTTCCCGTTCACTGAGCCGTCTGCAGAAGTTGACGTGATGGGTAAAAACGGTAAATGGCTGGAAGTGCTCGGCTGCGGTATGGTGCATCCAAACGTGCTGCGTAACGTGGGCATCGATCCGGAAATCTATTCCGGCTTTGCCTTCGGCATGGGTATGGAGCGCCTGACCATGCTGCGCTATGGCGTGACCGACTTACGCGCGTTCTTCGAAAACGATCTGCGTTTCCTCAAACAGTTTAAATAAGGGCAGGACAGAACAATGAAATTCAGTGAACTGTGGTTACGCGAGTGGGTTAACCCGGCCATCGATAGCGAAGCGCTGTCGGATCAGATAACGATGGCCGGCCTTGAGGTTGACGGCGTAGAGCCGGTGGCGGGCAGCTTTAACGGCGTTGTCGTTGGCGAAGTGGTTGAGTGCGCTCAGCACCCGAATGCCGATAAACTGCGCGTCACAAAAATTAACGTCGGCGGAGAACGTCTGCTGGACATCGTCTGCGGCGCGCCAAACTGCCGTCAGGGCCTGAAGGTTGCTGTTGCTACCATCGGCGCCGTTCTGCCGGGCGATTTTAAAATTAAAGCGGCAAAGCTGCGCGGCGAACCGTCGGAAGGCATGCTGTGCTCCTTCTCCGAACTGGGAATTTCCGACGATCACAGCGGTATTATCGAACTGCCTGCCGACGCGCCGCTGGGTACCGATATTCGTGAATACCTGAAGCTTGACGATAACACTATCGAAATCAGCGTCACGCCAAACCGTGCCGACTGCCTGGGAATTATCGGCGTGGCCCGCGATGTTGCCGTGCTCAACAAGGCGCCTTTGAATGTCCCGGAAATGGCTCCGGTTGCCGCCACCATCGACGATGTTCTGCCAATCCAGGTTGACGCGCCGGAAGCGTGTCCTCGCTATCTGGGGCGTGTGGTAAAAGGCATCAATGTCAAAGCGCCGACGCCGCTATGGATGAAAGAGAAGCTGCGCCGCTGCGGTATTCGCTCCATCGATGCCGTGGTTGACGTGACCAACTACGTTCTGCTTGAGCTCGGTCAACCGATGCACGCATTCGATAAAGACCGCATTGAAGGCGGAATCATCGTACGTATGGCGCATGAAGGTGAAACGCTGGTTCTGCTTGACGGCTCCGAGGCGAAGCTGGATAGCGATACTCTGGTTATCGCTGACCACCAGAAAGCACTCGCCATGGGCGGTATTTTCGGCGGCGAGCACTCCGGCGTAAACGATGAAACGCAAAACGTTCTGCTGGAATGCGCGTTCTTTAGTCCGCTATCCATTACCGGCCGCGCCCGCCGCCATGGCCTGCATACCGACGCTTCGCACCGCTACGAGCGCGGCGTGGACTCCGCGTTGCAGTATCAGGCAATGGAGCGTGCTACCCGCCTGCTGATGGATATTTGCGGCGGTGAAGCGGGCCCGATTATTGACGTTACCAATGAAGCGACTCTGCCGAAGCCTGCGACCATCCGTCTGCGCCGCAGCAAACTGGATCGTCTGATTGGCCATCACATTGAAGATACGCAGGTTAGCGACATTCTGCGTCGTCTGGGCTGTGAAGTTACCGAAGGACAGGATGAGTGGCATGCCGTGGCGCCGAGCTGGCGTTTCGACATGGAGATCGAAGAAGACCTGGTCGAAGAGGTTGCCCGCGTCTATGGCTATAACAATATTCCTGATGAACCGGTACAAGCGGGCCTGATTATGGGCACCCACCGCGAAGCGGATCTGTCGCTTAAGCGCGTGAAAACGTTGCTTAATGACAAAGGCTACCAGGAAGTGATTACCTATAGCTTTGTCGATCCGAAAGTACAGCAGTGGATCCACGCCGGCGAGGAAGCGCTGATTCTGCCGAGCCCGATCTCCAGCGAAATGTCGGCGATGCGCCTCTCCTTGTGGACCGGTCTGTTAGCAACGGTGGTCTACAACCAGAATCGTCAGCAGAACCGCGTACGCATCTTTGAGAGCGGTTTACGCTTTGTGCCTGATACCCAGGCTCCGCTGGGTATTCGTCAGGATCTGATGCTGGCTGGCGTTATCTGCGGCAACCGCTATGAAGAACACTGGAACCTGGCAAAAGAGACCGTCGATTTCTATGATGTAAAAGGCGATCTTGAGTCTGTACTCGACCTGACCGGTAAGCTGTCCGACATCGAATTCCGTATCGAAGCTAATAATGCGCTTCATCCGGGCCAGTCGGCAGCGATTTATCTGAAAGGTGAACGTATTGGTTTTATTGGGGTTGTTCATCCCGAGCTGGAACGTAAACTGGATCTGAACGGTCGCACTCTGGTATTTGAACTGGAGTGGAACAAGCTTGCAGACCGCGTGGTGCCTCAGGCGCGTGAAGTTTCTCGCTTCCCGGCGAACCGTCGCGACATCGCCGTCGTTGTGGCAGAAAACGTTCCCGCTGCCGATGTTTTAGCCGAGTGTAAGAAAGTTGGCGTAAATCAGGTAGTTGGCGTAAACTTATTTGACGTGTACCGCGGCAAGGGCGTAGCGGAAGGTTTCAAGAGCCTCGCTATCAGCCTTATCCTCCAGGATACCAGCCGTACACTCGAAGAAGAGGAGATTGCCGCTACCGTCGCCAAATGTGTAGAGGCATTGAAAGAGCGATTCCAGGCATCATTGAGGGATTGAACCTATGGCGCTTACAAAAGCTGAAATGTCAGAATATCTGTTTGATAAGCTTGGGCTTAGCAAGCGGGATGCCAAAGAGCTGGTAGAGTTGTTTTTCGAAGAGGTCCGTCGCGCTCTGGAAAACGGGGAGCAGGTAAAGCTCTCCGGGTTCGGCAACTTCGATTTGCGTGATAAAAACCAACGCCCGGGCCGTAACCCGAAAACGGGAGAGGATATCCCTATTACAGCCCGGCGAGTGGTGACTTTCAGACCTGGCCAGAAGCTAAAAAGCCGCGTCGAAAATGCGTCACCCAGAGACAAATAATCTGAACTAACTAAAAAGGCCGCGATGCGGCCTTTTTTCTTTTCTTCGCCGAATACCGTAAAATCAATCACATCCTTTTCCCCGATGCAGAAATCTATGCTGACCTTTGCTCAAATTCAACGGCGCCGCAGCCGGCGCTGGCTTGCCGTATTAACCTTGCTGCTGCTGGCTACGTCGACCATTAGCCTGTGCGCGGGCGACCAGTGGATTGGCCCCGGCGAATGGTTTAGCGCCAAAGGTGAGCTGTTTATCTGGCAGATACGTCTGCCGCGCACCCTGGCCGTTCTGCTGGTGGGCGCCGCGCTGGCGCTTTCCGGGGCGATTATGCAGGCGCTGTTTGAAAACCCGCTGGCGGAGCCCGGCCTGCTGGGGGTCTCAAACGGCGCTGGAGTCGGCCTGATTGCTGCCGTATTGCTGGGAAAAGGACTGCTTCCTGGTTGGGCGCTGGGGCTGTGTGCAATCGCGGGCGCGCTGGTCATAACCTTTATTTTGCTACGTTTCGCCCGGCGGCATCTGTCTACCAGCCGTCTGCTGCTGGCGGGTGTGGCGCTCGGTATTATTTGTAGCGCGCTGATGACCTGGGCAGTCTATTTCTCTACCTCTTTCGATCTCCGCCAGCTGATGTACTGGATGATGGGCGGATTTGGCGGCGTAGACTGGCAGCAGCTGTGGTTGATGCTGGCGCTGCTGCCGGTACTGGCCTGGGGATGCCTGCAATCGCAGCCGCTTAATTTGCTCGCGCTGGGGGAGGTTTCAGCGCGTCAACTGGGGCTTCCGCTGTGGTTATGGCGAAAGGTACTGGTGGTCGCGACCGGTTGGCTGGTGGGCGTCAGCGTGGCGCTGGCTGGAGCGATTGGCTTTATCGGTCTGGTTATCCCGCATATTCTGCGTTTATGTGGTTTGAGCGATCACCGCGTACTGCTTCCGGCTTGTCTGCTGGCGGGCGCCAGCGCGCTGCTGGGGGCGGATATCGTCGCGCGGCTGGCGCTATCTGCGGCGGAGCTGCCTATTGGCGTAGTGACCGCCACCCTGGGGGCGCCGGTGTTTATCTGGTTATTGCTTAAATCAGGCCGCCCGCATTAACGGGCGGCCATACAGACAGGGGCTGGCTTGTTGCCGCCTCTGTATGCGGCCGATCCATTACCAGCCCTTAATCGCATCGCCTTTATAGACTTCCGCTGCCTTGTCGGCAACGGCTTGCGTCTGGAAGGCCTCTTTCAGTTCCTGAACTTTTTTACTGTCTTTATTATCTTCGCGCGCAACAATGGCGTTGACGTACGGAGAGTCCGGCCCCTCCATAAATAACCCATCGCGAGCGGCGGACAGACCAGCCTGCGCGGAGAAATTGGTATTAATAATCGACAGGGCGACGTTCGGGTCGTCAAGCGTACGGGTCAGCTGCGGCGTGTCGACTTCCACAATCTTCAGCTGTTTAGGATTATCAATAATATCCAGCGTCGTCGGCAGGTAGCCTGTCCCGTCTTTCAGCTTGATCAAGCCCTGCGCCTGTAGCAACAGCAAACTGCGGCCCAGGGTGGTGGTTTCGTTAGAAATGGAGATCGTCGCGCCGTCAGGCAGTTCGCTAATATTTTTGATTTTCTTCGAGTAAGCGGCGATCGGGAAGACGAAGGTTTTACCGACAATCGCAAACTTATAGCCGCGTTCTTTTGATTGCGCTTCAAGGTAAGGCAGCGTCTGGAAGGCGTTAGCAGCAACGTCTTTATTGTTTAACGCTTCGTTCGGCAGGACGTAATCATTAAAAGAGATGACCTCCACGTCGAGGTTGTATTTCTCTTTAGCCACCTGTTCTACGACTTTCCAGATAGCCTCATCCGGCCCGGTATTGATCGCGACTTTAACTTTATTATCTTCATCCGGCGAGCAGGCCGATAACAGCGCGACGGAGGCCGCAATTAACACGGTGCTAAACATCTTTTTCATCAATAAAACTCTCTCAAATTAACAATTAACGAAATGCTATTACATCCATTCACCACTGTACACTGAATTGCTCTGTACCGGTGTTGAGATGAATTCATGTTGCGCAGCCTGTTACATCAAGAGACACTCCAGGGCGATTCCAGGTAGAATGCCCTGGTCTGAATCCGCTACAGTAGATAGAGATCACCTGAAGCAGTCACCGGTTTTATTCACTGAGGGAAGGCTATGCAACACGATATTCTTAATACTGATGTCACCACTATCGATGGTGAGAAAACAACGCTTGCTCCGTGGGCAGGCAAAGTGCTGTTGATCGTTAACGTTGCGTCAAAATGCGGCCTGACGCCGCAGTATGAGCAACTGGAAGCGCTGCAAAAGGATTTAGAAAGCGAAGGTTTCAGCGTGCTGGGCTTTCCCTGCAACCAGTTTTTGGGGCAGGAGCCGGGCAGCGAAGAGGAGATTAAAACGTTCTGCAGTACGACTTACGGCGTGACCTTCCCGATGTTCAGCAAAATTGACGTCAACGGCGAACATCGCGCGCCGTTGTATCAAAAGCTGATTGCGGCGGCGCCTCAGGCCGTTGCTCCAGCAGGCAGCGGTTTCTATGAACGCATGGCCAGTAAAGGCCGCGCGCCGCTGTATGTCGACGACATTCTGTGGAACTTTGAAAAATTCCTGATTGGCCGCGACGGCCAGGTTATCGGTCGTTTCTCTCCGGATATGACGCCGGATGACCCGCAGCTGGTGGCCGCTATTAAAGGAGCATTAGCGAAATAATGCCGTTTTTGATGCAGCTACAGGATGTCGAAGAGCCTGGACGGCTGGCGCCGTTTTCAGCCGATATCAGACCGGGAGAGATTATTCATCTGGTGGGGCCAAACGGGGCGGGGAAAAGCACATTGCTGGCACGTATGGCGGGGCTCTCTACCGGCCCGGGGCAGGTAAGACTGAATGAACGTCTTCTGAATGACTGGCCGGCGCAGGAGCTGGCGCGTCATCGCGCCTACTTAAGCCAGCACCAGATGCCGCCTTTCGCCATGCCGGTCTGGCATTACCTATCGCTGCATCTGCAGAACGAGGCGCAAAACGGACTCCTGACGGCCATTGCGCAGAAGCTGGGCTTAGGCGATAAGCTTGGACGTCAGGTGAATCACATCTCCGGTGGGGAGTGGCAGCGCGTGCGCCTGGCGGCGGTGATACTGCAGATTCATCGTCAGGCTAACGCGTCCGGTCAACTGCTACTGCTGGATGAACCGATGAACAGCCTGGACGTGGCGCAGCAGGCCGCGCTCGATCGACTGCTTAGCGATCTCTGCGCATCAGGCATTGCCATCGTCATGAGCAGCCACGATCTTAATCATACTCTCCGGCACGCCCACAGCTCCTGGCTTATCTGTCAGGGGCAAACTATCGCCTGCGGCAGCACCGCGGAGGTGTTAAGCGAGGAGAATTTAACCGCTGCCTATGCCATGGAGTTTCAGCGGGTTGAGGTGGCGGGTCATCTTATGCTCGTTGCGTCACAGTAGCACGCAGTCAGCTTGCCAGCGAATTGATAAACAAGGTAAATTATTCCGATAACCGGATAGGGAACAGAGGATTCGTCTGAGATGCGTTTCTGGCTCGTTTTGTGCGTTGCGTTATTTCTCGCGGGTTGTAGCAGTCACCGTGCACCGCCGCCAAATCCGCGGCTGGCTGATTCGATTACCGTCGTTGCCAACCTGAATGAGCAGTTAAGGAACTGGCGGGGAGCGCCGTATCGCTACGGCGGAATGTCGCCGCGCGGCGTTGATTGCTCGGGGTTCGTGCTGATGACGTTTCGCGATAAATTTGCGTTACAGCTGCCGCGCGAAACCCGCGAACAGGCGGAAATCGGCACTAAAATCGATAAAAGCGAACTGCTGCCCGGCGATCTGGTCTTCTTTAAAACCGGATCCGGCGAGAGCGGTCTGCACGTCGGTATTTACGACACGGATAACCAGTTTATTCATGCTTCCACCAGCCAGGGCGTCACGCGTTCATCGCTGGATAATGTCTACTGGCATAAAAATTTCTGGCAGGCGCGCAGGATCTAACGTTAGCTAATGAGCAGGGAGCCCCTGTCTCCCTGCTCATCATGGCAAAGCGGCTGAGAGATAGCGCTCCATGCTTGCCGATTCAGCTATCCCCCCCAAATTAGACCAGCCGATCCGCGTCTCTTCCCGGTACGCTACCGGGCAATGGCAGAAGCGTGCTAAATCCCCGTGCGGCTTATTATTGCAATAACCCCGCACTCGCCCCGTGTTAATAATTTGTTGAAGGCACTACACTGAAGGCAGGAGGAAACATGACCCTGTCTTTTACTACCCACTGGCGTGATGAACTGCCGGATTTTTACACTGCATTAGCCCCCACGCCGCTGGAGAACGCGCGCCTTGTCTGGCATAACGCGCCGCTGGCGCAAGAGCTGGGCATTCCCGAGTCGTTGTTTAACCTGGACAAGGGCGCTGGCGTATGGGGCGGCGAAGCGCTGCTGCCGGGGATGTCGCCGCTGGCGCAGGTCTACAGCGGCCACCAGTTCGGCTCGTGGGCCGGACAGCTCGGCGACGGGCGCGGTATTCTGCTTGGCGAACAGCAGTTGGCCGATGGCCGCCGCGTTGACTGGCACCTGAAGGGCGCCGGGCTGACACCCTATTCGCGCATGGGGGACGGGCGGGCGGTGCTGCGCTCAACGATCCGCGAAGGGCTGGCCTCGGAAGCGATGCATGCGCTGGGTATTCCCACCACCCGCGCTCTGGCAATGGTCGCCAGCGATACGCCGGTGTACCGCGAAACCGTCGAGCAAGGGGCAATGCTGATGCGCCTGGCGGAAAGCCACGTGCGTTTTGGCCATTTTGAGCACTTTTACTATCGCCGCGAGCCGCAAAAAGTACAGCTGCTGGCGGATTATGTGATTCGCCACCACTGGCCTCATCTGCAAAATGAAGCGGATAAATACATTGTGTGGTTCAGGGATGTTGTCACCCGAACCGCGGAGATGATTGCCAGCTGGCAAACGGTCGGCTTCGCCCACGGGGTGATGAATACCGATAATATGTCGATCCTCGGACTGACGATGGATTACGGCCCGTACGGCTTCCTTGATGATTTTCAGCCTGGCTTTATCTGCAATCATTCCGACTATCAGGGGCGCTATAGCTTTGATCATCAGCCGGCGGTAGGACTATGGAATCTGCAGCGCCTGGCGCAAGCGCTCTCGCCGTTTATCAGCGCGGAAGCGCTGAACGGCGCGCTGGATGACTACCAGCACGCGCTGCTGACGGCATATGGCCGGCGTATGCGCGACAAGCTGGGATTATTGACCCAGCAAAAAGGGGATAACGAGCTGCTGGACGGCCTGTTTTCTCTGATGGAGCGCGAGGGCAGCGACTATACGCGGACCTTCCGGATGCTAAGCCTTAGCGAGCAGGAGAGCGCCGCCACGCCGCTGCGCGACGAATTTATTGATCGTGAGAGGTTCGATAGCTGGTTTGCCGCTTATCGCGCGCGCTTGCGCGATGAACAGATTGACGATGCGCAAAGGCAGGCGCAAATGCGCAGCGTGAATCCGGCTATCGTGCTGCGCAACTGGCTGGCTCAACGAGCCATTGAGCAGGCAGAGCAGGGGGATATGCGTGAACTGGAACGTCTGCATAGCGCACTTTCTCAGCCCTTTGTCGATCGCACGGATGAGTATAGCCAGCGTCCTCCGGACTGGGGAAAGCGCCTTGAAGTGAGCTGCTCGAGCTAATCACCATTCTCCCTGCCTCTTCCGGCGGGGAGCATTATTTGGTCAGGATCAGCTTGCCCGAATGAGTCTGACGCAGCAGATAGCGCTGACCGCCATGTTCAATCACTACCCGTCCTTCGCTGCCTAATAATGTCCGGCTGCTTATCTCTTTGTCCGTCGGAACGGGATACGGGGCATTGTCTTTTGTTTTTTCTGCTGTGGCAGTGTTATCCATACGCGTCATAGCACTAAAAATAAAAATCAAGGCAACAATGATAATCATTATCAATAATGTTGTTTTTGACGGCAAGCTTTATTTAACGCTTTACCAGATTTAGCAGGTGTCCGGCCGGACATTGGCGAGAAAAATCTCCCCGCCGCGATCGCGACGGGGAAGGGGACTAGAGGCGGGTGGCGGTTGCGGCGGCTAATTCATCCAGCAGCCGTTCGCTGTCTTCCCAACTCAAGCAGGGATCGGTAATCGATTGTCCCCAGGTCAGCGGCTGGCCGGCAACGACCTTTTGCGTACCTTCCTTAAGGAAGCTTTCGGCCATGATCCCGGCGATTGCGTTCGAGCCCGAGCGGATCTGCTGACATATATCGGCGCAAACTTCCAGCTGACGGCGATGCTGTTTCTGGCAATTACCGTGGCTAAAATCCACCACCAGTTGTTCCGGCAGGTCGAACTCTGCCAGCGCTTCTCCGGCGGCGGCGATGTCGGCAGCGTGGTAATTCGGTTTTTTACCACCGCGCATAATAATATGGCCGTACGGATTCCCGCTGGTCTGATAGATGGTCATCTGGCCCTGCTTATCCGGCGACAGGAACATATGGCTGGCGCGGGAAGCGCGGATGGCATCAACGGCGATACGGGTATTACCATCGGTACCGTTTTTAAAGCCCACCGGGCATGAGAGCGCAGAGGCCATTTCGCGATGGATTTGGCTTTCGGTTGTACGCGCGCCGATAGCGCCCCAGCTAATCAAATCGGCAATAAACTGTCCGGTCACCATATCGAGAAACTCGGTAGCGGTGGGGACGCCGAGCTCGTTCACCTGCAGCAGCAGGCTACGCGCCAGTTCAAGGCCGTGATTCACCCGGTAGCTGCCGTTCAGGTCGGGGTCGGAGATCAGCCCCTTCCAGCCAACCACCGTACGGGGCTTCTCAAAATAGGTGCGCATCACGATTTCCAGCTGCGGCTGATAGCGTTCGCGCATACCCTGCAGTCTGCGCGCATACTCCATCGCCGCATCAGTATCGTGAATGGAACAGGGACCGATCACTACCAGCAGGCGGCGATCTTCACCGTTGAGAATTTTTTCGATTCGGCGGCGCGAAGCAGAAACGTGGGCGGCAACATCGGGGGACACGGGGTGCCGTTGCGCCAGTTCCGCGGGCGTTACCAGGCTTTCAATGCGCGCGGTACGCAATTCGTCTGTTTTATTCATTGGGGTCTCAAAAATCTGTTTCTTCCGCGGCGAAAATGCCGGGAAGTGATGCGCATCACGATAAACCAATCCCTGCTTATTGCAAGAGCAGGGCATGATCCTGTATAGGCCACGGGTGATAGCATAAACAAATTTTTGATATCGTACTAGTGTGTTAGTACATTCTGCGGCTTAGCCCCATAATATCCATGATTTTGGTGGCGATCTCTTCAACGGAGTAATTGGTACTGTTCAGGCAAGGGATTTTATTTTTGCGATACAGCGCTTCAACTTCGGTGACTTCCATCCGGCACTGGCGCATAGAAGCATAGCGGCTGTTTTCCCGTCTCTCTTCGCGGATGGCCGCCAGCCGCTCCGGATTGATAGTTAAGCCGAATAGTTTGTGCTGGAGCGGCTTAAGCGATGCCGGCAGAATCAGATTGTCCATATCATCGGCGATAAACGGGTAGTTGGCGGCGCGGATACCGTACTGCATCGCCAGGTACAGGCTGGTAGGCGTTTTCCCGCAGCGCGAAACGCCGAGGAGGATCACCTGGGCCTGATCGAGGTTGCGCAGCGAAATCCCGTCATCATGAGCAAGGGTGTAGTCGATAGCGGCGATACGCGCGTCGTATTTGTTCAAATTACCCGGGGTCAGGCCGTGGGTGCGGTGAGCGATTGGCGTCGGGTCCAGGCGTAGCTCCTGCTGCAGGGGGGCCACCAGCGCCTGAACAATATCCTGACAAAAGCCTTCGCTTTGCACGATGATCTCGCGGATCTCCGGCAGCACGATGGAATAGAACACCAGCGGTCGAATACCGGTCTGCTGGAAAATGGCGTCAATTTGTTCCTTCACGGCGCGCGCGCGGCTGATATTTTCGACAAACGGCAGGGTTACGCTGCTGGTGGCTACCGGGAATTGCGACATGACCGCATGACCCAGAACTTCCGCCGTAATAGCGGTACCGTCGGAAATATAAAATACGTGGCGATCTACAGCACTTTCCATTTTGACCATCCGGTATAAAGAGTTTAATTAGCTGAAAGCAGATATTAAATTTAAGCATATCACTCCAGGCTTTGTCTCAAATTTAAAAAGTGAAACGCTATTTTTATTTTTAATGAAAAGGTTGGTTCATTTTTCGCAACTGCGTATCTTTTGTATCAAATTTCATCAGATTTTAGAAGAATCATTGGCTTAGCTATATCCGGAAAAGAATCCTAAAAACGAAAAAATAATTTGCTTGAACGATTCACCGTTTTTTTCAACGGCATAATTATGTCAGGATAAATCCCGTAGTCGATCGTGAATTATTTATCACTGGTATTAAATCACAAAAGGATTGTCTCGATGTCCAACAATGGCTCGTCACCGCTGGTGCTTTGGTATAACCAACTCGGCATGAATGATGTAGACAGGGTTGGGGGCAAAAATGCCTCCCTTGGTGAAATGATTACAAATCTGTCAGGTATGGGTGTGTCCGTACCGAACGGGTTTGCCACCACCGCTGATGCTTTTAATCAGTTTTTGGACCAAAGCGGCGTGAACCAGCGCATCTATGAACTGCTGGATGAAACCGACATTGACGACGTTTCCGCATTAGCGAAAGCGGGCGCGCAGATCCGTCAGTGGATCATTGATACGCCGTTCCAGAGCGAACTGGAAAATGCGATTCGCGACGCGTATACCCAGCTGTCCGCCGATGACGCTGAGGCCTCCTTTGCCGTGCGCTCCTCCGCAACGGCGGAAGATATGCCGGATGCCTCCTTCGCCGGTCAGCAAGAGACATTCCTTAACGTGCAGGGCTTTGACGCCGTGCTCGTCGCGGTGAAGCACGTGTTTGCTTCGCTGTTTAACGATCGCGCCATTTCCTATCGCGTGCATCAGGGTTACGATCACCGCGGCGTGGCTCTATCCGCCGGGGTACAGCGGATGGTGCGCTCCGATCTGGCATCATCCGGCGTAATGTTCTCCATCGATACCGAATCCGGATTCGATCAGGTGGTGTTTATCACCTCCGCCTGGGGGCTTGGCGAGATGGTGGTGCAGGGGGCGGTGAACCCCGATGAGTTCTACGTCCATAAACCGACGCTGGAAGCGGGACGGCCGGCGATTGTTCGCCGCACCATGGGGTCGAAGAAGATCCGCATGGTTTATGCTCCAACTCAGGAGCACGGCAAGCAGGTGCGTATCGAAGACGTGCCGCAGGCGCAGCGCGACGTTTTCTCGTTGACCGACGCGGAAGTGCAGGAGCTGGCCCAGCAGGCGGTGCAAATCGAGAAGCACTACAACCGCCCGATGGATATCGAATGGGCGAAAGATGGCCATACCGGTAAGCTGTTTATCGTCCAGGCGCGTCCGGAAACCGTCCGTTCGCGCGGCCAGGTGATGGAGCGTTATACCCTCCATGCGCAAGGGCAGATTATTTCGGAAGGGCGCGCGATCGGCCACCGCATCGGCGCGGGTCCGGTGAAAGTCATTCATGATATCAGCGAAATGAACCGTATCGAGCCCGGCGACGTTCTCGTGACCGACATGACCGACCCGGACTGGGAACCGATCATGAAAAAAGCGGCGGCGATCGTCACCAACCGCGGCGGGCGGACCTGTCATGCGGCGATTATCGCGCGTGAGCTGGGGATCCCGGCGGTAGTGGGCTGCGGCAACGCCACCGATCGCATCCAGGAAAACCAGAATGTAACCGTCTCCTGCGCCGAGGGCGATACCGGCTACGTCTATGCCGAAATTCTTGACTTCAGCGTCAAGAGTTCCACCGTCGGCGATATGCCGGATCTGCCGCTGAAAATTATGATGAACGTCGGTAACCCGGACCGGGCTTTCGACTTTGCCTGCCTGCCGAACGAAGGCGTGGGCCTGGCGCGTCTGGAGTTTATTATCAACCGGATGATCGGCGTTCACCCGCGCGCGCTGCTGGAGTTTGACGATCAGGAATCGGGTCTGCAGAACGAAATCCGCGAGCTGATGAAAGGTTACGACTCGCCGAGAGAGTTTTACGTCGGTCGCCTGACCGAGGGTATTTCGACGCTTGGCGCGGCATTTTTCCCGAAACGGGTCATCGTGCGCCTTTCCGACTTCAAATCTAACGAATACGCCAACCTGGTCGGCGGCGAGCGTTATGAGCCGGAAGAAGAAAACCCGATGCTGGGCTTCCGCGGGGCCGGCCGCTATGTCTCCGAAAGCTTCCGTGACTGCTTCGCGCTGGAGTGTGAAGCAGTGAAACGCGTGCGTAACGATATGGGCCTGACCAACGTCGAAATCATGGTGCCGTTTGTTCGTACCGTCGCGCAGGCAAAAGCGGTGGTTGAAGAGCTGGCGCGCCAGGGCCTCAAGCGCGGCGAGAACGGCCTCAAGCTGATTATGATGTGTGAAATCCCATCGAATGCGCTGCTGGCTGAGCAGTTCCTCGAATACTTCGACGGTTTCTCCATTGGCTCCAACGATATGACGCAACTGGCGCTGGGTCTGGATCGCGACTCCGGCGTGGTCTCCGAGCTGTTCGATGAGCGTAACGACGCGGTGAAAGCGCTGCTGTCGATGGCTATCCGCGCGGCGAAGAAACAGGGTAAATACGTCGGTATCTGCGGGCAGGGTCCGTCAGACCATGAAGATTTTGCCGCCTGGCTGATGGAAGAGGGAATCGATAGCCTTTCCCTCAATCCGGATACCGTGGTGCAAACCTGGCTTGGCCTGGCGGAGCTGAATAAGTAAGTTTTTCGCTAAACAAAATGCGCAATCCCCGTCAGCAATGGCGGGGATTTTTTGTTTCAGCCGTCAGCGTACGGGCAAAAAAAAGCCCATCGTGGGAGATGGGCAAAGACTACACACAGCAATTCGTTGTTTCACTCAGGGGATTTCCATGCTTATAAATCAAGGCATTGATTTATAACCGTGAGCTAATACTAGGCACTGAGGCTTTTTGCGTCGATCGGATTCCTCTCAATAGTTAAATTAAGGTAAAGAATCTGCGAAGCAAATGTGGTTAGTGGGCAGAGGAATGCGGACTGTTGTGAGGAATATATTAGTGTTTCTTAATATTTGAGGGCGGTGTGCCCGACAGCGGTCAAGGCGCAATGGCAAAAGGCGGGTTCCCCCGCCCGTTGACTTATTTATCCTGCGAGGCTCGGGTATTGAGCTCGCTAAGCTCCTCAAGCACCAGATCGGGATCTTTCGGCGGCGGCGGCGCTTCGTTAACCCACGCGTCGTATAGTCGCCAGGAGACCGCCAGCAGAACCGGCCCGATAAACAGGCCAATCATGCCGAACGCCACCAGACCGCCGATAACGCCGGAAAGGATCAGAATCATCGGCAGGTCGGCGCCCATACGAATCAATAGCGGGCGGATAAAATTGTCCATGGTGCCCACTACGCAGCTCCACACCAGCAGTACGGTACCCCAGGTGGTATCGCCGCTCCAGTAGAGCCAGATAATTGACGGTACCAGAACCAGTAAAGGCCCCAGCTGGACAAGACAGGTAAAAATCATCACCACGGTGAGCAGCGCCGCGTAGGGCACGCCGCTGACCGCGAGACCAATACCGCCGAGCACCGCCTGGGCCAGGGCCGTCACGACCACTCCCAGCGCCACGGCGCGAATTGCCTGACCGGCGAGGATCACCGCCGCGTCGCCGCGTTTGGCGGCCAGACGGGTAGCGAAGTGGCGGAAACCATAGGCGACCTGTTCACCGCGCCAGTACAGCAGCGCGCTAAACAGTAGCATAAGACCGCAGTAGACCAGCAGCTTGCCGATATGCGCCGCCTGACCAACAAACCAGGTGGTGGTGGTGCCGAGATAAGGACGAATTTTAGTCATAATCGCCGTGCCCCCCATCTCCAGCAAATTATGCCAGCCGGTGTACAGCTTATCGCCGATCAGCGGAACCGTATTCAGCCACGCCAGATCCGGCGGGGTAAAGTTGCCGCTGGTCACCACTTTTATTAATGGCACGCTGTTGTCCACCAGACTATTGACCAGTAGCGCAATAGGAATAACGAAGAGTAAAAAAAGCAGCAGCGTCATTACCAGTACGGCCAGAGAGCGTTTGCCGAAAAGCAGGCTCTGCAGGCGCAAAAGTACCGGCCAGGTCGCGATGACCACCGTACCGGCCCACGCAAATGACAGAATAAATGGCTGAACGACCCACAGACAGGAAATAATAATCAGGGACAAAAACAGCACCGACAGCAGAACTTGCGGTATATCCCGGGGCTGATTGGGGTTAATCATAGTGAAATTTTACCTTTGCAGTCGCGTCAAAAGGCTGACGCAGCGTAATTCCATGTACTGATAATAATATCAATAAGTTCGCGCGCCTGATTTTGCCCTTAATTCTGGCGGGCGCATATGAAAAAAATGTGATAAAAAGTTGGGTGCGTCACGCAAACGATTAATCACTTACAACACAACATAGTCAGGCAGGGTCGAGCGTCATGATCCCACAGATTTCTCAAGCGCCAGGTGTCGTTCAACTGGTGCTGAATTTTTTGCAGGTACTGGAGCAACAGGGTTTTACCGGCGATACCGCCACCAGCTATGCCGACAGGCTAACGATGGCAACTGATAACAGTGTATATCAGCTGTTGCCGGATGCGATTTTATTCCCCCGTTCCACGGCAGACGTGGCTCTGCTGGCAAGACTGGCAGCGGAAGAGCGTTTTAAAACGCTGATCTTTACCCCGCGCGGAGGCGGCACCGGCACGAACGGCCAGGCGCTGAACGCCGGGATCATCGTCGATATGTCCCGCTATATGAACCGCATTATTGAAATCAACCCCGAAGAAGGGTGGGTGCGGGTGGAGGCGGGGGTCATTAAGGACCAGCTTAATCAGTTTCTTAAACCGCACGGCTACTTTTTTGCCCCGGAACTGTCGACCAGCAACCGCGCCACGCTTGGCGGGATGATCAACACCGACGCCTCCGGGCAGGGGTCGCTGGTCTACGGTAAAACCTCCGATCACGTACTCGGGGTGCGCTCGGTGCTGATCGGCGGCGATATTCTTGACACTCAGCCAATCCCGGCGGCGCTGGCGGAAACCCTGGGCGCAGAACAGTCGGCGATCGGGCGGATCTATCGCACGGTATATCAACGCTGCAAAGCGCAGCGGCAGCTGGTTATCGATAAATTCCCGAAACTTAACCGTTTCCTCACGGGTTACGATCTGCGCCACGTGTTCAACGACGACATGAGCGAATTTGATCTGACCCGAATCCTGACCGGTTCCGAAGGCACGCTGGCGTTTATTACCGAAGCGCGGCTGGATATCACCCGTTTGCCGAAAGTGCGCCGGCTGGTCAACGTTAAGTACGATTCCTTTAACTCTGCGCTGCGCAACGCGCCGTTTATGGTGGAAGCGAAGGCGCTTTCGGTCGAAACGGTCGACTCGAAGGTGCTCAATCTGGCGCGGGAGGATATTGTCTGGCATTCGGTTAGCGAGCTCATTACCGACGTTGCGGATAAGGAAATGCTGGGGCTGAATATCGTCGAGTTCGCCGGTGATGACGCCGAACTGATTGACGGCCAGGTGACGACCCTGTGTCAGCGCCTGGATGAACTGATAGCACGCAACGAGGCAGGCGTAATCGGCTGGCAGGTTTGTCACGAGCTGGACGGCGTCGAGCGCATCTACGCGATGCGGAAAAAAGCGGTTGGGCTGCTGGGGAATGCCAAAGGGGCCGCCAAACCGATACCTTTCGCCGAAGATACCTGCGTGCCGCCGGAACACCTGGCCGATTATATTGCTGAATTCCGTGAGCTGCTCGACGGCCACGGGCTGAGCTACGGTATGTTTGGTCATGTCGATGCCGGCGTGCTGCACGTGCGGCCGGCGTTGGATATGTGTGACCCGCAGCAAGAGATGCTGATGAAGCGGATCTCCGATGACGTGGTCGCGTTAACCGCTAAGTACGGCGGTCTGCTGTGGGGGGAACACGGCAAGGGTTTTCGCGCTGAATACAGTCCGGCATTCTTCGGCGAAGAGCTGTTCGGCGAACTGCGCAAAATTAAAGCCGCGTTTGACCCGGATAACCGTCTGAACCCGGGTAAAATCTGTCCTCCGGAAGGCGTTGATGCGCCGATGATGAAGGTGGATGCGGTCAAGCGCGGGACATTCGATCGGCAGATCCCCATCGCCGTGCGCAGCTCGTGGCGCGGCGCGATGGAGTGTAACGGCAATGGCCTGTGCTTCAACTTTGATGCCAAAAGCCCGATGTGCCCGTCGATGAAGGTCAGCAACCACCGTATTCACTCGCCGAAAGGGCGGGCAACGCTGGTGCGTGAATGGCTGCGCCTGCTGGCGGACCGCGGCATCGACCCCAATCAGCTGGAAAAAGATCTGCCGGAAAAACGCGCCAGCCTGCGTACTCTGGTGGAGCGTACCCGCAATAGCTGGCATGCACGTAAAGGCGAGTACGATTTCTCCCATGAGGTTAAAGAGGCGATGTCCGGCTGTCTGGCCTGTAAAGCCTGCTCGACCCAGTGTCCGATTAAAATCGACGTTCCGGAGTTCCGTTCGCGTTTCCTGCAACTTTACCATAGCCGCTATTTGCGCCCGGTTCGCGACCATCTGGTGGCGACGGTTGAATCCTACGCGCCGCTGATGGCGCATGCGCCAAAGACCTTCAACTTCTTTATCAATCAGCCGTGGATGCGCAAGCTATCGGAAAAGCATATTGGTATGGTTGATCTTCCGCTGCTTTCCGTCCCATCGTTGAAGCAGCAGATGGTCGGCCACCGTTCGGCGAATACCACCCTGGAACAGCTGGAAGCGCTGAGCCCTGAGCAGAGGGCGAAGAGGGTGCTGGTGGTTCAGGATCCCTTCACCAGCTATTACGATGCGCAGGTGGTTGCCGACTTTGTTCGCCTGATCGAGAAAGTGGGATACCAGCCGGTGCTGCTGCCGTTCTCTCCCAACGGCAAGGCGCAGCATATTAAGGGCTTTCTGACGCGATTCGCGCGCACCGCGCAGAAAACTGCCGACTTCCTTAACCGCGTGGCCCAGCTCGGCATGCCGATGGTGGGTGTCGATCCGGCGCTGGTGCTCTGCTATCGCGATGAATACAACCAGGTGCTGGGTGACAAGCGCGGCGATTTTCGCGTGATGCTGGTGCATGAATGGTTGCCGCAGGCGTTGACGGAAACCGCAGCGCAGGATCAAGGCGGCGAGTCGTGGTATCTGTTTGGTCACTGTACTGAGGTGACGGCGCTTCCCGCTTCTACCCGGCAGTGGGCGGATATCTTCGCACGCTTTGGCGCGAAGCTGGAAAACGTTAACGTGGGCTGCTGCGGTATGGCCGGGACCTACGGTCATGAAGTGAAGAATCACGCCAATTCGCTGGCCATCTACGCGCTCTCCTGGCAGCAGGCGATGCAGCGCCTGCCGCGCAACCGCTGTCTGGTCACCGGCTACTCCTGCCGTAGCCAGGTGAAGCGTATTGAAGGCAGCGGCGTACGCCATCCGCTGCAGGCGCTACTGGAGATTATGGGATGATTTGGAAACGTTACAGCACGCTGGAGCAACTGAATGCGATGGGCGACGGGAACATGGTCGGCCTGCTGGATATACGCTTCGAGGCCATGACCGACGAGACCATCGCCGCGACCATGCCGGTAGACAGCCGTACCCATCAGCCGTTTGGCCTGCTGCACGGCGGCGCATCGGTGGTATTAGCGGAAACGTTAGGTTCGGTGGCGGGCTACCTGTGCAGCGAAGGCGAACAGAAGGTGGTCGGTCTGGAGGTCAATGCCAACCATATACGTTCGGTGCGCAGCGGGAGGGTTCGCGGCGTGTGCCGGGCGCTGCACGTCGGCTCCCGTCACCAGGTGTGGCAGATCGACATTACTGATGAGCAGGGGCGTCTTTGCTGTTCGTCGCGGTTGACCACAGCCGTAATTTAAGTCAATTAAGGGGGAAGATTTCCCCCTTAATACTTATTACCTGCCATCCTTCATCACCGCTGAACGTACCTACGCTATATCCGCTAGCTGCCGGTTTGCACTGTTATTTGTATTGAGATTTAACCAGGCCCAATGTTAACGCTTTATAAGAAAAGTCCTGGCTTAACTTTGCTGCTCACCAGGGATTATTAGCCTTCTACCTTTTATATTTTTTGGTCGCTTATTTGTGCGACATCTTTAGCGCGTAGACCATTATCTTTGATATGACAAGCTCATCCATGTTAAATATAAATTTATCAAACATCGTTAATATTTATGCTAATATTTTTAATACCAGAATTTACAAGGTAACAAGAGGACGGAGTTAGCTATGGGTATCATTTCATGGATCATTTTTGGGCTTATTGCCGGTATTTTAGCCAAGTGGATTATGCCGGGGAAAGACGGCGGCGGGTTTATCGTTACCGTAATTCTCGGTGTCATCGGTGCAGTTGTCGGGGGTTGGATTAGTACTTTCTTCGGCTTTGGCCGGGTCGACGGTTTTAATTTCGGCAGCTTTGTCGTCGCGGTGATTGGTGCGCTGGTCGTACTCTTCATCTACCGTAAGATCAGAAGCTAACCGCACCAGCAACGCCATAAAGTGCAGAGGCTGCCGCCATTGTCGGCAGCCTTTTTAATACTTCTAAAATGTCCGAGTGTTTAATTTCCCCTCTTTCATTCTATTACCACGATGCGCGCTTACAGCGCGGGCATATCGGGGACCGGCACGACTTCAACGCGCACTTCATAATGTTTAGCTTTGCTGGCTGGAATCAGCGGCGTGAGTTTATTGATCGTTTCGACCGGATTATCGGTGGCTACGGTGGCGGAGAAAATAACCGGTTTTTTCGGCGGCACAGGGAAAGGCATTGGGCCATAACCCTGAGTCAGCTCGAAGGGGGGATGGCCAGCATTATGCGCCTCAGCCGCCGGTAAGGGCGTTTCGGCTTTCTCTGCATCGGCGGCGAATGCGCTGGTGACGGTAATCGAAACGACGGCGAAGAGCGCAATGATAGTTTTTTTCATTTTTGTTACCTCATAAGTATGTCGATAAAAGCTTAGAGGCAACGCTTTTGGCAAACAATCCCACGGTGGGCGAATCCTATGAATCTCCTTATTTCTTCACGAATGTGAAAGCCTGTCCGCGACGGTGAGGCTTACGAAATTTAAGGGGGAAATGGGGTTAATCGAGCAAAACGCTAATAATTAACAGGACGACCATACACATCGACATGACATCTGTTTCTATATCCATAGTTCAGTACAACACAGGTTCCCGATTGGTCGCCGTTGCGACATTGCGTGAAAAGATGAAGGAAATTTAGCAGCGCATTCTACAGGAGCCAGCCGGCACTGAATAAATCTTTATTTCTGTGAAATGACAGCACTTATAATGAAAACGAATAGGTTTCGTTGCATGAATGGATTCGCGTTAGTGAGGGGGCAAACAGCGTCTCAATTTGGCATGTTGGTCGAGTGGCGCATCAGGCGGCGCGGGAGCCAGAGGGGCAATGGGAGGCAAATGCCATCGTCCCGCCGGATACGCACGTGAAGAAAATATTAATACCGTTTATTGGCCGCCGCGCCTCGTTATGCGCAGCGCGGCATCAACCGATGCCACGGTGGACGCCGACGCGACGAACAGGCGGCAGGACTTCGCTGGAAGCAGGGCTCCGCTTAGTCCACGCGTTTGCCTTTGGTCGCCTCTCCGCCGCCGAGTGCGGCTTGATTAATTTTATCTTCGTGGGTATTAATCAATTGCGTGAGCGCTATTTGCTCCTGAAATTTAGTCAGCAGAAGCTCAGCGTCGGATTTAAGAATATCTTCCGATGATTCAAGCACCGAGTTAATTGCTTTGGTCACATTCCCAACCAGCTCCGCGACCCCTCCTTCCTCGCCAATGGCAAGCATCAATGCGCTTATCAGCAGCGACTGGGCCTCAACCTGCGCAGCAAGCTGCTTGTTTTCTGCATCCATCGCTGAAATTTTCGCGATGATGCTGAGAATGACATTATTCATGATAATCCTTAAATCAATGAGTTAAACGCCGAAGATCACGCTGGTTATATTCGTTGCAGGATCAGCGAAATATCCATTGAAGATAAATATGCCAGAAAATATATCATCAGTGGTAGTGGGGTATTTTCATTATCGGTTGCAGGCGATCCGTCGCTATGGCTTTATCTCAATGTGCTGTCAGATGATTTTGCTGCCGGCACGCTGGCTTGTTGCGGCCTGAAGCGTGTAACTCATTGAATGTCCAGCAAGTAGATGAAAAGTGCTTTTTCCCGCGCCTATTTTATAAATCGGTATTTTCGATACATCTTTGCCATTGCCTGCAATTAAGCGCGCCAAACGTCAATATCTTATTATTTTTCAATATATTAAAACAGAAATTCGCAGGCTGAAAACGCCGAGCACAGGGTCTATGCTTATAAAAAGCGCAAGAAATGAGCCGGCGGGGACAATACCCCTTCTCCGGATGGGTTGAAGTGATAATCATTATCACTAACATAGTGGGTATGCCCTGATGGCGTCAACCTATGAGGTAGAGCGATGGATTCACATGCAGGAACTTTTAATCCCGAAGATTTCAGCTGGCGCGGCCTGGCGATGACCCCAGCCGCCGCCGCCCATATTCGCGAACTGGTCAGCAAACAACCCGACAAGCAGGGGCTACGCCTGGGCGTTAAAACCAGCGGCTGCGCCGGCTTTGGCTACGTTCTCGAACTCATCGCTGAACCGGCGCAGGACGATCTGCTTTTTGAGCGCGATGGCGCGAAACTGTGGGCGCCGCTGCAGGCCATGCCGTTTATCGATGGCACCGAGCTCGACTACGTCCGCGAAGGTTTAAACCAGATCTTTAAATTTCATAACCCCAAAGCGCAGCACGAATGCGGCTGCGGCGAAAGTTTTGGCGTTCAGGCGGAGTAACTATGTCTCGTAATACTGAAGCAACTGACGATGTCAAAACCTGGAGCGGCGGGCCACTCAACTATAAAGAGGGCTTTTTTACCCAGCTACAGACCGATGAGCTGGCGAAAGGCATAAATGAAGAGGTGGTTCGGGCGATTTCTGCACGCCGCAATGAACCAGAATGGATGCTGGAGTTTCGTCTGAACGCCTTCAAGGCCTGGCAGGCAATGGAAGAGCCGCACTGGCTGAAAGCGCACTACGACAAGCTGAATTATCAGGATTACAGCTATTACTCAGCGCCCTCCTGCGGCAACTGCGATGACGCCTGCGCTTCTGAGCCGGGAGCTCTACAGCAAACGGGGTCCAGCGCATTTCTGACCAGCGAAGTCGAAGAGGCGTTTAACCTTCTCGGCGTACCGGTTCGCGAAGGGCGGGAGGTGGCCGTCGACGCCATTTTTGACTCGGTTTCCGTGGCGACCACCTATCGCGAAAAGCTGGCGGAGCAGGGGATTATTTTCTGCTCCTTCGGCGAAGCGATTCACGATCACCCTGAACTGGTCAGGAAATACCTCGGCACCGTGGTACCGGGTAACGACAACTTCTTTGCCGCCCTTAACGCGGCGGTAGCCTCCGACGGCACCTTTATCTATGTGCCCAAAGGCGTGCGCTGCCCGATGGAGCTGTCGACCTATTTCCGCATCAACGCCGAGAAGACCGGCCAGTTCGAACGCACCATACTGGTCGCCGACGAAGGCAGCTACGTGAGCTATATCGAAGGCTGTTCGGCGCCGGTACGCGATAGCTACCAGCTGCACGCGGCGGTGGTGGAGGTGATCATTCATAAAGATGCCGAGGTGAAGTACTCCACGGTGCAAAACTGGTTCCCCGGCGACAATAATACCGGCGGGATCCTTAATTTCGTGACCAAGCGCGCCCTGTGCGAAGGCGAGAACAGCAAAATGTCGTGGACCCAGTCGGAAACCGGCTCGGCGATCACCTGGAAGTATCCGAGCTGTATTCTGCGCGGCGATAACTCCATTGGCGAGTTCTTCTCGGTAGCGCTGACCAGCGGCCACCAGCAGGCGGACACCGGCACCAAGATGATCCATATCGGCAAAAACACCCGTTCGACGATTATCTCGAAGGGGATTTCAGCCGGCCACAGCCAGAACAGCTATCGCGGCCTGGTCAAAATCATGCCCACCGCGACCAACGCGCGCAACTTCACCCAGTGCGACTCCATGCTGATTGGCCCGGACAGCGGGGCGCATACCTTCCCGTATGTAGAATGCCGTAATAACAGCGCGCAGCTTGAGCACGAAGCGACCACCTCCCGTATCGGCGAAGATCAGCTGTTCTACTGTCTGCAGCGCGGAATCAGCGAAGATGATGCCATCTCGATGATCGTTAACGGTTTCTGTAAGGATGTCTTCTCAGAGCTGCCGCTGGAGTTTGCCGTAGAAGCGCAAAAATTACTGGCGATTAGCCTTGAACACAGCGTCGGCTGATAACAAAGGAAATAAGATGTTAAGTATAAAAAATTTGCAGGTCGCCGTTGAAGACAAAGAGATCCTGCGCGGACTGAATCTGGACGTTCGCCCCGGCGAAGTGCATGCCATTATGGGCCCGAACGGTTCCGGTAAAAGTACGCTCTCCGCCACGCTTGCCGGACGTGAAGACTATGAGGTGACCGGCGGCAGCGTGGAGTTTAAAGGCAAAGATCTGCTGGAACTCTCCCCTGAAGATCGCGCTGGCGAGGGCATCTTCATGGCCTTTCAGTATCCGGTTGAAATTCCCGGCGTCAGCAATCAGTTTTTCCTGCAAACCGCGCTGAACGCCGTGCGCAGCTACCGCGGCCAGGAGCAGCTTGACCGTTTTGACTTCCAGGACCTGATGGAGGACAAAATTAAGCTGCTGAAGATGCCGGAGGATCTGCTGACCCGCTCGGTTAACGTCGGCTTCTCCGGCGGCGAGAAAAAGCGCAACGATATCCTGCAGATGGCGGTGCTGGAACCGGAGCTGTGCATCCTGGACGAGTCGGACTCCGGGCTGGATATCGACGCCCTGAAGATTGTTTCCGACGGCGTCAACTCGCTGCGCGACGGCAAGCGCTCGTTTATTATCGTCACCCACTATCAGCGCATTCTCGACTATATCAAGCCGGATTACGTCCACGTGCTGTACCAGGGGCGGATTGTTAAATCCGGCGATTTTACTCTGGTCAAACAACTGGAGGAGCAGGGCTATGGCTGGCTTACCGAACAGCAGTAACGCGCTGCAGCAGTGGCACCATCTGTTTGAAGCGCAAAGCGAGCAGCGCAGCCCGCAGGCGCATCAGCATTTGCAACAGCTTCTGCGGCTGGGGCTGCCGACGCGTAAACATGAAAACTGGAAATATACCCCGCTGGATGCGTTACTGAACCATACTTTTGTCGCTGCGGAACCGCAGACGCTGACGGCGGCCCAACGCGACGCCCTGGGGCTGGCGTTGGACGCATGGCGTCTGGTTTTTGTCGACGGCCAGTTTAACGAACGCCTGAGCGACGACCTGACCGCCAGCGGCTTTGAGGTGCGGGTAGATAACGACCGTCAGCCGCTGCCTGATGCCGTTCAGCCCGAAGTTTTTCTGCATTTGACCGAAAGCCTGGCGACCAGCGTCACCCATATCCGGGTCGGGCGCCACCAGCGACCGGAAAAGCCGCTGCTGATCGTGCACATGACGCGCGGGCTGCCGGGCGATGAAATGAACACCGCCCACTATCGCCACCATCTGGAGCTGGAGAGCGGCGCGCAGGCGACTATTATCGAACACTATCTGAGCCTCAACGACGCCGCCCATTTTACCGGCGCAAGGCTGACGATGTCCGTGGCGGATAACGCCCACCTGCAGCATATCAAGCTGGCGTTTGAAAATGCGCAAAGCTACCACTTTGCCCATAACGATCTGGCCCTCGGACGCGACGCCTCCGCCTTCAGCAGCAGTTTTCTGCTCGGCGCCTCGGTACTACGCCACCACACCAGCACGCAGTTGAACGGTGAAAACAGCAACCTGCGGATTAACTCGCTGGCGATGCCGGTTAACAACGAAGTGTGCGACAGTCGCACCTGGCTCGATCATAAGGTCGGATACTGTAACAGCCGTCAGCTGCACAAAACCATCGTCAACGATAAAGGGCGCGCGGTGTTTAATGGACTGATCAACGTCGCCCAGCATGCGATTAAAACCGATGGCCAGATGACCAACAATAATTTGCTGCTTGGCCGCCTGTCCGAAGTGGATACCAAGCCGCAGCTGGAAATCTACGCTGATGACGTGAAGTGCAGCCACGGCGCGACCATCGGGCGCATTGATGATGAACAGCTGTTTTATCTGCGTTCGCGCGGCATTACGCAGCAGGCGGCGCAGCAGATGATTCTTTACGCCTTTGCCGCGGAGCTCACGGAAGCGATCGATGATGAGGCGCTCAGGCAGCAGATACTGGCGCGTATTGGCCAGCGTTTGCCGGGAGGTAAAGCATGACATTTTCTGTGGAACGCGTGCGCGCGGATTTTCCCGTGCTTAATCGCGAGGTGAACGGTCAGCCGCTGGCCTACCTTGATAGCGCCGCCAGCGCGCAGAAGCCGGAAGCGGTGATCAACGCCGAGGCGGAGTTTTACCGCCACGGCTATGCGGCGGTACACCGCGGCATTCATACCCTTAGCGCGGAAGCCACGGCGCGGATGGAGCAGGTGCGTCAGCAGGGGGCGACGTTCCTGAATGCCCGATCGGCAGAAGAGCTGGTGTTTGTTCGCGGTACCACGGAAGGCATTAATCTGGTAGCGAACAGCTGGGGCAATGCTAACGTCGGCGCAGGGGACAATATCATCGTCAGCGCGATGGAGCATCACGCCAATATCGTGCCGTGGCAGATGCTGTGCGCCAGGGTGGGCGCCGAACTGCGGGTTATCCCGCTGAATCAGGACGGTACGCTGCAGCTCGATGCCATCCCCGGCCTGTTTGATGAGCGCACCCGGCTGCTGGCAATCACCCAGGTGTCTAACGTGCTGGGAACCGAAAACCCGGTCGCCGCCCTGGTGGCTTTAGCCCATCAGCACGGCGCCAAAGTGCTGGTGGACGGCGCGCAGGCGGTGATGCACCATCCGGTGGACGTGCAGGCTCTGGACTGTGATTTCTACGCATTTTCCGCGCATAAGCTTTACGGCCCCACCGGTATCGGCATGCTCTACGTTAAGCAGGATATCCTGCAGGATATGACGCCTTGGGAAGGGGGCGGGTCGATGATCGCCACGGTCAGCCTGACGCAAGGCACGACCTGGACAAAAGCGCCGTGGCGCTTCGAGGCGGGAACGCCGAACACCGGTGGTATCATCGGGCTGGGGGCGGCGCTGGATTACGTCAGCGCGCTGGGTCTGACGCAGATCGCGGAATATGAACAAACCCTGATGCGCTACGCGCTGCAGGCGCTGGAGAGCGTGGCGGATTTAACCCTTTATGGTCCGCAAAATCGGCTCGGGGTGATTGCCTTTAATCTCGGCAAGCATCATGCCTACGATGTCGGCAGCTTCCTGGATAACTACGGCATTGCGGTACGTACCGGGCACCATTGCGCCATGCCGCTCATGGAGTTCTACGGCGTCCCTGCCATGTGCCGGGCGTCGCTGGCGATGTACAATACCACGGAAGAGGTGGACCGGCTGGTAGCGGGCCTGCAGCGGATCCACAAATTGTTAAGCTAAAGGAAGCAACTATGGCGGCGTTACCTGATAAAGACAAACTGCTGCGCAACTTTAGCCGTTGCGCGAACTGGGAAGAGAAATATCTCTATATCATCGAACTGGGGCAGCGCCTTGCGCCGCTGAGCCCGGAAGAGCATAGCGCGCAGAACATCATTCAGGGCTGCCAGAGCCAGGTATGGATCGTGATGACGCAGGAGCAGAGCGGCGCAATTGCGCTTCGCGGCGATAGCGATGCCGCTATTGTGAAAGGGCTTATCGCGGTGGTGTTTATTCTTTACGATCGGATGACGGCGAAGGATATCCTCGCTTTTGATGTACGCCCGTGGTTTGAAAAAATGGCCCTCACGCAGCACTTGACGCCTTCACGGTCGCAAGGACTGGAAGCGATGATCCGCGCAATCCGCGCGAAGGCGGCAAATCTTAGCTAGAATTAAACAGTAGATTTCATTCTGTTATGCGCGACGGGAGGGGAACCTCCCGTTGTGCATAACAGGCCTGGCGTTTTATCAGCGAAAGAAGGAATCTCAGTATGAAACGCGCTTCTCTCATCACCATAGCCGTTCTGAGCGCCCTCAGCGCGTCACATGCAGCCTGGGCCGTCGATTACCCTCTTCCCCCTGCCAACAGTCGTTTGATTGGTGAGAACCAGTCCTGGACGGTACAGGAGGATGATCGCAACCTGCAGGCGATTGCCCGTCGTTTCGATACCGCAGCGATGCTGATCCTCGAAGCGAACGATACGATTGCCCCGGTGCAGCCTAAACCGGGTACCCAGGTGCTGATTCCCTCCCGGATGCTGCTGCCGGACGTGCCGCGGGAAGGGATCGTCGTCAACCTGGCCGAGCTGCGCCTGTACTACTTCCCGCCGGGAATGAACCAGGTGCAGGTTTATCCCCTCGGGATTGGTCAGCAGGGGCTGGAGACCCCGGAGATGACCACGCGAATAGGGCAGAAAATTCCGAACCCGACCTGGACACCGACGGCAGGCATTCGCGCTCGCTCGCTGGAGAAAGGAATTAAGCTGCCGCCGGTCGTGCCCGCAGGACCGAATAACCCGCTGGGGCGTTATGCGCTGCGCCTGGCATACGGCAACGGGGAATATCTTATTCATGGCACCAGTGCGCCAGATAGCGTCGGACTACGCGTCAGCTCCGGCTGTATGCGCATGAATGCGGCGGATATTCAGGCGTTATTCAATCAGGTGAAAAGCGGGACGCCGGTGCGGATTATCAATCAGCCGGTCAAGTTCGCCGTGGAGCCGGACGGTAAGCGCTATGTTGAAGTTCATCGACCGTTGACGCCGGATGAGACCAGCAACCCGCAGACGATGGCCTATACGCTTCCTGCGGAGTTCCATCAATTCTCCGGCGATAAAGCGGTGGATGAGGCCATGCTTAAACGCGCGCTGACCCGGCGAGCAGGATATCCGGTGGTGGTATCCGCGGGCAGCAGCTCGACGTCGGGCCTGTCCGTACAGAGTGCGCCGGTAGACGAAGCAAAAAGGGTGCAGTAGGCGGGGGAACGAGAGGCAAAAAAAATGGCGCACAATGTGCGCCATTTTTATTACACAGATACTATTACTTACGGTATTTAGTAGCTGCGTTGTCCAGACGCTGGTTAGCGCGAGCTGCGTCATCTTTAGCAGCCTGAACGTCGGAACGCATTGCGTTCACGTCGTTGCTCAGCTGGTCAACTTTAGCGTTCAGAGTCTGAACGTCAGAAGACAGCTGATCGATTTTAGCATTGCTGGAGCAACCAGCCAGCAGAGTAGAACCCAGGATTACCGCGCCCAGTACCAGTTTAGTACGATTCATTATTAATACCCTCTAGATTGAGTTAATCTCCATGTAGCGTTACAAGTATTACACAAACTTTTTTGTGATGAGAATATTTTTTTACTTTAATACGCTTATTTTTGATCGTTCGCTCAAAGAAGCATCGAAATCATCAGGTAACCTTAAAAAGGCGAGAGAAAACAGCGCGCTTCCATCGGATTCATCTTAGATAATCTCGCGTTAAATAGTAAATTCCGATTTGCATTTTTATTAATAGCAGCTAGTGCTGGAATAAAAAAAAGCGCCTCAATGAGGCGCCTTTAAAGGAAATACTAATTAACCTGTAAATTATTACAGCACGTGCACGGAAGCGGTATTGGTGGTTCCGCTCGGGACTAATGCGCCGGAAACCATAACAACCACGTCGCCTTTGCGCGCCAGGCCGCTCTGCAGCGCCAGCTCTTTACCGAGGTGATAGAAAGCGTCGGTAGAGGCGATCTCTTCAACCAGCTGCGCTACCACGCCTTTGCTCAGCACCAGCTGACGCGCGGTGGTTTCGTTGGTGGTCAGCGCCAGGATGGTTGCATCCGGGAAGTATTTACGTACGGCGCGCGCGGATTTACCGCCCTGGGTCGCGACGACGATCAGCGGCGCTTCCAGTTTTTCAGCCGTTTCAACCGCACCGCGGCAGACCGCTTCGGTGATGCGCAGCTTACGGTTATCGTTGTTGTACTCAAGACGGCTGGTCATCACGCGGTCGGTACGTTCGCAGATGGTCGCCATGATGGTGACCGCTTCCAGCGGATATTTACCTTTTGCGGATTCGCCTGAGAGCATGACAGCATCGGTGCCGTCGAGGATGGCGTTAGCCACGTCGCCCGCTTCCGCACGGGTCGGACGCGGGTTTTTGATCATGGAATCCAGCATTTGGGTCGCGGTAATAACGACTTTACGCGCGCGGATACATTTTTCGATCATCATTTTCTGCGCGAAGATAACTTCTTCAACCGGGATTTCAACGCCCAGGTCGCCACGCGCAACCATGATGCCGTCAGAAGCTTCGAGGATTTCATCGAAGTTGTTCAGGCCTTCCTGGTTTTCAATTTTAGAGATGATCTGGATCTTCTCGCCGCCGTGAGCTTTCAGGTGCTCGCGGATTTCCACGACGTCAGAACGCTTACGGATAAAGGAGGCCGCAACAAAGTCCACGCCCTGCTCGCAACCGAAGATCAGATCTTGTTTGTCTTTCTCAGCCAGCGCCGGCAGAGCGATAGATACGCCCGGCAGGTTAACGCCTTTGTTCTCGCCGAGGTCGCCGTTGTTCAGCACTTTACAAACAACTTTGTTACCTTCGATCGCGGTGACTTCCATACCGATCAGACCATCGTCGACCAGTACGGTGTTGCCGACGCTCAGGTCGCTGGTGAAGCCTTCATAGGTCACCGCAACGATTTCGTTATTACCTACTACCGATTTGTCGGTGGTGAAGGTGAAAGTCTGGCCCGCTTTCAGGGAGACGTCGTTACCGCCTTCCAGCTTAATGGTACGGATTTCCGGACCTTTGGTATCCAGAAGGATTGCCGCTTTCTTGCCCGTTTTGCTCATCACATTGCGCAGGTTCTGGATGCGCTGGCCGTGTTCCGCATAGTCACCGTGAGAGAAGTTCAGACGCATAACGTTCATACCGGCGTCCAGCATTTTGGTCAACATCTCTTCGGATTCGGTTTTCGGACCGATGGTGCAAACAATTTTGGTCTTTTTCATGACAGTTTAATCTTTAAGTTGTGAAGGATAGGGATGGGGAATCTGACTCCGCGGGCGTACTGCCGCAGAGTTAAACCTGTATTACGAAAGTTGCTATGCCACGCTCTAAGGATAGGTGACAACAAAAGAGCGTGCAGAAGAATGTGTGCTGGCGGTTCAGCCCATGAAAAGAGGCAACGTGTTATGCGTTTAGTCATGCAATCCAATGCGCTGAAACCATTCAATAAGAATTTGCCGGGCATTATACGTTGCCCAATCCAAAAAAGAAAATGAAAACCATGTTTCATTTCTATAGTTATATACTTAACAAAATGCAAACTAAACCTACGCTTATGCGCAACACATTTTTTCATCAGCTGACAAGATAAAGCGGGCGGAAATGCGGATTTATTCACAACTTTGCCAGCAAAAATACGTCGCTGAGGCGAAATCATCGCGCTGGTTTGATTTAAGCGGGAAATATATCAATAATGATTTGATTGATAATGAAAATTTGAGAGCCAAATAGCATGGGAAACACAGCCAAAGATGAGGCGCTGTATCAGGAAATGTGCCGCGTAGTCGGTAAAGTCGTGCTTGAGATGCGCGACCTGGGTCAGGAGCCAAAGCATATCGTTATCGCCGGCGTGCTGCGTACCGCCCTGGCAAACCCGAAGGTCAAGCGCTCAGCGCTGACGCAGGAAGCGATGGAGAAGGTGGTCCATGCGCTTTCCGGCAGCTAGCCGGACCTGCGCGTTTCCCTGAGCTTTATGAAATCACAAAGCGTATCACCGCTTTGACGGCAATATCGCAGTGGTGGGCGACCATCGCTTCATCATCAATGGCCGGCATCGGGTCGTCCAGATAGAGGCTGCTAAAGGTATAAAAGTTCGACACCTGATAGAAGCTAAAGCTGCTGATCAATCGATGCACATCGCGCGCCTCCAGACCCGCCTGAAACACGCCTTGCTGCTGGCCGCGCTGCAGAATATCTTCCAGAATCGACAGAGCGGTACGGTTTAGCGGTTTCAGCTGTCCGGAGCTTTTCAGCCACTTGCCGCGCTGCATGTTTTCCATACAGATAACCCGCATATAGTCGGCGTGCGTGGCGTGATAGCGCACGCTCCACTTTACCAGCTGCACCAGCGCCTCAACCGGCGGCACGTTTTCCAGCCCAAGCTGCTGCTCGGTTTCGCGGATCCTCGCGTAGACGTGCTGGAGCACGGCCTGATAAAGCTGCTCTTTGGTCTTGAAGTAGTAGACCACCATGCGTTTAGTGGTCTGCGCTTCGGTGGCGATTTGCTCCATTCGCGCGCCCGATAAACCGTGCTCGGCGAAAACGGTAATAGCGGCGGCGAAGATCCGCTCCTTAAGCGATTGTGCTTCATCATGAGCAACGGCAGACATAACGGCTCCTTTTCTTGAGATGCAAAAAATACACATATTGATCACAATTTTGCAACCAGTCATGGCGCAATTGAACCAAATGATTCATATTCAGGTCATTAAGTTAGCTCATGACCCGAGGACACTATGTTGCGCTCCATCGCCACCGTCTCGATTTCCGGTACCTTACCCGAGAAGCTCCATGCCATCGCAGCGGCGGGCTATCAGGGCGTCGAAATTTTTGAAAACGATCTGCTCTATTATACCGGTACGCCGGCCGATATCCGCCACCTGGCGGCTGATTTAGGGCTAAAAATCACGCTTTTTCAACCGTTTCGTGATTTTGAAGGCGCCAGCCGCGCCCAGTTCACCGCTAATATGGAACGCGCCAGACGCAAATTTGCGCTCATGCATGAGCTGGGCTGCGATACCATGCTGCTGTGCAGTAACGTTCAGCCGGACTGTTCCGCCGACGTCGAACTGCAGGTGGCCGATTTACGCGCTCTGGCTGAGCTGGCGGAGCAGGAAGGCATCACTATCGGCTACGAGGCGCTGGCCTGGGGCACCCACGTTAACCGCTGGCATCAGGCATGGGCGCGGGTCAAACGCGTCGATAGCCCGGCGCTGGGTATTGTGCTCGACAGTTTCCACGTGCTGGCGCGCGGTGACACGCTGGCGCAGCTGGCGGACGTGCCGCTGGAGAAAATCACCTTTGTACAGATGGCCGACGCGCCACTGATGAAAATGGATATCCTCGAATGGAGCCGCCACTTCCGCTGCTTCCCCGGTCAGGGACAGCTGCCGCTGGTGGATTTTGCCTGCGAGATTATCCGCTGCGGCTATCGTGGCCCCTGGTCGCTGGAGATTTTTAACGACAGCTTCCGGGCTTCTCCCAACGGTGCGACGGCGAAAGATGGCTATCGCTCGCTGCTGTGGCTGGAAGAGCAGGTCCGCCACCGGCTGCCGGAAAGCCGCGCGCCGCTGTTTGCACCGGCTGAACTACCGGTCTATGCCGGGCTCGAGTTTATCGAGTTTGCCGCCACGCCATCGCAGGCGGGAGTACTCGGAGACAGGCTGGCGCAGCTCGGCTTTGCCGAAGAGGGGACGCATCGCTCAAAACGCGTCTCCCTCTGGCGCAACGGTGGGGCGCGGGTGGTGGTTAACGCCCAACCGCATAGCTGGGCCGACCATTTTCATCAGCGTCACGGAGTTTCTCTCTGCGCTATGGCGCTACGCGTCAGCCAGAGTGCGGCAATCGTCGAGCGCGCCCGCGCCTTGGGCTATGCCACCTGGCAGGGCGATGCCGGGCCCAACGAAAGCCCAATCCCGGCGGTTTGCGCCCCGGACGGTAGCCTGATTTATCTGATTGAAGTGGGCGACGACATCTACACGCGCGATTTCCATCTGCGCACGGACGTCACGCCGCGCGACGATTATTGTGGTATCGATCACCTGGCACTTGGCATGGAGTCGGATAGCCGCGATAACTGGATCATTTTTTTCCGCACCGTATTCGGTTTTATCCTTGAGCATGAACAAACGCTACCCGATCCGTACGGGCTGGTGCGCAGCCTGGCGGTACGCAGTCCGCAGGGCGACATCCGCTTTGCGCTGAATATTTCGCAAAGCCGCGCCACGCAAATTGCCCGTTCAGTGGCCTGTTATCAGGGAGCTGGTTTACAGCACGCGGCTTTTGCCTGCCGCGATTTATCCTCCACGCTTGCAAGCGTGCCCGAGGTTGCCGTCAATGCGCTGCCGATTCCGGCGAACTACTATGAAGATTTGCTGGCCCGTTATGGGAAAGATGTTCCTGTTAACTTGTTGAAGAATCATCAAATTCTTTACGATCGCGATGGCAGCGGCGGCGAATTCTTTCACCTCTACACCCGACCGATTGCGGTGGGACGCTTTTTCTTTGAACTGACCGAGCGCCGCAACGGTTACGCACTTTATGGTGCTGTAAATGCAGCTGTACGCTTGTCAGCAATGCAGTACACCGAGTAATGTAGCAGATGGTTCACCACCCAACGTTGCAAACACAATAACAATATCCGGCTGTACCCTATGACAGGAAACGACTATGAACTCTTATAGCCACAATCACCCGACGGCGGCGGCCGCGTCCGGCGTGAGGCCCTCCCGGCGGCGTATCGGTATTCTTGCGCTGCTGGCCGTCGGCACCATGATCAACTATCTCGACCGTACGGTGCTGGGTATCGCCGCGCCGCAGCTGACCGCTGAGCTGGGTATTGATGCCGCAATGATGGGCATCGTGTTCTCCGCCTTTGCCTGGACCTACGCGCTGGCGCAGATCCCCGGCGGCATCTTCCTTGACCGCTTCGGCAACAAAGTGACCTATTTTCTGGCGCTGACCCTGTGGTCGCTATTCACCATGTTCCACGGCCTGGCGGTTGGCCTGAAAAGTCTGCTGTTGTGCCGCTTTGGCCTCGGCGTCAGCGAAGCGCCCTGTTTCCCGGTGAACAGTCGGGTGGTGAGCGCCTGGTTCCCGCAGCAGGAGCGGGCGAAGGCGACGGCGGTCTATACCGTCGGCGAATATCTCGGGCTGGCCTGCTTTTCGCCGCTGCTGTTCTGGATAATGGGCAGCTTCGGCTGGCGCGCGCTGTTTATTAGCGTCGGCGCAGTCGGCGTGATGTTCGCGCTGGTGTGGTGGCGCTGCTATCGCGAGCCGCATGAAGATAAACACCTCAATCAGCAGGAGCGCGAGCACATCGTCAACGGCGGCGGAATGTCCACCGGCGCAGAGCAGCATACCGCCTTTAGCTGGCCGCTGATTCGCCAGCTGCTGGCGAAAAGACAGATTCTCGGCGCCAGCATCGGGCAGTTTGCCGGTAATACGGTGCTGGTCTTCTTCCTGACCTGGTTTCCAACTTATCTGGCCACCGAACGCCATATGCCGTGGATTAAGGTCGGCTTCTTTGCCATCATGCCGTTCCTGGCGGCGGCGGGCGGCGTGATGTTCGGCGGCTGGGTCTCGGATAAGCTGCTGAAGGCCACCGGTTCGGCGAATCTCGGGCGTAAACTGCCGATCATTGCCGGTCTGCTGATGGCGAGCACGATTATCTCCGCCAACTGGCTGACCAGCGATCTGGCGGTGATTCTGGTGATGTCGTTCGCCTTTTTTGGCCAGGGGATGGTCGGCCTGGGCTGGACGTTAATTTCCGATATCGCGCCGAAAGGCCTTGGCGGTCTGACCGGCGGCTTGTTTAACTTCTGCGCTAATCTTGCCGGGATCCTGACGCCGCTGATCATCGGTTTCATCGTCGCGGCCTCCGGCAACTTCTTCTACGCGCTTGTTTATATCGGCGGCGCTGCGCTGCTGGGCGTAGCGGCATATGTGTTTATTTTGGGTGACGTCAAGCGTATCGAACTTTCGCAGTAACGTGATGCAGTCGTTGTTAAAGGAGCAGGGAATGGTGATTAGTGGAAATACGCGGCTGATAGCGCATCTTGGCTATCCGACCGCGAAGTTTAAAGCGCCGATGATTTATAACCCGTGGTTTGCCGATCGACAGGTTGACGCCAAAGTAGTGCCGATGGGCGTGAAGACTGAGGACTACGCCGCCTTTGTCCCGATGCTATTTAAAATGACCAATATTATTGGCGCGCTGGTCACCATGCCGCACAAAATTGCCACCTGCGGGCTGGTGCAGCATCTTAGCCCAACGGCGGCAATTGCGGGCGCCTGTAACGCGATTCGCCCCGAAGCCGACGGCACGCTCAGCGGTGATATGTTTGACGGAGAAGGCTTTGTTCTCGGTATCCGGCGCAAAGGGTTCGCGACGCAAGGGGCGCGGGCGCTGGTGGTGGGCAGCGGCGGCGTCGGCTCGGCCATTGCCGCATCGTTGGCGGCAGCGGGCGTCAGCGCCCTGACGCTGTACGACGTCCGCCCGCAGACGGCGGAAGCGCTGGCCGGACGTCTGCTCGAGCACTATCCTCGGCTGGATATCACTCTGATGCAGCGCGACCCGCAGGGGCACGATCTGGTGGTCAACGCTACGCCGCTGGGGATGAAAGAGGGCGATCCGCTGCCGCTGGACCCGCAGCGCCTGGCGCCGGGCACTTTTGTTGGCGAAGTGGTTATGGCCCAGGAATTTACTCCGCTACTGCAGGCCGCGCGGGCGGCGGGCTGCCCCATTCAGCGCGGCACCGACATGCTGTTTGAAATGATCCCGGCCTATCTGCGCTTCTTTAACCTGCCGGTGGCAACGCCGGAACAGCTGCGCGAACTGGCGGAAATTGGCTACTGAAATGATCTGAACCTGCGTTATTATAGCGCTGTATTTATGACTATATATCGATGGTTCTTATGACTCCCTCCCTAAAGCTGCTGGCTGCGGGAAGCCTGAAAAGCGCTTTCATTCCTCTGCTGGCGCGCTTTCAGCAACAGACCGGCATCCCGGTCGACGTCCATTTCGGTCCGGCTGGTCTGCTGCGCGAGCGCATTGAGGCCGGAGAGCCGTGCTCCGTGTTCGCCTCGGCCAATAGCCATCATCCGCAGGCGCTGCGTCAGGCGGGGCTGGCCGGAGAGTGCTATTGGTTCGCCCGGAATCAGCTGATGCTGACCGTCCGGCGCGACGCGAGAACCGAGGCGCGGGAGTGGCTGACGCTGCTCAGCGACCCGGGCTTGCGTCTGGCAACCTCAACGCCGGGCTGCGACCCTTCAGGCGACTACACCTGGCAGCTTTTCTCCCACATTGAAGAGCGCTGTCCCGGCGTCGGTGCCGCCATCATGGCGCGCGCGCGTCCGCTGGTAGGCGGTCGAGACTCCCTGCCGGTGCCTGCGGGAGAAACCGCCGGGGCGTGGCTCATTCGGCAAAATTTAACCGATCTGTTTATCGGCTATGCGCATTACGCCGCGCAGATGGCGGTGTGCGGCGATCTGCGCACGCTGGTTATTCCGCCGGCGTGGAATGTTCGCTGCGATTATCAACTGACGCAGATTGAACAGAGCGCCGGGGCGCAGCGTCTGTGCCGCTTTATCCTCGGCGCTGAGGGCCAGCATTTTCTGAAAAACGCCGGCTTTTTGGTCATCAACGGCGAATCGTAAACTGCGGGGCCAGCAGCGGCAGCGCCGAGCCCGGGTGACAGATTTTGCGTACCGCCAAACCATACGCGCGCTGAAGATTCTCTTCCGTCAGTACGGCGGTGGATTCTCCCGCCAGCCATTCACCGTCGGGGAGCAGTAGCAAAGTCTGGTTCGCTACCTGCAGAGCGTGGGTGGGATCGTGCGTGGTAAACAGCACCGTCCGCTTCTGGCGATATGCCAGGTCGCTAATCAGCTGCAGCACCAGCTGCTGATTGGCCAGATCCAGCGCCGAGCAGGGTTCATCCAGCAGGATATTCTGGCTGGCGCCCACCAGCGCCCTGGCGATGAGTACCAGTTGCTGCTGGCCGCCGGACAGCGCACGGAACACCTTGTCGGCGAGCGTCGCGATCCCCAGCTGCGCCAGCGCCTCCTGGACCTGGCGCTCGTCGTCCGCCGATGGCTGAGCGAACAGGTTAACGTGGCGCGCCCGCCCCATCAGCACCACGTCACGTACCAGCCAGCTAAAGGCTGGACGAAAATGCTGCGGCACGATGGCGATACCGCCGGTGCCGGTAAACTGGCCGCCGAGCGGCGCCAGGACGCCGGTCAGGGTATCAAGCAGGGAGCTTTTGCCGCGGCCGTTGGCGCCAAGTACCGCCCAGATATCACCGGAGCGGCACTGCAGGTTCAGCGGTGCGAATAGCGGTCGGCTATAACCGTAGAGCAGGTTGCTTAAATTCAGGGAAAGGGTCATCAGCGCGCGCCCGTGCGTCGCGACTGCACCAGCAGCCAGGTGAACAGCGGCGCGCCAAGCAGCGCGGTGAAAATACCAATGGGAATTTCGGCCTGGGTTAGCGTGCGGGCAAGGTCATCGACGACGATCATAAAACCGCCGCCGAGCCAGAAGGCGATAGGGAGAAGACGCCGGTGATCGGCGCCGGTCAGCAGCCGCGCCAGATGCGGGATCACCAGCCCGACCCATGCGATGCTGCCGCTGACCGCCACCTGAGCGGCGACCAGCACCGCGCAGCACACCAGCACCCCGCGACGCAGCGCGGTCACCGAAACGCCCAGCCCGCGGGCCTCTTTTTCCTCCAGCGCCAGCAGGTTAATCCGCCAGCGGAGCCTGAACAGCACCATCGCGGCGCAGGCTACCGGTAGCGCCATCAGCAGGACTTTATGCCAACTGGCGGTGGCAAAGCTGCCGAGCAGCCAGAAGACGATATTCGGCAGCGTTTCTTCGGTATCGGCCAGATACTGCATCAGGCTCACCAGGGCGGCAAAAAAGCCGCTGAGGATAATTCCTGAGAGGATCAGTACCAGGGTACTTTCGCGCCCCTGCAGCGCGGCGATTAGATAGACCAGCATCAGCGCGGCAAGGCCGAAGAGAAAGGTCGAGGTCATCATCAGCGCGGCATTGAGTCCCAGCAGAATCGCCAGCGTCCCGCCGAAAGCGGAGCCGGAGGTGACGCCGATGATATGCGGGTCGACCAGCGGGTTCTGGAACACCCCTTGTAAGGTGGCCCCGCACAGCCCCAGCGCGCCGCCGGCCAGCAGCGCCATCACGATCCTCGGCAGTCTGACCGACCACACCACCTGACCGGCGACGCCGTCGAGGGGGGAAAGATGCGCCAGCTGGCGAAAAACCTCCGCCAGGCTTAACGGATACTGCCCGAGGCAGATAGAGGCGAGTGCAATCATGAGCGTTACCAGCGCGAGGGTACAGTGCAGCAGAGCCGGATGACGATGACTAAGCATCCGGCGACCACTTCACGCGGTAGAAACGCTGATAGTACTCCTGCGCCTTCGCATCGACATCAATGGTGTTATAGCGTGATGGATAGAGCTTTTTCGCCATCCACAGCTCGCCAATCGCCAGCGCCTCCGGCATCGGATAGCCCCAGGCCTTGGCGTACTCCGGCATCAGCCACACGCGATGGTTTTTGACCGCGTCAATGCTCTGCCACTGCGGGTCGTTTTGTATCTGTTTGACCACCTCCGGGTAGCGGTCCTGAACGAAAATTACCTGCGGATCCCACTGTAGTACCTGCTCCAGCGAGACCTGGCGCGCCCCCTTCACGCTGGCGGCGGCTACGTTCAGCGCTCCGGCGTGCTTCATCATCAGGCCGGTATATTTGCCCGAACCGTAGGTGTTGAGATCCGGATTGGCCATATACACCCGCACCCGCTCATTTTCCGGGATGTCGGCAACCGGCGCATTGGCCAGACTGCGCGCGCTGAAGGTGTAATCAATCAGCTGTTCGGCCTGATCCTGGCGACCGACCACTTCGCCAATCAGGCGGATCCCCTGTTTCAGCCCCTCATTGTAGGCCTGCTCTTCATTGGCCATTGTCGGGTTCATTTTGTTTTTCTCCCCTGCGGCATCCTGGCGCAGAGAGATCGCCACCACCGGGATCCCGGCGCTCTGGATCTGCTGGATCATCGCCTGCGGCGCATAGTTGGCAACGAAGACTACCTGCGGATGTAGCGCCAGCAGGCTCTCGATATTGACCTGAGTGAGATCGCCTGGCATCGGCAGTTTTTCAATGTTCGGCATAAAGCGCGCAAACTGCGGGCCAAGCTGTTTTTTCCAGCTGCTCAAGACGCCGACGACGTCGTCAGCAGCATTAAGTTGCACCAGCAGGTTTAAGGTCTGGTGCTGGAGCACCACGGCGCGGGTGATGTGGTCGGGGAGGGTGACTTCACGGCCCAGCTGGTCGGTGAGGGTGCGATCGGCAAAGGCCTGACCGGTGAACAGGCTTGCGCCTGACAGCGTCAGGAGAAATAAAACGTGCGGGTATCTGAACATAACAGGCTCGGCAGCAAATGAATAATCGTTATATATTAGAATATACAACGTAGCCGGGCGCAATGGCTAACGGGCTATTTACCCCTTATGGACAGGGCTACTGATAGAAAACCTCTTCATCGGACATCCGTTCCTCTATCTGCCTTGCGACCTTTTGCAGCGAGGCGAGATACTTTTGCGCCGCCTGGTCAATGGTCATGGCTTTGGCCATATAGACCAGGTTCAGGCAGCCGATAACCCGCTGCCGACGGCGAACGGGAACGGCAATGGAGGCGATTTTCTCCTCCTGCTGCCAGCCGCGAAAGTTTTCACCGTAGCCGTTTTGCCGGGTGCGTTCGAGAATGGAGGCCAGTTTTTCCGGCTCGCGCGCCAGCTGATACTCCGCTTCCGGGCGGGCAGCCAGCATATCGATGATCGGGCGTCGTTCGTGTTCCGGCGCGAAAGCCAGCCAGGTTAACCCGGAGGCGGTCAGCAGCAGCGGCAGGCGGCGGCCGACCATTGCCCGGTGGAAGGAGAGGCGGCTGAAGCGGTGGGTGGTTTCGCGCACCACCATCGCATCAACGTCCAGGGTGGTGATATCGGTCGGCCATAAAACCTCGCGCAGCAGCTCGCCAAGCAGCGGCGTGGCGAGGGCAGAAATCCAATGTTCGTCACGAAATCCCTCACTTAACTGACGCACTTTAATCGTCAGGCGAAAGCTGTCATCGGAGCGGCTGCGGCGCACGTAACCCTCATCCTGCAGCGTTTCCAGCAGCCGCCTGACGGTCGTACGATGCAGACCGCTAAACTCGGCCAGGGTGCTGACCGTCGCGCCTCCGTCGAATTTATTTAACAAATTTAATAACAATAATCCGCGGCTCAATCCGCGTACTGTTTTGTATTCCGCCGACGAATTCTCGTTCATGCATCCTCAATAAAAATCAGTTTAAACAATCTTGTGCACCAGGTGCACATCAGGTGATGTTTTGATTGTAGCGTAAATCGCCAACCCTATACTGACCTCACAATAAAAATAAATTCACATTTAGTTAACAAATTGCCTCGCTGACATTAGTGCAGTGGCGGCAATTTGTCCGAAGCGTGAGGTTTTGAAAATGACAACATCCAATCCTGATATCCAGCCCGCCGTACAGCACAGCGCGCAGGTCGCGATTGCCGGCGCCGGCCCGGTTGGCCTGACGATCGCCAACTACCTCGGGCAGATGGGCGTCAGCGTGGTGCTGATCGAGAAGCTCGAGTCGCTGATCGATTATCCCCGCGCCATCGGTATCGACGATGAGGCGCTGCGGGCGATGCAGGCCGTGGGGCTGGTAGATAACGTGCTGCCGCATACCACGCCGTGGCACGCGATGCGCTTTCTCACCCCCAAAGGGCGCTGCTTTGCCGATATTCAGCCGATGACCGACGAGTTTGGCTGGTCGCGCCGTAACGCGTTTATTCAACCGCAGGTCGATGCCGTGCTGTACGACGGACTCAGCCGCTTTCCCCACGTGCGCTGCCTGTTTTCCCGCGAAGTTGAAGCCTTTAGCCAGAATAGTGACGGTGTCACGTTAAATGTTAAAGGCAGCGGCGGCGAGCGGGAAACCGTTCGCGCCGACTGGCTGGTGGCCTGCGACGGCGGAGCCAGCTTTATTCGCCGCACGCTGAATATTCCTTTTGAAGGGAAAACCGCGCCGAATCAATGGATTGTTATCGATATTGCCAACGATCCGCTGGCGACGCCGCATGTCTATCTGTGCTGCGACCCGGTGCGCCCGTACGTCTCCGCCGCGCTACCGCACGGCGTCAGGCGTTTCGAATTTATGGTCATGCCCGGCGAAACCGAAGCCCAGCTCAGCGAGCCGCACAAGATGCGCCAGCTATTGAGCAAAGTGCTGCCGGACCCGGATAACGTCGAACTGATTCGCCAGCGCGTCTATACCCATAACGCACGCATCGCCGAACGCTTTCGCGTCGATCGCGTGCTGCTGGCGGGCGACGCGGCGCACATCATGCCGGTCTGGCAGGGACAGGGTTACAACAGCGGTATGCGCGATGCTTTTAACCTGGCCTGGAAACTGGCGCTGGTGGTGAACGGCAAAGCCGGAGAGGCGCTGCTGGACAGCTACCAGCAGGAGCGGCGCGATCACGCCAAAGCGATGATCGACCTGTCGGTCACCGCCGGCAACGTCCTGGCGCCGCCGAAACGCTGGCACGGCGCGGTGCGCGACGGAATTTCGTGGCTGCTGAATTATCTGCCGCCGGTCAAACGCTACTTCCTTGAAATGCGTTTCAAGCCGATGCCGCAGTATCGCGACGGCGCGCTGCTGGCGGAAGGCGAAGGCAAAACGTCTCCGGTTGGCAAAATGTTTATCCAGCCGAAGGTCACGCTGGAAACGGGGCAGGTGACGCTGCTCGATGAGGTGATAGGCGCCAGGTTCGCCATTATCGCCTGGGGCTGCAATCCCCGGTGGGGGCTCACCGACGAGCAGATTGCGCGCTGGCGCGCGGTCGGGGTGCAGTTCATCCAGGTCGTGCCGGAAGTACAGATTCATTGCGATCAGGACAACGTGCCCGGCGTTATCCGCGTGGGCGATACGCAAAACCGCCTGAAAAACTGGTTCGCGCAGCACGATACCGCCATCGCCGTGGTGCGTCCGGATCGCTTCGTCGCGACCGTGGCTATCCCGCAAACCCTCGGCAAAAAGCTCAACGCGCTGGCGAGCAAGATGCAGCTGGCCTCCGCGCAAGCGCCAACCGTGATTGAACAGGTGGCCTGATATGAACGCTTATCTTCATTGCCTCTCGCATACGCCGCTGGTGGGTTACGTTGACCCGGAACAGGCGGTGCTGGACGAAGTTAACGGCACCATTGCCGACGCGCGGGCGCGTATTGCCGCTTTCGATCCGGAGCTGGTGGTGCTGTTTGCCCCCGATCACTACAACGGCTTTTTCTACGATGTGATGCCGCCGTTCTGTTTAGGCATCGGCGCAACTTCTATCGGCGATTTCAGCAGCGCCAGCGGCGTTCTGCCGGTGCCGACGGCGCTGGCGGAGGCCTGCGCCCACGCGGTGATGAAGGAGGGCATCGATCTGGCGGTCTCCTACTGCATGCAGGTGGATCACGGCTTCGCGCAACCGCTGGAGTTCCTGCTCGGCGGGCTGGATACGCTGCCGGTTCTGCCGGTGTTTATCAACGGCGTCGCGTCGCCGCTGCCGGGCTTTCAGCGTACCCGCATGCTGGGCGAAGCCATCGGCCGCTTTCTGACCACCCTCAATAAACGGGTATTAATCCTCGGCTCCGGCGGCCTGTCGCATCAGCCGCCGGTACCGGAGCTGGCGAAGGCCGATGCCCATATGCGCGACCGGCTGCTGGGCAGCGGCAGGCAGCTGCCGCCGGACGAACGGGAACTGCGCCAGCAGCGCGTGATTAGCGCGGCGAAGCAGTTTATCGAGGATCAGCACTCGCTCTATCCGCTCAATCCGGTCTGGGATACCCGCTTCATGAGCCTGCTGGAGCAGGGGCGGCTGGCGGAGCTGGACGCCGTCAGTAACGAAGAGCTTTCGGCAATGGCCGGGAAATCAACGCACGAAATTAAAACCTGGGTGGCCGCCTTTGCCGCGCTATCCGCATTTGGCCGCTGGCGCTGCGAAGGTCGCTATTACCGACCAATCCCCGAGTGGATTGCCGGGTTTGGCTCGCTGAGCGCCACAGTGCAGAACTGAATTAACGGGAGAATATGATGAGCTACCAACCGCAAACCGAAGCCGCCACCAGCCGCTTTCTCAACGTGGAAGAGGGCGGAGAAACATTACGCATCCATTTTAATGACTGCGGCCAGGGTGACGAAACCGTGGTGATGCTGCACGGCTCCGGCCCCGGAGCTACCGGCTGGGCCAACTTTAGCCGCAATATCGACCCGCTGGTGGAGGCGGGCTATCGGGTCATTCTGCTGGACTGCCCCGGTTGGGGGAAAAGCGATGCTATCGTCAATCGCGGCTCCCGCTCCGACCTGAACGCCCGGGTGCTGAAAAGCGTCATTGATCAGCTGGATATCAGCAATGTGCATTTGCTGGGCAACTCGATGGGCGGACACAGCGCGGTGGCCTTTACCCTCAGCTGGCCGGAGCGCGTCGGCAAACTGGTGCTGATGGGCGGCGGAACCGGCGGCATGAGCCTGTTTACGCCGATGCCGACGGAAGGCATCAAGCTGCTGAACGGCCTGTATCGCGAACCGACCATCGAAAACCTGAAAAAGATGATGAACATCTTTGTTTTCGATACCCGCGATCTGACTGACGCCCTGTTCGACGCGCGTCTCAACAACATGCTATCGCGCCGGGAGCATCTGGATAATTTCGTCAAAAGTCTCGAAGCCAACCCGAAGCAGTTCCCGGACTTTAGCCCGCGTCTCGGCGAAATCCGCGCGCAGACCCTGATCGTCTGGGGGCGTAACGATCGCTTCGTGCCGATGGACGCCGGGCTGCGCCTGCTGGCGGGCATTAACGGTTCCGAACTGCATATCTATCGCGACTGCGGCCACTGGGCGCAGTGGGAGCACGCGGAGAGTTTTAACCAGCTGGTGCTCGATTTTCTGGCACGTGCCTGAGGAAGCAGAATGACAACTTTATCTCTTGAACACCTGGCGCAACGGTTGCTTGAGGCGGAAAGTCGCGGCCGGGCGATTGAACCGCTGCGAGCTCTCCTCGGCGTCGACAACGCCGAAGCGGCCTATGCTATCCAGCGGATGAACGTGCAGCACCACGTGGCGAACGGCCGCCGGGTGGTGGGACGCAAGGTGGGATTGACCCATCCTAAAGTGCAGCAGCAGCTGGGCGTTGACCAGCCGGACTTCGGCACCCTGTTTGCCGACATGTGCTACGGCGATAACGCCAATGTGCCGTTCTCCCGGGTGCTGCAGCCGAAGGTGGAAGCCGAAATCGCCCTGGTGCTGAAACAGGATCTGCCGCATGCCGATACCACTTTTGATGAACTGTACGCCGCCATCGACTGGGTGCTGCCGGCGCTGGAAGTGGTCGGCAGCCGTATCCGCGACTGGTCGATTGGCTTTGTCGATACGGTCGCCGATAACGCCTCCTGCGGCGTTTACGTTTTGGGCAGTCCGGCGCGGCGTCCGGATGGGCTGGATCTGAAACATTGCGTGATGCGCATGACCCGTAACGAGGAAGAGGTCTCCAGCGGGCGCGGCAGCGAATGCCTTGGCCATCCGCTGAACGCGGCGGTGTGGCTGGCGCGCAAAATGGCCAGCCTCGGCGAGCCGCTGCGGGCGGGCGATATCGTGCTCACCGGAGCGTTAGGCCCGATGGTGGCGATTACCGCCGGCGATCGTTTTATCGCCCATATCGACGGTTTAGGTTCAGTGGCGGCGACCTTTGTCGCCGAAGAGGAACAGCGTAATGAGTAAACGTAAAGTCGCCATTATCGGCTCCGGCAATATCGGCACCGATTTAATGATCAAAATTCTGCGCCACGGGCAGCACCTGGAGATGGCGGTGATGGTCGGCATCGACCCTGAGTCTGACGGCCTGGCCCGCGCCCGGCGTATGGGCATCGCCACCACCCACGAGGGCGTTGGCGGGCTGATGCAGATGGCGGAATTCGCCGATATCGATGTGGTTTTTGACGCCACCAGCGCCGGGGCGCACGTGAAAAACGACGCCGCGTTGCGGGAAGCCAAACCGGGGATCCGCGTGATCGACCTGACCCCAGCGGCCATCGGCCCGTACTGCGTGCCGGTGGTCAATCTCGAGGCCAATCTTGCCGAGGGTAACGTCAATATGGTGACCTGCGGCGGCCAGGCCACTATCCCGATGGTGGCGGCGGTATCCAGAGTGGCAAAAGTGCACTATGCGGAGATCGTCGCCTCGATTGCCAGCAAATCTGCCGGACCGGGGACGCGCGCTAACATTGATGAATTTACCGAAACCACCTCGCAGGCCATTGAGAAAGTGGGCGGCGCGGCGAAAGGCAAAGCGATTATCGTGCTGAATCCGGCGGAGCCGCCGCTGATGATGCGCGATACCGTTTATGTCCTGAGCGAAGCGGCATCGCAGCAGGCGGTTGCCGCGTCGATCGCCGAGATGGCGGCGGCGGTGCAGGCCTATGTGCCGGGATATCGCCTGAAGCAGCAGGTGCAGTTTGAGGTCATCCCGGAAGATAAACCGGTGAATCTGCCGGGCGTCGGCCGCTTCTCCGGCCTGAAAACGGCGGTTTACCTCGAGGTCGAAGGGGCGGCGCACTATCTGCCCGCTTACGCGGGTAACCTCGATATTATGACGTCGGCGGCGCTGGCGACGGCGGAAAAAATGGCCCAGGCGCTGAATGACGCGACGGGAGAAGCAGCATGAACGGCAAAAAACTCTATATCTCCGACGTGACTCTGCGCGACGGGATGCACGCGATTCGCCATCAATACTCACTCGACAATGTACGCCAGATTGCCCGGGCGCTGGATAGCGCGGGAGTGGATTCAATCGAAGTAGCCCACGGCGACGGCCTGCAGGGTTCCAGCTTTAACTACGGCTTCGGCGCGCACAGCGACCTGCAGTGGATTGAAGCGGCGGCGGAGTCGGTCAGCCAGGCGAAGATCGCGACTTTACTGCTTCCCGGCATCGGTACCCTGCATGACCTGAAAAATGCGTATCAGGCAGGCGCGCGGGTTGTGCGCGTGGCCACCCACTGCACCGAGGCGGATGTTTCCGCGCAGCATATCGCCTTCGCCCGCGAGCTGGGCATGGACACCGTCGGCTTCCTGATGATGAGCCATATGACCACTCCGGAGCAGCTGGCGCAGCAGGCGCTGAAAATGGAATCCTACGGCGCGACCTGTATCTACGTTGTCGATTCCGGCGGGGCGATGAATATGCGCGATATTCGCGATCGTTTCCGCGCCCTCAAATCGGTGCTGAAGCCGGAAACCGCCACCGGGATGCACGCACACCATAACCTGAGCCTCGGCGTCGCCAACTCCATCGCCGCGGTGGAAGAGGGCTGCGACCGCATCGACGCCAGCCTGGCGGGGATGGGCGCCGGTGCGGGCAACGCGCCGCTGGAGGTGTTTATCGCCGCCGCCGATAAGCTCAGCTGGAATCATGGCACCGATCTGTATGCCCTGATGAACGCCGCCGATGAGCTGGTGCGCCCGCTGCAGGATCGCCCTGTGCGGGTTGACCGCGAAACGCTGGCGCTGGGCTATGCCGGGGTTTACTCCAGCTTTCTGCGCCACAGCGAAGTGGCCGCCGAGCGCTACGGCCTGAGCGCGGTGGATATCCTCGTCGAACTGGGCAAACGGCGGATGGTGGGCGGTCAGGAGGATATGATCGTCGACGTCGCGCTGGACCTGCTCAATCGTCATCAATAAAAGCAACGCGCGGCTGGCAACGTATCAGCCGCCATTTACCTGCTCCGCTTGTCCGGATATCGCAAAGGTACCCTATGACCCAAACAACGACTGCAAGCAATTCGCGCCTGATGTTAACCGTCGGGCTCTGTTTTATGGTGGCCCTGATGGAAGGGCTGGATCTCCAGGCGGCGGGCATCGCCGCCGTCGGCATGGCGCAGGCGTTCGCGCTGGATAAAATGCAGATGGGCTGGATTTTCAGCGCCGGGATCCTCGGCCTGCTGCCCGGCGTGCTGGTGGGCGGCATGCTGGCGGATCGCTACGGCCGCAAGCGAATTCTGCTCGGCTCGGTGCTGCTCTTCGGCCTGTTCTCAATCGCCACCGCGCTGGCATGGAATTATCCGACGCTGCTGCTGGCGCGCCTGTTAACCGGCGTCGGGCTTGGCGCGGCGCTGCCGAATCTGATTGCTTTAACCTCCGAGGCTGCGGGTCCTCGTTTTCGCGGCAGGGCGGTCAGCCTGATGTACTGCGGCGTGCCCATCGGCGCGGCGCTGGCGGCGGCGCTGGGCTTTTTCGGCCTTGCCGCGGCCTGGCAAACGGTGTTCTGGGTCGGCGGTATCGTTCCGCTGCTGCTGGTGCCATTATTGATGCGCTGGCTGCCGGAATCGCAGGCGTTTCGGCGCAGCGCACAGGGTGTGCCGCTACGCACGCTCCTTGCGCCGGGCAACGCCGCCGTTACTCTGCTCCTGTGGTTGTGCTATTTCTTTACGCTGCTGGTGGTCTATATGTTGATCAACTGGCTGCCGATGCTGTTAGTTGGCCAGGGATTCAGCCCCAGCGAGGCGGCGGGGGTGATGTTTGTCCTGCAGTTCGGCGCCGCCTGCGGGACGTTGCTGCTGGGGGCGCTGATGGATAAGCTCAGTCCGCTATGGATGTCGCTGCTAATTTATATCGGCATGCTGGCGTCGCTGCTGGCCCTGGGAACCGCGTCCTCGCTGACCGCAATGCTCTTCTCCGGCTTTGTCGCCGGCCTGTTTGCCACCGGCGGCCAGAGCGTGCTGTATGCGCTGGCTCCGCTGTTCTATCGCACCGAAATCCGCGCCACGGGCGTGGGAACGGCGGTGGCGATTGGCCGTCTCGGCGCGATGAGCGGTCCGCTGCTGGCTGGCAAAATGCTGGCGCTGGGCACCGGCACCGTCGGGGTGATGGCGGCGTCCGCCCCCGGCATTCTGCTGGCGGGCGTGGCGGTGTTCTGGCTGATGAGCCGACAAAAGCGCGCCGCGCTGGCCTGAGCATTTTCGTTTATTCCCGGGGACGGCGCGGTAAACCCGCGCCTTGCCCGGGCTACCGGCCCGCAGCAGTTTGTTGCTTGTAGCCCGGCTAAGCGCAGCGCGAGCCGGGGCGCTGTCCTTCGCCTTGCGCATCTCTCTACTTTGGCATAGGTTAAATCATCATCCATTGATTCTTCCGGGCATCATGTCTTTTACCTCCCGCTTACTGAGCACTATCCCCGGCATCCGGTATGCCTTTCTCGACGTCCATGAAACCGCCGCCTTTCCCTATAGCGAAATGGCGCCGGTTAAACTGGTTCACAGCAACATCGTGCATGAGTATCTGGCGCCGCAGGCGGAGCGACCCCATGCCGATGCGATGTTTACCGCCGTCAGCGGACAAAAGATAGGGGTAGTGACCGCCGACTGTCTGCCGCTGCTGATGGCGTCGCGCGATGGGCGCTATATTTGTAGCGTCCACGCAGGCTGGCGCGGCGCGGCCAGCGGAATTATTGAAAATAGCCTGGCGTTGTTTCAGCGTTATCACGTCGCCCCGCAAGATCTGGTGGTGGTGAGCGGGCCGCATATTCACGCCTGCTGCTACGAAGTCACCGCCGACTTCTATCAGGCTCTGCTGGCAATGCCCGCAGGCGAGCTGGCAAAGCGCCATCGGGAGCAGCTCTTCCTGTCCCATCAGGCGGCGTCAGTGGGGGAGCAGGCGCAAGCGACCGCTGACGACAATGTCTGGTTCGATCTGCGGGCCTTTGCCCATCTCCTGCTGCGCAGCGCGGGGTTGCCGGAAGAAAACATGGAGTGGCTGGGGAGCTGTACCTACTGCACGCCGCAGCTGCTGGGGTCGTTTCGTCGGCGCACGCATTTCCCGGCGCCGAAGTCATTTCAGTACTCATGGATCATGCGCGAACCTGATAGTGCGGGCCGATGAGACGAAATGATATTTGATGATGTGTAACATCGGCGGGCGTTTGCTATCTCTGCACTCCTTCAAACAAGGAGGATTGCAAAATGAAATTGAACCCGTTCGCTTTAACTCTTGCGCCGCTGCTGGCCGCCGGCGCGTTTTCTGCTCATGCCGGCCCGCAGGCCCACGTGGTCTGCGCTTATCACCATACGTTGGGCGATGACGCCATTATGATGTTCGGCAAACCGAATCAGGCTATGTGGCATGATTTTTTTGGCAACACCCATACTGACGCAGTGTCGACCTATCAGACGCTGCGCGACCAGCCGGAAACCACCTGCGATAACAAAGCCGACAGCTCCGCCTACTGGGCGCCATCGCTGAAGCTGCCGGACGGTCAGGTGGTCGCGCCGGCCTATCAAAAAACCTACTACCAGACCAGCAAAGTCGAACAGCATCCGCTGCATCCGTTCCCGGCCGGTCTCGAACTGCTGGCGGGCGATCATCACGGTTCTGCTCCCAGTTCGCGCATTACCTTTCTCTGCGCCAACGGCAATGGCTATACCAATAAGGCCGATCAGATTTGCGGGCTGCGCAAAGCGGGGGATGCGGTACAGTTTAATATCGGTATCCAGTTCCCCAACTGCTGGGATGGCGTCAACCTGAAACCGACGCACGGCCACAGTAACGCGACATACGACGTCAATGGCGCCTGTCCAGGCGATTACCCGGTGAAAATTCCGACCGTAAACATGAACGTGGCATATGTTCTGCCGCAGATAAAAACGCTGGATACGGCAAAAATTCAGCTTTCAATGGATCCGGTCATGGACGGCGACAAGCGTCAAGAGCGCTGGGGCAGCATCTATACGGCGCACGCGGATTTCATGAACGGCTGGACGGTTGAGGCAGCGCACTATATGACCGAGCGCTGCATGAATAAGGGGATCGACTGCGGTAGCGCGGTGCCTTATGGCTTCTCCACGGTAGAGGAGAACGCGCTGGTGGACAGCACCGAGCCGACGGTGACCCATGCCGCTCCGGAAAATCTGGTGGTCAGCGATAACTGGAAAAACGGCGGGCGCACGCATAACCCGGAAACCATGACGCTGGTGAAATTCCCGATCCCGCCGCTGCCGCAGGGTCAGGACGCTTCGCTGTTTAAATATCAGTTGCGGATCTACGGTGGAAAAGTGGAAACCAACGGCGCGGATCAGATTTTCCTCTATCCGGCGAGCAACGACTGGAGCGCAAACAGCGTGACCTGGAATCATCGTCCGTCCTGCAACTACAGCTCTGATGGGGTTTTGTATCTTAATTCAAAGCGTGAATACCGGACGATCGATGTTGATAAAGCGGTGCGCAAGGCGCTGGCTGAGGGCAAAACCGAGATCTCGTGGTATATCGGCGGAGACCGTCAGGGCAACCGCTATCATTTCGATCCCGCGGGGTCGCAGCAGGAGCCGATGCTGATGCTGATGGGTTTTAAAAATACGCCGGAGACCTGATCGTGGCTATACCCCGGGAGCAGAGTGCAGTGCGGCATAATCTCCCGGAGGCGATGCTGCGCATCTGTCCGGGCTACAGGATGGCAGATGGCGGTGAACCTGTAGCCCGGGCAGGCGCTTAGCGCCGCCCCCGGGAGCAGAGAACAGTGCGGCATAATTTCCCGGAGGCGATGCTGCGCATCTGTCCGGGCTACGGGATGGCAGATGGCAGTAAACCTGTAGCCCGGGCAGGCGCTTTGCGCCGCCCCCGGGAGCAGAGTACAGGGGCCCGTAGCCCCGCTAAGCGCAGCGCGAGCGGGGGAAATCACAATACCGTAAACCCGTGCGTACCATCGCGCGCCAGCTGTTCAACCAGGCCGAACTCCCAGTCGAGGTAGGCCTGCATTGCCGCCGGGGAGTTATCGGTACCTTCATATGGGCGCTGATAGCGATCGCTGCGCGGCGTCGCCAGATGCGTCTCGCCATGCTCCAACGCCAGTCCGGCATCAATCCACGCCAGGGTGCCGCCGCTCAGCAGCTGCACCGGTTTACCGGTTAAAGCCGCTACCTCCGGCACTGCGTAGCGGGCCAGCAGGCTGCTGCCGCAGGTGACAACGTAACGTTCTCCTTGCGGTATCACCTCCAGCGCCTGGCGCAGCTGCGAACGAACCAGCCAGTAAGCGCCCGGGATATGCCGGGCGACATAGTTGGCGCTGGTGGTGAAGTCCAGCACCACGGTGCCGGGTACCCGCAGCTGTTCCGCTAACTGCTGTGGCGAAATCTCCTCCGCCTGCGGCCCCGGCGGTACTTTGGCCGCGGGGGTACCGCGCTCGCTAAAGTCTTCAGGGCGCGCATCATTTAACACCGCCACTTCCCACCCCATCTGCGCCAGCCAGGACGCCGTTATCGGCGCGCGTATCGCGTCATCGGCAATCAGCACAATCCGCGCTCCGCGCACGCTGGCGAAATGGTCGGTTTCCTGCACCAGCTGCCCGCCGGGCGCGCTAACGCTCAGCGGCAGATGGCCTGCGGCGTACTCCTCCGGGCTGCGAACGTCAAACAGGTAAGTCGTACGCGCGGGCTGCCGCAGCCAGCGCTGAAGGGTTGCGGTGTCTATAAAGGCGACGCCGGCGCGCTCCGCCAGCTGTCTCACCGCCGTCGCGCGTTCGACTGAGGCGCGAAAATCGGCATCGTAGCGGCGCTGCTGGCCGCGCTCAAGGTCAAGCCCGGCTAAGGTCCAGCCGATGGTGCCGTTGCGCAGCGCGTAGACCGGATTGGGCAAACCGGCGTTGCGCAGCGACTGCGTGCCGATAATACTGCGCGTGCGCCCCGCGCAGTTGACGATCACCGTCGCCTGCGGTGACGGAATCAGGCCCTCGATGCGCAGCGCCAGCTCCCCGCCGGGCACGCTGATGCTGCCGGGAATATTCATGGTGTGATACTCATCGAAACGGCGCGCGTCGACGACCACCACCTCCTGTTGACCCTCGAGCAGCGCCTTCACTTCCCCGGCGCTCAGCGAGGGGGTATGCCGCTCGCTCTCTACCAGCTCGCCGAACGCTTTACTCGGCGAATTCACGTCCTGAAACAGCTCCCCGCCGCTGCGTTGCCACCCCGAGAGGCCGCCTTCCAGCAGCGCGACATCCTGATAACCCCAGCTCTGCAGGCGCTCGACGGCCCGCTCCGCCAGACCTTCGCCGCCGTCATAGACGGTAATCGGCGTCGTCAGGCGCGGCACGCGTCGAAAAACATCCAGCTCCAGTTTGCTGAGCGGCAGATTAGCGGCAAACAGCGGATGGCTGCGGGCAAAGTCGGCCTCTTCGCGAACATCGATCAGCGCCAGCTCCGCGCCGTCAAGCAGCGCCTGGCGCAGCTGAGCGGTCGGGCGATAAGAACAGATGGGCATATTAATTATCCTTTGAGAGATCCCAGATATTGGGCAAGTGGCGATTGGAGTAACCGGAGACAAAAGGTTTGACGAGGCCTTCCGGGGTATAGACCGCGCGCCTGACGCCGCCGATATTGCCGCCGTAAACGTGAATACTGATCGAGACGCTATCCGCGAGGGCGTTGCTCACCCGGTGAATATCGCCATCGCGGGAAGAGACTTTTTCTACTTCACCAGGGGAGAGGCGTTCGGCAACGCCGCTGACCACCGGCTGGCCGCGCTCGTCCAGGCGGTAGCGCTGATTCTCCTCCGCGCCGCGCAGCATGCCGATGGCGCCCCACACCCGATGATCGTGAATCGGCGTCGATTGCCCAGGCCCCCAGACGAAGCTGACGATGGAAAATCGCTGTCCGGAATCGGCATGCAGTAGATACTGCTGATAATGGTGGGGGTGCGGCAGGGTGTACTCTTCCGGCAGCCAGTCATCTTTTTTTACCAGCGTGGCCAGGCGCTGAGCCACGGCGTCAAGCAGGGCTGGCTCATCGGCAAATTCGCGATGCAGGGCATCAAGGTCCTGAATAAACTGGCGTAATTTTTCCACTCGCGGTGCGGTCATGGTCGCTTCCTGTTGTCGGGACTGGTCTTTACGCTAGCAAAGGCGTTAATATAATTAAAATGCAATTTCCGCATATATTAATATGCAAAAATCACATTAAGGACGCTATGCGCATCGACGACATTGACGCACTGCTGGCCACCGTGCAGTTCTCCTCGCTTAATCAGGCCGCGGAATATCTCGGTATTACCCAATCGGCGATAACCCGCCGACTTCAGCGACTGGAGCAAACCCTCAACGTGACGCTGCTTGAGCGTCAGACCCGGCCGCTCACCCTGACCGCCGCCGGGCACCGGGTTTACGAGCAGTGCCTGAGCATCAAGCGGGAGACCAAAAAGCTGTACGGCCTGCTCGACCCCGAGGCCGAGCCGCACGGCATCCTGCGTCTCGGGGTTCCGCAGAGCGTGGCGGAAATTGCGCTGCAGCCGGCGCTGACCGCGCTGCGCCAGCAGTTTCCCGCCCTGAGACCGCAGGTGACCTGCGGCTGGAGCGGGCTGCTGCAAAAGCGCCTTGAAAGCGTCGAGCTGGACGGCGTGCTGGCGATGGGGCCGGAACAGCAACGCTTTGCTGAGGGCTACGGCGGGCGCTTGCTGTGCCCGCTGGATATTGCGGTGATTGCGGCCAAAAGCTGGCGTCTTCACGCCGGGGCGCTGCGCGACTGCGCGGAAAAAGGCTGGGTGCTTAATCCCGACGGCTGCGGCCTGCGGGCCGGGCTGATTCGCGAGCTGCAGTCCCAGGGGCTGCGTCTGGCGCTGAATGTTGAGACCGCCGGCGCTCAGCTGCAAATCAGCCTCGTGGCGCAAGGGCTGGGGCTTGGCCTGGTCCCGCGCGCCGCGCTGGCCGCCAGCCCGTGGCGCGATGAGGTGACAATATTGACGCTGGCGGATTTCCAGCCCGAGGTGCATCTGTGGCTGGTTCACGCGCAGAATCTGGCTAATCTGAGCCAGCCGCTGACTTTTTTCGCCGGCAAAGTCGTTCAGCAGCTAAACGTATCTGGCTGAAACGTATATATAATTTTTATAAATGCTTATCTCGCATATTAAGATATGATAAAAATGCATTTTGTTCATTAAGAGCCCGTGTATAGGGTAATGAAAACGCGCCGCCGCGGCGGCCCACTCATTATCCTGCTACAAGGAGTTCTGCATGAGCATTCAATTTCTCGGCATGATCGGCCACCGCCTGTCGTCGGAAACCATCGCCCCGGTCGGTCCGATTTTTGACCGCGATTACATCGTGCGTTTCGCGCAAACCCACGAGGCCGCCGGGTTTGACCGCCTGCTGGTGGGCCACTGGTCCGATCAACCCGACGGATTCCTGGTGACCGCGCTGGCGGGCCTGTCGACGCAAAAGATCGGCTTCCTGTTGGCTCATCGTCCCGGTTTTGTCTCGCCGACCCTCGCCGCGCGTAAGTTCGCTACCCTTGAACATCTGCTGGGCGGACGGCTGGCGGTGCATATCATCAGCGGCGGCAATGACGCCGAACAACGCCGCGACGGCGATTATCTCGATCACGACCAGCGCTATGCGCGTACCGATGCCTTCCTTGAGACCGTCCGCAAGGTGTGGACCGCCGAACAGCCGGTGGATATCGCCAATGACTTTTATCAGGCGGAACAGGCGTGGTCGGCGATACGCCCGCTGCAAAAACCGCATATCCCTCTCTACTTCGGCGGCTCGTCGGAAGCCGCTATCGCCGTGGCCGGCAAGCACGCCAATGTTTTCGCTCTGTGGGGCGAGTCGCTGGCGCAAACGGAGGAAACCATCCAGCGCGTGCGGGCCGAGGCGGCGAAACATCAGCGAGAAATCGACTTCAGCGTCTCGTTCCGGCCGATTATCGCCGCGACCGAAGCTGAGGCCTGGGAAAAAGCCGAGCATATTCTGCACGTCGCCACCGAACGGGCGGCGCAGAGCGGGGACGGCTTCAAAGCCAAGCCTGACAGCGTCGGGGCGCAGCGTCTACGGGCCACCGCAGCGCAGGGCAAGGTGGTAGATAAACGTCTGTGGACCGGAATTGCGCAGCTGGTGGGCGGCGGCCACAACTCTACCGCGCTGGTAGGGACTCCGGAACAGGTTGCTGACGCGCTGCTCGATTATTACGACCTCGGCGTGCGCAACTTCCTGATCCGCGGATTCGATCCGCTCAACGATGCCCAGGAGTACGGTAAAGCGCTGCTGCCGATCGCCCGCGAAAAAGCGGCCCTGCGCACCGCGGCGGAGCGCGCATCGTGAAACATCCGGCTACCGATGAGTGGGCGCGACGGCTCGCGGAGATTCGCCACCTGATGGCGGAGCAGGCGGCCAGCCTCGACGCCAGCGGCGACTTTCCCCGCGACAATATCGACCGTCTGCGCCAGCGCGGCTTTTTAAGCCTCGCCGTACCGCTGCAGTACGGCGGGGCAGGTGCCGATCTTCCCAGGCTCCAGCAGGCGATTGCCGCTATTGCCTGGGGCGAACCGGCGACGGCGCTGATTGTCTGCATGCAGTACCTGCATCATCTGCGGCTGGCGGAAAACGAGAACTGGTCCGAGCCGCTGCGCCAACGGGTTTTTCACGATGCCGTTGAGCGGGGAGGATTGATCAACAGCCTGCGCGTGGAGCCGGAACTGGGCTCCCCGGCGCGCGGCGGCCTGCCGCAAACCGTGGCGACCCGCCGCGCGGAAGCGGAAGGGTGGCAGATTAATGGCCATAAAATTTATACCACCGGTATTGAGGGGCTGAGCTGGCTGGCCATCTGGGGCCGCAGCGACGACGCTCCGCCGCTGGTCGGCACCTGGCTGGTGCCGCGCGAAAGTGACGGTATTAGCGTCGTCAAAAGCTGGGACCACGGCGGAATGCGGGCAACCGGCAGCCATGAAGTGGTGCTCAACAACGTGCAGGTGGCCGCCGATCACGCGGTGGATGTATGGGCTGCCGATGCGCCTCCCGCGCCGGATGCTGAACAGTTTCGCCTGTTTGCCAACCGCCACACGGCGCTACTGGCGGCAATTTACGACAGCATCGCGCGGGCGGCCCGCGACTGGCTGGTGTCCTGGCTGGGTACGCGTATCCCGGGGAGCCTTGGGCAACCGCTTTCCAGCCTGCCGCGGGTGCAGGAAAAAGTCGGCCAGATTGACGGCTGGCTACTGGTCAATCGCAGTCTGCTGGAAAAGGCCGCGCAGCTGGGCTTTTCCGCCTTTGAGGCGAATCTCGCGAAAGTCACGATTACCGACAACGCCATTCAGGCGGTAAACCTGGCGCTGGAGCTCACCGGCAACCATGGCCTGAGTCGGCAAAATCCTCTGGAACGCCACTATCGTAACGTGCTGTGCGGACGGGTACACACCCCGCAGAGCGACAGCGCGTGGCTGGCGGCCGGCAAACACGCTTTTCAAAAATAAGGATAATTCTCATGCGCAGATTTAATGTTACCGCTTTAGGCGGCGCGATCATACTGCTGGTCCTCAGCGGCTATGCGGCGGCTCAGGAGCGAATCACCCTGCGAATTGCCGATCAAAAAGGCGGCATGCGTTCGCAGCTGGAGGCCGCCAACGCCCTGCAGAATCTCCCATATGAGATTAAATGGGCCGAGTTTCCGGCCGCCGCGCCGCTGGCGGAAGCGCTTAACGCCGGGGCGGTGGATGCGGGGATAATCGGCGATGCGCCGCTGCTGTTCGCGCTGGCTAACGGCGCGCCGGTTAAAGCCATCGCCGTCGATAAAAGCAACCCGGCCGGCACCGCGGTGCTGGTCTCGCCCGGCAGCGCGTTGAAAAGCGCCGCGGATTTAAAAGGCAAACGCATCGCTACCGGTAAAGGATCGATTGGCCACTTTGTGGCGCTGAAAGCGCTGGAGCAGGCGGGAATTTCGCCAAAGGATGTGCAGTGGGTGTTTCTCGGTCCGGTGGACGCCAAAGTGGCGCTGCTCAACGGTTCGGTTGATGCCTGGGCGGCCTGGGAGCCGTACACCACGCAGCTGGTGAAGACCGCCGAGGGGCAGATCCTGGTCAGCGGCAAAGGGTTGCTGCCGGGCAACACCTTCCTGGCGGCAACCGATGATGCCCTGAAGGACCCGCAGAAGCGCGCGGCGCTGCAGGATTACCTCAATCGCCTGGCCGGCGCCGAGCGCTGGGCGTATGCCAATCTCGATAGCTACGGTAAAACCCTGGGGGAGATTATTCGCTTCCCGGCGGATATCGCCCGCGCGCAGTTTGCCAATCGCCAGTCGCAGTGGCAGCCTCTGAACGCGAAGACGGTCGCCCAGCAGCAGTCGACGGCGGATTTTTATCTCGCCAACGGGCTGATCCGCGCTAAGCTGGAGGTGACGCCGACGTTTGATAACGGCTTTAGCGTGCCTGCCGCGCAGGCCCATGCGGAGGCGACGCCATGATAACCTCTGCTTTTTCCCGCCGTCGTTTCTTACGCTTGACCGGCAGCCTTGCGCTGGCCGGCGCATCCCTGCCGCTTTGGGCTCACGATATGGCGGCCATGGCGAGCGGTGAGGAACACCCGGCCCTGCGCCTGGCGCAGCCGTACAAAATCAAGCTGGCGATTAACAAAAGCGCGGTGTGCCTGGCGCCAGTCGCCGTCGCCGAGCAGCAGAAGATCTTCAGTAAATACAATCTCGACGTGGAGTTCGTTAACTTCGGCAACTCGACGGACGTGCTGCTGGAGGCGATTGCCACCGGCAAGGCCGATGCTGGCGTCGGGATGGCGCTGCGCTGGCTGAAGGCGCTGGAGCAGGGCTTCGACGTGAAGCTCACCGCCGGAACCCACGGCGGCTGCCTGAACCTGCTGACGGCGAAAAACTCGCCGTTCGGCGGCCTGGAGAGCCTGAAGGGGCAAACCATCGGCGTCACCGATATGGCCGGGCCGGATAAAAACTTCTTCGCCATCTTGCTTAAGCGCCACGGTATCGATCCGATAAGCGATGTGCAGTGGAAAGTCTATCCGGCAGATTTGCTCAGCGTGGCGCTGGATAAACGCGAAATCGCCGCCATCAGCGGCAGCGAACCTTTCAGCTATCGCCTGCTGGCAACCGGTAAATATCAGCTTATCGCCAGCAATATGACCGGCGATTATGCCAGGCTGAGCTGCTGCGTACTGGGGGTCAGCGGTAGCCTGGCGCGCGATCATAAACCGGCCGCCGCCGCGCTCACCCAGGCGATTCTTGAGGCGCACAGCTATGCCGCCGCGCACCCGGAGAGCGTGGCGCAATCCTTCCTCGCCCATGCGCTGAATACCAATGAGGCGGAGGTCAGCGGCATTCTCCACGGCCAGGGGCACGGTCATCACGCAGTGGGCGAAGCGTTTGTTAAAGAGCTGACCCAGTACGCGGTGGATCTTCAGCGGGTGCAGGTCATTAAACCGGGAACCGATCCCCATCAGTTTGCGGAGAGCATTTATGTCAACGTTTTCGCCTGAACGGGCGCTGGCGCGCCCGGCAAGCGGCAGGCCGCGGTGGACGGAAGGCTGGCTGGCCGCCGCGCTGTGGCTGCTGGGCGGCTTGTATACGCTGGCCTGGCCCGATGCCGGGCGGCGCTGGCCGTTTAGCGAAGGGTGGGCGCTGGCGCAGTTCACCCTCGGCGGCGGGCTGCTGGTGCTGGCGCTGAGCTACCGCTACTGGCGGCTGCGGGGGACGCGTCTGCAGCATGCCGGAAAGTGGCTGGCGCTGCTGCCGCTGCTCTTTGCGCTGTGGGAAGGGCTGACGGCAAAGACGGCATTTTTGCCGGTGCCGTTTTTCGCACCGCCGCAGGCGCTGATTGAGGTGCTGCACGATGACTGGCCGCGCCTGCTCGATAGCCTTCTGCATTCGCTGGGGCTGCTCGGGCTCGGGGTGCTGCTGGGCACCAGTTGCGGTTTTATCAGCGGGCTGGCGATCGGCTGGTCCCAGCGGATCGGCTACTGGGTGCATCCGGTGTTACGTCTGCTGGGGCCGGTGCCGTCCACCGCGCTGCTGCCGCTGTGCCTGTTTATCTTCCCTTCCAGCTTTGGCGCCAGCGTGTTTCTGATCGCGCTCAGCACCTGGTTCCCGGTGACCGTGCTGACCTGGTCCGGGGTTATCGGCATCGATAAGGCGTGGTATGACGTGGCGCGCACCCTGGGCGCCAGCCAGCGTTTCCTGATCCTGCGCGTGGCGATCCCCGCCGCGTTGCCGAACGTTTTTGTCGGCCTGTTTATGGGGCTGGGCGCGTCGTTTTCGGTGCTGATTGTCGCCGAAATGGTCGGCGTGAAATCCGGGATCGGCTTTTATCTGCAGTGGGCGCAGGGCTGGGCGGCCTATCCCAATATGTACGCGGCGCTGCTGGTGATGGCGCTGCTTTGCTCCGGCCTGATTAGCGGGCTGTTTATGGTGCGCGACCGGCTGCTGAGCTGGCAGCGGGGAGGGATGCAATGGTAACCGCGAACGCCACTTCTCAGGCGGCATCGACCGGCGCGGCGGTGTCGATAAGCCATCTGCATCATGCTTTTACCCTCGGCAAACGGACGGTGCCGGTGCTGGAGAATATCAGCCTGCAGCTGCGGCCCGGAGAAAGCGTCGCGCTGCTCGGTCCTTCAGGCTGCGGTAAATCCACTCTGCTGCGGCTGCTGGCGGGACTGGAGCCGCAGCAGGCCGGGCAAATTCAGATTGATGAGGCGGCGATGGGCGGGCCAGGGCCCGAGCGAATACTGGTGTTTCAGGACCCGACCCTTTATCCGTGGCTGACGGTGCGGCAAAACGTGCTGCTGGGGCCGCAGGCGCAGGGGAAAAAGGGGCTTGAGCCAAAAGCCGATGCGCTGATTGCGCGAATGGGTCTGCAGGCGTTTAGTGAGGCGTTGCCGCGCCAGCTTTCCGGCGGGATGGCGCAGCGTGCGGCGCTGGCGCGCGCGCTGCTGAATGAACCGCGTCTGCTGCTGCTCGACGAACCGTTGGGCAAGCTGGATTCGCTTACCCGCATCAGCATGCAGCGGGAGCTGATCGCCCTGTGGCAGCAGCAGGGCTATACCAGCCTGCTGGTCACTCACGATATCGAAGAGGCGCTGCTACTGTGCGATCGGGTGTTAATCATGTCGCCTCGGCCGGGGCGGATTATCGCCGAGTTTGCGCTGCCGCTGGCGTATCCTCGCCATCGCGACAATCCGCTGCTGCTGCAGCATCGTCAGGATATTCTGCGTATTCTTGGCCAGGGAGAGGATTGGTAAGGCAACGTGCTAACCGGGGGCGTGCTCATTCTGACCGTTCGGCGGGTAGTCCCGGGAGCGGCGCGGTAGGGCCGCGCCTTGCCCGGGCTATGGTGTGGTAGCCCGGATAAGGCGCCGCGCGCCGCGATCCGGGACAGGGATGAGGCTTAAAAATCCATCTTCACCGTAAACTGCACTTCCCGCGGATCGCCGATCTGGTTACCGAGGTTATTGGTGCCGATGGAGGAGGTGTAATAGGTCTTATCGAACAGGTTCTTCACGTTAACCTGCAGGGTGACCGGATATTGTAGCTTCATCTTATAGGCGGCAAACACATCCGCCACCGCATAGCCCTGCAGATAATAATCCGCGCCGTTGGTCCCGGAACGTTTGCTCACCGCGCGACCGCCGCCGCCCACCGTCAGCGTATTGCTGTCGTAGACGTTATGAATGTCATAGCTCAGGAACAGCGAACCGGTGTGTTTCGGCACGTTCGGCAGCGGTTTGCCTTTGTAATCCGGATCGTCGGTGACCTTCGCATCGGTATAGCCGTAGCTGGCGATGACGCTCAGGTTATCGGTCAAAGATCCGGCCACGTCAACTTCGACGCCGCGAGAGCGCACCTTACCGGCGGTTTTCGCCACGGTTTCATCACCCACGGATTCCGTGTAGAGAACGTTGCGCTTATCAATATCAAACAGCGCAATATTGGCGGTGACGCCGTTGAACAGCTCAAACTTTGCGCCCAGCTCGTACGCCGTGGACTCTTCCGGCGGCAGGTTGCCGATATAGCTGGCGATAGAGGACTGCGGCATAAACGACTGCGCTACGTTACCGAACAACGAAACGGACGGCGTCAGCTTATAAACCAGGCCCGCTTTCGGCGTCCATTTTTGGTCGCTGCTGTCGGTATTGACGTTAAACGGGCGGCCCTTACCGGCGTACTGGGTGTAATACTGATAGCGCACTCCGGCAACGGCAATCCATTTATCGGTAAGATAGAGCGCGTCCTGAACGTAGCCCGCGTAGCTCTCCTGCTGAATGCGCTGGTCGCTGTCGGATGCCGAAGCGCTGGAGCATTTGCCAACAGTACCGTAGACCGGATTATAGATATTGAAACCCTTGACGTTCTTACAGCGGATCATATCGGTGCGCAGCAGATCGTAATTCTCATAGGCCAGACCAGTGAGGATCTCGTTGTAAAAGCCGCCAATAACCACGTTACCCTGTAAATCCGCTCGCGAAGAGTGCATTTTCTGGGTTGAACCGTGTGTGGCATCGACGCGGCGGGTCAGGTTGCCGGTCGCTGAGTCGTAGGCCATTACCCGGGCCTGATCGTCGTTGTAATGATCCTGGCTGTAGCTGTAGTCGAAGCGGGCGGTCCAGGCGTCGCTGAGACGGTATTCGGCATTCAGCTGCGCGAGATCGGAATAACCGTCGGTAATATTAAACGGTTCATCAAAACGGGTTTTACGATCGACGTTCACCGCATGACCGGTGTTCAGATCGAAGATGGTGCCGCGATCGAAGGGAGTACTGTAGTTACGGTGCGAATATGACACGTTCACCGTCGCCCGCTCGCCGAACCAGGTCAGAGAGGGGTTAATAAAGCTGCTCTTCTCTTTGCCGAAATTACGCCAGTAATCTTCATGCTGATATTCGCCAATAACCCGATACGCCAGCGGCGTCCCGTCAATGGGGCCGGTGACGTCAAATCGGCCGGTACCGCCGCCAAAGCTGGTGGAGGTGGCGGAAACAGAGCCGCCAAAAGTGCGCTCCGGGCGTTTGGTCACCACGTTGATTAATCCGCCGGGGTCGAGAATACCGTACAGCGTTGAGGCCGGGCCTTTAAGCACTTCGACGCGTTCGGTGGCGGCGGTAAAACTGCGCGGCAGTACGGTGCGCAAGCCGTTGGTCATGATTGAACCATCGCGGTTAGCGCCGAAGCCGCGGCGGGTAAAGGCATCCTGGGTTCCGCCGAGGGTATTGGTTTGCACCACGTTGGCGACGTTATACAGCGCTTCATCGAGGTTCGTCGCGTGCTGATCCTGCAGCACCTGTTCGCTGACAGTATTGACGACCTGAGGAATATCCAGCATCGGCATGGAGGTCAGGGTAGCGGTTGACGTATTGACCGGCTGATAACCGTTAGTGGCGTTTTGCTTGCTGCCGTCGGCCACGACCGTCATGGTCTCGTCGGCGGTTTTTTTTGTTGTATCGGCGCTATTAACCGCTGCCAATAATCCCGGTGAGGTGAAAAAAATCAGTGAAAAAAGCGCACGCCCTTTTAATGCCGAAGAAGGGACATTTAATGGAGTCATTGTTGTTTCTCGTGAACGAACCTCGCCTTTGCGGTGAGGTAAAGCCAATAAAATCATTGCCCTGGAAAATAAACCTGGCTGTTTTTTACGCCGTAACGCGCGCCAGATATGTAATTGAGAATCATTCAAACACGAAGAAATGTAGTAGTAAACGTTATGTAAGATAAAAAATCGGCGAAATGAATAATCAATCATTTAGCGGCGATCTGACGCGATGATAAGCGTTTATTTTCTTGTTTTTATTGATAATAAATTTTTTACCTGGTCATTGACGCGGAGGTGATAAAGCGTGAAGCCAGACGCGGTAATAGGGTCTTGACTACTACATTCATCCACCGCATGATCAAAAGAGAATGAGATTTATTTATGTTTGAGTGCGGAACGCGCGGGCCCGACGCCACGCCGTTGCGGCGCGGGAGCGAGTTATGCCACAGCGGGTGTTGCCTGCAGAGCAGGGAATCGTCCTTGATTCCCTGTCGGCCGGATATGGCCAGACGTTAATTATCGACAATATTCATCTCACCATTCCTCACGGGAAAATGACCGTTCTGGCCGGCGCCAACGGTTCGGGTAAATCGACACTGCTGTCGACTATCGCCCGGATGCTCAAGCCGCTGGGGGGCTGCGTACGTCTGGACGGCGAGGTGATTCACCAGATGCCGACCCGGGAGGTTTCCCGTCGGCTGGGCATTCTGCCGCAATCGCCGCTGACCCCGGAGGGGCTGACGGTTTTTGAACTGGTTTCGCGCGGGCGCTATCCGTGGCAGGGGCTGATGCGGCAATGGTCGCAAGCCGATGAACGGGCGGTGGAAGAGGCGCTACGGCTCACCGGCACCGCAGAATTCGCTCATTTACCGGTGGATAGCCTCTCCGGCGGCCAGCGCCAGCGCTGCTGGATCGCAATGGCCCTCGCTCAGCAAACGGCGACGATTCTGCTGGATGAACCTACTACCTGGCTCGATCTGCGCTATCAGGTCGATATCCTCGAACTGCTGCAAACTTTAACCCGCGAACACGGCCGCACCGTGGTGACCGTCCTGCACGACCTGAACTTTGCGGTGAACTACGCCGACCTGCTGGTATTTCTCAAAAAAGGGCAGATCGCCGGGGTGATTAATGAACAGGAAATCTGCACGCCGGAGCTGATCAAAAACGTCTTTGACGTGGACGTTCAGATGTCGCTCAACCCGCAGACCGGCAAGCCCTTTTTTATGCCGTTCCGCGCTCGTGAGGAGAAAGCTTTATGAGCGCCTCCGCGCTGCTGCTTCAGCGCCGACAATCCCGGCCCCGGCTGGCGCTGGTATTGCTGAGCCTGCTGCTGCTGGGCGGCTCGCTGGTGCATCTCGGGCTCGGCGCGCGCTGGATTGCCCCGCAAACGGTGTTGCAGGCGCTGTTCCATTACGATCCGCGCAATTTTGACCACCGAATTATCGTTGATTTACGTCTGGTACGTCTCGCGGCGGCGCTGCTCACCGGCGCGGCGCTCGGCGTGGCGGGCCTGCTGCTGCAAACCGTGATCCGCAATCCGCTGGGTGAGCCGCATATTCTCGGTCTTAACGCCGGCGCTTCGCTGGCGGTGGTGGCGACATCGGCGCTGGGGATCAGCCTCGGCGGCGTCGCGTTAGCCAGGCCGCTGACCGCCGCCTGCGGCGCGGCGCTGCTGTTTGGCGGCGTGATGCTGCTGTCGTCGTCCGGTCGCGGTGGCGTCACGCCGCTGCGCATTACCCTGTGCGGGGTGGCGCTGTCGGCCTTTGCCTCGGCGGTGACGGCGGCGATTCTGATCCTCGATGAACAAACGCTACTGGCGATGCGTACCTGGCTGGCGGGCGATCTTGCCGGGCTGAACTGGCAAACGCTGCGCGCTGCGCTACTTCCGGCGCTGGCGGGGCTGACGATCGCGCTGATCATTGCCCCGCGTCTGAACGTGCTGGCGCTGGGCGATAAGGTCGCGCTGGGGCTGGGGGTGAAAATCGTTCAGACCCGCCTGCTGGGGCTGGCCGCCATTGCGCTATTGTGCGGCTCCGCGGTGGCGGTGGCCGGGCCGATCGGCTTTGTCGGGCTGGTGGTCCCCCACGCGGTGCGCCGGCTGATTAGCGAAGATATTCGCCTGGCGCTGCCGCTGGCCGCTCCGGTTGGCGCCCTGGTGCTGCTGCTGGCGGATATCGCCGCCCGCACGCTGGCGGCCCCCCAGGAGCTGGCGACCGGCGCAATGACCGCGCTGGTGGGGGCGCCGGTGTTTATTGTTATCGCCGCGAGGTTTTTTAAATGAAAAATGCCGTCCGTCGCGCCGGCTTTCGGCCGCTGACCTGCGGCCGCTGGCACATTCTGCTGCGGCCCGCGGCATTAAACATCGCCGCTGTTGCGCTGCTCGTCATCCTGCTGCTGGCGCTGTTTGGCCTGACCCGCGGCAGTTTCCCGATGTCCTCCGGTACCCTGTTCCATGCGCTGCTGGGTGGGGAAAACGTGGGCGAACAGCAGCGATTTATTCTGTTTGATATCCGCCTGCCGAGGCTGTTTATGGCGCTGCTGTGCGGGGCGATGCTCGGTCTGGCCGGCGCGGCGATGCAGAGCATTACCCGCAACGGTCTGGCGGATCCCGGGCTTATCGGGGTGAAGGAGGGGGCCAGCATTGTCGTCCTGGCGCTGGTGCTGTTCTTCCCGGCGGTGGGCCTGGTCTGGCGGCCGCTGGCGGGAATGCTCGGCGGCGTGCTGGTGGCGCTGCTGGTTCTGGCGCTGGCCCGCGATTGTTCGCGCCCGCGCTTTATTCTCATTGGCATCGGCGTGTCGTGGACGCTGGCGGCGGCGGTCGGTATTTTTATGACCACCGCCGACGTGCGCGATGTACAAACGGCGATGATCTGGCTGGCGGGGAGTTTGCACGCGGCGACCTGGCCGCTGTTGGTCGTTGCCTTCTGCTGGGCGCTGCCCGGGGCGATGATCCTTTTTTTGACCGCCAGGGCCGCCGATGTGGCGCTGCTCGGCGACCGCACGGCCATCGGCCTCGGCGTACGTCTGCAGCAGCTCACCCTGTTGCGCTTTTTCGCGCCGGTGCTGCTCACCTCCGCCAGCGTCTCCTGCGTCGGTAGCCTTGGCTTTGTTGGCCTGATGGCGCCGCATATGGCGCGTTTTCTGCTGCGCGGCGGCCAGGTGGCGCTGCTCTGCGGCAGCGCGTTAATTGGCGCGCTGCTGGTGTTAGTCACCGATACCATTGGCCGACTGGCGTTCGCGCCGCTGCAGATCCCCGCTGGGATCGTCATCGCTCTGGTCGGTTGCCCGTTTTTTATCGTTCTGCTCTGGCGTCGTCGTGACGCCCTGTAAATCAAAAAGGATCGCTATGCGTTGGTTCGTTTCTCTGCTGGTGCTGCTGGCGGGCGTCGCCTCGGCCGCCGATACGCAAACCTTTACCGATGACTTAGGTCGCACGGTCACCGTTCCACGACATCCGCAGCGCATTGTGTCGATGCACGATCTGGATATCACCATCCCGCTGATTGAGCTTGGCGTCCCGCCGGTGGCCAGCCATGGCCGGACGCGTCCGGACGGCAGCCACTTTTTACGCGCCAGCGCTCAGCTGACCGGCGTTGATTTTGATAACAGCGCCATTCGGTTTATCGGCACGGCGGATATCGATCTCGAGGCGGTAGCCGCGGCGAAACCGGACCTGATTATTACCGAGCCCAGCCGCCACGTTTCGGTGGAGCAGCTGGAGAAGATTGCGCCGACGGTCAGCATCGACCACCTGCAGGGCAGCGCGCCGCGCATCTATAGCAAGCTGGCGCAGCTCACCGGCACCCAGCCGCGGTTATTGATTCTCGAACGCCGCTATCAGGCGCAGATTGCCCAGCTGAAGTCGATTGTGGACACGCAAAAAATCGTGGTTTCGGTGATTCAGGCCAACAACGGCAAGGTTACCGTGCATCACTCTTATCATACGCTGGGCCGCGTGCTGCGCGATGCCGGATTTCGCTTTCCGCTGCTGATCGACAACATCCCCGATGGCCAGCGTATTGACGTCAGCGCCGAGCAGCTACCGGCGCTGGACGCCGATTTCGTATTTGCCACCTGGCGTTCCGATACCGGCGGCAGGCCGCAGGATGAGCTGCAGGCGATGGAGAGCGTGATGCCCGGCTGGTGCGACTTTATGCGCGCCTGCCGCACCGGGCGCTATATTCTGCTGCCGCGCGAGGAGGTTATCTCTAACTCCTACGCCGCGCTGTCGCTGATGGTCGCCCAGGTGCAGTCGCACATTGCCGGTCGTCCTTTGCCCGAGGGATTGCAATGAAAACGGTGGTTAAAAGAGAGAAGGGACGGGTGGACCTGTTCGGTGAACGTTTTCGCGCTCGCGCGCATCAACTGTCGCCACGTTTGCTGGCGGTGGTGAGCTATATCAACGAAAACCGGGAAGCGGTGCTGGAGCGCACGGCTATGGAAATCGCCGCCGCGACGAATACCTCGGACGCCACGGTGGTGCGCGCCATCCAGGCGCTCGGCTTCGCCGGCCTGCGGGAGCTGAAGCAGACCATGGAGCGCTGGTTCGGCCCGTCGGCGACCTCGTCGGAAAAAATGATCTCCACGGTGAGCGCCTTGTCCAGCGACGTCAATTCGAGCATCGATTTCGTGCTGGACGGGCATCAGCGGGCCTGCGAAGTGCTGTCGCGCCCCGCCAACCGTGCGGCGGTGGCCCAGGCGGTGGTGCTGCTGACCGACGCCCGCCAGGTGGGGATTTTCGGGATCGGCGCCTCGGGCATTCTGGCGGAATATACCGCCCGGCTGCTGAGCCGCATCGGTCTGCCTTCGTACGTGATGAACCGCACCGGGTTTAGCCTCGCCGAGCAGTTGATCGGCCTGCAGCGCGGCGACGTGCTGATTATGATGGGGCAAAAGTCGCCGCACCGGGAGGGGATGACGACCCTGCGCGAGGCCCGGCGACTGGGAATACCGACGATTTTGCTGACCCAGGCGGTGGATTCCCGCTTTAGCCAGGAGGCGCAGGTGGTGATTGAGGTGCCGCGCGGCGGCGATAATGGTCGGGTGCCGCTGCACGGTACGGTGCTGGTATGCCTGGAGATGATTGTGCTGTCGGTCGCCTCCACCGCGCCGCAAAAAACGGTGAAATCGATGAAGCGGATCAATGAATTGCATCGGGCTATTGGTAAATCCGGCGGTAAACGAAGCTAAACGACAGATAATTTACCGTCGGGAAGGTTTCCGGTTGCATGCCATGCTGACTGTGTGTATTTTTATGCAAAATTAATGCATAAAACGGAGTTGTCATGGTTAAGAACTGGATGAAAGCATGTTGCCTGGTGGCAGCAATGATCGGCACCGCTCAGGCGGCTCAGCAAACGTATGTGGTGGGCTCCGGCGGCACCTATCGCCCGTTTGAATTTGAGAACAGCCAAAAACAGCTGGAAGGTTTTGATATCGATATCATTAAAGCGATCGCCAAAGCGGAAGGCTTTGATATCAAACTGGTCAATACGCCGTGGGAAGGGATCTTCGCCACCCTCAGTACCGGCGATCGCGACATTATTATTTCCGGGATCACCATCACCGATAAGCGTAAGCAAATGGTGGATTTCTCCGCCCCTTATTTCCCGGCCGAGCAGTCCATCGTCGTGCCGGCGGATTCGAAAGTCACCTCCCTTGAGGCGCTGAAAAATGAGAAAGTCGGCGTGGTGAACTCCAGCACCGGCGATATTGTGGTTTCCGAGGTGCTGGGTAAGAACAGCACGTCAATCAAGCGTTTTGATAATACCCCGCTGATGCTGCAGGAGCTGTTTGAAGACGGCGTAAGCGCCGCGGTCGGCGACGTCGGCGTGGTGAAATATTACATTAAGCAGCACCCCGAGAAGCAGTTCAAGCTGGTGCCGGATGCCAAATTTGAGCGCCAGTATTTCGGCATCGCGGTGGCCAAAGGCAACAGCGAGCTGCAGGCGAAAATAAACGCCGGTTTACAGAAGATCGTCGCTGACGGCACTTACGCCAAAATCTATAAAACCTGGTTCGACGAGAACGTTCCGACACTGCCAGCGCAGCAATAATTCGATTTTTGTTTTCATCACGGCTATCGACACTGGCGATAGCCGTATTTTTTAGGGAAGGGCTATGACGGGATTCCGTTGGGAGATCATTGAGGAGTACGGTCCGCTGTTTATGGACGGTGCCCTGATGACCATTAAATGTACCATTATCTGCGTGATCCTCGGCACCCTGTGGGGACTGACCCTCGGGCTGGGGCGCATGGCGAAAGCCGAACATGGGATATGGAAGTACGTTCTGCGTTACCTGGTGCAGTTTCCGGTGCGCTTTTACGTCAGCGCGTTTCGCGGCACGCCGCTGTTCGTGCAAATTATGGTGGTGCACTTTGCGCTGGTGCCGCTGTTTATCAATCCCCGCGACGGTTTGCTGGTGACCAGCGGCATGATGAGCGCCGATTTTGCCCGCGAGCTGCGCTCAAACTATGGCGCGTTTCTCTCCTGTATCGTGGCGATTACGCTGAACGCCGGGGCTTACGTGTCGGAGATCTTCCGCGCCGGGATCCAGTCGATCGATAAGGGGCAAATGGAAGCTTCCCGCGCGCTGGGAATGCCGTGGTGGAAAACCATGCGTCAGGTGATTCTGCCGCAGGCGTTTCGCCGCATACTGCCTCCGCTGGGCAACAACGCCATCGCCATCGTCAAGGACTCCTCGCTGGCGTCGGCTATTGGTCTGGCGGACCTGGCCTACGCCGCGCGCACCGTTTCCGGCGCTTACGCCACCTACTGGGAACCCTACCTGACCATCTCTCTGGTGTACTGGGTTATTACTTTCCTGCTGGCGCAGCTGGTTAACCGTCTGGAAAAGAGGTTTGGCAAAAGTGATTCACATTCATAATTTACACAAGCGCTTCGGCGACAGCCACGTTCTGCGCGGCATCAGCTGTGATATTAAGCCACAGGAAGTAGTCTGTATCATTGGGCCGTCCGGTTCCGGGAAAAGCACCTTCCTGCGCTGCATGAACGCGCTGGAAACCGTTAGCGAAGGCGAAGTCGAGGTGAACGGCTATGCCGCTCACGATCGCGCGACCGACCTGAATAAGATGCGGGAAAGCGTTGGTATGGTTTTTCAGCGCTTCAATCTGTTCCCGCACAAAACGGTGCTGGAAAACCTGATTATGGCCCCGATGAGCCTGCGCGGCATGGCGCGTGCGGAGGCAACGCATCTGGCGGAAGAGCTGTTGGCGAAAGTCGGACTGAGCGATAAGCGCGACGCCTGGCCCTCCAGCCTTTCCGGCGGCCAGCAGCAGCGCGTGGCCATCGCGCGCGCGCTGGCGATGAAGCCATCGATTATGCTGTTTGATGAGCCCACTTCGGCGCTCGATCCTGAGCTGGTGGGCGACGTGCTGGAGGTGATGAAAAATCTCGCCAGCGAAGGGATGACCATGGTGATCGTAACCCACGAGATGGGCTTTGCCCGTGAAGTGGCCGACCGGGTTATCTTTATCGACCAGGGCATCATTCAGGAAGAGGGTAAACCGGCGCAGATCTTTGGCGCGCCGACTAACCCGCGCACCGCCGCGTTTTTAAGTAAAGTGCTGTAACGACTCCCGGCCCCGGCGCGCGACGGCGCTGCCGGGGAGAAGACCTTGCGCGGGCGATGAGGGCGCTTTCGTTCTGTCAAACCGTGACTGCCCTTAAGCGTTACTGCGCCGCCTCGCGAATATCATCCCTCTCTTCTTCGCGCTCACGTTCGTCCGCCAGTAGCGCTTTTTCGTTTTTGCCCAGGCACTGAATCAGCAGGAACAGCGCGCCGCTGACAAACAGCGTGATCAGCAGGCCGTCATAGCCCGAGACGCTAATCAACAAGCCGCTGACCACCGGGCCGGCCACGCTGCCCGCAGACCAAAAGAAGCCCAGCAGGGCGTTGATCATAATCAGCTTCTGCCCGGAGAAGGTTTTCCCGGCGCGGACCAGCGACAGGGTATAGAGTGCCCCCGCCGCGGCGCCGAGAATCAGGCAGCCGACAATCAGCTGGATGTACGATGCCAGCAGGAACGGCAGGGCCAGCAGGGCGAGGCAGAAGACCATTGCGCAGGTCAGATGTACGCGGCGGATGCCGAAGCGGTCGGCAATCCAGCCCAGCGGCGCCTGAAATACGGCATCGCCGGTAAGTACTACCGTAACCAGCAATACCGCCGTCACTTCATTCAGCCCTTTATCCATACCGTAAAGCGGCAGCAGCGCCAGTATACTGGCATCAAAAAAGGCAAAGCAGAAAACGCCGGAAGCCAGCACCGGTAAAAAAGCGCCGAGGCTGCGCCAGCTGGCCCGTTCCGCCAGCCGTTCGCGGCTGCCGGTTGGCAGGTGGCGCAGCATCAGCAGGCAGGCGAGGGTCACCACGCCGACCAGCAGCAGCGTCCAGGATTGCCAGGCCTCTCCGGCGGAGATCAGCAGCGGCCCCGCCAGCTGACAGCCGGTAAAGGCGGAGGCATAAATGCCGGTCAGGGTGGCCCGATTTTTCCCCGCCGCGCCGCCGGTGATCCAGCTTTCGCCAATGACGATAATTACCCCTGACGCCAGGCCGGTCACCAGACGCGGCAGCAGGAGATGAAGCATATCAAACGACAGGCAGGAGGCGATCGTTGCCGCCGCCAGCGCCACCAGGCTGACGGAGAGCAGAAGCCCCATCTCGAAACGCCGGCACAGCGCGGGTGAGAGGAAGGAGGAGATCATCATCCCCGCTGGCGGAAGCGCGGCCAGCAGGCCGACGTAAACGGTATCAATCTGCTGCTGCGCCAGCTCCAGACTGATTAAGGGCACCGTGTATCCGGTGATAAATCCCACTAATGAAGCCGCCATGATCATCGCCAGCGTGGGGGCAAGACGATTCTGCTCTGGGTTGAACATTTTATTTTCGGTTAAGGAGGTCTGTAGAGTGAATTATTCGGCAAAACGCCAGTATAGCTGCATAATAATTAATCGCACGCCTTATGTCACCGTTGATATGACTACAAAAAAACGCAGTGCAGGCCGGATGCCGCGCAGGGGCGCGTTGGCGCTGGGTTTGGCGGAAGTTGTCAGCGAGCGGGCGAAAGGATATAACCAATAGGCTAGCGGGTTACCCGTAGCCCTAAAAAATCGCATAAAACACTCGTTCAGCGCTGAAGCTGTGCAGGAAAGGAGTATGTCATGGCTGTGTCCCCTTCACTGATCGCCGAGGCCATTCGCTGGCGACGTGATTTTCATGCTTGCCCTGAGCTGGGGTATCAGGAACAGGAAACGTCGCGCCGGGTGGCTGAACTGCTCGCTTCATTTGGCCTTCAGGTGCATCGCGGGCTGGCGGGTACGGGCGTGGTCGCGACGCTGGAGAACGGCCCCGGTCCGGTAATTGGCCTGCGGGCCGATATGGATGCGCTGCCGATAACCGAGCTGAGCGACGTCGGCTATAAATCGCGAAACCCGGGCGTGATGCACGCCTGCGGCCACGACGGCCATAGCGCGATGCTGCTGGCGACGGCGGCCCATCTGGCGCAGACCCGATGCTTTCGCGGCACCGTGCACTTTGTTTTTCAGCCTGCTGAAGAGAACCTGGGCGGCGCGCGTAAAATGGTGGAAGAGGGGCTGTTTGCGCGCTTCCCGATGGATGCCATTTACGCGCTGCACAACTGGCCGGGTATGCCGCTGGGCCAGGTGGCGATCGGCAGCGGAGCGATGATGGCCTCTCTCGATGCGTTTGAAATCACCCTGACCGGCAAGAGCTGCCATGCGGCGATGCCGGAGCGCGGGGCGGACCCGATTGTCGCCGCGGCACAGCTGATTATGGCGCTGCAAACCATTCCGTCGCGCCGCCTGTCGCCGCAGGAATCCACGGTGGTAAGCATTACCCAGATTTCCGGCGGGGAGGCGATTAACGTGCTGCCGGATAAAGTCGTGCTGCGCGGCACCTTTCGCTGCCTGAACAACCAGGTGCGCGAGCGGGTCAGGGGGCTGATCGAGAGCTATGTCGCCGCCCAGCCGCAGGTATCAGACGTGGAAGGCAAAATCGCCTGGTATCCCGGCTATCCGGTGACCACCAACCATCCTGCCGAAGCGCAGAAGGTTCGTGAGGTGGCGAGTGCGCTTCTGGGCGAGTCGGCGGTGATCTGGAACGGTAATCCGTCCATGGCGTCGGAAGATTTTGCCTGTATGCTGGAGGCCTGCCCGGGCGCTTATTTCTGGATCGGCACCGATGGCGAGACGGCGTCAAAGCCGCTGCATAATGCCGGCTATGATTTTAACGATGAACTGATTCCGCACGGCGTGGCGCTGTGGACGACGCTGGTGGAGACGCTGCTGGCGTAAGAGACCGATCCCGGAGGCGATGCTGCGCATCTGTCCGGGCTACCGGCCCGCAGACGGCACTGAACCCCTAGCCCGGGCAAGGCGCGTTGCGCGCCGCCCCCGGGAGCAAAACTTGATATGGAGGGAGAAGCACGTCTCTCCCTCCGGTGTTTTACACGTTCACGGCCGCTTTCAGGCGGGCTTTCATCTCGCTGTAGCTGTTCCATGCATACTGCTCGGCCCAGCGCTGATCCGCAATAGCCTCTACCTTCACCGCACAATATTTGGTTTCCGGCGTTTTCGAGATCGGATCGAGATTATCCTGCGTCAGCTCGTTACAGGCACCCACCCACCACTGGTAGGTCATATACACCGCGCCCTGGTTAATGCGATCGCTAATGTCGGCGCGGGTAATCACCTTACCGCGTCGCGAGCTCACCCACACCAGCTGCTGATCGGCGATGCCGAGGCGCTGCGCGTCGGCGCGATTGATTTGCACCCGGCCCGGCTCATCGGCAAGCGACTGCAGGGCCGCGCAGTTACCGGTCATCGAACGGCACGAGTAGTGGCCCACTTCGCGCACGGTACAGAGCACCAGCGGGTAGGCTTCATCCGGGGTTTCGGCCGGCGCTCGCCACGGGGCGGCAAACAGCTGGCCTTTGCCGGTCGGCGTGTCGAAGAGATTATCTTTATACAGCCACGGCGTCCCGGGGTGATCCAGCGTCGGACACGGCCACTGAACGTGGTTCATATCGCCCATTTTTTCATAAGTGACGCCGTAGAACAGGGGGCAAAGCTCGCGCATTTCGTCCCAGATTTGCTGGTTATTGTCGTAATGCATCGGGTAGCCCATTTCGCTGGCCAGCAGGCAAATGATTTCCCAGTCGCGCTTAACGTTGCCGGTGGCAATAACCGCCTGCTCGAAGCGCTGGAAACCGCGATCGGCGCAGGTGAAGACGCCGCCGTGTTCGCCCCAGGAGGTGGCGGGCAGCAGCACATCGGCGATCTCTGCGGTTTTGGTCATAAAGATATCCTGCACCACCACGAAATCGAGCGCCTCAATCCCTTTGCGCACCAGGCCCAAATCGGCTTCCGTTTGCAGCGGATCTTCCCCCATGATGTAGTAGGCTTTGATTTCGCCGGCCAGCGCTTTGTGCGGCACTTCGGTGATTCGGGTGCCGACCTGGTCGTCCATGACCGCCGGGTTAACGCCCCATGCTTTAGCAAACTTATCGCGAACGCTGGCGTCGGTGACGTCCTGGTAGCCGGGGAACATATTTGGCAATACGCCCATATCGCAGGCGCCCTGAACGTTGTTTTGCCCGCGCACCGGGCCTACGCCGACGTTGGCGCGTCCGAGGTTACCGGTTAACAGCGCGAGGCTGGCCAGCCCTCTGACGACGTCCACCGCCTGGCCGAACTGGGTGACGCCCATGCCCCACATAATGGTCGCGGAGGGGGCGGCGGCAAACATGCGCATCGCCTGGCGAATTTCAGCGGCCGGCACGCCGACTATCTCCTCAACGGCTTCAGGTGAATAGTCTTTTACCGTTTCGCGATAGGCGTCGAGCCCCTCGGTAAAACGGTCGACGTAATCGTGGTTATAGAGATCCTCTTCCAGCAGGACGTGGGCGAAGGCGTTGACCAGCGCCATATTGCTGCCGTTGTTGAGCTGCAGATGGCGATCGGCGATGCGGGCGGTTTCGATACGGCGCGGGTCGCAGACGATGATTTTCGCGCCGTTTTCCCGGGCTTTAATCACCCGGCGGGCGACGATAGGGTGGGAGTCGGCGCAGTTATAGCCGAAGACCAGCAGGCATTTTGAGTTTTCGATATCGCTGATCGAGTTGCTCATCGCGCCGTTACCCAGCGCCAGCTGAAGTCCGGCTACCGACGGGCCGTGGCAGACGCGGGCGCAGCAGTCGACGTTATTGGTGTGGAGCACGCCGCGGGCGAACTTCTGCATCACATAGTTGGTTTCATTGCCGGTACCGCGGGATGAACCGGTCGTCATAATGGCGCGCGGGCCATGCTTCTCCTTTATTTCACGCAGTTTTTTCGCCGTATAGCGGATAGCTTCATCCCAGCTTACCGGGGTGAATTTGCCGCCTTTTTGATAGCGAATCATCGGCTGCTGCAGACGTGGCGTCAGCAGCTGGGTATCGTTGAGAAAATCCCAGCCGTAATAGCCTTTAAGGCACAGCTGATTTTGGTTGGTGACGCCATCAGCGGCTTCGGCTCGGATAATTTTATTGTTTTCGACGACCAGCTTAAGTTTGCAACCGGCCCCGCAATAAGGGCAAACGCTCGTGATTTTTTTCATCAGTAACAGACCTGTTAACAGTGAATAAACAACAACGGACAGACCGGGCCCGGCCCGCCGGTGTCAGGGCGCCATAAGCCAGCGTACCGGCAAATGACGCAAGCGTTATGCACAGCGCGTGCCAATAATTAATACATTGAATATAAAGATAATATTTGTTCGAAAAAGAGATGGCGGCAGTGATGTCGACACTAATGACGATGACATGACGCCCGGGCGGGCGTCATGGCGGGAAAATCAGGCCAGCTTCTGCCGCAGCCGCGCGAGGGTGTCGGCGGGTAAACCAACTTCTTCGGCGGCGGCGCAAATCGCCTGCCAGCTTCCGGCGTCCAGCGGAATGCCCTCCGCCAGGCGCTGCTGGCGGTTAGCCTCTTCCCACTCGCCCGGGGCCAGAATCGGCGCGTCCGGCTCGTGCGGCGACTGTTTACACCAGTCGATAAACGCTTCGGTCTCGCGCTGCATATCCGGCGCATCGAACGCTTCCGGGCTGAGAATAATGGTGGTCATGCAGTTGAAGATAGCGTCCACGCTGCCCTGCAGGGTCTCCTGATGCGAGGTTTTACCGCCGGATACCGCGCCGCCGATAATTTCGCACAGCGTCGCCAGCGCGTAGCCTTTGTGTTCGGCAAAGGTCAGCAGCGCCCCCAGCGGCGACGTCTGCATCACCGCCGGGTCGGTCGTGGGGACGCCGCGAGCGTCGATCAGCGACCCCGCGGGGACCGGCACGCCTTTATGCCAGGCAACGCGGGTTTTACCAAAAGCGATGGCGCTGGTGGCGTAATCCAGCAGCAGCGGCGGATGGCCGGCGCGCGGAAAAACCACGCACAGCGGGTTCGTGCCGAAGCGGCTATCTTTGCCGCGGAACGGGGCGACCATCACGTTGCCAACCACGTTTACGAAATGGATAGAGATCATTCCGGCGGCGGCGCACTGTTCCGCCCAGTAGCCGATGCGGCCAATATGATGCGCATTGCGCAGCGCCACGGCGGCCATACCGTGCTGTTTCGCCTTCTCAATACCGATCTGCATGGCTTCATGGGCCACGACCTGGCCGAAGCCGCCGTTGCCGTCCAGCGTGACAACCGCACCCGCGTCCTTCATCACGCTGGCGTGGCGGTTGAGCTGCAGATAGCCCTGCGCGTGGGATCGTACGTAGCTCGGGATCATGCCTACGCCGTGGGAGTCATGCCCGGCCAGGTTGGCGGCAACCAGATGGTCGGCGATAAGCGACGCTTCGGTGGGGGAGCTTCCCATATGGGCGAAAAGGGTTTTAACAAAATGATGCAGATCCGTGGCCTGGAAGCGATGTCCTGTTTGCACTGATTCTCTCCTGTGAGTGGGTTGCGGATTATTGTTTTAGTGTGTTTGCCGTTCCATGCTGCGCTGAGCAACGGCGAAGATCAAGGTTTGCGCGCGGCTGTCGTTACGCTGGGCGATCATCTCCAGAGAACAGGGGAGAAATAAAAAATAGGGGGGAGATATTTTTCTCTGCAGTCGGGGATATTTATCCCGCCGGCTTTGGCGCTCCGCAGAATTAATGATAACGATAATAATTATCATCAGCTCTGGACAGCCAGAGGCAAATGATTGCACTCTGTATTAAGGATGCCAACCGATGGGAAAATGAAGCGCATGCGTAAAGGTAAAATTATTGTTTTAATTTTGATGGTGTTTTGTATTCTTATTTTTGCAATTGTTGTCGCCTGGTTTTTACTGTCCAAAGACAATTATGCCGTACCGGAAAATGCGGCGACAGAAAATGCGGTACTGCAGGTGGCGGGTTTAACCGGCAACGAACCTCGCGATCCGCAGGCGCTGAAATCGCTCTATGCAAAACGGGTGATCGTCCGTCAGGTTAATCTGGATAGCGGCCAGTTTGTTGCGCCGGGAGAGGATACCGCTGGGCAAAAAGGCTGCGGTGAACCGGCAGTAGCGCAGAACCCGACGCCCATTCGCCAGCGCTGCCCGCGGGCAGTGGTTTATCTTATTCGCAATAATGATAATGAAATTCAGCAGGTTATACTGCCCTTTTACGGTAAAGGGGCAAAATCGATGATGTATGGCTTGATCGCGCTGGCTACCGATGGTCGCACGGTAAAAGACCTGCTGTATTATCAGCAAAATGAGACGCCGCTGCTGGGCGCGCGCGTGACAGATCCCGAATGGCGTCGCCAATGGCCGGGCAAAAAAATACGCGATAATAACGGCCAGCCGGCGCTGAAGGTCGTACAAAATACTCCTGGCCAGCACGATGATTACACCGTGGATGGTATCAGCGGCGCGACGTTAACCTCCGTCGGCGTCGAGAAGAGTATTAATTATTGGGTGGGTGAGCAGGGCTACGGTAATTTTCTCCGGCAGCTACAGCATAACCCTGAGATATTACGCCGTTAATATCGCACAAGCCAAAATATGCTCCATAACCGGCGCGAAGATCGCGCCGGTTTTTTTTATGCGCTCACGACAGCTATTTCGCGCAAGCCAGGCGTCACTCACGCGCTAATAACGGATAGTTATTAATAATTATTTCTTTGCAACATTTTACATAAATTGTCACAGGTTGACATTTTCATGATCCAGGTCATGTACATTGCGAGTAAAAATGACAACGATAATCATTATCATTAAATCGCAAGGGATTTGTCATGACCGGCCCTCGTTCCTTCCTGCTGCTGATGCTGTTGAGCCTGTTGTTTGGCAGCGCGTGCGCGATGGCGCAGACCCAGTATGCGCCTTATATCGAAGATATCGAGCAACGTCTTGATAAAACGGCAGAACTTTATCAGCAGCAAAAAAATACCGACGCGCGGCGCGAAGTGCAAATGGCCTACTTTGAAGTGTTTGAAAACCTTGAAGGGCCAATTCGGATCAATATCTCGGCGCGTAAGAGCTACGAGATGGAGAGCACTTTCGGTGAGATCCGTCGCATGATCGGTGAGGGCAAACCGATCGGCGAGGTGCAGGCACGTATCGACGGGCTGAAGCAGGCGCTGCGTGAAGTTGAGCCGGTGCTGGACGGCGGGCATCGGCTGGTGGCGGAAGAGCAGCATACCGCGCTTACGCGCGATGACATTGCGCAGCACTGGCAGGAGAGCTTCCGCACCCTTGACGACAGGCTGGCGCAGGCGGTAACGGAGTATCAGGCCGGCAACTACGCGCAGGCCAGCCAGCAGGTGCAGCAGGCGCAGTATCAGGGATTTAAAAACTCCGGAATGGAAACCTCGGTGCGGCAAAATCGCTCGGCGAAGGAAGCGGCCGCCATTAACCAACAGTTTAGCGCGCTGCTGACTCTGGCCGCCCAGCCTGACCGCCTGAACGAGGTGTCGTATCAGGTCACCACGCTATTACAGGATCTGGAAGACATTCTGCCGGGTCTGCCAACCACCCGCGACGATCGGCCGATGGGCGCTCCCTCTGGCGCCGATAACGCCGCGCTGGCTGATGAAACGACCGCCCGCGCGGACTGGGCAAGCGTCGCCCAGGGGATTAACCAGAGCATCAACGCCGCGCTAACGCGCTATCAAAATGGGGAGGGGCAGGAGGCGATCCTCGACGTACAGGACATCTATTTCGACCGCTTTGAAGCCACCGGGATGGAGAACAAAATCGGTTCTCGCGATGCGGCCTTTAAAACTTCTCTGGAGGCCCATTTTACCCGTATGGTCAGCCTGATGAAGGCCGGACAGCCGCAGGAGAGGCTGGCCGCGGAAGCCGCCGCCCTTGAGGCGGATTTGCAAAAAGCGGTCACCATGCTTGGCGAAGGCGAAGAGACCCAGTGGAGCCTGCTGCTCTATAGCCTGATGATCATCGTGCGCGAAGGGCTGGAAGCGCTGCTGATTGTGGCGGCTATCGTCGCGTATCTGGTTAAAAACAACCATCACGACAAACTGCCGCTGATCCGCCAGTCGGTGATGGTGGCGCTGGTCGCCAGCGTGGCGACGGCGTTTATCTTCCAGCTGCTGTTTACTCAATCCGGCGCCAGCCGCGAGCTGCTGGAGGGGATCACTATGCTGATTGCGGTAGTGATGCTGTTCCTTATGAGCTACTGGCTACTGTCCAAAGTTGAAGCCCGCCACTGGAAGGCCTGGCTTGAGGGCAAACTCTCCCATTCGCTGTCGCGCGGTTCGCTGGTGGGACTGTGGTTAACCAGCTTCCTTGCGGTCTACCGCGAGGGGGCCGAAACGGTGCTGTTCTATTACGCCCTGATTGGCGATGCCCAGGGGCTGCCGGGCCATCTTGCCATCGGCGCCGGGTTTGTTATCGGCTGTGTCGTTCTGCTGATCGCCTGGCTCGTCATGCGCTACTCGGTGGTCCGGCTACCGCTCAAACCCTTCTTCCTGTTCACCGGCGGTTTTATGTACCTGATGGCGTTTGTCTTCGCCGGAAAAGGGGTACTGGAACTGGTGGAGGGCAAACTATTTCAGCCAACGCTGATCGCCGGAATACCGGAAATCAGCTGGCTGGGAATTTACCCCTATGTGGAAACGCTATTGCCGCAGGGCATATTGCTGCTCGCGGCGCTGGCGGCGCTATGGATCATGCGCCGTCGTCAGGCACCCGCTGAAACCATAAAAACGCATTGCTAACCATTTTAAGACGAGAGGATGAGTCAGATGACCATGAAGAAGACCCTGATGATCAGCGCCACCCTGGCCAGTATCTTCACCGCGCCCGCGGCGCTGGCCTTTAAAGAGTATCCGGCCGGCGAGCCGGTCACCATGAATGAAATGGAGATCGCCGCGGTTTACCTGCAGCCTATTGATATGGAGCCGCGCGGCATGGGGCTGCCGGCAGCGAAGTCGGATATCCATCTGGAAGCGGATATTCACGCGGTAGAAGGCGGTAAAAATGGTTTTGGCGCAGGTGAATGGATCCCTTATCTGACGATCTCCTACACCCTGGTCAATAGCGATACCGGCGAAAAACAGGAAGGCACCTTTATGCCGATGGTGGCGAGCGACGGCCCGCACTACGGCGCGAACATCAAGATGATGGGCGTGGGTAACTATAAAGTCACCTACCACATTGACCCGCCGTCGAAAGCCGGGATGCACCGCCATACCGATAGTGAAACCGGCGTCGGCCGCTGGTGGAAGCCGTTTGATGTGAGCTATGAGTTTAAATATGTCGGTCTGAACTAAGCGTCTCCGGAGGCTCAGATTGTTGACAAAGCGCGCTCTGCTGCAAATCTCCGTTTCGCATCCGCGATCCTGTGGTAACGCATAACTTGCTGATATTACTTTTTTGTAAGCAGAGTGAGGCGTTAGCCGCCAGAAATGCGACGCCATCGTTAAAGCAGGGTTGTCATCAGTCTCAGCATCCTCAGATGCGAGTGTTTTCACGCAGGATGGCCGGGCGGTCATCCTGCGGCGTGTTATTCATCCGCCGTACTGAGTTAAAGTCATGAGCTATTTTTTCGTCACGACGCTACAGGCCTTTTTCTGCATTGCGCTGCTTTCCGCCGTACTCTGGGCGCGCGGCGCGCCTCCCGTCCTGCGTCCGCTGGTCTGGACGCTGCTTACCGCGCTGGGCTGCGGACTACTGGCCGGGCTGTATATTCGCCCGAGCCAGACGCTGGAGCTTCTGCTGGTCGGCGCTGAAATCCTCGTATCGCTGCTGTTTTTACTGAGCTTCAGCTGGTCTTCGCCGCGCGTTCGCTATCTGTGGCAATGGCTCCTCACTTTCGGCGCAGCCCGGCACTGGGCGCTGGACCCGAACCTGGGCGGATTGACCTCCACGCACGTTCTGAACACCGATCTGCTGCTGAATATCACCGCGCTGGCTGTGGCGTTCGCGCTGCTGTGCCTTGCCTGCGCGCTCTGCGCCATGCTGCTGCGCAGAATGCGCGGCTTCTACTGGCCGCTGGCCCTGCTGCTGTTGGTCCTGCTGTGGCTACCGCTCGGCGGTAACCTGCTGCTGCTGTTGATGAAGCTACAGGTGCTACCGCTGCTGAAACCGCTGCTGAGCTTTGTCGCCAGGGTGACCAACAACGCGGCGATGTATAACTGGGCCGCCGCCGCGATACTGCTGCTGCTGTGTCTGTGCTGGATCCCGGCGCTACGCCGCTATTATTGGGCGGTTAAAGCCGCGGAGGACCCCATCTCCCGCCGCCTTGCGCTGGCCGAACGCCGTAAAGCCAGCCGTTTGTGGTTGACCACCGTTTGCTGCGCGCTGGCGATTATCGGCGGCCAGCTATGGTGGAATCTGGTGGCTTCGCAGCCGCCGCGCTTGTCCGAGGCGCAGGCGGTTACGCTGGCCGCCGACGGCCAGGTGCATATTCCGGTCGAGCAGGTTCGAGATGGCAAACTGCATCGCTTCGTCTGGGTGGCGGACGACGGCAAAGCGATTCGCTTTTTTATCATTAACCGCTATCCCGATAAGCTGCGCTTTGGCGTGGTGTTTGACGCCTGCCTGCTGTGCGGCGATCAGGGCTACGTTATGGAAGGCAATCAGGTGATTTGTGTCGCCTGCGGTGTGCACATTTTTATCCCCTCGATTGGCAAGCCCGGCGGCTGTAACCCGGTGCCGATCGACGGCTGGCGCAACGATGACAAACAGCTGACGATACCCGGCGCGGCGCTGGCCAGCGGAGGTAACTATTTCTCTACCGTCCTGACGATTAACGTCACCGACCCGGTGGATGGCTCCACCCTGACCAACACCCGCGCCGACTACAAATACAGCTATGGCGGTAAAACCTGGTTCTTCTCCTCTGAAGCCAACTATGACCGTTTCCGCAATGCGCCAGAGCAGTTTGTGCCCGACGCGGTGAAGGAGGAGTAACCATGCTGTGGCGAATGATCTACCAGTCGTGGGGGCGCAACCTGCGGCGCAAAGCGCTGGCGGTATTGACCGTGTTTCTGGCGACCAGCCTGATCTCGGCGCTGCTGGCGGTCTCTATCGATATCGGCGACAAGATGTCCCGCGAGCTGAAATCCTACGGCGCCAATATTTTAATTGAGCCCGCCGGGCAGGCGGCGCTGCCCGCGCTGTTCAGCGAGCAAAGCAACCCGCTGGCCAGCGACGACTTTCTTGATGAATCCGAGCTGCCGAACATCAAAGATATTTTCTGGCGCAATAACATCGTTGGCTTTGCCCCGATGCTCGGTGGCGAGGTAAACGTTGCAGGACAGGATATTCGCGTGCTGGGCACTTTTTTTAGCCAGCCGGTCAGTATCCCGGATGAAGAGGGGTACGAGACCGGACAGCGGACGGTCAGCCCCTTCTGGCAGGTGACCGGCGCATGGCCGCAGGAGCCGGTCGGCGAGACGCCGCAAACGCTGGTCGGTCACGCGCTGGCGCGAAACTACGGCTGGCAGCCCGGCGATCGCCTGGTCCTCAACGTTGCGGATAGGGTGCTGAACGTCCAGGTGAGCGGTATTTTGTCCAGCGGCGGCGATGAGGATAACCAACTGGTGATGCCGCTTAGCGTCGTGCAGCAGCTGCTCGGTCTACCGGGAAAAGTGCAGGCGATCCGCGTCTCGGCGCTGACGGTACCGGAGAACGAGCTGTCGCGCCGTGCCCGTGAGGATCTCGAGGCGCTGAATGCCGAAGAGTACGATCTCTGGTACTGCACCGCCTACGTATCGTCCATCGCCCACCAGCTGGAAGAGGCCATTTCCGGCGCCGAGGTGCGTCCGGTCTGGCAGGTTGCTGCTTCGGAAGGTGTGGTTATCGACAAAATTCAGCTGCTGATGGGGGTGGTGACTCTGGCCGCGCTGGCTGCGGCGGCGATGGGCATCGCCTCGTTGATGACCAGTACGATTATGGAGCGCGCCAAAGAGATTGGTCTCATGAAAGCGCTGGGCGCCCGCCAGTGGCAAATATTGCTGCTGTTTTACCTTGAAGCGGCGCTGGGCGGCCTGGTCGGCGGCGCATTGGGCTGTATCGCCGGTTGGGGGCTGGCAAAGGCTATTGGCCTGATGCTGTTTGCTACGCCGCTGAATTTTGCCTGGGTGGTGGTGCCCTGCGTGCTGGTGATAGCGGTGCTGATTGCTTTAATCGGTACCTGGTTCCCGGCCCGCCGGATCGCTCGTCTTTACCCTGTGGAGGTGCTATATGGCCGCTAAGCGCGACATGCTGTGGCTGCTGGTGTGGCGAGCGCTGCGGCTGAGAATGCAGCGGGTCAGCGTGGTGTTTGCCGCGCTGGCGGTAGGGGCGACCATCGTGACCGCACTCTCCGCCGTGTGGTTCGATATCAATAGCAAAATGAGCGAAGAGCTGCGCACCTTCGGCGCCAATTTTTATATTGGTCCGGGCCACGGCGCCAGCATGCCGCAGCCGGAGCTTCAGGCCATTCTTGATGGCGCGCCGGCGGGCCTGATTCACGGCGCCAGTCCGTGGCTGTACGGTACGGCGCGTACTGAGCTGGAGAAAGTAGTGATGGTCGGGGTGTGGTTTGAGTCGCTGCAAAAGCTGGTGCCTTACTGGCAGGTCAACGGCAGCTGGATCGGCGTCAGCTTTGACGATCGCAACGCGATGATTGGCGTCAAACTGGCGCAGCGACTGGCACTGAATGTTGGCGATAGCGTGACGCTGGTAGACCATAGCCGGCGTAAGACGCTGCTGATTAAAGGCATCGTAGAGGCGGGGGACGCGACCGACAATATGCTGATCGTCAGCCTCGATGTGGCGCAGTCCTGGCTGCAAAAGCCCGGCGCGATCAGTCACGGGCTGCTTAGCGTCAGCAATGACCTGGGCCAGGTGGAGCGCTATGCCAGCCAGCTGCAGCATCAGTACCCGAACCTTGAGATTCGTCCGGTGCGCAAAGTGTCGGCTTCCGAGGGGCAGGTGCTGGATAAAATTAAGGGGCTGATGGGGCTGGTGTCGATGGTGATCCTCGCGCTGTCGTCCCTGTGCGTTAACACCACCCTGATGGCGATTGTCGGTGAGCGGGCGAAAGAGTTTGCGCTGCAAAAAGCGCTGGGCGCCAGCAACGGCGATATTACCCGCCAGATGCTGCTGGAGACCAGCATTATTACCCTCGCGGCGGTAGTCTGCGGCTGGGTGGTGGGCTATCTGCTGGCGCAGCTGCTGGGATTAACGGTGTTTAACGCCAGCATCTCGCTGCGTCTGCCGGTGCTGCCGCTGACCCTGGTTCTGTCTTTACTGGTCGCCCTGCTGGCGGCCATTGTTCCGGTGCGGCGTGCGGTGAGCGTCGAACCGGCGAAAGTGCTGAAAGGAGAGTAACGCCATGACCGTCACGTCTTTGCGTCAAATGGCGATTGAAACGCGTCATTTATATAAGCGGTTCGGGGAAGTTACGGCGCTGGAGGATATTAATTTGCGCATCGCACGCGGCGAGTTTGTTGCCATCATGGGCGCCTCCGGTTCCGGCAAAACGACCCTGATGAACATTCTTACCTGTCTGGATACCGCCAGTGAAGGACAGGTGATCCTGGATGGCACCGACGCCGCGGCGTTGGATGAAGAGGGGCGCCGTCGCTTTCGCGCGCAGAAAATTGGCCTCGTCTTCCAGCAGTTCCATCTCATCCCGTTTCTGACGGCGCTGGAAAACATCATGCTGGCGCAGCATTACCACAGCGTGGTGGATGAGAGCGCCGCCAGAGCGGTGCTGGCTCAGGTGGGACTTGAGCATCGCGTGACCCATTTACCGAGCCAGCTGTCGGGCGGGGAACAGCAGCGCGTCTGCATTGCCCGGGCGCTGGTTAACGAGCCGCCGGTTATTTTTGCCGATGAGCCGACCGGTAACCTTGACGAAGAGAACGAGCAGCGGGTGCTGGATCTGCTGACCGATTTACACCGCCAGGGGCGAACCATTGTGATGGTGACCCACAACCCGGCGCTGGGTCAATTCGCTGACCGCATCGTGCGTTTGCAGCACGGAAAGTATCTCGGCGAGGAGGTGAATCATCATGCGCATGCCTGAAGTGATGCTGTTTCTGACGCTGGCGCTGCTTAGCGGCTGCAAAGAAGAGAAGCTGGCTCGCGGCGAAACGGCACCTGCGCTGGCGGCATTCGATTTACAGGAGTCGCCGGTCAGCCTCGATCGTTGGCGAGGGAAGGCGGTCTATCTTAATTTCTGGTCCGCAGGCTGCGGCGGCTGTCTGGCAGAGATGGATACCTTACAGGCGCTCAGCCAGCGCTGGCCGGATAAGCTGGTGGTGGTGGGGGTGAATACCGATCCGGATACCGTGGATATCGCGCCGCTGCTGGCGAAGCATGGGATTAGCTATCCGGTGCTGCGCGATCGGCTGAAAATAACTCAGGAGCGTTATCAGGTTATCGGTACGCCAACATCAATATTAATTGATGGCGACGGTAGAGTGCTGGACTGGCATCAGGGGATGCGTAAGCCCGATGAACTACGAACGGTTTTGCGCCAGCTGGCGCAACGGTAAATTCCCCAGCTCGTGCTGCGCTTAGCTGGGCTACAGGTTCTCGGGCCGGTAGCCCGGACAGGTGCGTCAGCACCGCCTCCGGGACAGGTGTGAAGCCAAATGCACCGGCTTAGCGTTCACCCGGCCCGCGCTGCGCTTAGCCAGACTACGGATTCACACCGTCAGCGGTCCCGTAGCCCGGATAAGGCGTCAGCCGCGACCCGGGAGTTTTCGCTTATACATACTGACTCCGTAGCGTCGGCTATTAGCCGCTGCCATTCATGATATGGAAGTCAGCGATTTACCGCGTCCTGCGCCAACAAGTTTTATTCGTTTATTTAAGAATGCCTTATTCGGCAGGTTTAAAAACAGAAAAACTTAATCTTTTCTTAATATTTCATCACCTCAACGTTTTAGGCTTTTGCCAAATCTCAATCACCATCATTTAAATTACGTCAGCGTCACAAAAGCCGTAAAAAAACATTCCCAGGCGTTGCAAGGTTCTTACGTCACGCTATATGTTAAATTTACATTCAATAAATGATGCTTAAAGGTTGATTTTATGTATATGAAAATTAGTGGCTTAGTGATTTCACTGACGGCCATATTCTCCGGTCAGGCCTTTGCTGCGCTCCCTCAGGGCTATCCGGCGGATTATCAAAAGGTCGTGGATGCGGGGATTAAAGAAGGCAAGGTGGTGATTTACTCAACCACGGATACTAAGGCCGCAGGTCCGTTAATTAAAGGTTTTGAAGCGCAATATCCCGGCATTAAAGTTGAATATAACGATATGAACAGTACCGAATTGTACAACCGTTATATCAGCGAGCAGGCAGCGGGCGGCGGAAGCGGCGATGTGGTCTGGAGTTCTTCAATGGATACGGCGCTGAAGCTTGCCACCGATTATGCGGAGCAGTATGCCTCCCCGGAACAAGATAAGCTGCCGAAATGGGCGGTCTGGCAGCAAAAAGCCTACGGCACCACCTATGAACCGGTGGTCTTTATCTATAATAAGCGCCTGATCCCGCAAGGGGATGTTCCTGATTCGCACACCGCGCTGGCGAAGCTGATCGCCAGTCAGGCTGATAAGTTCAAGGGCAAGGTCACTACCTACGATATTGAAAAATCGGGCCTGGGTTTTATGCTGGCGGTTCAGGACAGTAAAGCCGATGCTCACTACTTTGACGACCTGGCGGGAATGGCGAAAGGCGGGCTGACCGTGCAATCGTCCACCGGGACGATGATGGAGCGCGTCTCCTCCGGGGAAAACCTGATTGGCTACAACATCCTCGGTTCATACGCGGAGGCGCGGGCGAAAAACGACCCTTCGCTGGGTATCTCGTACCCGAAAGATTATGTGCTGGTGCTCTCGCGGGTCTCGTTTATTACCGCAGAAGCCGAGCATCTGAATGCGGCGAAGCTGTGGTTTGATTACGTGCTCTCGGAAAAGGGGCAAAGCATCCTGGCGAACCAGGCCGATATTCCCTCCCTGCGCAATGATATCGAAGGTAAAAATGATATCGACGGTATGACCAAAATGCTCGGCAGCGCGTTGAAGCCCATTCCGGTCGATGAAACGCTGCTGGCGTATCTTGAGCCGAAACAACGCCTGGAATTTATCAAACAGTGGCGCACCGCCGCGGCGAAATAACCCTCCGGCGCTGCGCATCTTTTCAGGATGCGCAGCCCACATGATACCCGCCAGGTTTAAAGGGATCGCTTATGAATATCTTACGCCGAAAGTGGCAGGGGTTGCCGCGCGGAATTGTTGTCCTGATAACGGCGCTGGCCATTTATGTCCCGCTGCTATTTATCGTGGTGCAGAGCTTTCTCTCGGCACCCTTTTTTGCCCGCTCGAAGGCATTTAGCCTTGAGGCCTTCGAATTTATCTTTACCGATCCGGATTTTTATCTGGCGCTAAAATCCGGCTTTATTCTCGCCTTCGGCCTGGTGGCGATCGCCATTCCTCTCGGCGGGATCCTCGCCTTTTTAATGGTGCGCACCGATTTACCCGGCAGACGGATTATTGAGCCGCTGATTCTGGTGCCGATTTTCGTATCGCCGATGGTGCTGGCCTTTGGTTACGTGGTGGCGGCGGGACCGGTAGGCTTCTTTTCGCAGTGGGTCGAGCAGCTGATCGGTTTTGTGCCCTGGAATATCTATTCGATGTTCAGCATCGTGGCGATCGCCGGATTGACGCACGTTCCACACGCCTATCTCTATATCTCTTCCGCGCTGCGCAGCGTCGGTTCGGATGTGGAAGAAGCGGCGCGAACGGTTGGCGCATCGCCGCTGCAGGTCATGACCTCGGTGAGCCTGCCGATGGTACGGCCGTCCATACTCTATGCCTGCGTACTGCTGTTTTTTCTCGGCCTGGAAGTCTTCGGCCTGATGCTGGTGCTGGGGGACCCGGAAGGCAATATGGTGCTGGCCACCTATCTTTATAAACTGACCAACAAGCTCGGCACGCCTTCCTATCATCTGATGGCAGCGGTGGCGGTGGTGCTGATCTGCATCACCATTCCGCTGGTGATGCTCCAGCGCCGCCTGATGCGTACCGCCAACCGCTTTGTCACCATGAAGGGGAAAGCATCGCAGGCCCGGGCGCTGCCGCTGGGGAAATGGCGCTGGGTCGCCGGTATCGTCGTGGTGGCCTGGTTGACGGTTACCATCGGCGTACCGCTGATCGGCGTTGCGCTGCGGGCCTTTATTTCGAACTGGGGGGTTGGCGTTCCGCTGTGGGATGAACTCTCGCTGGCGACGTTCCGCAACATCTGGCAGCAGCCGAATTTGCTGCGCGCCATCGTTAACTCTATGGCGATTGGGGTCATCGGCGGCGCGCTGGCGGTGGTCTGCTATCTGTTCGTAGGCATCGCGATGCACCGCAAACCGGATAACGTCACGCGCTTTCTCGACTACAGCGTGCTGGTGCCGCGTGCGGTGCCGGGGCTGCTGGCCGGGCTGGCATTTTTGTGGGTGTTTCTGTTTCTGCCGATGTGGCTGGATCAGTCGCTGAAAAACGGCTGGCTCTCGGCGCTGCCGGTGGCTGAGTGGCTGCGCGACCATCTGATTGTTCAGCTGCGCGCGCTGCGTAATACCATTTTTAGCGTCTGGCTGGCCTATACCGTGGTCTGGATGGCCTACGGCCTGCGGCTCATCTCCTCGACGCTGCTGCAGGTGGCGCCTGAGCTGGAGGAGGCGGCGCGCAGTACCGGCGCATCGCGCGGGCAGATCACCCGCCACGTCACGGTGCCGCTGTCGCGCTATGGCCTGATTGGCTCCTGGCTGCTGATGTTTCTTATCTTCGAGCGCGAATATTCGACCGGGGTTTATCTGCTCTCTCCGGGAACGGAAACTATCGGTTCGATGCTGGTGTCGCTGTGGGCGGCGGGGGCTATCGATATCGTCGCCGCGCTCTCGTTTATTAATATCCTGCTGGTGGTCGTGGGTCTGGGCATCGCCCTGCGCTTTGGAGTGAAATTACATGATTGAATTATCGGTAGAAAACCTGCACCTGACCTACGGCGATAACCCGGTACTGAAGGGCGTATCTATGGAGCTGAGGCGGGGGGAAGTCGTCTCGCTGCTCGGCCCATCGGGGAGCGGAAAAACCACGCTGCTGCGGGCGGTCGCCGGGCTGGAGAAGCCCACCAGCGGCACGATCGCTATCGGTAAAACCCGCGTTTATGACGGCAACCCGCGTAGTGAAATTCCGGCGGAGGAGCGTAACCTGGGTCTGGTGTTCCAGTCCTACGCCCTGTGGCCGCACAAAACGGTATTTGAGAACGTGGCTTACCCCCTCAGGCTACGTAAGGTCGCCGCCGCGGAGATCAAACAGCGGGTGCAGAGCGTGCTCGATCAGCTGGGCCTGGGGCATCTTGGCAATCGCCACCCGCATCAGCTCTCCGGAGGACAGCAGCAGCGCGTGGCCATCGGCCGGGCGCTGGTATATAACCCGCCGGTCATTCTGCTGGATGAACCCCTGTCGAACCTCGACGCTAAGCTGCGGGAAGAGGCGCGGGTCTTTTTGCGCGAGCTGATCGTCAAGCTGGGTCTGTCGGCGCTGATGGTGACCCACGATCAGAATGAGGCGATGGCGATTTCCGATCGCATTTTGCTGCTCAATAACGGCGTCATCGAGCAGCAGGGAACTCCACAGGAGATGTACGGCAGCCCGAGAACGCTGTTTGCCGCCGAGTTTATGGGCAGCAATAATCGGCTGCACGGCACCGTCACCGATCTGGATAACGGTCGGGCGCGCATTGAGGGCGCCAGCTGGGCACTGTGGGGAATGGCCGGGGAAGGGGTCAGCGTGGGGGCGGAAGCAACGGCGGTCATTCGTGTTGAACGCCTGCGCATAGCCTCCTCGCCTGAAGAGAACATGCTGGAATTAGCGCTGCTGACCAGTATGTATCTCGGCGACCGCTGGGAGTATCTGTTTCGCACCGAAGGCGATGATTTCGCTATTCGCGCCTACGGTAGCGCACTGCGCGATGCCGAACGTTGCCATCTTACCTTGCCCGTCAACGATCTGTGGATCTTCCCGAAAGGCTGAAAAAAAGCCCCGGCGCTGAGGCCGGGGCAAACCATGTCAGAGCTTATTTATTATTAACTGAATACCATACCGCCATCGATCAGCAGCGACTGACCGGTCATATAGTTGGAGTCCGGACCGGCCAGATAAGAGACGCAGGCCGCGACGTCTTCCGGTTCGGAAAGACGACCGAGGGTAATGCGTTTCGCAAATTCCTGGGTTCCGTAGCCCAGCGGTTTGCCCGCCGCTTCGGAAACCTGACGGTCAATTTCCGCCCACATGGGGGTTTTGACGATCCCCGGGCAGTAGCCGTTAACGGTAATTCCCAGATGCGCCAGATCGCGGGCGGCGGTTTGCGTCAGGCCGCGCACGGCAAACTTGCTTGAACTGTAGACCGCCAGTTCCGGGTTACCCACGTGGCCCGCCTGGGAGCAGGCGTTGATGATCTTGCCGCCGTGCCCCTCTTTTTTAAACGCTTCTACCGCGGCCTGAATGCCCCAGATAACGCCTTTAACGTTGATATTGTAGACTTTATCAATGACGTCCTCGCGAATCTCTTCGATAGGCGTAGAGGGCGCGACCCCGGCGTTGTTAACGATCACGTCAAAACCGCCAAGGCCTTTACGCGCCTGCTCAACGGCGGCAAAAACCTGATCGCGTTTCGAGACATCGACCTTCACCGCCAGCGCCTGGCCGCCGTGCTGGTTAATTTCGTCAGCAACCGCCTGTGCGGTGGCATCGTTATAATCGGCGATGGCCACGGCAAAGCCATCTTGAACCAGGCGAAGGGCGATAGCTTTACCAATACCCTGGCCTGCGCCGGTCACGAGTGCGACTTTTTTCATTGCTGGATTCCTTCTGTAGTGACTCAAAGTAGTTGACTGAGATGAAGCTGGCCCATCAGCAGCGGGTTGTCGCTGTAATCGACGGGGATGGCGACCACGGCGGGGCCATCGACGTCCATCGCCGCCCGCAGCGTCGGCTCAAGGGCGGCGGCGCTCTCGACCGCGAACCCTCTGGCGCCGAAGGCTTCGGCATAGGCTTTAAAATCCACCGGGCCGAACTCAACGCCGGATAGCCGCTGATATTTTTTCTCTTCCTGAATTGCCACCATGTTGTAGCCGTTATCGACCCAGATGATATGCAGGACGTTAGCTTTTAACCTTACGGCGGTCTCCAGCTCCATACTGGATTGCAGGAAACCGCCGTCGCCGGAAACCGAAACCACTTTGCGCTGCGGGTTCACCAGCCAGGCGCCAATCGCCCACGGCAGTGCCACCCCCATGGTCTGTTGACCGTTGGAAATCATGACCTGACGAGCGCGGAAGCTGTAGAGATAGCGGGCGATCCAGATATGAAAGCTCCCCATATCGACGGTCAGCGTTACGTCGCTGTTGACGATATCCTGCATGGCGCGAACGATGCGCAGCGGATGAAGCGCAAACTGGTTTAGCTGCGCGCCGCGGCGATCGAGCAGTTCCCGCTGGTGCTGGCGGTCAACAAGAATCTCCGCGGCCTGCGGCGACAGAACCAGCTGGTGGTCAATACGCCCGGAGAGTTTGTGCAGCGTGGCAGCGATATCGCCGACCAGCTCGATATCCGGGGTATAGTTGCGCTCTTCATAAGCGGGCAGTACGTCGATATGCACCAGCGCGGCGTTACCGTTATTCCACATCGCCGGTTCATACTCCACCGGGCTATAGCCAATGCAGATGACCAGGTCGGCGAGATGCAATAGCCGATCCCCGGCCTGGTTATTGAACAGCCCAACCCGTCCGGCAAAGCGCGTAAAGTGGTCCTGATTTACCGCGCCGGCGGCCTGATAGGTACTGGTGACCGGGATATGGCTTTTTTTCAGCAATTCGCGGAGCGCCGCGCTGTTTTCCGTCTGGCTGGCCATCAGACCGAGCAGGAATACCGGATTTTTTGCCACGGCAATCATCTTCGCCACTCGCTCAATGGCGTCGTCCGGGGCCGCGCCGGTCTGCGGGGCTTCGCTGGCGGGCAGCACCCTGGCGTGGACTGGCTCATCGACGACATCCTGCGGCAGACTGACGAAGGCGCTTCCCGGCCGTCCCTGCTCGGCGGCGCGAAATGCGTTAGACACGACCTCCGCCAGCGCATCGGATGCGGTGACTTCCACCGAGTATTTGGTTACCGGGCTGAACATCGCCACCGTATCCATACTCTGGTGCACTTGTTTGGCCTTGTCGGCGCGTTTTACCGCACCGCCCAGCGCCACCACCGGATCGCCTTCGCTGTTAGCGGTGGCCATACCGGTAATCAGATTGGAGCAGCCGGGGCCGGAAGTGACCAGCGCGACGCCCGCTTTCCCGGTGATGCGGCCAACCGCAGCGGCCATGAAGGCGGCGTTGGCCTCGTGGCGTACCGGGATAATGCGAATTGAGGAGTCCAGTAGCGAATCAAAGACCTTATCGATTTTTGCCCCCGGAATGCCGAAGACCTGGCGAACGCCCTGGGCCTCCAGCTGGCTGACGATCAGGTCGGCGCCATGCGCCCACTGGCGAGGTTGATGTTGATTATCCACGAGAATCTCCTTAGTTTTCGACTGAGCGAATGGCGGCATCTAGATTGTCTGGGTGCAGATCCGCCTGCAGGAAGGCGCTATCGGCAGGAAGGTCAATCATCAATTTGTGGATTTCGCCAAAGGTCAGCACGCCGTGGTCGAGCTGATAATCGAGCAGATGACCGCCGCCCTGACGGTCATCGGTGATGAAATGCTCGTGGTAGCCGGCAACGTTAATGCCCTGCATATGCTGCGGGGTACGGAAGCCGACCAGTACCCCTTCGCGCTGGTTGAAGCGGAATACCGGCTGGTCGTCGAGCACGTCGGTCATCGCCCGGTAGGGCGGGGTCTGGCGCGGTACGGTGCGGGTATGCGCATGACGAAAATGACCGTTAATGCGCAAGGCGCAGAAGAGATTATCGGAGGGTATTTGCTGGTCGATAATGTCGTGCAACTGCTGGCGGCTCACCGGTTTATCGAACGTTTTACGATACTGCGGCTGAAACCAGGTCATCACCGCAAACGGCGTGCGCTGTTCCATTCGGGCTTTACGGGCGCTGCCGTCGGCGCGCAGCTGGTATACCTCGCTGCTAAACGCGATCAGCTCGCCGTCCAGTTCATTAAAGGTTCCCAGGCCAAAATCGCCGTGGGTGAGTAAATCAGCGATGGTGGTATTGCCTTCATAAACGCCGCTCAACAGCGCGCTCATCAGAGAGGTCTGGTAGATGACGCTATCGGGATGTTGCGCGGAAAACCCTCGTAGAGTTTCACACAGGCTCTCTTCACAAGAGCATTCAGCAGAATAGTTCATTACCCGCTTCCTCGTTCAACGAATATCAGAAAGGTTAAATAAATGTTGACGCGATTCAGCTCACAGTTCCAATATAGAATCTATGCTTGTTTGAGACGTTTTCGATATGGAACTTCGTTATCTGCGCTACTTTGTCGCCGTCGCCGAGGCGCGACATTTCACTAAAGCGGCAAAAGAACTTGGTATCTCACAGCCGCCTTTAAGCCAACAAATTCAACGGCTTGAACGGGAAATTGGCACGCCGCTTTTCCGCCGTTTAACGCGCGGCGTTGAGCTAACGGAAGCGGGGGAGTCGTTCTATGAGGATGCCTGCCAGATCCTCGCCCTGAGCGATGCGGCGCTCGAAAAGACGAAAGGGATCGCCCGCGGACTGAACGGTCGGCTGGCGCTGGGCATTACCAGTTCTGATGCCTTCCATCCGCAGATCTTTAGCCTGCTGCAGCAGTTCCAACAACGTTACCCGGCGGTAACGCTGCATCAAATCGAGGGCAATATGGCGACGCTGATGGGTGCGCTTGGCGAAGCGGAGCTGGATATTGCTTTTGTACGCCTGCCTTGTGAAAGCAGTAAAGCCTTTAATCTGCGGATTATCGATCAGGAGCCGATGGTGATCGCGCTGGCGCGTTCGCATCCGCTGTCGTCATGCGATGAACTCGCGCTCGAGCAGCTTACCGACGTGGCGCCGATTCTTTTTCCGCGCGAAGTGGCCCCTGGCCTGTATGAGCTGGTGTTCAACAGCTATCTGCGCGCCGGTATTGACGTGCAGCGAGCCTATCAGTCATCGCAAATATCGTCGTCGCTCAGCATGGTGGAAGCCGGATTCGGCTTTGCGCTGGTGCCGCAGTCGATGACCTGCATCACGCTACCTGGCGTCAGCTACCACCCTTTGGCGGGCGCGCCGCTAAAAACCGATATTGCTATCGCCTGGCGACGCTACGAGCGTTCGCGCACGGTGAAGCATTTCCTGGCCATGTTTTAACCGGCGAGGTGACTTATTCAGCAGCTATTGACGTTTTATACTGTGTTTTAAGAAAGATAAACATTGGCGGCGGTCGGGCCACGCAGTCCGTTGACTCGACGAAATTCGACGCGGATGCCGGGGCTGATTGTGGTTGGCTCGCCGGGCGATAGTGCGGAAATATGAACCTGTACGTCTTTGCGACCATCGGAGGGGATGATCAGGCCTTTGCCTGTTTTATTATCAAATGTTTTGACAATACCTGTCATTTTTTGGAACAAATAAATACCTTTTAAATATGAAAACCGGCACGACTATACAGTAAGTGAGTGGGAAGTCTATGCAAATCGAAATAAAACCCGCGCTTGCGGGCTTTTACTTTGCCAAAAAAACGCCATCAGCGCTGGCTGATTATTGTGCAATCATGCGCAATAATCGGCTTCTGACAAGGGATAATTAAGCAGCGGTTTTTGCAGAGGACTGGAAAAATTTATGGCAGTAGGGGCAGATGAGTTGAGCACCTTTTTGTACTCGGCTGAAGCTGTGTTCTGAGTCCTGAGAGCAGTTAGGGCAGGAGCATTTTACGAGATAATTACGGCGAGTTTTAGCGTCTTTGCGTTCTGACATATGATATTTCCTGAGTTAAGGGCTTACGACCATACAGCATTGCGCCGCAAATAGCTCTAACTCATTCTGCATAGCGCGTAAATGAGGGAACTCAGGAACCCTATCGCTGGCACCAGTATGAGAAAAATCGTTTCGTGGCCGCAGGCGGTTAAAGAGTAAGTTTTCCCCCATATTTTTGTGATTAACATCACCCTTTAAAGTCAATGTTTTATTTATCAATCAGTTAATGGTGGGTGATTTTTTCGCGCAGAGAACAATTTTCTCCATTATTCGCGGATTAGAGGGAAAATAGGTAAGATTTTCTTCCGCGCCTAATATACATTTTAATGGTGGTCGAAGAACGCAAATCACGATGTTGATGATTATATGACCGTTTATTTTTTGGCTATTAAACGGAGTTTTGGCGGCAGTCTTATGTGCCAACTTCGCTGACCACGTAAATAAAAACTCACGATATTTTATGACTAATAATAGTTTGAGTATATCCTATGAAAACCAGAACTAAAGATATTGCTACCCTGGCCGTTCATGCTGGAAGCCAATCCGATCCGGTAACCAACGCTATATTTACCCCGATTGTCACAGCCAGCTCTTTTATCCAGCCTAACCTTTATGAAGGCGGCGATTTTTGTTATTCCCGGGTTTCCAATCCAACGCGTAAAGCTTATGAATCCGCACTTGCCGAGCTGGAGGGGGGGATATATGCCACCGCTACCGCATCGGGAATGGCGGCCACCAATATCGTAATGGAACTATTGCCCAAAGACGCACACATTATTGCGATGAAGGGCGTCTACGGCGGAACCTGGCGGCTGTTTGAGAAATTAAAAACGCACACCACCGGCGCCACAATTTCCTATATCGATCTGAACGATGAGCAGAGCCTGATGGCGAATATTCGGGAAAATACCGCCTTAATCTGGATTGAAACGCCGACCAATCCATTACTTGAACTGGTCGATATCGCGAAAGTGTGTCGTATTGCTAAAGAACACGCCATTACCACCTGCGTTGATAATACCTTTGCCAGCGCCTGGAACCATAAACCGCTTGAAATGGGGGCGGACATGGTCATGCTCTCCACCAGTAAATATGTTGGCGGACATTCTGATTTAATAGGCGGCGCGGTTATTACCAATAATGAAGTGCTCGCCTCGAGGCTCGATTTTATTAAAACAACGATCGGCTCTATTGCCTCGCCCTTTGATGCCTACCTTGCCCTGCGCGGTATGAAAACGCTGGATTTGCGCATGGAGCGTCAGTGCAGTAATGCCCTGCGCGTGGCGGAATATCTGGAAAACCATCCGGCGATTGCCAGCGTCTATTATCCGGGGCTGCTGTCGCACCCTCAGCATCAGCTATGCAAGAAGCAAATGCGTTCGGGCGGCGCGGTAGTGACCGCGACCCTGAAGGGAGACATGCAGAGCCTGAAACGCTTTATCGGCGGTCTGCACTATTTTGTGCTGGCGGAATCGCTGGGCGGGGTAGAGAGCATGATTAACCATTCGGCCTCAATGTCCCACGGTTCGATGTCAAAAGAGGAGCGGGAAGCGATCGGCGTTTATGACACGACTCTGCGCTTCTCCGTCGGCATTGAACATATCGATGACTTACTCCAGGACCTGGATATTGCCTTCGCCGCTATGGACCTCAAACAGGATAACCATCATGCATGATTATGGCATCTGGACGATAATTACTCCGCTGGTCACCATTATTCTGGCGATTCTGACCCGCCAGGTGATCCTCTCTCTGCTTACCGGTATTTTTGTCGGCTATGCGGTGATTCACCACAGCATTATCCAGGGCGTTGCCGGCACGCTGAACGGAATTATTGAAACCTTTGCCTCCGCCGGTAATGCGCGAACGATTATTTTTATGGTGATGATCGGCGGCATTATGCGGCTGATTGTGGTCACCGGCGGCGTGCGAAAGCTGGTGCAGTTTCTTTCGGAGAAAAATGATTTCGTCACCAATAAAAAGTCGGTCCAGCTACTGGCGATGGTGGTGACATCGTTAATCTTTATCGAGAGTTCGATAAACCAGCTGATTGCCGGCGCATCAACGAAAAACCTTGCCCGGCGCTATAAAGTCTCGCCGGAAAAGATGTCCTATATTATCCAGACTTCCTGCGTGTCCGTTTGCTCGTCGGTGATGATCAACGGCTGGGGAGCGGCGATGATGGGGGTTATCGGCGTCCAGATTGCGCAAGGCTACCTGACCGGCGAGCCATTTGAAGTGCTGGCAAGCTCGATGGTCTGGAATACGATGGCCTGGTTTTCATTAGCCTCAGTGCTTTTTTATATCCTCTCCGGCTGTAGCTGGGGGCCGATGAAAAAGGCGGAGGTTAAGTTTGAAACGGTCCAGACGGAAATAGAACAAGAGCATGGCGAAGAGGAAGCGGACCCGGTGATTGACCATCCGGCCTGCAACTCATTGCTCAACTTCTTTATTCCAATCCTTTCCACCGTACTTATGGTGCCGGTAGTGCTATATATCACCGGCGAGGGACAATTCTCCAAAGGCAGCGGCTCCATGTCGGTCTACTCCGGCGTTATGTTTGGCACCGTCGTCTCTTTTATCTGGTTTCGCTTGCGCGGTATTCTGAACGTAGAAAACTTTTTTAAAGAGCTGTATATCGGCTACGCCAGTATGGTGAAAATCAGCTCAATCATGATTCTGGCCTTCCTGATGGGGCATATTTCGGCGGAACTGAATACCGGACAGTATATTGCTTCGATAACCTCCGGCGTTATTCCATCCGGCTTTTCGATCGGCTTTATCTTCCTGATTGCCGCGGTGATGTCGCTGGCCACCGGTACCTCCTGGGGAACCTTCGCCATCATGATTCCAATTGGCGTCCAGCTCGGCGTGTCCTTAGGCATCGATCCGCACTTTATGATCGGCGCGGCGATTTCCGGCTCAATCTTTGGTGATATGACTTCGCCTATCTCCAGTGATGCCATCGTGGCATCGATGGCGACCAACTGTGACCATATTGAACATATTCGCACCCAGCTGCCTTATGCGCTGGTGACGGGCGGGCTGGCGCTCATTGTTTATTTAATTGTCGGCTTCACTCTTTAACTCAATATTCTTAAAGGATTTGCTATGACTCAGGCTATCGCGACAGAAAATGCGCCGCAGGCAATTGGCCCCTATATCCAGGGCGTGCGCAGCGGAAATTTTATTTTTACATCTGGTCAGCTACCCATCGATCCGCAAACGGGCACTATTCCCGAGTGCGCCGAAGGCCAGACCCGACAGAGCCTCGAGAATATTCAGGCAATCATTGAGGCCGGCGGCCTGACGGTCGCCAATATTTGTAAGATGACTATCTTCGTCAAGGATCTGAACGAGTTCGCCGCCATTAATGATGCCTACGCGGCGTTCTTCACTCAGCGTAACGCTTCTTTCCCGGCGCGCTCTTGCGTAGAGGTCGCCCGGCTGCCAAAGGACGTTAAAGTAGAAATTGAAGCTATCGCCTGGCAGGGATAACTCACGCGAAAGACGGCTCAACGGCGGCTTATTAGCCGCCGTTTTTATATCAAGGAGAGTGCTATGTCGGTAAAACATTATCTCAACAGCTTAGCGCGCGTCGCGCTGGTTGGTGGCGTCACTCCCGTTCAGCATCTGCAGCGGCTGTCGGAATATTTGCAGCGCGATATCTCTATAAAACGTGACGATATTTCGCATCCTGGCATGGGCGGTAATAAGCTCAGAAAGCTAGAGTTTCTGGCGGCAGATGGGTCTGAAGTGCGCAGCGCTGCTGGAGAATCCCATTCAAACCGCGGAGCCTAACTATCTCTGCAACGGCAACCATCTGCTGTTTAGCCTGATGGGCTGCGAGTCAGAAAGGGTTGCAGAACTTTACGATCCGGATGCGCGGCTGCAGCAGTTCAGCGAGCGGCTTTCGGCAGAAGGGGCGAAACCCTATATTGTTCCCGTCGGCGGCTCAAACGCGCTGGGGTCGCTGGGCTACGTTGAGTGCGCGCTGGAGATAGCGGAGCAGTGCGAGCAGATGTGTGCAGTCCGTGGTGGTGTCCTCCGGCAGCGCGGGGACGCATGCCGAATACCGCAGGGATGGAGGCGGTGGCGTTGCTGGCGCGGCTGGAGGGGATCATGCTTGATCCGGTCTATACCGGCAAGGCGATGGCGGGCCTGATCGATGGCGTGAAAATAACGCGTTTCACCGGCAGCGGGCCGGTGATGTTTGTCCATACCGGCGGCGCGCCGGCGCTCTTTGCTTACTATCCTCGCGTCTGAACAACGACGTTAACCAAAAATCGAACCACGCCCGCGCGTGCATGCCGGCGTGGTTTTTTTACATGCTGCGGCGGAGGGGCAGTGGACGCTTTACCGCCGGACAACGCCCGGCATCCATTCGTCCAGCGCCGCGTCAAACCTAATAACGCTTGTGCGCCATGATTTCGATAATTTGTCGGTCGGTATGCTGCATGGCCCGACCGGCGATGGCGCAAAGATTACGAATGGAGTTTTCCACATCGCGATCGACGATACCGTCGTTGCCGGAAACAACCGAATTATCCAGCGCCAGCAGAACTGCTTTCCAGGCGGAAGAGATGCTGGTGGACACTTTCATTGCGCAACTACCGGAAGCGCCATCGCATATGATGCCGCTGACGTCGCCAATCATGTTATTAACCGCCATGGCGATGGTGTCAAAGCTGCCGTTCATCAGCCAGATAATCCCCGCCGCGGCACCCATTCCGGCGGTAGTGGTGGCGCAGAGGGCCGATAGCCGCGGAAGTTGACAGTGAATATAAATGGCGACCAGATGTGATAGCGCCAGCGCGCGGGCCAGCTGCTGCTGGCTGGCGTGAAGACGCTCTGCGGCCACGACCACCGGCATGGTGGCGGTGATGCCCTGGTTGCCGGAGCCGGAGTTGGTCATCGCCGGCAGCGATGCGCCGCCCATGCGGGCATCCGACGCGGCGCTGGTGCGGTAGAGGATCTCGTTAAACATATCATCGGAAACCAGTCCTTTGTCGACCTGGCGCTTTAGCGTCGGGCCGATATGCAATCCCCACTCTTTGCTCAGCCCTTTCTTTGAAAGGGCGTTGTTCATTGCGCCAGCCTCGAGCATAAATTCCAGCGTCTGCGCAGGCGCTTCGCTAACGAAATCATAGATCTCGCGCAGCGAACTGTGGGCGACCTGCGCCAGCGGATCGCAGGCGGGAGCAGCGTTCGCGCTTGCGTCCTTAACAAACAGAGGCTCACCCATTTTCTCAATCGCCACCACGTTGGTGTGGTCGCCGGTGATGGTGACCGTCGCATGCTGGTCGCCCGCGTAGACTTTGGCGCGAACGTACAGAGTCTCGTCGCAGGGTTCCTGTAGCACCACGCGCACGGCGCCAACCTCAAGTAGCGCCCTGGCGGCATCAATTTCCCGACGGGTGGCCTTGTTAAGCACTTCCAGATTCGCCTGCGGGTCGCCGGCGATAGCGCCGAGAGCCGCGGCGATAGGCAAGCCGGTCATCCCCGTACCCGGGATGGTGACGCCCATACCATTTTTCATCAGATTCGGCGAGACCGCAGCTTCGATCCGCACAATCGCGCCAGAGAGCTGCTGCGCCGCCACGGCGCAGGCGAGGGCGACAGATACCGGTTCGGTACAGCCTAAAGCGGGTTTCACTTCCTGTTTTAATGCCTGAATAAACAGGTTCCATTTAGCACGATTTTCCCGGTGTGACATGACTGAGCCTCTGGAGCGGTGCAGAAAAATGGCCATCGAGGGGATGACTTTCTCCTCGACATTGATTTGCGCCTGCGGGCCAGAAAACGGCGCGGCTCGCAGGAACGATAATCAAAATATTACCGCACTCAGCAGAGAAAAAAGTTGCACGTTCAATTTGTAAAATAGCGCTTTGGGAGAAAATTTTTCTTTAAAAAGCGCGTTGCAAACGGCTTTATGGCGAGGGCTGCGCTGGCGGGATAAAAAAACCGGCAGAGTAGCCGGTTTGGTCGTTAGATCTTACAGGCGTCGCCGCAGTCATCATCGGCCACAATGGCCTGCGCTTTTTTATCGGCATCTTCAAGTCGTTCAGCGTTGCGCTCTTGCGCTTCTTCCAGTCCGCTAAAAACCAGGTTATCGAGATCAATTTCCATGCGTTACCCATTTAAGTTCAGTGTTGACCGTGTGCAAGTATAGGCAAAACGGCAGGCGGATGCACCCGGCCTGAGCCCCGGTAGCACATAGCGGTAAGCGCGGATGTTTTATTGCGCAAGGCGAGACGAGAAAAGGCGTGGGCGGCGACAAACAATAGTTGAGCGGATATTTCATTTTTAGCCATCAAATTGTTGAATGTTTATCACGCTATTTGTTAAACAAATCGACAACGAGCGCCACACTGGCCATTGACTTGTAAAGATTATGCTAATATTGCCGTGCTTATGGATGTATCTATGGATTATGGTCAATGGTATCGACAACCGCAGTAGCCGCCGTCAAAGAATGGCGGAAACATAATAAATTTATTTGTCAGGTTAAACTCAGCTATAAAAAGGTACTGCGTAAATGCAGAGAAATATCTTTAACCGGAGGGAAATACAAAGAATATCAGACATTATGCGCCAGCTATGCTTGCGCGAAATTAACGGGAGCCACCGAGGGGTTGGTTAACTTTGAAGATAAACCCTTTAAAGCCTATTTAAATAAAAAGATGTCAAAAAGAGCGAAACTCGATATCGCTCATGGCTCTTTGAATTTTATAGAAAAAAGCTTTCGTCCCGAGGCCTTGCCGCAGCTGTATGATATGGCGAACTTTGGCCGTACGCTTATCGCCATTCCGCTGAAAAACGGTAGCAGTATTGATGTGAAGCTCCTGGCATCGCCTTTTCAGGAGGAAGGGGAGCTCATGTTGTTAATGTTCCTTGGCGATAAACGCGTCTACAGTATCTGTTTTTCCTGCACTGACGATGGCCGCGCCTGGATTGGCGGTATTCAGGGAGGGAAAGATATCGATAATGAAGAGGTGAAGGCGCTGACGAAAGAGCTTTACGGCACCCGTCCTAAAAACTTAATTATCACTCTGCTGTACGGTTTTTTAGCCTTTTTCAATATCAAGGAGATCTATGCTATCGACAGTGATTTTCATGTTAAAAGCGACAGAGTAAAAACTCGTTATTCTGAGCTTTGGCTGGAAATTGGCGGCGAGAAGCATCGACGCGGCTGGTATAAATTACCGCCAACCGAGATTAAGAAAAGCCTGGAAGAGGTTAAAAGTAAGCACCGTAGCCAGTTTATCAAGCGTGAAGGTCTGAAGGAGCTGGCGCAGTTGGATCTTGCCGCCGCGCTAGGCGACATCTGCCTCTGCCGTAACGCCGGATAAGCATAAAGTGAAGATTGTCGACCCGCAGGGGGCTGCGGGTCGACAATCGTTTTGCCCTTCATCTTTCCTCGCCTCAACTCCGCGCGTTCAGCCTTACAACCGCTTCATCTGATAAATTAGTTTTATAAATTAAAAAATTTTAAACATTTCATGCGTGATAGTTTTACATTATTTTTACAAATACATATAATTCCTTACGTTCTTCGCTCTGCCTGAGAGCGTCCAACCAACATGATATGCGGTCTGTGCCCTTATCGGTCTGATAAAGCGCTGTTTATATAAGATGTTTTGGTTTTTTCGACTGACGTCGTATGGGATGAAATATGGACGAACGACAAGGTAGCGGAAGGGGAATTTTCTTCACCGTCTACCGATTACTCTTTGTATTACTGAGCTTTGGCATTGGGCTCTTTTTCACCATCTGGGGGGGCAAACTCCTCTCGCTGGGCGGCAGCGCTTGGTATCTGCTCGCCGGTATTGCTTATCTGCTTATCGCCGTCGGCTATCTCGCCCGCAGTCGATATGTCCTGCCTTTTGCCATTCTGACTTTTCTGTTGACCCTTGCCTGGGCGCTGTATGAAGTGCAGCTCAGTTATTGGGGACTGATCCCACGACTGGTGGTGCCTGCGCTGATGCTGATGCTGGCGCTGTGGCTGTCGGCGACGCTGCCGATGCCGCGTACGCGGGTACGCTACGCCAACTGGAGCGCTTCGGCGATTTTCCTCGTGCTGCTGGCGACGCTGGTCTCGGCCTTTTACCCGCACGGCGGTATTCATAACGGCGTGGTGAAAGCGAGCGACGACAAAACGCCGACCCTGGCTGCCAGAAGCGATAACTGGGCGTTCTTCGGTCGCGATGCCTCCGGCACCCGTTTTGCGCCGTACGAGGACATTACGCCGCAAAACGTCAAAAACCTGAAAGTCGCCTGGACGTACCATACCGGCCGGCGGCTTACCGGCGCCGGAATTGGCGTCGATGAAAATACCCCGCTGCAAATTGGCGATACGCTGTACTCCTGTACGCCGCTGAACGTGGTCACCGCGCTGGATGCGGATACCGGTAAAGCGCGCTGGCGTTTTGACCCGCACGCGCAAACCGCCGAGCACGTCACCTGCCGCGGGGTTGGCTATTGGGATGCGCAGAGTGATGATTCTCTGAGCGCAGAGGAGAAGGCCAGCCCGTCGCTGCAGCAGTGTCCGCAGCGCATCCTGGTGTCAACGGTCGACGCCCGCTTGATCGCCCTGAACGCCAAAACCGGCGAGCTGTGCGATGACTTCGGCGACCACGGTAGCGTTGATCTGAAACAGGGTATGGACAATACCGAAAACAGCAAACGCTACCATCCGACCTCAACGCCGGTGATTATGGGGCATATTGCGGTGCTCGGCGGCTGGGTGCGCGATATCGTGCACGGCGAACCCTCCGGCGTGGTGCGCGCGTTTGACGTCCGTACCGGCAAAGTGGTGTGGGCGTGGGACGTCGGCCAGCCGGAAAACGTGACCGATCCGGTAAAAGGGCGCGTCTACACTCTCGAAACGCCGAACGTCTGGACGGTGCCGGGCTTTGACAAAGAGCTGAATCTGATTTATCTGCCGACCGGTAACGGTCCGCCGGACTACTGGGGCGGCGATCGCAACGCGGCCAAAGAGAAATATGGCTCGTCCGTGGTGGCGGTGGATGCCAGCACCGGGGAGACGAAGTGGGTCTTCCAGACCGTGCATCATGATATCTGGGACTATGACCTGCCGTCGCAGCCGGTACTGTTCCATATGAAAAACGACCGGGGTGAAGAGGTTCCGGTCCTGATCCAGACCACCAAAACCGGGCAGATTTACGTGCTCGACCGGCGTACCGGCAAGCCAGTGACTCGCGTAGAAGAGCGACCTGTGGCCCACGACGGCGCGGAAGGCGAGCATCTCTCCGCCACCCAGCCGTTCTCCACCGGCATGCCGCAATTGGGCGTCGAGCCGCTCACCGAGAAGTCGATGTGGGGCGTGACGCCGTTCGATCAGCTGATGTGCCGTATCGACTTCAAAGCGTCGACTTATCTGGGTATGTACACGCCGCCGTCAGAGAAGCCGTACATCGAATGGCCGAGCCTGCTGGGCGGCATGAACTGGGGCGGTATCACTATCGATGAGCGTACAGGAACGCTGTTCGTCAATGATATGCGGATGCCGCTGAGAATGTCGCTGGTGCGCAAAGAGGATATGGCGAAATACAAAGTCTCCACCGACGAGGTGCCCGGCTTTATGGGGACCGTGCGTCCGCAAATTGCCGGGCCATACGGCGGCGTGCGGATTGATATCTTGCAGTCGGCGCTGGGCGTTCCCTGTAATACGCCGCCGTTTGGCACCATGAGCGCCATCGACCTCAATACCCGCCAGCTGATATGGCAGGTACCGATGGGATCGGTAGAGGATACCGGTCCGCTGGGGCTGAAAACGCACATGCATATCCCGCTGGGTATGCCGACGCTGGGCGGCCCAACGTCCACGGCTTCCGGACTGGTCTTCTTCGCCGGTACCCAGGATAACTACCTGCGCGCGCTGGATTCCGCTACCGGTAAAGAGCTATGGCGCGCTCGTCTGCCGGTAGGGGCAGTGGCGGCTCCGCTGATCTATAAATCACCAAAAAGCGGTAAAGAGTACGTGGTGATCTCCGCCGGGGGCGCCAGCCACTCGCCGGACGTGGGCGATGATATTATTGCCTTCGCGCTGGAAGAGTAGCCGCAGCCGGTTCGCTCTTACGCAACTAACCGCCCCTGCGTGGGGGCGGTTTTTTTATGCTCTGAAGATTACCCGGCGCTAAACCGCGTGACAGGCGACGAGGTGGCCGTCGGCAACTTCCCTTAGAAGCGGAATATCACGGCGGCAGCGGTCGCTGGCCTGCGGGCAGCGCGAAGAAAAACGACAGCCGGAAGGGGGCCGGGACGGGTCGGGAATTTCACCTTGTAGCGCCGCGACCGGCTCGCTGTCCGGATCGAGGGTCGGTACCGCCGCCAGCAGCGCCCGGGTGTAGGGATGCAGGGGGCTGCTGAATAGCGCATCGCGGCTGGCGGTCTCTACTAACTGACCGAGATACATTACCGCTACGTCATCGCACAGATGCTCTACTACCCCCAGATCGTGGGAGATAAACAAAAACGTCACCCCATGGTCGTCTCGCAGGTCGGAAAACAGATTGATAATCTGCGCCTGAATCGACACATCGAGGGCTGAAATCGGTTCATCGGCAATAATAAAATCCGGGTTTAAGATCAGCGCACGGGCAATGCCGATGCGCTGACGCTGGCCGCCGGAAAATTCGTGCGGGAAGCGGTTGTAATGCTGCGGAGACAGCCCGCAGATGCGCATCACCTCAAGGGTTTTGTCATACAGCTCCGCCCGGCGACAGAGCTTGTGTTCCAGCATCGCCTCGCCGATGGCGACGCCAATGCGTATGCGCGGGTTTAATGAACTGTAGGGGTCCTGAAAAACCAGCTGGATTTTAGGCCGCAGCGCGCGCATCGCCTGCGGCGACAGTTCGGCAAGCTCCTGGCCGCGAAACTTCACGCTGCCGGCGGTCTTCTCGTATAGCCCCAGCAGCGTGCGGCCAACGGTGGTTTTCCCGCTGCCGGATTCGCCTACCAGGCCAAAAATCGTGCCCCGGCGAATCTTAAAGCTCACGCCATCCACGGCCCGCAGCACGCCGGTCTGCTGGCCGAATAGCCCATCGCGTAGCGGGAAGTGTTTTTTTAGCCCATCCACTTCAATCACGTATTCATGACTCATGCCACGGACTCCGAAAGTTCACTGTAAAAGCAGGCGGCCTGCCGGTTATGCCCCGATAGCGGCGGAATGCTCTGTCGGCAGCGCGCGGTGGCTTTTGCGCAGCGCTCGGCGAAGGCGCATCCGGCGGGAAGGGCGGCGAGGTCCGGTACCTTACCGGGGATTGAGTAGAGGCGTCGCCGCCGCTCCCCCGGCACAGGGCGCGAGGCGATCAGCCCCTGGGTATAGGGATGCTGCGGGTTACGCAAAATGGCGGCTGTCGCACCTTGCTCAACGATACGCCCGGCGTACATCACCACCACGTGTTCGGCCATCTGCGCGATAACCCCGAGATCGTGAGTAATCAGCATCATCGCCATCCGGTTGGCTCGCGCCTGGTCGCGCAGCAGTCGCAGGATCTGCGCCTGCACGGTGACGTCCAGCGCGGTCGTCGGCTCATCGGCAATCAGCAGCTTCGGCTGGCAGCTCAGCGCCATGGCGATCATCACCCGCTGCAGCATGCCGCCGGAAAGCTGGTGTGGATAGCTGGCCATCAGGCTATCCGCGCGCGCCAGTCCAACATCAGCCAGAAGCTGGATAGCGTGCTGCCATGCGATCTTCGGCGACTCGCCGCGGTGGCGAATAAGCGGCTCGCACAGCTGCTCGCCGACGGTGAGTACCGGATTAAGGGCGCTCATCGGTTCCTGAAAAATCATCGCCAGCTGATTGCCGCGTAGATCGGCCATATGGGCATTTTTCAGCCGCAGCAGATCCTGATCCTCGAAAAGTATCTCCCCACCGTCAATGCGCGCCGCCTGCGGCGGCAGCAGGCCCATTAATGACATGGCGGTAACGCTTTTACCGCAGCCGGATTCGCCGACGACGCCAACGGTCTGCCCGGCGCGGATAGTGAACGACACCTCCTGCACCGCGCGTACCCGGCCTTTGTCGGCGGCAAAAGAGACCGAAAGTTGATTAAAGGTAATTAATGCGCGACTCATTTCAGCCTCTGTTTCATTTTGGGGTCCATGGCGTCGCGCAGACCATCGCCCAGCACGTTGATGGCAATGACGGTGATAAAAATGGCGATCCCCGGCGGCATCCATAGCCAGGGGCGGCGCTGAAAATCGATCAGGCTGTTAGCGGCGTCCATCATATTGCCCCACGACGGCGTCGGCGGCACAACGCCAAGCCCGAGGTAGCTAAGCGCCGACTCGCTGAGAATAGCGTTAGCCACCGCCATCGTCGCCATCACCACCAGAATCGGTACCGTATTCGGCAGCAGATGACCAAACAGACGGCGCCGCGCCGACAAGCCCAGCACCTGGGTCGCCAGCATAAAGTCGCGCTCGCGCAGGGAGAGGCACTGCCCTCGTACCAGCCGGGCAAGCTTCGGCCACTCCAGCAGGCTCAGCATAACTACCACCATATAGATGCGTGAATTCGGCGAGAAATCGAGCTCGGAGAGCATCGCTCCCGCGACAATCAGCAGCGGCAGGCCGGGGATGGTCATCACCAGATCGGCAAAACGCATGATGAGTTTATCGGTCAGGCCGCCGGCGTAGCCCGACAGCGCGCCGAGCAGATAGCCAAGGGTGACCGACAGCAGCATGGTCAGCAGGCCGATGATCAGCGAAATGCGTCCGGCCAGTAGCAGGCGGGTGTAAATATCGCGACCGAGAAAATCGGTACCCAGCCAGTGCTGCGCGCCGGGTGGCTTGTTGATCATCAGCGCGTCGGTAGCATCGTCCTTCCACGGCGACCACAGCGGCCCCAGCGTACACCAGAGGGCCATGATGACCAGCAGCAGCAGGCACAGCATCGCCAGACGATTGTGACGCAGCGCCTGCCAGGCCTGACGCCAGGGGGACGGCGTAACCTGCGCCAGCGCCGGAATTTCCGCGTCGCGCAGGCGTCGGTTGGAAGAGAACAGGGAACTGAGCATCAGGACCTCACGCGAATGCGCGGGTCGACCCACGCGTAAAGCACATCGGCAAGCAGATTGCCAAGAATGGTGAGCACCGCCAGAAACAGGGTGAATCCCATTAACACCGGGTAGTCGCGGGCGGCCAGCGAATCAATATGAATATGTCCAGCCCCGGGCCAGTTAAATACTTTTTCGGTGATGATCGCCCCGGAAAACAGCCCCGGCAGCTCGAAGCCGAGCAGGGTAATGATCGGCAGCAGGGCGTTCCGCAAGGCGTGCTTCAGGATAACCGTGCGTTCGCGTAGCCCTTTAGCGCGGGCGGTGCGGATAAAATCCATTTTCACCACCTCAAGCATGCTGGCGCGAAAATAGCGGGTCAGGCTACCTGCCTGGAGCATCACCAGCGCCAGCACCGGCAGCACCAGATGGGCGGCAACCTGTAGCACATAGCCCCAGCCGCTGTCGTCGCTGCCGGTACGGGTCATCCCGCCAACCGGCAGCCAGTGCAGGTCGACGGCGAACCACTTAATCAGCAGCAGACAGAGGAAAAAGGTCGGGAACGACATGGCGGCGAAGACCGCGACGCTCACCAGATGATCGAACAGCGAGTTGGGCTTCAGCGCCGAGATTGCGCCGACCGTCAGACCAATCCCCCAGTAGAACACCAGCGCCACGCTGGCCAGCAGGAAGGAGTTCCAGATGTACTGGTTAAGCAGCTGGCTGACCGGAATCTGGTACTGCAACGAGAACCCAAGATCGCCGCGCAGCAGCTGGCCAAGCCAATGGATATAGCGGGTGAGTAACGGCTGGTCCAGACCGTAAATCGCCTTCAGTTCGGCGGCGCGGGCGGCGGTGAGGGTGATATTGCCGTCGATAAAATCGCCCGGCGTTTTGGCAAACAGCATAAAGATAATGAATGAAGCCAGCAGCAGCATCGGCAGCGTTTGCAGCAGCCGTCTCAGGATGAAATTTCTCATGGCATTCTCACGTCAGCCGCCGGACATCCCGGCGGCTGGGGATTTACTTAACGATTTTGACATCCGGCAGGCTGCCGGTCAGGCCGTTGTAGATATCCGGTTTGAAGCCGGTGACCCGGGCGCTGCTCGCCGAGAGAATTTCGCGGTAGCCGAGAAGGATAACCGGCGGGTCCTGCGCCAGTACCTGATACAGCTGGTGGTAGATAGGCTTGCGTTTCTCAACGTCGAGCACCGAGTTACCTTCGGTAATCAGCTTATCGACCTGCGGATTGTTATAGCCGGACTCTTTCGCTTCCGCGCTGTAAAAATCCCAGACGCCATCATGCGGGTCGTTAAGGGTGCTGGTGCTGAACGACGCCAGATCGTAATTACCCGACTTACGCTGCGCCATCAGGGCGTTGAAATCGACGACCTGCGGTTTTAACAGGACGCCAATCTGCTGCCAGTTCTCTTTGGCGATAGGGATCAGCGCATCGTTAAGCACTTTCTTACTCACCAGCAGGGTTAACTCCAGGCGTTTGCCCTCTTTGACGCGGATACCGTCCGGTCCCGGTTTCCAGCCGGCATCGTCCAGCAGCTTCTTCGCCTGCGCCGGGTCATAGTGATACGGGTTCACTCCGTCGGCGTTCCAGGCCCAGGAGATTGGCGCGATAGGCTCAATCGCTACTTTACCGTAGCCCTGGTAGACCACATCAATCAGCTTCTGGCGATCGAGGCCGTAAATCAGCGCCTGGCGTACCTTGACGTCCTTCAGCGCCGGGCGGCGGACGTTAAACTCCACCTGGCTGTAGTCGCTGGAGCCGTAAAGGTTGATGTTGGCAAAGCCGAGCATTTTCAGCTGTTCGATATCGTCAGGACGCGAGGTAAAGGCGTCGTAGTCGGTTTCGCCCGTCTGGAAGAGCTGAAAGTTGGTCGCCGGGTTGGTCACGCGATAGATAAAGCGCGGAGTGGGGGGCGTACCGCGATAAAAATGGCTGTTGGCGTGGAAACGAATCTCCTGGCCGGGGATGTATTTGTCGTAAACGTAAGGACCGTTGCCCAGCGGTTTGCCGTGCAGGGTGCGCAGATAATCGAGATTGCCGCGCTGGTAGCCTTTGCCGTAATACGCTCTGGAGAGTACCGGACCGCCAATTTTTGCCAACGTCGTCGCGCCCGGCTGGGTGGTGGTCACCTGGAGCGTCAAGGGATCCAGCACTTTCAGACCGCTGACGCTATCGGCTTTCGCCGCTTTGTACTCCGCGCCGCCGGCGATATTGGCGAGCGTAATATCGGTATCGCCGTCGTATTTCGGGTCCAGCAGCACGGTGAGGGTAAAGGCGACATCGTCAGCCGTCAGCGGCGAGCCGTCGCTAAAGGTCAGATTGGGGCGCAGCTTGATGGTGTAGACCTTGTTGTCCGGACTGACCGTCCAGCTTTCGGCGAGACCCGGCACCAGTTTGCCGTGGCTGTCCCAGTCGATCAGGCGGGAGAAGATCACGTTGGTGACGTTTTCATCCCAGCCGTTGACGAAGAAGTAGGGGTTAAAAATGCCCTGCGGCTCGGAAATGCCGGCCACGACGGTATCTTTACGCAGCTTTGCCGCTGCGGGGATCTGGCTGGCATCGCTGGCCGGGGTGATCCCTTCTTTTAAGATCTCGTCGGCGATGGCGACAGAAGAAAATGCCACCGCGCCGCCGAGCAACGCGATTTTCAGAGCAAGCGCGAACCGCGTCTGTTTGGTTTTTAACCCGTGCAGTAGTCTGGACAAAAGTGCTCCCTCATCAAAGAATTGCGTAGTGTATTTACAAATCATGACGAAAGATAAGAGGCGCTTAGCGCCCTGTCTAACACCGAAAGGCTATGGCTTATAGCAATTTAGCATTAGCAATAATTCAGTATTAATCTGCCACTTTTGCGCTAAACGCCAGCATTCTTCGCTGCCGTATCGCCGGAAAGGGTTAAGCGGTCAGCCACCCAGCCGGCATGCTGCTGTAAATGAGGATTGGCCAGCGGCTTCGCCAGGCGTATCCGCAGCTGGCCAATCACCCGTCCCTGAATCTGCTCGCAGCTGCCGTATAACAGGCGGGCATCGGCGCCCAGCAGCGCGGCGATGCGCTGTAAATCCGGTTCCTGCCCGCTGCTGCCGTCAAAATGCAGCGTGACCAGCTGCTGGTTTTCGCTCAGCGAGAGTCGTTCTTCCGCACGGTCATGATGGAGCGTGCCGAGCAGGCTTTGCGTGACAGCATGTCCGGGATGACCAAATACTCGCCACACCTCGCCCTGTTCGATAATTTCTCCGTGCTCAAGTACCGCGACCCGGTCGCAGAGGGTGCGAATGACGTCCATCTCATGGGTGATCAGCACGATGGTCAAACCAAGGCGCTGGTTGATCTCTTTAAGGAGTTTTAGTACTGCAAGGGTATTTTCCGGGTCGAGGGCCGAGGTGGCTTCGTCGCACAGCAGGATCTCCGGCTGCGTGACCAGCGCACGGGCGATACCGGTGCGCTGCTTCTGGCCACCGGAAAGCTTAGCCGGCCAGCTGTCGCGCAGATCGCTGAGGCCGACAAGCGCCAGGATCTCCGCAACCCGTTTCTGCCTTTCCGCCCGCGGTACCCCGGCCATTTTCAGCGGCAGCTCAACGTTCTGCGCCACCGTTTTGGTCGCCATTAAATTAAAGTGCTGAAAGATCATCGCGACCCGCCGGCGCAGGTCGCGCAGCTGGCTGCGGGAGTAGTGCCGAGTATGTTCGCCGTGAATGGTAATCTCACCGCTGTCGGCGTTTTCCAGGCGGTTGAACAGGCGCAGCAGGGTTGATTTTCCGGCGCCGCTGCGGCCAATAATGCCGAAGATTTCTCCCTGAGCGATCTGCAGATTAATATCCCGCAGCGCCTGCACGCCGTTGGGGTAGGCTTTACTTATCTGGCTCAACTGAATATGCGTTGTGGCGTTGGGTTTTTGCGTCACGATGGCGGCTCTGTTAACGAAATTAAACGGCAGCCTGCAGGCTGCCGATGAACATCCGGCGATTAAAAACCGGGCAGGATTTTGCCTTTATAGCGGGTGAGAATGAAGCTGCGCACGCGGTCTGAGTTCAGGGCTTTCGCCAGCTTCTGAATGCCGGGATCGTTGATGTTGTCGGGACGCGCCACCAGATACTCGACGTACAGATCGCTACCTTTTTCCACCAGCAGCGCCTTGTCGGTATCAATTCCGGCCTCCAGCGCATAGTTGGCGAAGATAAACGCCAGATCGACCTGATTCACCGCCCGCGCCAGCATCGCGCCTTCCAGCTCGCGAATTTTAAAACGGTGCGGATTAGCGGTGATATCTTTGGTCGCCGACTGCGGATCCTGCGGGTTTTTCAGGGTAATCAGCCCGGCATTGCTGAGCATCACCAGCGCGCGACCGGTATTCACCGGATCGTTCGGAATGGCAACGGTGGCGCCATCCGGTACCTCTTTGAGCGTTTTATATTTACTCGAATAAGCGCCAAAGGGTTCAATATGCACGCCGACCACCGGAAGCAGATGGGTATGGCGGGTCTGATTGTAGTTATCAAGGAAAGGGCGGTACTGGTAGTAGTTGGCGTCGAGATTTTTCTCCGCCAGCTGCTGGTTAGGCTGGATAAAGTCGTTAAAGACTTTAATTTTCAGATCGACCCCCTGTTTCGCCAGCTCGGGCTTCACGAATTCGAGAATTTCGGCATGGGGGACCGGCGTTGCGCCCACGGTCAGCGTCTCATTGGCGCTGGCGGACAGGGAGAAAAGGGCCAGAAGCCCCGCTGCGAGGATTGTTTTTTTCATTGTCTTATTCCTGAAGCTATTGTTATTTGCGGCTCATCGCCTTCACCAGACGATCGCCGCTCATTTGTACTATCTGCACCAGCGCAATCAGCAGCAGAACGGTTATCACCATCACGTCCGTCTGGAAGCGCTGATAGCCAAAGCGGATGGCCAGGTCGCCCAGCCCGCCGCCGCCGATGACCCCTGCCATGGAGGTATAATCGACCAGTAAAATCGCGGTCACGGTCACGGCGGCAATAAGCCCGGCGCGCGACTCCGGCAGCAGGGTGTGCCAGATTAGCTGCCAGGTGTTGCCGCCCATCGACCAGCTGGCCTCCACCAGACCGTGCTCCACCTCGCGCAGCGCGGTCTCAACCAGCCGGGCAAAGAAAGGCGCGCAGCCGACAACCAGCGGCGGAATGGTGCCTTCAACGCCCAGCGAGGTGCCGGTAATCAGCGTCGTCACCGGGATCATCACAATCAATAAAATGATGAAGGGTAGCGAGCGCAGAACGTTGACCCCCAGCGACAGCAGGCGATAGAGGCGCGGAGCATGGAGCAGGCGAGGCTGGCCGCTGAGATAGAGCACAATTCCCAGCGGTAGGCCAATCAGCACGGTAAAGCCCAGCGACCAGCCCAGCATGGTCAAGGTATCGAGGCTGGCCTGCGCCACGTCACCCCAGTCGATATCAGCGAAAAAAGCCAGCGCGCCGTTCATCTCAGTTCCAGTCATGGCGTTGTGGAGGAATGCCGTTCAGCACCCAGTTGCCCAGCAGCTGATATTTCCAGCGCACCGGATCGTGCAGGGTGTGGACGCGGCCGTTGCGCCAGTGGCGATCAAGATTGAGGGCGATGCTGGTTGAGCGGGTGCCGCTAAGCTCAAACAGGCGGCTGGCGGCTTCCAGCGCCGCTTCGGTGGTAAAGACCTTGGCGCGCGCCACGGCGATAGACGCCTGAGCAACGTTATCCTCGCTCAGTGCGTATTTATAGCGATCGAGCACTTTGCCGGCCCGCTCCAGCAGCGCATTGGCGGCGGCCAGCCGGCTGTCAAGCTGGCCAATATGGTAGATAGTCAGCGGGTCTTCGCTGGCCCGCTCAACGCCGGCATCGATCCACGGGCGAGCGAACTGGCTGACAAAGTTCACCGTGTCGTTAAGCGCCGCGCGGGCAATCCCCAGGTCGATAGCGGCGGTGGTGAGCTGGGCAAACGGCCCGGCAAGGGTTGGCGTCGCGTAGGATTTCCAGGTCGGGAACAGGTGGAAAGGCTCGACGACAAGATTCTCCGCCAGGACCGTTCCGCTGGCGGTGGTACGCTGGCCGAGGCAGGCCCAGTCGTCGATGACCGTCAGCCCAGCCGATTCGCGCGGCACAAACGCCAGCTGCGCGTTATTCTCTGCATCGAGCGCCAGAATGCCGATCCAGTGGGCGTAGAGCGAACCGGTGCAGTAGCCTTTTCGACCGGTGATGCGCAGACCGCGTTCGCTGGCCTCCAGGCGAGTGCGGATATCGAGTACCGTCTTGCCGCCGGTTTCAGAAAGCGCGTTGGCAAAGCGATAGCCTTGCAGCGCCTGAGCGAAGAAAAATGCCTGCTGCTCTTCGCTGCCCTGCAGACGGATATCCTCCAGAAGACAGTAATGGTTCTGGGGAATTTGCCCCAGCGACGGGTCGGCGGCGGAAATAATCGCTATCACCTGGGCCAGCGTGGCGGCGGATACCTCGGCTCCGCCCCATTGCCGCGGGACGGTGATACCCCACAGGCCGCTATTGGAGTAGGTATCGATAATCTCCGGCGGCACGCTGCCGCTGCGATCGCGTTGCGCCGCGCCGGGCTGCAGTACCGCCGCGATTTCATGGGCGATGGCGATGGCTTCGTCATCGCTGCGGATAACGTATGCCTTTGGCGTCTGGCGGCAATAGTGAAGGGTCTGTTTTTCGTCGGGCATAGTCACATCTCATGGTTAATAAACGGCATATGCTAAAAATAGCTAAGTAAATGCCTAATAATTCCAGTGGGTTATATAACTGTTAAAGCAAAGGCTATGCCAGAACGCGTTTCTTATTTAATGTTTATTAAACAGTAAGTTAGTTTTTTGGTACGCGCTCGTACTGCTGCAATTGCAACGCAGAATGAATCAGCATGTTGGATTTGCAACAGTGGGCAGAGTGAACAGGCCGGGAGTCACGCAGGCGTTTCGGCCCCGGCTTACCGGGGCTCGAGTGTCGTTGAGGGATGGCGGGGAATTATCGCGCCTGCCAGAGGATCTCCGGTTGAGCAAAATTTTCTTCGACGCGGGCAAAAAAACGGCTGGCGTGCAGGCCGTCGACAAAGGCGTGATTGAATTTGCCCGCGACCGGAATAATACCGTTTTTCAGCTTGCCCCAGGTGAGGGCGGGCACCGACGCGCCAACGTAATACTCAGCGTGAGTCATAGCGCTGAAATGCAGCCACGGCAGGCAGCTGGCGCAGAAGAAATTTTCGCCGTTGACGATAAGCGGCGCCGGCGCGGTGTGTTTTGCCGCCTCGATATTTGGCGTGGCGGCCTGGCTGAAGGCGGCAAAATCGGCGGCATTCTCGCACCAGACCTGGCGGAAACCTTCCTGGGCGGTCATCACTGGCGTCATCACCGCCAGCTGGTCATATTCGATAATATCGTCGCCCAACAGCCGCTGTTTAAGCTGCGGCACCTCGTTCGCTGCGCGCACAAGGGCGAAGAGGGCCAGCTGGAAAAACGAGACGCCGCGATCTTTCGCGCACTCATATAGCCGCTGCGCCTCGACAGGAACGCAGAGATTAAAGCTGGGATTGGCAAAACCGCGATAAAAATCAAAATGATCTTTTCGCGGCCAGGTTTGTTTGTCTATGACGTGATAGTTGGCCACGGGCGTCTCCTGTTGAATCACTGTCTGACACTATGCGACGATTTCAATCAGGTTGCCATCGGGGTCTTTAATTACCGCTTCATAATAGCCGTCACCGGTGGTCCGAGGCGCAGAAACCAGAATATCCTGCTCAGCGGCGCGTTTTGCCAGCCTGTCGACGTTCTCCGTACCGCCAACGGTTATCGCCAGGTGCACCCAGCCGGTGTGGTTATTATCCGCCGTCAGCGCAGTCAATCCCGGCTTGGTCATCAATTCAATGGCAATATCATCGCCGATCCTGACAAAAAAGGATTCAAACCCCGGGTTGGTCTGACTGCAGTACTTCTCATTTATCTCACCGTCGAAGAAGGCTACCCAGAAGCGGGCCTGTTGCTCAAGCTGACGGGTCCAAAGGGCGATATGGGCAATTTTCATGGCAAACCTCGGTATAGGGTGTGTTGACAGTCAGGGTACGAATGCACGATTATGCGCTTTATTGCTCGATGAACAATCTTTCAGGAGTTATTTTTTGCTCGATTATGCTGCTTTTCCTAAACAACGACAAGCGCTTATTTGCCAGATCCTCCAGGAGAACGGCAGAGTGGTTTGCGCCGAACTGGCCAGCCGTCTGAACGTCTCCGAGCATACGATTCGACGTGATTTACATGAGCTTAGCCGCGAGGGATACTGCAAAAAGGTCTACGGCGGCGCGGTGATGACCCTGCCTGAGGCCGGTGACTACAGCGCGCGCAAAGAGAAAAATACGGCGACAAAAAGCAGAATCGCGCAGAAATGCGCAAAGCTGGTGAAGCCCGGCGGCTGCATATTCATTGATACCGGCACCACCAATCTGGCGATGGCGGAGGCGCTACCGGCGGAGCTGGCGCTAACGGTGGTCACCAACTCCCCCGAGATCGCTGCCGTATTGCTCAAAAAACCGCTGTATGACGTCGTGATGCTTGGCGGGCAGATCCAACGCGCCACCGGCGGCTGCGTGGGGGCCTCCGCCGTGGCGCAGATTCAGGGTATGCTTTTCGATCAGGGGTTTATCGGCGGCTGCGCCATGGCGCCTGAGTCGGGCCTGACAGGCTTTGACTATTCCGACTGCGAATTTAAAAAAGCGGTCATTAAACAGTGCAGCGAAATTATTGTCGGCCTGACCTCCGATAAGATCCCGGCGGTGGCGCGCTTCGTGGTGGTCGAGAGCAGCGCCATTGACGTACTGGTCGTGGAGGAAAATATTAGCCGGGAATATCGCGACGCGTTCAGCGAGCACGACATCCGTATTTATACCGTTTAAACGGTATGTTGGCCTACTTTGACAGCGAAGTGGCAATCAGGCGCAGGCCGAGCGCGCCCAGTACCGTGGCGGTGACGATATCAATCTTACGCTTCATGCGCAGATAGACGCTGCGCGGGCGGGCGGAAGAGAGCACCAGCGCCACCAGCGAATACCAGCTGACGTCGATCAGGAAGCTCATCAGCGGCACGATATAGTAAAAGGCCAACGGGATGCGTTCCGGCAGCAGGGCGGTAAAGATAGAGGCGAATACCAGCGCCGTTTTCGGGTTGCTGAGCTGGGTATAAAGGCCATCGCGGAAGGTTTTCAATAGTGAATGTTCCGCCGCCATGCCGCCTGCGGCAAAATCCATCGGCTGCGCCGCGCCGCGGTAAATTTTATAACCCAGCCACAGCAGATACAGGCCACCCGCAACCTTCAGGCCGATGAACATTTCCGGCACCGCCGTCAGCACTTTTTGCAGCCCCATCATGGCCATTATCGAAAAGATAGCCGCGCCCGCGCCGGTTCCCAGCGCGGTGACCAGACCGTGCACCCGCGAGCGCGCAACGGCGTTGCGGGCCACGTAAATAAAGCTTGGACCGGGGCTGATAACGCCCATAATGAGAACCGCGGCAATGGCCATCAGGCTGGATAAGAACATAAGCGCTCCTGGTTGATGTTGAGCGCTAAAGTCGCATGGGGCTCCGGCTCATCAATGTTTTCTCTGTCAAAAAATAAACAATCTTTACCGCGCTGTCACCAGGCTTTGCGGGACGATGTTTTATCTCATCCTCGAATAACGATTCCCATTTCGCGCGTCAGTGATAAACTGGCTAAATGTGATCTTTGTCATATCGTCATTAAAACAGAGAAAAGAGACACTGCTATGCAACATATCATTGAGGGCTTCCTCAACTTCCAGAAAGAGATCTTCCCGCAACGTAAAGAGCTCTTTCGCAGCCTGGCATCCAGCCAGAATCCCAAAGCGCTGTTTATCTCCTGTTCCGATAGCCGTCTGGTCCCGGAGCTGGTGACTCAGCAGGAGCCGGGTCAGCTGTTTGTGATCCGTAACGCCGGGAATATCGTCCCCTCATTTGGCCCTGAACCGGGCGGGGTTTCCGCGACAATCGAGTACGCCGTCGTCGCGCTGGGCGTGACCGATATCGTCATCTGCGGCCACTCTAACTGCGGCGCGATGAAAGCCATCGCCACCTGCCAGTGTCTGGAGCCGATGCCTGCCGTGTCCCACTGGCTGCGCTACTCCGACGCGGCGAAGGCCGTCGTGGAGAAGAAAACCTGGGCTAACGAGACCGATAAAGTCAACGGTATGGTGCAGGAAAACGTCATCGCCCAGCTGAACAATATTAAAACCCACCCCTCCGTTGCCGTCGGCCTGCGCGACAGCACGTTGCGTCTGCACGGCTGGTTCTACGATATTGAAAGCGGCGACATTCGCGCGCTGGATAAAAACAGCAAAACCTTCGTGTCGCTGTCGGAAAACCCTGACGTCTATTTCGAATAAATTCCTCTCAGGGCACGGAAGCCCTGCGAAGCCCGCCTTCCTGCCATAAATTTCCCTTCTGCCATACTCATTACGACTTCCTGAATGATTCTAAAGGAGATGTGATGATTACGCTGTGCGCAACCTGCGGTACGTCTTACGACGATCGCGGCAATACCCTGAACCATTGTCGTATCTGTGAGGATGAACGCCAGTACGTCCCGGCCAGCGGACAGGCCTGGATTAAACCTGACGATCTGATCGCGACGCATATGAATAAATGGCAGCAGCATAACGAACGGCTGTTGAGTTTCAGGACGGTACCGAAATTTGCTATCGATCAGCGCGCTTTTCTGCTGCTCACGCCGCAGGGGAATATTCTGTGGGACTGCATCGCTAATCTTGATGCCGCCAGCAAAACGCTGATTACCGCGCTTGGCGGGATAAAAGCGATCGCCATTTCTCATCCTCACTACTACACCACGATGCAGGACTGGGCAGCAGCCTTTGATGCGCGCATTTATCTTCATGCCAGCGATCGCGAATGGATTATGCGCGATAGCCCTGCCATCACATTATGGGAAGGGGATGCGCTGGAGATCCTTCCGTCGGTACGGCTGCTGCGCCTGGGCGGGCATTTCGCCGGGGGAACCGTTCTGCACTGGGCAAAAGAGGGAGGTATTATGCTGGCGGGAGATATTATCCAGGTCACGCCGGGCGCACGCGCTGTTTCTTTTATGTGGAGCTATCCTAATCTGCTGCCTTTGGCGGCCCCCAGCGTCGAGAATATCGTTGAGCGTTTGGGCGATGCGCCCTTCGGTGCGCTGTACGGCGCCTTCGAAGGGCAGAACATCACCAAAAATGCCCGTCAGATCGTACTGGATTCAGCGCAGAAGTATCTCGACTGTCTGCGCACAACGGCGGGCCGCTGAGAGGTCCGCCGCCGCAACGGGTTACAGCACGCCGTCGCCGCCGTCGGAGCACCACACCTGGCCGGAGGTGAAGGAGCAGGCATCAGAGGCAAGGGTAACGTACAGCGGCGCGATCTCCACCGGTTGCCCTGGACGGCCCAGCGGCGTATCGGCGCCGAACTGACGCACTTTTTCATCCGGCTGGCCGCCGCTTGACTGCAGCACCGTCCAGTAAGGGCCGGGCGCGACCGCGTTCACCCGGATACCTTTCGGCCCCAGCTGTTTAGCCAGCGACTTCGTGAATGCCACCAGGCAGGCTTTGGTTTGCGCGTAGTCCAGCAGGATGGGGCTCGGCTTAAAGGCCTGCACGGATGAGGTGTTAATAATTACGCTGTGTTCTTTAAGATGACGCAGGGCGGCTTTGGTGATCCAGAAGGCCGCATAAACGTTGGTTTTAAAGGTGGCGTCAAAGTCGGCGGTGGTTAACTCTTCCAGCGACTCGCAATATTGCTGGCGTCCGGCGTTATTGACCAGAATATCCAGTCCGCCGAGTTGGCTGGCGGCCTGCTCGACCAGGGATTCACAGAAGGCTTCATCGCGCACATCGCCCGGAATCGCTACGGCTTTACGCCCTTCGGCCTCAATCAGGGCAATCACGGTTTCAGCATCGGACTCCTCTTCCGGCAGATAGTTGATCGCCACGTCAGCGCCCTCGCGGGCGAAGGCGATCGCTACCGCGCGCCCAATGCCGGAATCACCGCCGGTGATCAGCGCGCGCTTACCTGCCAGCCGACCGGAACCGACGTAGCTCAGTTCGCCGTGATCCGGCTGCGGCTTCATCTCTTCGGCAAGACCCGGCGGCGATTGCGGCTGGTCAACAAAGGGGGGACGGGGATACTTCGCGGTATTGTTAGCGTTCTCGCTCATACTGACCTCCTCGTGTTAAAAGATTAAGCGTAGTTGCCAGGTCAGCCTGTCGTGGATGATTGACGAATAATCGAACGGATTCGTTTTTATAATTTTTGCGCTTACGTTCATCTCTGAACGGTAATTTACTGATTGCCGGGAAACTTTTCGAAATGTGAGGCGGTAGAGGCGTTTAGTATTTTAGGATTATTCTATCGCAAGCCTGACGGTATATTTAGCGCATTTTATTGCGGCCTGGCGGTAATATTTTCTCCGCCTGTCGAGCCAGGAAATATATTTCTCAGACGATTCATTAGCCATTAGCTTGTGAAAATGAACATCAGCACCCAGACTTATTAAGACAAGATGAAAATACGCCGGAGGTGTTGTTGATGAAAAAGTTACTGCCAGTTATTTTTTGTTCGTTGATGGCTCAGGGCGTTTTTGCCGCGGATGATGGCGGATTTAAAAAAGACGCTGCGCCGCCGCCGCCGCACAAGATTGATGATGGCTATCGTGGGACCGAGGACGGGCGAATCATGACCGTGCGCCAGGCCATGGAAATGCATGATGGGGCCACCATCTCATTACGCGGCAATCTTATCGAGCAGCAGGGTGATGACCGCTACAGCTTCCGCGATAAAACCGACACCATAGGGGTCATTATTCCCGCGGCAGTTTTTGATGGCCGGGAAGTGAAGCCCGATCAGATGATCAGCATTAACGGCAGTCTCGATAAGAAAATGACGCCGCCAGTGGTGCGGGTCGACCGGATCCAGAAATAACCTTGCAAACAGGAGGAATAGATGTCCGTACAGCATCCAGCCGACCCGGATAAACGCGGTCGTCATCCGTCGAAAGAGGATCCGCGCGAGCAGGGTGAAGTTCCGCGTAAAAGAGACGACAGCGAAGATCATAAAGAAGATCCCTGGCATCCCCAACCTGAAAAACGCTAAAACTAGCCGCCGTTAACGGGCGGCTAGTTCTCTTTCTTAAAGATCGAAGGGCGCTAAACGTCTGCGTGAGCGGCTCGCCGGCTGCGATATCGCCCTGGCTATTGCTGCGCCGATCTCCGCGCAGGCGGTAATCCCCTGAACGAAAGGCTGGTCGTGCATCAGCCAGGGGATTGCGGCGAAGGCAATACGCCCGCGCGCTACGGGCGGCTCTCTTAACGTATAGTCGTCGCCAACCTCCGGGATCTCTTCGCCCGTCGCCATCAGTTGCTCCCTCAAATGCGGGAAGGGGAGATCTTTATTTTTCAGCGCTTTTTGCCCCCTCGCATCAATAAACACGTCAAACGTATAGCGATTTTGCCCGCTGGTAATCACCGTCTTCTCCTGCTGCACCGCCATATCATAATCATGCCCTAAGGCGAGAATGCCGATCGCGCCCGCTTCGCGCAGCGCCAGCAGTCGGCGGATAGACTCCGAAGGAATGGCGGCATAGCAGTCAATAAAGACCCGGGCAAGGCCGTTTTTGAATCGCTCCCGGTCGCGGTCATTAAGGTGGGGCACCATCGCCTGAACGGCTTCATGCAGCCGCAGGATAACGTAGCGCCAGGGGACCGTGTAGCGCGCGCGCTTGTTACGCTCAACTTCTTCAAGGTTATCCATCGCCCAGTGGAAAGGGTTATGCTGCTGGCGTTTAGCAAACCACGCTTCGCTGAAGCTATCGGCGTTAAGGCTGTGAAGGGCGATATTTTCGCTCCACAGGGGGTCGGCCAGGGCAATTTCCTGCGCCAGCAAAGCAAAGACCCGGTCAAGCAGGCCGTCGCTTCCTGCGGCGATGGCATTTTCCATCGCGCTGTCGGTGACGATTTCCAGCGGCTCCCAGGGAATAGGACAGTAAAAATCCGCTTCCGGAAGAATGCCGGAGCGCGACATCAGCACGATGTGCAGCGCCTGACTGGTTTCGTTAAGCCTGAAGGTGAGCGCCTCATCGTCGGAACCGATAAACTGACCGTGCTGGACGGCGACGGCCATTGCGGCATCAATTCCGCTTAGCGAGGTGCCCATAATTCCCACCCGGCAGGGCGGAATGGTGGCTTCCATCAGCCCAGACCACGGACTGGGAAACCAGGTGCGGGTTGACTCTTCTTCATCCGGCCAGACATGACCGGTGGCAAGCACCGCGAGGTCAAACACTTCGGCGACGGGCTGCTCCTCCACCCACAGCCTCACTCCTTCTTTGGTCGCCTGCAGGTCGCTGACCCGACAGGACTCATTGACCTGGACGTTAAATCCCAGTTCCCGGGCCTTTACGACCAGCGCAAGAAACTGGTCGCGAAAGTATTCGCCCAACAGGATGCGCGGCAAAAACTGGCGATCGTGCAATGTTTCATACTCTACGCCATAGCGCGCCAGGCGCGACGGGCTCTGGGCTTTTAGCCAGTCAAGATAGGTGCTTTGTACAGGAGGGATTTCAATACTGGCGATATTGGCCAGCATCATGCGCGAATTCTCTTCATCGTTATAGGGCATACCCACGCCCGCTTCCTCGGCCTGCTCGTAAATTGACACGTCCAGCGGCTCGCCCTGTTTAAGCAATGAGAACAGGGTATAAATCCCGGTAGGACCTGCGCCGATAATGGCAATTTTCTTCATAATGACTGACCCGCCGTTGTTGTTATCACATTTGTTATCGGTGGCCTTCCGCCAGTTGAAAAGCTCCACGATAGTTCATTTCCGGGTAACGGAAATCTGGCACAATAATTGTGGTTCAAAATGTGGAAGAGGGCCAATGGCTGGCGCGCCTCTCCCTTGTGATGAGCCGACGAGACGCGGTTTTCAGAACCAGGTTTCGAGCTGGGCGCCGAAGAACAGCGTACCAGCGCTATGGTATCCGGCGCTGCCGAAGGCGTCTGTTGAGGAGTAGTTATCCAGCGATTTATCCCAGCGCATCCAGGTGGCAAAAAAGCGGATTTCCGGACGCTCAAAGAAGTCCGTGACGTTTTGCAGCTTGAAAGTAGGAGCAAACGTCAGCTTGTAGTAGCTACCGCTGGCGGCGCTGTTGCCGTTAAAACCTTTCGGGTCGATATCCATATACTGATAGCTGGTTTCGTATTGCAGGGCGAAGTTCTGATTAATTTGCTGAATGATTCTTGCGTTCAGGGTGACCCAGTCGTAATGGTCAGAATCGATATAGCGATTATTGCTGCTCTGAGCGACGATCAGCGGCGCGAAGCTCAGCCTGTCGGTGAGTGATGTGATACCGTAAGAGGCGAACTTCACGGTCCATGCCGGTTGAATCAAATAACCGTCGGAGCCCGGGCCGCGAACTTCAGCTCCCAGCGCGCGGCCATAAAGCAGCGCGGTTTTCGTACTGCCGGGGCGCAGGCCGTAGAAGCTGTCGCCGTGGTACGCCAGCATGGTGTTAAACCCTTGCGAGGCCGCTTTATCCGACGCCAGACCATCGTTTATGCGTTTGTCGTTGTCCTGCGAGTAGAGGCCGTTGAGCATCCACTGCCAGTTCGCCAGACGGTGATTCAGCGAGAAGGTATAGTTTTGAATATACGTGTTATCCGCGCCGGTCATGTTGTTATATTCAACGTTGTCCATCGTATCGATATCGTTGAAATTACGGCCATATACCGCGAGGTTGGTCTTGATATCTCCCCAGAAATTCACATCATAAATACCGGCTCCGGTACCGATTAAATTCATCATATCGGAATCAAGCCAGTGAATATCGAAGTTATCCCGATCTTCCCGCTTACCGGCCCACAGCGTCGCCTGTTTAAACGCGCCGCTAAATGCGGGCATATCGCTCATTTCGACAAAAGCCTGACGGACGTTCATCTGGCCGTTAAAGGAACTGTCGGTATTATAGGTTTTATCCCACTCGGCGATTTTCATGTAATAACGCAGCTGGCTATTGTTATCATATTTTCGCCGGTAGTTAATATCGGCGGTCACATAGGTATCCGACTCATTGCCAAGGCGACCGACGCTCCCCCCGGTGCTGCCCGCAGGCGTCAGGGAAGGCCCGACGGTACTGGTTGTGCCCTTGCTTGTTAATATGCCGCTGCGCGCGTAGCCGCCGAAGGTGATTTCCTGAAGCTTCGCCTGCGCGACGACATTCTGCGCCGGCTGGTTTTTTATTAACGCCAGATCCTGGTCGGTTCTGTGCTCAACGGCCAGCAGTCTTTCTTGCGCGCGCGCCGCGTTTTGTTCGGCGCTGGCCGCTCTTTTTTCCGCGCGATCTATTTTCCGCGTCGCATCCTGTAACTGGATGCGCGACTGCTTTAATTCGGCCTCAAGTCTTTCAAGCCGGGCATTAATTTCATTCAGGGTGGTATCCGCCGCAGCGGCGGATGCTGGCAAAGCCAGCGCGCAGAGCGTAAGCATATAGGCTTTCATCATTTATACCTGTACAAGAGTGGCTGTGCTCTGGACGTGCGGGTGCAGAGCACAGATGACTGTGCTAATAAACGGGATAGTTATCCGCAGGCTAAATTAATATTCGGGTTGTATTATTTTCAGCTCTCTTTGCGGGTGTTAGCAGTTTTGACAAAAAGGAATGTAATAATAAAAGCAAAAATAAACACCGCGAGTCCCACGGTAATATAGGTGACAAACTGATAGCGATCGTAGAGATACATTAGCGGCGACAGCAGGACCGCCAGACCGTATGAGTTCGCTTTTATCGACAGCAGCGACAGAATCATGCCGCCCAGCGCTGAGCTGGTGAGCATCACCATTATCGCCCGAAGCCCGGATTGCATCACGATACCGAATAAAGCCGGTTCCGAGACGCCTAATAGCTGAGTAATGGTCGCGGAAATTCCGGCGGTTTTAAACGCGATATTTTTCGCCTTCAGTGAAATAGCCAGACATACGGCGGCGTTGGCAAAACCGTACATCGCGCAAACCGTAATGAGTGGATTAAACCCGGTGCCGGCAATCAGCGAGGTTTCAATCATAATAAACATGTGATGCATTCCGGTCATTACGGCAATGGGATAGATAAAGCCGATTAACAGGCCGCCAATACCCGCAGGCAGCGTCAAAAATTGCTGAATAGCCATCACGGCGTAGTGTTCAAACCCATGTACCAGCGGACCTAAAATCAGTAAAGCGATGGCCACAGCAATCAGAATGACGATAAAGGGCGTGAAAATCAGGTCCATCGAGTTGGGCATCACCCGGCGGAAAAAGATTTCCAGTTTTGCGCCGATAATACCGGTGATGAGTGCGGTCAAAATTGACCCCTGATAGCCCACCAGCGGAATAACGCCAAACACATAAATCGGGCTGCTATTGCCGTACGCCACGTCATAGGCGTTCGGCAGCGCCGGGGAAACCAGCATCAGGCCGATTAAAAAACCGATAATCGGCGTACCGCCAAACTTCTTAAAGGCTGACCAGCAGATAAAAGCCGCCAGGAAGGCGAAAGCGGTATCGCAGAGTACCGTGGTCAGCGTTTGCAGGGCCGCCGGAACCTGATGGACGCTGCTGCCAAACCACGCCTGCACGGTATCATTAAAAATGACCCCTTTCAGACCGAGAAACAGACCGGTCGCCCCGAGAACCGGGACAATTGGCACAAAAACGTCCGATAAGTTGCGTATTCCCCGCTGTAATCGGCCCGAACTCTGCTTCGTCATTTCATCCTTACTGACTTCGGCAACCTGATATTCGTTAACAAACTCCTGATAAACCTTATTGACGATCCCCGTACCGAGGATTATCTGATACTGACCGGAATTGAAAAATACGCCTTTAACTTCGCTGATATTACGGACTTTATCATCATCGATTTTCTGCCGGTCTTTTACCTGCAAACGTAATCGGGTGGCGCAGTGGGTGGCGGAAGCAATGTTTTCCTTGCCGATGGTATTCACTATCTCAACGGCGATATTTTTATATTTGTTCATATTTAACTCATTCCTTAACGAGAATGGTTTGATAAGGTTTCAGGGTGGCGTCGGCGTCGGCATAATTATTGAGTACAATCTCTCCTGCCGGGAGCGTGTAAGGCAGATGCTGCGCGCTTAAGTTGGTGATAGAGATAAAACGTTCGTTGTGTGTTGCGCGCTGGTAGGCAACGATACGCTCGTCAACGTCCTCCACGGCGGCGAATGACCCATAAATCAGCGCTTGCGGATAGTGCTTATTCCGCAAGGCGATCATCTTCTGGTAAAACGCGAACACCGAATGCGCATCGTTTATCTGGCTTTGCGCATTGACGCTAAAGTCGGTTGAAGAAAACGCCAGCCAGGGCTGCGCACCCTGATTAAATCCGCCGTTGACGCTATTCGACCACGGGAAGGGCGTTCGCGAGTTGTCCCGGGAGCGCTGATTAATAAAGCCTAACGCCTGCTGTTCAGAGAAACCTTCCGCCAGGGAGCGGTGATAGTTATCCAGACTGGAAATATCGTCAAATTCCGCAATTGACTGCCGGCAGAAATTTTTCATCCCCAGCTCCTGGCCCTGGTAAATAAACGGCGTTCCGGCCATAAAGAAGTACATCGCGGCCAGCGCTTTGGCACCGATGTCATTTTGGTAATCCGCGTCGCGGATGAGTTTGGACAGCGCGCGGGGCTGGTCGTGGTTTTCAATAAACGTCGTCCCCCAGCCGGCCTGACAAAAAGCGCGCTGGCTGGCAAAAAGCGCTTCTTTGAATTCGCCTACGCGCCAGTTGCGCTGCTTAAACCACTCCGAGCCGTTCTCGACATCGATATCGGCAGCGTGAAAATCGAAGATCATATTGAAATAGCCGTCCGGCCCGATATAGCTGTCGTACTCCTGCAGAGGCACGCCGGGTGCTTCGCCCACCGTCACGCAGCGATGGCGGTTGAAGGTGTGTTCTTTCAGCTCGTGCAGAAAACATTCAATTCCCGGACGGTTGCGCGATTTCGTTTTAATGGAGGCCAGACCATCTACGCCGTCGGCGGGCAGGGAGGCGTAATCCTGATCTTTTTTAATAAACGTAATTGCATCGATGCGAAAACCGGCGATGCCTTTATCCAGCCACCAGTTAATCATGGCGTAGATTTCCTGGCGCAGCTGCGGGTTTTCCCAGTTCAGGTCGGGCTGTTTTTTATGAAAAACGTGCAAATAGTAGCACTCTTCGCCAGCCACTTTTTCCCACGCGCTGCCGCCAAAAATCGAACGCCAGTTATTAGGCGCGGCACCAGCAACGGCGGGCTTAAAGATGTAGTAATCACGGTATTTTGAGGCAGGGTCCGCCAGTGCGGCCTGGAACCAGCGGTGTTCATCGCTGGTATGATTAACCACCAGATCCACCATGATCCCAATCCCCAGTTCGCCTGCCTGCTTAATCAGATCGTCAATATCCTGCAGCTGACCTAAATCGGGGTTCACTGCATAGTAGTCGGCGATATCGTAGCCGTTGTCCGCACCCGGCGAGAGGTAGAACGGCGAGACCCAAATCATGGTGATGCCCAGCGTTTTCAGATACGGCAGTTTCGCGATTATCCCCTGGATATCGCCAATGCCATCGTTATTGCTGTCATAGAAGCTTTTTGGGTACACCTGATAAATGACCGCTTCCTTCCACCATGCCCCTTGTTGTGACTGATTCATCGTTTCTCCTGAGTATGAAATCGATACCATATTGAGTTAAAAAAAATTACGCCGAGGCCCGGATGACCAGTTCCGATTTCAGGTCTTCCTCGTCATAGCGATAGTGCGTGTTGTTGATCAGGGCCAGCAGGCGTTCTACCGAGATGCGGCCCAGTTGCTCAATGGGTTGGCTAACGGTAGTGAGCGGAATATGCACCATCTCCGCCACCGGAAGGTTATCAAAGCCCATGACCGCCAGTTCGCCGGGAACGCTGATGCCGTTGGCTGAGAGCGCAGAAATTAAGCCGCAGGCGACTTCATCGCTGCCGGCGAAAATTGCATCGGGACGTTCGCTTTTGGCCATCTGTAGGATCTGCTCAGCCAGACGCTGTCCGTCGCGCCAGGTGTGTACGTGGCGGAAAACCAGCCGCTCGTCAATCGGCTGCTGCCCCTGCTGCATGGCGGCAATAAAGCCGCGGTTCCTTCTGCTACCGTGGCCCTTTTGCTGGAATGCGCCGCCGGTAGAGTAGGCGATTCTTCTATACCCTTTATGCAGCAGCCAACTGACGGCGCGATAGGTCGCCAGTTCATCGTCCATTCTGACCACGGGCAGAGTCGTGTTATCGATGCTGGTGTTGCACAGCAGGATCGGACCATATTTCTGATATTGCTCGATCACGTCCTTATCACTTTCGACGGCGCACAAGATAAGGCCGTCGATGATCTTTTTCTTCAGCAGATCGAGACAGTTCTCCTCTTCGCCCGCGCTATTGTGGTTCTGAACGATCAGCACTGAGTAGCCGTGTTTACGCGCGGTGACTTCGAGAGCGTCCACCAGGCTGGCGAAAAAGGGGTTAGTGATCCTCGAAATGAGTACGCCAATGCGGTGGGTTTTCACGCCGCGCATCTGCTGCGCGACGGTGCTTGGCTCGTAATCGAGCTCTTTCATCGCCGCGAGAATTTTTTCCTTTTTATCTTCAGCGATATAAGGATGATTGTTCAGGAAGCGGGAGACCGTCGTCACCGACAGACCTGCTTTTTCTGCTACGTCTTTTATGGTTGCCATGATGGTTATGAAATCGATATCACATGGGCATAAAATATTTTTGCTGACCGGCCGGGTCAACCGCCTTGTTATAAAACATGACCTGACTCACAATAAATTTTTCCTGCGCTATCCGCGTGCTACGGTTTGCGTATCCGTTGAAGGTGAGTTCGCGACGCGGACCGCCGGGTCGGCAAGACCGTTCGGGTCTGAGCGTGGGGAGGGGAGAAGCGGCGCAATGAATAATGCACGGTATTTTGTTTTGCTAATATTCCTGGTTTGCCGCGATGAACTTGACATATTAAACCTGATTGCTATTCCTTAAGCTGGCGCCGCGATGATAAGCGCAACGGTGAGGTGAAAAATGGTCAGTGAAAAAGAGAAGCTGCCCGGGATAAAAGAGAGTGAACTTTTTCTTAATTTTGAATGCGCTGCTCGTAAGATCGGGCTCGGGATATTATTATTAATCATCTTCGCAGCGCTGGCCGGGATTTTTTCCACCGGCTATTTGAGCCGTGCTGAAAAAAGAAATGCCCAGCAAAATTTAACCGTGGTTTATGAGCGTTTTGGCCGTTTGCAAACTGAGTTCCGACTAAAAATTACTGCCCATTCGCGCGTCGCCAATAAATATGTTTTTAGCCTTGGCGGTGATTTTACTTCATCGCTCGAAACCAATACTATCTGGCCCCAGCCAGATAGCATGTACAGTAAGGACGATCGACTCTTTTTGGTTTATAATAATTTGAAAAGTATGGAAAATTTTTCCATATGGCTCTACGTTACGCCCACCGCTCCCGGCAAGCTGAACCACGCTTTACAGCTTAATAGCGAACCTGAAATTCGCTTCTGGCAATTTATTTATCCTTAGGAGAACGTGATGGAGATGGTGTTGCGGGCGCTGGCCATTTATTTAATTTTGCTGGTGGTTTTTAAAATCGCCGGACGCCGGGCGCTATTACAAATGACCAGCTTTGATCTGATTTTATTACTTATCATCAGCGAAGCGACACAACAGGCGCTGCTGGGGAACGACTTTTCGGTTACCGGCGCCATGCTGACGATTATCACGCTGGTGGTGGTGGATATGCTCTTTGGATTAATGAAAAAATATATGGCTGGCGCCGAGTCAGCGCTTGATGGCTGCCCGGTAATTTTAGTCGAAAACGGCGTTCCGTTAATTGATAAACTCAAAAAAGTGGATGTCTCCTGCGATGATATTCTTGTGGCCGCACGGCAGAATCAGGGTATTACGGAATTAAGTAAAATCAAATATGCCATACTGGAAAGGAACGGACATATTTCTATTATTCCTGCTGAAAGTTAAGAAGGTATCTTTATGGCGAATAATCCTTATAACCAGGCGAAAACCACCGGTGAGCTGACCAAACAAGTCGCCATCGCATTGACCGACCGTCGTTTACGCTTAACCACCGCTGAGTCGTGTACCGGGGGAAGCCTGGCGGCAGCGCTGTGCGCGGAGGAGGATACGGCTGCGTTTTACGATATTGGTTTAATCACCTTTAGCGACCGTGCGAAGCAAAAACTTCTCGGCGTTAAGGCTTCGACGCTGGAAAAGTATAGCGCCGTCAGTCGACAGGCCGTGGAAGAGATGTCGGCGGGCGCGCTGGAGTGTTCCGGAGCGGATATCAGCATCGCGATAAGCGGATACGCTGGGCCGGACGGCGGCGAGGACGGGACGCCTGCGGGAACCGTCTGGTTCGCATGGAATTTTCGCGGCGCAATCGACGCGCAGAAGGTGCTGTTTTCCGGCGGCTGCCAGGATGTCGTTGAGAAATCCGTACGCTACTCGCTGGCGATGCTGATGGAGAAACTGCCCGGCTGGCAGGGCGAATAACACTTTCATGGCGGAGGTTCTATGGCGGTCATGACGATCACCGGCGGTACTGCGGGCGTCGGCAAAGCAACGGCTGTTCGCTTTGCGCGGGCAGGCTATGACGTGGGAATTATCGCCCGCGATCGTCAAAGCCTTGAAGCGACGCAGCAGGCGCTGCGGCAGTTTGGCGTTCGGGTGCATGTCGTTCAGGCCGATGTCGCTGATGCGGATGCGATTAACACTGCCGCCTGCGAGATCGAAAAGCAATTAGGGGCTATCGAGGTGTGGGTCAATAACGCCATGTGCGCGGTGCTGGCGCCTTTCAGGACGATGACCCACGATGAATTTTCGCGGGTCACCGAAGTCACCTATCTTGGTTACGTCAACGGCACCCGCGCCGCGCTGGAGCTAATGACGCCCCGCGATCGCGGCATCATTATCCAGGTCGGTTCCGCGCTGGCCTATCGCTCCATTCCGCTACAGTCCGCCTACTGCGGGGCGAAGGCCGCGATTCGGGGCTTTACCGATGCGGTTCGCACGGAACTGATGCATGAAAAGAGCGGCGTGAGTATCTCAATGGTACAGATGCCTGGCCTGAATACGCCGCAGTTTGAGTGGGCGCGCAATAAGTTTGCCTGGGCGATGCGCCCGGTGCCCCCCGTCTATCAGCCGGAGGTGGCCGCAGAGGCTATCTTCAACGTTGCACGCAGGCCCGTGCGTGAACTCTGGGTGGGGAGCGGCACAATCCAGTCTATCGTTGGGCAATTTCTCTTCCCCGGCTTCCTCGATCGACTGATGGTTAATAAAGCATGGGAAGGGCAAATGACCCGGCACAGGAATGTCGCTGACCGGCAGGATTATCTACAACAGCCGGTCAGCAGACTGCATAAAACCCACGGGCGTTTTTCCTCAGAGGCGAAGTATCGCGCCGCCGCCATCACCTCCGGCGTGCCGGGAAAAGCGCTGCTCGGCGGCGCGGCAGCGGCGGGATGGTTGTTGGCAAAATGGTTTATCTCGCGTAAAAAACGCTAACGCAGCGCGCTACTGTTGGTCCAGAACCATCGGTAGCCATAGGCGCCAATCTCCAGCTCAACGCGCTTACCCGCAACAAGGTCGTCAGCATAGGTTTTGTCGGCCAGGCAGGGCGTCCAGACGCCCTCGGCAATCTCTTTCGCGGTGAAGCGCACGCGCTTGTCGCTGAAATTAAGAAAGGTGATGACGCGGCGTTGGTCGGCATCGTAGCAAATCCCCAGAATCGCCTGCCGATCGATGCCGATAATGCGAAAAGGCGCAACGGCGATTTCCGGAAACTCGCACCGCGTATTGGCGATATCTATAATGCGATGCAGAAGGGAATGGCGGTGCAGCAGTGAATCAGCGACGTTGACCTTCTGATAGCGAAACGGCCCCTTATCGATCAATGGAGCGACAAAAGTAGCAGGATCGGCTGCGGAGAAACCGCCGCCCGCTGAGCCGGCCCATTGCATCGGCGTGCGCACCGCGTAGCGCTCTTCCAGGGCCAGATTGTCACCCATCCCAATTTCATCCCCGTAGCGCATTATCGGTACGCCGGGGAGCGAAAAGAGTACGGCATGACAGAGCGCCAGCCGCCGCCGATCGCCGTTCAGCATGGGGGCCAGCCGACGGCGGATACCGCGCTGGTAAACGTTCATCTCCTTATCCGGGGCGAAGGCATCCATCACGGTTTGCTTTTTCTTGCGGCCTACCCCTTCAAGATCCAGTTCATCGTGATTACGTAGCCAGTTGGCGAAGCAGCAGGCGTCGGGCGGCACGATGGTTTTCGTGATGGCGTCGATCAGCGGACGGGCGTTCTTACTCGCGAGACTGACGTAAAAATTTTTGTTCAACCAGAAGTTAAGCACCATATTAAGTCGATTATTATCGCCAAAATAGTCGCGATACTCCGCCACCTCAACGTCGACTTCGCCGAGCAGTATGGCCTGCGGGTTGTGCCGTTCAATCAGGCGGCGTAGATGTTCGAGAAGCCACAGCCCGCGTTTCTCCTCGCCGCGTCCGGCCTGCTTAGTCAGATGTGAGGCCGCATCGAGGCGAAAGCCGGACACCCCCAGCTTTAGCCAAAAAATGACGATATTTTCGACCTCTTTGATGACCGCTGGCGAGGCCAGGTTGAGATCCGGTTCATGACGATAAAACATATGCCGATAATATTGCCCGGCCTCAGCATCCCAGGACCAGATGCTCTCTTCGACGCCGGGGAACATCGGCGGCGTATCATCATCATCGTTGTCTGACCACAGGTAATAGTCGCGAAACGGCGAGCGTCGACTGCGGCGCGCTTGTTGAAACCAGGGGTGCGCGTCAGAGGTATGTTGAATCAGCAATTCAATAATGACCTGCATCCCCAGTTCACGGGCCTGCTCGATAAAGGCAATGATATCCGCCAGTTGTCCAAAGCGCGGATCGACCTGCAGATGATCGCTGACATCGTAACCCTCATCCAGAAAAGGCGTCAGGTAGAAGGGCGTTATCCAGATCACCGTCGCGCCCATTCGGCGAATATAGCGCAGCTTCGCCGTCATTCCGGCGATATCGCCGCAGCCATCGCCGTTGAGATCGTAAAACAGGGCTGAATCAATCTGATAAATGATGGCTCGCGTATGCCAGTCCGCCATAGCGCACCTCAGTGATAGCCTTCAGTGCCGGAAACTTTGCCGCGGAATACGTAGTAGCTCCATGCGGTGTAAACCAAAATCACCGGAATGATAAGCAGGGTCCCTACCAGCATAAAGAGCTGGCTGGCGGGCGGCGCGGAGGCTTCCCACAGCGTAATATGCGGAGGGATGATGTTGGGCCAGAGACTGATACCCAGACCACTAAAGCCAAGAAAAATGAGCCCAAGCGTAAGCAGGAAAGGGCGGGCATGGCTACCAGGATGGGCGCTTAACCGCCAGATCCACAGGCTTAAGGCAATGACCAGTACAGGAACGGGTACAAACCAGTAGAAATTAGGCAGGGTAAACCAGCGCTCAGCCACGGAGGGCCAGCCCAGCGGCGTCCAGACGCTCACAACGGCGATGACCGCCATCAGCGCCAGAAGCGTGTGGCGAGTCAGCTCACGCATGCGCTGTTGTAGGGCGCCTTCGCTTTTCATAATCAGCCAGGTCGTACCAAGCAGCATATACGCGACGACCAGTCCTAAGCCGCAGAACAGGCTAAAGGGCGTCAGCCAGTCGAGCGCCGAGCCGGCAAACCTGCGGTCGGCGACCTCAAAACCGTTGATGACCGCGCCTACCACCATCCCCTGGCTAAAGGTCGCCAGCAGGGAGCCGCTGACAAAAGAGTAGTCCCAGAACTTTTGATGCGAGGGGGTGGCCTTGAAGCGGAACTCAAAGGCGACGCCGCGGAAGATCAGGCCAATGAGCATGGCGGTGAGCGGGATAGCCAGCGCATCGGTGATAACGGCGTAGGCCAGGGGAAAGGCGCCAAATAGCCCCGCGCCGCCCAGCACCAGCCATGTCTCATTGCCATCCCACACCGGGGCGACGCTATTCATCATCACGTCGCGTTCATGAGCATTCGGTACAAAGCCGAATAAAATTCCGATGCCAAGATCGAAGCCGTCCATAACGATATACATCAATGTGGCGAATACAATGATGACAAACCAGATAACGGGGATATCGATGCCCATTAGCGAGTCTCCTCTTCAGGCACGGCTTCTGCGGCAGAAAGGGGGCGAGCCGGCGTGCCGGACGTTGACGATGTCAATTCGCTGACGGGCTGCGGCCCTTTCTTAATAAGCCGGACAATGTAGTAATAACCGACGCCAAAGACCGAACAGTACACCACGATAAAGACCAGCAGGCTGACGACCATTTGCGCCGTGCTGTGCAGCGAAACCGCATCCTGGGTGCGTAAAAAACCATAAATGACCCAGGGCTGACGTCCCGCTTCGGTCGTGATCCAGCCGGCCAACAGCGCCAGCAGTCCTGCCGGCCCCATCGCCAGGGCGCTCCACTGGAAGGCGCGAGAGTGGAAAAGACGCTGCCGATAGCGAAGCCACAGGCTCCAGACGCCGAGGGCAATCATCAGCACGCCCATACCCACCATGATACGGAACGACCAGAAAACGATGAGGGAGTTTGGCCGATTCTCTTTCGGAAAATCTTTCAGCGCCGGGACCTGCTTATCCAGGCTATGGGTCAGGATCAGGCTGCCAAGCGCCGGAATTTCCAGCCCGTATTTGGTACGCTCTTCCTCCATATCCGGTATGCCAAACAACAGCAGCGGGGTGGCCTCGCCGGGTTTATTCTCCCAGTGGCCTTCTATGGCGGCGATTTTTGCCGGCTGATGCTCAAGGGTATTGAGGCCGTGCATATCGCCAACGAAGGCCTGAATTGGCGCAACCAGCAGGGCCATCCACATCGCCATGGAGAACATTTTACGTATGGCAGGGGTATTGTTCCCGCGCAGAAGGTGCCAGGCGGCAGAGGCGCCCACGAACATCGCACTGCTGAGAAAAGCGGCGATCGCCATGTGTAACAGGCGATACGGGAAAGATGGGTTGAAAATAATCGCCAGCCAGTCCTGGGGAATGACGTGGCCGTTTTCAATGGTAAAGCCCTGCGGCGTCTGCATCCAGCTATTGGAGGCGAGGATCCAGAAGGTGGACATTAGCGTGCCGAGCGCCACCATGCAGGTGGTGAAAAAATGCAGTCCTGGGGGGACTTTGTTCCAGCCAAAAAGCATGACGCCCAGGAAGCCCGCTTCGAGGAAAAACGCGGTGAGGACTTCATACAGCAGCAGGGGACCGGTAATACTCCCGGCAAACTGAGAGAAACCGCTCCAGTTGGTACCGAACTGATAGGCCATCACCAGGCCTGATACCACGCCCATGCCGAAATTAACGGCAAAAATCTTCAGCCAGTAATTATATAACGAGCGCCAGACGTCATCTTTTGTCCGCAGCCACATCCCCTCCAGCACCACCAGATAGCTGGCCAGTCCGATGGTAATCGCCGGAAACAGGATATGAAAAGAGACGGTAAATGCGAACTGTAGCCTTGCCAGATTAAACGCATCGAGTTCAAACATGTTCTGAACCCCATCACATAACAACCCCCCGAACCAGGCAGGGGGAAGTGATTAACAACCGATCGTTGCTGATTACGGCTTTTTCTTACCCGCGCCAAGTTCTGCGCCGGTGAGAGGATCGCCTTCCGGGTCGGATTGGGTGCGTTTCGCCATGGTTTTCACCAGGGCCTTTTGTTCGGCCGTTAGCTTAACGCTGGCACCGCCATCTCCGCCATCTACCGCAGGCTGCGGATTCGCAACATACTCGAAGTGCAGATCGCTATTCCAGCTGCCGCGAATGTCATCGCCCTCTGACATATTGTAGTAGGTGCTGGCGTAGTCAGTGATTGGCGGTAGTTTGCCCGGCGGATAGTTGTTTCTGATGGATTGAAGCGCCTTCTCAAAAGAGAGCTGATGGGCGGCTTCTCGGGTCATCAGAAAGGCCAGCGCATCCTTCACGCCGGGGTCATCGGTAACGTTTATCAGGCGCTCATAGATGATTTTAGCGCGCGCCTCGGCGGCCACGTTGGAGCGTAAATCCGCGGTGGGTTCACCAATGGTGTCAATGTATGCTGCGGTCCAGGGCACGCCGGCGGAATTGGTCAGCGGCGTGCCTCCGCCATATAACAAAGAGGTAATATGGCTGTCGTTGCCGTTAGCGGTAAGCGAGCGGTACAGATCGGCTTCGTTTTCCGTACCTTCCGCCAGGGCGCCTTTCGCCCCTTTATTGAGCATACCTACCAGCGAGCCGATAATTTCAAGGTGGCTCAGCTCTTCGGTAGCAATGTCCATCAGCATATCCTTGCGACCCGGATCGTCATCGCTCAGGCCCTGTGTGAAATATCGGCATGCGGCGGCGAGTTCGCCCTGAGGGCCGCCGAATTGCTCCAGAAGGAGATTAGCCAGCCCCGGATTAGGTTCCGCGACCCTGACGGTATACTGAAGTTGCTTAACGTGTCGGAACATAGGCTCTTATCCTTATTGCTTATTTTTTAGCTTCAACGCCTTTTGCGTCAGAGCGCAGAAGGAACTCTTCCGTTGTTTGCGGGATATGTTTCAGCAGCCAGTCGGCCATGGCCCGCTCTTCCGCCAGAATGGATTCGATGGCGGGAATAGACGCGGTGTCACCGGCTCTTTTCGCAGCGGCAAGCAGAGAGGTATAACACGCGATTTCAAACTGTTCGAAAACATAGCCGCTAATTGAACCCTTAACGATTTCATCGGAAGGGAACATGCCGCCAATAGATTGACCTAACGCAGCCATTTTACTCATTGAATCTTTCAGCACCGACCGCGATATATCATTACGATCCAGAATCTCTTCCAGAACCGTAATTTGGCGCTTGGTTTCGGTGACGTGCTGTTCAATTCTGCTGCGCAAATCGGGGTAGTTATCGATACGGCCAGCCATCGACTCCAGCATGGATTCTGCTTGTTTTTCCATTGCATGCGCATCGCGTAGCCAGTCGTGATAGTGTTCAACGTGATTCATAATGAACTCCTTAATATCAGGTTATTTTCTGGCTATTTATTTTGTGCTTCTTTATTAATATTGCCGACCGCAAGGTCAGTTAATTTCAGATCGGTTGACTTCTCTTCTTCTAACGTTTCTGTTAAAAGCTTAACCGCTTTTTTATAACCCAGCTGTTGGGCTAAAGTGGCGAGAGTGCCGTAGCTGGCAATTTCATAATGTTCAACTTTTTGCGCAGCGGCAATTAACGCGGCATCGCGCACTTCATTTTTCTCAGTACTCTCAATAACCTCGTTAGCTTCTTCTATAAGCCCCTCCATCGCCACGCATTTCATGCGCTTAATTTTAATATTGGCTTCTTGTTCGACAATTTGATCGATACGTTCAATTTGCCCCTGGGTCTCCTCCAGATGCGCTTTGAATGCGGCGCTAAGCTGCTCGCTTGACGCCGCCCGGGCTAGTTTAGCCAGGCCGCGGGTTAATTGTTTTTCTGCGCTATAAGTATCCGATAACAGATGAATAAAAACGTCTTCTATGCTCTTCATATTCATTGGGAATATCCTTAATACTAGAGAATAACTGCGAGTCCGCAGACCCGCAGGATACTCTTATTAATTACAAGAGAATGAATCGATTAATAATCAGGAGTTGTCAGATTTGCGTCCACCACCATGACTATTTTGCCCGCCTTTTTTACCGGCCTCAGATGCACGTTGCGGATCGTTTTTAAAATTGCCACCGCTGTGCTGACCGCCTTTACGTCCAGCTTCAGATGCTTTATCACGGTCTTCAGCGAAATTACCGGAACCACCACGATGTTCTGCCATATTTTCATACCTCTGTGATTTTATGTCAGGTAGATACGATTTAATTACGTATCCGTTGTCGTTCAGCAATTAAATTTAGTCGGTATTTTTGAACAGTCAAACCGGTTTGCGGTGATATTTTTTGAAATAATCTGAATTATGCCGCGGCTACCGTTCCGCTTGTTTAAAGCGACTGCGAGCATAACAGGCTAGGAACTAACGAAAACATTTATATTGCTGCAGGATATATTTATGACCGCTGCGTTAATACGGGGGGACTCGGGCGACGCGGGGCTTTACGTCTCTTTACATAAGCGCGAAAAATAAGTTGTCGGAATCGTGAAAGATATTAAGAACACAACCGGGAAAAATCAGAAAATAGCGTTTTGCCAATGCTGAAGGTCATTTTAGGATAATTCAATGCGGGAGAGAAATAAGGCACCAGATCACGAGGCTGTGAAATGGTGCGTCCGAGTGGACTCGAACCACCGACCCCCACCATGTCAAGGTGGTGCTCTAACCAACTGAGCTACGGACGCATTATGGTGCGTTTAATTGGACTCGAACCAACGACCCCCACCATGTCAAGGTGGTGCTCTAACCAACTGAGCTATAAACGCATTATGGTGCGTTCAATTGGACTCGAACCAACGACCCCCACCATGTCAAGGTGGTGCTCTAACCAACTGAGCTATGAACGCATTGTTGCAGTGGCAACGGGGACGCATATTAGCGGCAGGGAGGGGTTGTGGCAAGAGGCAAACGTCACTTTTCTTCCAGATTTCTCGCGATCGCAGAAGTTTTATTCATATTGGTTATATTTTACTGATGCGAAAGAGGATTTGCTCATCAATAGACGAAAACGGCGCTGAATCAGCGCCGTCAGGTATCGATAAATTGCCGCCAGAGATTAGCGCGCGGCGCGCTGCAATATGACGCTGGAAGGCTGACGCTGCAGGAAACGCATGCGCAGCATCATCATTACGGCAGCGGAGGTGAGGCCAATGATAAATCCGCACCAGAAGCCAGCAGGACCCATGCGCGGCACCACGATATCGGTCAGAGCCAGCAGATAGCCGCTCGGCAGCCCCAGAACCCAGTAGGCGGTAAAGGTAATAAAGAAGATGGAACGCGTATCTTTATAACCGCGCAGGATGCCGCTGCCGATCACCTGTATGGAGTCAGAGATCTGGTAGATCGCCGCGAGCAGCATCAGCTGGGACGCCAGCGCGACAACCTCAGGATTATCGTTATACAACAGGGCGATTTGCTCACGCATCAGAATGGTGAAAACCGCCGTAATCACGGCCAAACACACTCCAACCCCGACGCCGGTTCTGGCCGACGTTTGCGCCTCCAGCGTCGAGCCTTGCCCGAGACGGAAACCGACGCGAATGGTCACCGCCGCCGCCAGGGAGAGCGGTAATACGAACATCAGCGAGCTGAAGTTTAGGGCAATCTGGTGCCCGGCCACGTCGACAATGCCCAGCGGTGAGACCAGCAGCGCGACGACGGCAAACAGGGTCACTTCGAAAAACAGCGCCAGCGCAATCGGCAGGCCCAGCTGCACCAGACGCTGGATAACGGCGAAATCCGGTTTGCTGAAGCGCTCAGCGTTATGAATATCGCGCATCGAACGCGCGCGGCGAACCCAGGAGAGCATGCAGAAAAACATCACCCAGTACACCGAAGCCGTCGCCACGCCGCAGCCGATCCCGCCGAGCTCAGGCATGCCAAAGTGACCGTAGATAAAGATGTAGTTCACCGGAATATTGACCAGCAGACCGATAAATCCCATTACCATGCCCGGCTTGGTTTTCGCCAGGCCTTCACACTGGTTACGCGCCACCTGGAATAACAGATAGCCTGGCGCCCCCCACAGCAGCGCCCGCAGGTAGCCGACCGCCTTCTCCGCCATCGCCGGGTCGATGTTATGCATGGAGCTGATGATGTAGCCGGCGTTCCACAGTACCACCATGACCAGGATCGAGACGAAGCCCGCCAGCCAGAACCCCTGGCGTACCTGGTGGGCGATGCGGTCGCGACGGCCGGAACCATTCAGTTGAGCAATAACGGGCGTCAGGGCCAGCAGCAGACCGTGGCCGAAGAGGATTGCCGGCAGCCAGATGGAGGTACCGATGGCGACGGCCGCCATATCGGTGGCGCTGTAGCCGCCCGCCATCACGGTATCGACGAAGCCCATGGCGGTTTGGGCGACCTGGGCGAGTATAACGGGTATAGCCAGTGCTAATAACTGACGCGCTTCAATAAAATACTTCTGCACGTAAACACCTTTATATTGTTGTTATTGGAGGACTAAAAAAGCCGCCATCAGGGGCAGCAAGAAGAAAAAGCAGAGGGATTTGCCAGACTATTGTAGCGAGGATTAGCCATTTAGCCAGTGAAAAAATCGCACAACACGTTGTGCGCTGGCAACCTGTTTTGCCACCTGTTATTGTTCGTGTCATAGCCTAAAACGGTCTTGATACCGTTACGAATTCATACAGGAGCAAAATATGTTTACCGGTATTGTGCAGGGGACCGCCAGAGTGGTGGCCATTGATGAAAAACCCAACTTTCGCACCCACGTCGTGGAGCTGCCTGAGCATATGCTTGCGGGGCTCGAAACCGGGGCTTCGGTAGCTCATAACGGCTGCTGTTTAACCGTCACCGATATCGATGGCGCGCGAGTGAGTTTTGACCTGATGAAAGAGACCTTGCGCATCACCAATCTGGGCGCGCTGCGCGAGGGCGACAGCGTTAACGTCGAACGAGCGGCAAAATTCAGCGATGAAATTGGCGGCCACCTGATGTCAGGCCATATTATGACCACCGCGGAAGTGGTTAAAATTCTGACGTCGGAAAATAATCGCCAAATCTGGTTTAAGGTTCAGGACCCGACGCTGATGAAATATATCCTTTATAAAGGCTATATCGGCGTCGATGGTATTAGCCTCACGGTAGGGGAAGTGACGCCCACCCGGTTTTGCGTGCATTTGATCCCGGAAACGCTGCAGCGCACCACCCTTGGCGTGAAAAAGCTGGGGGACCGGGTAAATATTGAGATCGATCCGCAGACTCAGGCCGTTATCGATACCGTTGAGCGCGTTCTGGCGGCAAAAGAAGCAGCAGTGGCCCTGAAAAACGCGGCCGAATAATAAATTCCCCCGCCGAAGCGGGGGAATTTTTAGCGGGCTACGCGCAGGCCGTGTTCGGCACCGCGAGAAAAAACCACCTGCCAGAGCTGAATATCGCGCGCGCGGAAAGCGCCGGCGCAGGCATTCAGGTAATAGCTAAACATGCGTTTGAAGCGCTCCGAATAATTGTCGGCAATTTCCGGCCAGCTATTCAGAAAGCGCTCATACCAGGCCATTAGCGTGGTGTCGTAGTCGGCACCGAAATTATGCCAGTCTTCCATAACAAAATGCGGCTCGCTGGCTTCGGCAATCTGGCGTACTGAGGGCAAACAGCCGTTAGGGAAGATATATTTATCGATCCACGGGTCGACGTTATGGTCGGTTTTTTTCGAGCCGATAGTATGCAGCAGGAAGCGGCCTTCGGGTTTCAAATTCCGGTCGACCACGTCGAAGTAGGTGGCGTAATTTTTCGGCCCGACATGTTCAAACATGCCGACTGAGACGATACGGTCAAAGCTCTCTTGCAGGTCGCGGTAATCCTGCAGCAGGATAGTAACGTCAAGACCTGCGCAGCGCTGCTGGGCCATTTTTTGCTGCTCAGCTGAAATCGTGACGCCGACAACGCTGACCTGGTAATTTTTGGCCATATAGTAGGCCAGTCCACCCCAGCCACAGCCGATATCCAGCACCCGCATCCCCGGCTCAAGCTGAAGTTTACGGCAGATGAGATCTAATTTTGCCTGCTGTGCGTCTTCCAGATTCTGCGCATCCTTCCAGTAAGCGCAGGAATACTGCATATAGGGATCGAGCATGCGGCTGAACAGATCGTTGCCTAAATCGTAATGCTCTTTCCCGACAATCCAGGACCGTTTTTTACTTTGCAGATTGAATAAGCGTGCAGTGGCGATACGCAGGGTATCTTTGAAATGATGGGGAAGCTGATTTTCCAGACCGGCGCGTAATACTTTATGGAAAAATATATCCAGCCGCTCGCAATCCCACCAGCCGTCCATATAGCTCTCGCCTAAACCCAGCGACCCTTCCTGCAAAACGCGTTTAAAAAAATGAGGGTTTTTAATCCGCAAATCGGAGGGCGCAGGACCATTAATTTCAATGCCCGCACGGCTTAATAATTCAGCTGCGATTCGGTACCAGTCATCATTTGGTACACTTACTTCTTCTATACACGATGAACTCATAGCTTCTCCATCACGCCCAAGTGATCAGAACCTTAAAACAGCGTAGACGCTTTTTTGGCTTTGTGAGAAATCTCACGGATAATCCGTAAGGCTGCTATCCGACGTAGAACAGAGGAAGGGAGATAACCCTTGCCGAAAGGCCTTCCATGGTAAAACGGGATGCATCCTGCTCCCGTTAAAAATCAACTAATCTTTCTATTTATGTGATGCCGGATCCAGTATAGGCCGCTAAAAACAGGCTTTCAACAAAAATATCTTAGCAAGCTAACTACTGGATCTGGCAACTATCAGCAGAATACCTTAAGCATGTGACGATTCTGTTTCCAGATGCGCGGCCTTATGCTGCATGCGGTAGCCGATTCCGGCCAGCACGATGGAGACCAGCATCACGCTGGTGGTCGTTAGCAGCGGAGTGGCGATCAGCGTGGAGACCAGCAGGCTGGTCAAAAAACAGAGGCCAAGCTGCAGGGTGTTTTGCAACGCCGCGGCGCGGCCTGTCGCCTCAGGGAAGGGCTTCAGCGCCTGGGCGACGACGATAGGATAGATACCGCCATTCACCACTGCCATGGCGCAGAACGGAATCATTAATCCCACCAGGGTTGCATTTTCCCGCAGGCCAACCAGCCAGGTGGCGGCCACGCTGACGGCGAAGATCGCCAGCAGCCACGGCAGAATTTGCTGGCCCTGCCATTTTTGCAGCGCCGCCCGGCAGCCGTAGCCACCTACCAGAAACGCGATGGTTTGCGGAACATAGCTCAGGCCGATAACGGTCGGGCCGTAGCCCATCTCGTGAAGGATAAACGGCGACCCCGTCAGCCAGGCAAAGAAGCTGGCGGAACAGGCGGCGTAGATCAGCACGTTGCCGCTATATTCCCGCGAACGCAGCAGGGCGAGGAACGTAAGCTTCTGCTGGGCGCTGACGATCCTTTTTTTCGCCGCCTTCAGGCGCAGGGCTGGCAGCATTAACAGCAGGGTAATGGCGAACAGAACGGCAAAAATAGCCTGCCATTCAAAATGAACCAGTAACCAGCTGCCGAGCAGCGGCGCCAGCGCAGGCGATAATCCCACCAGGGGCATAATGGCGGCGAAAATGCGGTTGGTTTTTTGGGCAGGATAATAATCGGTCACCATGGCCTGCCAGGTCACCGCGGCGGCGCAAACCCCCAGAGCCTGGATAAAACGCAGCGCCAGCATCAGCGTAGCATCGCGGACCCAAAGCATGCCCAGACAGCCGATGGCAAAGATGGCCAGTCCGCTCAACAGCACCGGTTTACGGCCGTAACGATCGGAGATGGGCCCCCAGAAAAGCTGGCCCAGCGCAAAGCCCGCGAGAAACAGACTCAGGCTGGCGCTGATCGACGCCGCTGAGGTATGCAGATCTTGCTGCATGGCCGCAAAAGCCGGCAGGTACATATCGGTGGCCAGAAAGCCCAGAACGCTGAGTCCGGCCAGCCAGACTAAAAATCCTTTCCCAGGTTGTTGCATATCATTCTCTTTTTAGTGATGCAGGTACGATGGCGCAGAGTGTAGGGAGTGCATTCAGGCTTGTGAAACGCTAATATTTGTCAGGTGAATTCAAAAATTTTGCAGGCAGAAAATGTGGTCTGAATACTCGCTTGAAGTTGTCGATGCTGTCGCCCGCAACGGCAGCTTTAGCGCCGCTGCGCAGGAATTGCACCGCGTCCCTTCGGCCGTCAGCTATACCGTGCGTCAGCTGGAAGAGTGGCTGGCGGTGCCGCTATTTGAACGCCGCCATCGGGATGTCGAGCTAACCCCTGCCGGCGTTTGGTTTTTGCAGGAAGGGCGATCTGTTATCAAAAAAATGCAGATCACCCGCCAGCAGTGTCAGCAGATAGCCAACGGCTGGCGCGGACAGCTCTCTATCGCGGTGGATAATATCGTTAAGCCAACGCGTATGCGGCAGATGATCGTTGATTTCTATCGTCACTTTGATGACGTTGAGCTGATTGTTTTTCAGGAGGTGTTCAACGGCGTCTGGGATGCGCTGGCCGACGGTCGCGTGGAGCTGGCGATCGGCGCAACGCGCTCAATTCCGGTCGGGGGCCGCTACGCCTTTCGGGATATGGGAATGCTGAGCTGGGACTGCGTCGTCGCAAGCCACCATCCGCTGGCCAAAATGACGGGACCTTTAAGCGATGACGTCCTGCGCAACTGGCCATCGCTGGTCAGAGAGGATACCTCACGCTCGCTGCCGAAGCGGACCACCTGGCTGCTCGATAACCAGAAGAGGGTGGTTGTGCCGGACTGGGATGCCTCTGAAACCTGTCTCTCCGCGGGGCTGTGCGTCGGGATGGTGCCCGGGCATTTAGCAAAGCCGTGGCTCGATAGCGGTGAATGGACGGCGCTGGAGCTGGAGAACCCATTCCCGGATGCTGCCTGCTGTCTGACGTGGCAACAAAGCGATGCCTCTCCGGCCCTGTTATGGCTGCTGGATTATCTTGGCGATAGCGAAACGCTGAATCGGGAGTGGCTGCGGGCGCCGGAATAACCGACGCCGCAGGAAAGGTTAACGGCGGTAATCGACAAACGGGCCGTCGGCCACAGAGCGGCGCTCGACCAGACGCGGATGGACTTCAATCGACTGCGAGACTTCGCGCTTATTGACGATGCGATCCAGCAGCATATTAAAGGCCGCTTCGCCCAGAGAGTCTTTAGGCTGATGGATGGTGGTCAGCGCCGGGCTGAAGTAGCGGGCGTTGCGCACGTTATCATAACCGATCAGCGAAATATCCTGCGGCACGCGCAGCCCCATTTCATCCGCCGCGCAGATGGCGCCCATGGCCATAATATCGCCGCCGCAGAAAATAGCCGTCGGGCGAGGATGCTGGTTGAGAATTTGCTGCATGGCGCGATAGCCGGACTCCGGTTCAAAATCGCCCTGGACAATCCAGTTTTCCGGAACGCCGATCTGCGCTTCTTCCATGGCTTTCATAAAGCCTGCCAGCCGGCCCGCACCGGTGTTACGCTCCAGTGGGCCTGGGATCACGCCGATATCGCGGTGGCCGCGTTCAACCAGGTAGCGTCCGGCAATATAGCCGCCTTCGAAGGCGTTATCGACGACCGAATCAGTAAAGTCGGCTTTTGCCTCGCCCCAGTCCATGACCACCATCGGGATGTGGCGATACTCTTCCAGCATGCTTAAAACTGATTCCGGATACTCGGAGCACATCACCAGCAGGCCATCAACGCGCTTCTGCGCCATCATTGACAGATAGGCGCGCTGTTTCTCCGGGTCGTTCCAGGCGTTGCCGAGGATAAGGGTATAGCCCTTCTGGAAGCAGCTTTTCTCGACCGCTTCGATAATCTCGGCGAAATAAGCCGCTTCGCTGCTGGTCGCCAGCAGACCAATAGACTTGGTGTGATTGACCTTCAGGCTGCGAGCAACGGCGCTGGGGGAGTAATGCAGCTCCTTAATGGCCGCCCATACCGCATTGCGCGTCTCTTCCGCTACGAATCGGGTTTTGTTAATTACATGTGATACTGTTGTAGTGGAAACGTTTGCGCGTTTCGCTACATCTTTAATAGTTGCCATTACTTCTCACTCCAGACCTTGACCTGATCGTCTGTTTATCGGTACGTAAACGATTGCCTGTACACACCCTGGCGCCAAAATGGATCATGGCATCACGTCGGGAAAACGACACAGAACGACAGGAAGGGGTCAATGGCCGATACGCTTTCAAATTAGCGTGGGATTTTGTCCGATCTTGGGGCAAAGGGGAAGAGCAAAAATGTGCATCACTCTAAATCTCGGAAGATTTTTACGCTATTCTGTGTAAAAATGAGCAAGCTCACTTTTCATGTGGGGATAATCAGGGGGAAAAATTGATGGATACAAATTTAAAGTTTTCGCTGACGACAACGATTATTGTTCTGGGTTTGATTGTTGCCGCAGGTTTGACTGCAGTACTGCATTGATTCTTTACTGAGAGGGAGGGGCCGCTCTCCCTTTACCCCCCCCGCCTATTATTATCAATTTCGCAAAAATCTTTTGCCATTTCGTTTACTTTTGTTTTTCTGTGATTGATGTCATGCTTTTGACTTCTGAATAAGATGCCGTCGCTGAAGGCGGCCTGATGGAGTTCCTGCATGAAAATCAACTTTCCCCTGCTCGCGCTGGCGATCGGCGCCTTTGGTATCGGCACGACCGAGTTCTCCCCGATGGGACTATTACCGGTTATTGCTAAAGGCGTGGATGTGTCCATTCCGGCGGCGGGAATGCTCATTAGCGCTTATGCCATCGGCGTGATGGTCGGTGCGCCGTTAATGACTCTGCTGCTCTCCCACCGCGCGCGCAGAAATGCTCTAATCTTTCTGATGGCCATTTTTACCCTCGGTAATGTGCTCTCTTCAATTGCCCCGGATTACACTACGCTGCTGCTGTCGCGCATTATTACCAGCCTCAACCACGGCGCCTTCTTCGGTCTCGGCTCGGTGGTGGCGGCGAGCGTGGTGCCTAAACATAAGCAGGCCAGCGCGGTAGCAACGATGTTTATGGGGCTGACGATCGCCAATATCGGCGGTGTTCCTGCGGCAACCTGGCTGGGCGAAACTATCGGCTGGCGAATGTCGTTCCTGGCAACGGCGGGGCTGGGCGTTGTAGCGATGATCGGCCTGTGGTTGTCGCTACCGAAGGGCAGCGCCGGCGAACGTCCGGACGTGAAGCAGGAACTTGCGGTGCTGATGCGTCCGCAGGTGCTGTCGGCGCTATTGACCACCGTGTTGGGCGCCGGGGCGATGTTCACGCTTTATACCTATATCTCCCCGGTTCTGCATACCATCACCCACGCTTCACCGCTGTTTGTGACCGCCATGCTGGTGCTGATTGGCGTCGGTTTCTCGCTGGGTAACTATCTCGGCGGTAAGTTTGCCGACCGTTCCGTTACCGCAACGCTGAAGGGCTTTCTTCTGCTGCTTATGGTCATTATGCTGGCGATCCCGCTGCTGGCTCAGTCGCAGGTGGGAGCGGCGATAAGTATGGTTGTCTGGGGGGCGGCGACGTTTGCGGTGGTACCGCCTTTGCAGATGCGCGTGATGCGCGTCGCTCATGAGGCGCCGGGGCTGTCTTCATCGGTTAATATCGGGGCCTTCAATCTTGGTAACGCGCTGGGCGCGGCGGCGGGCGGCGCGGTTATATCCGGCGGCCTGGGATATGCGTTCGTACCGGTGATGGGAGCGATTATCGCGGGCGTAGCGCTACTGCTGGTGCTGTTCAGCGGGCGGGCGCAACCGGAAGAGGCGTTTGCTAACCATTAAGTTCACGTGAAGTGAAATAATAACCGCAGAAGCAGCAATGCTTCTGCGGTTGGCTTTTATGCTGCCAGATTAGCGGCAACAAACTTCCAGTTTACCAGCGCCCAGAAGTGTTCCAGATAGTTCGGACGGGCGTTACGGTAGTCGATGTAATACGCATGTTCCCAGACATCCACGGTCAGCAGCGGGGTAGCGTCGCTGGTCAGCGGCGTACCGGCGTTGCTGGTAGAGACGATGGCCAGGCTACCGTCGGCATTTTTCACCAGCCAGGTCCAGCCTGCGCCGAAATTTTTTGCCGCCGCGTCGGTGAATTTGGCCTTGAAATCCGCGAAGCTGCCGAAGGATTTAGCGATAGCCGCCGCCAGTTCGCCTTCCGGTTCGCCACCGGCGTTTGGCGCCAGGCAGTTCCAGTAGAAGGTGTGATTCCAGACCTGCGCGGCGTTGTTAAAGACGCCGCCATCGGAAGAACGCACGATCTCTTCCAGGGTTTTGCCTTCAAACGCGGTGCCTTTGATCAGGTTGTTAAGGTTAGTCACATAGGCCTGGTGGTGCTTACCGTAGTGGTATTCCAGGGTTTCCGCTGAAATGTGCGGCGCCAGGGCGTCTTTTGCATATGGTAATGCAGGTAATTCGAACGACATTGCTACTCTCCTTTTTATCGTTATACCCTTCATAATCCCAGCGGCATCTGTGTTGACTACCTGCACTTACCCCGGTCATGTACTGTTGTTCGCTCCCGGGATGCGCTGAGCTGCCGCAAGACTCGACTTATGCCTCGCCCCTTTGGGCCTGCGCAAGCGCGGTTCAAAACGGCAGGGCGTTCTGTGATGCTGCTGCAATTATTCTGGGTCTGGTGCGCGCAATAACCCTGTATTGCGCAAGGTAATAGTAGCAAATTAAAAGATGTGGCAAAAGAGAGAGTTACCCTGTCGCCGCAGCGACAAGGCACATTTAGCGAATGGTTTTCGGCGTCATAACGCGACGCGCGCCGACGTAGTGGCGTACCCAGTAATCGTCGCTTAAAGAGGTAATCTGTATATCGCGACCGGTGCGCGGAGACTGAATAAACTTGCCGTTGCCGACGTATACCCCGACGTGATCTGCCGTCCCGCGCCCGCGGGTGCGGAAGAAGACGAGATCCCCGCTTTGCAGCTCGCCGCGATCCACTGGACGAGCGTCGCGCAGGTGATACATCTCATTGGCAGTGCGCGGAATATGAATTTTAACCAGGTCTTTATAGGCGTAATAGACCAGACCACTGCAATCAAATCCGGTGCGCGGAGAGGTCCCGCCCCAGCGATAAGGTTTGCCAATCTGATCCATCAACTTTGACATCGCGGTGCTTTGCGCTTTTTGTACCCGCGCTTTATGCGCATCGGCGATAGTCAGCTGCGGCTCGTCGGCAATGGGTTTGCAGCGTGTTTTATAGCCTTTACGCACCACGCACTTTTTCTGCAGGCTCGCCGCGGCCAGCTTGCTTTCCGCAATCGACCTTGTCGAGCTGGCGCACAGCTTTTTGTAGCCCTTGCGCAGGACGCATTTTTTGGTGGCGCTGGCGGTCTGGCGTGAAGCGGTTATTTTGCTGCGGCTGGCGGTCGGTGTTTTTTTGCTGGAGGTTTTGGCGGTGGTTTTACTTTTGGAACTGGCTGCTTTTTTCTTACGCTCTGCGGTAGTGCCTTTAGCCGGATGCGCTTTGGGCGTGGCCGAAGCGTGCGTATGCCCGGAAGCATGCGCCAGCGGCGTAAGTGAAATAGATGTGAAAAGTAATGCACAGAGCGAAATCGCGATTTTGTTAAGACGCGCCACTGAGCAATCCCCTGATTAAATTACAGACATATACCTATGCCTGACGATGAATGACAAAACGCATCGATTCTAAAGCATAAAATCGTGGAAAGTTAATACTCTTTTGTATCTAAAGTCTCGTTTGGTTAACATTTGCAAAAAAATGCGTCTCCCGGCGGGCTCGCCGCATGAAAAACGCGCAACGCGTTGCTGCGTATAGCAATAAAATGATATTTTTGAGGCAACTTTTGCCTACAGAAGATAAAATGAGGCAAGTGAAAAAAATGTTATTATCGGTCCTGCGTTCAGGGCGCTACAATGACAAATTACTGCCGTAGAGAAGTTTAAGGAAGCACGACAATGAGCACGACTTTAGAAAAAATCCAACGTCAAATCGCTGAAAACCCGATCCTGCTGTATATGAAAGGGTCTCCGAAGCTGCCAAGCTGTGGTTTCTCCGCTCAGGCCGTTCAGGCGCTCTCTGCCTGTGGCGAACGTTTTGCCTACGTCGATATCCTGCAAAACCCGGACATCCGCGCGGAGCTGCCTAAATACGCTAACTGGCCAACCTTCCCGCAGCTGTGGGTAGACGGTGAGCTGGTCGGCGGCTGTGACATCGTGATTGAAATGTATCAGCGCGGCGAACTGCAGCAGCTGATCAAAGAAACGGCCGCTAAGTACAAAACTGACGAGCCGAAAGCAGAGTAATTTTGCTTTAAATAAAAAAGCGACTTCCTGTGAAGTCGCTTTTTTTTCATTTATTCTTCGGCCACGGGTAAGGGCCAGCCGCCAAGACGCTTCCAGCGGTTGACGATTTCGCAGAATAGCTGCGCCGTTTGTTCGGTATCGTAAAGCGCAGAGTGGGCCTGAGTCCCGTCAAATGCCATTCCGGCGGCGATACAGGCTTTCGACAATACCGTTTGGCCAAGCGCAAGACCGCTCAGGGCCGCGGTATCGAAGGTGACGAATGGATGGAATGGATTACGTTTCAGCCCCGCACGTTCTGCCGCCGCCATGGTAAAGCTATGGTCGAATGTGGCGTTATGCGCGACCATAATAGCGCGGCTGCAGTCGCTCTCTTTCATGCCCTTGCGGATCATTTTAAAAATCGCGTGCAGCGCATCGTATTCGCTCACCGCACCGCGCTCGGGATCGTTGGGGTTAATACCGTTAAAAGCCAGAGCTTCGGGCTGCAGGTTTGCGCCCTCAAAAGGTTCAACATGAAAATGCAGCGTTTCGTCCGGCATGAGCCAGCCTTCTTCGTCCATTTTCAGCGTAATAGCGGCGATCTCCAGCAGGGCGTCGGTTTTGGCATTAAATCCGGCGGTTTCAACATCAATTACCACTGGATAAAAACCGCGAAAACGGTCGCACAGACCATTCAGTTGAGCGTTCTCGGACATCAGATTCTCTTAGCTGGAAAAAAGTAGCGCGCATTATGGCAAATTTTGCCGCGGCTTGCAGCAGGAAGGGGATAAAACAGCGGGCACCGCGGGCGCCCGCAGCAGATTAGTTGCCGAGGCCTTTTCCGGCGTCTTTCTCTTCAATCAGCTCGATTTTATAACCATCCGGATCTTCGACGAAGGCGATGACCGTCGTACCGCCTTTAACCGGGCCGGCTTCACGGGTCACATTGCCGCCGTTCTGACGAATACGTTCGCAGGCTTCCGCCGCGTTTTCAACGCTCAGCGCAATATGACCATACGCGTTACCGAGATCGTACTTATCCACGCCCCAGTTGTAGGTCAGCTCAATCACGGCGGTATCGCTTTCTTCGCCGTAACCCACGAATGCCAGCGAGTATTTATATTCAGTGTTTTCGCTGGTGCGCAGCAGTTTCATGCCCAGCACGTTGGTGTAAAACTCAATAGAACGTTGCAGGTCGCCAACGCGCAGCATGGTGTGAAGTAAGCGCATAATGTCCCCTATGCAGTTTATTTTGATACATCAGAGCGTTGAGTATAGCGGCGATAACCCGCCGCTATCAATGGACGGATTACAGGGTAGGGTAATCGGTATAACCTTCCGCGCCGCCGCCGTAGAAGCTTTCCGGACGCTGTGGGTTCAGAGCGGCCTTTTTCTGCAGGCGCGCCACCAGGTCCGGGTTAGCAATGTAGTCGCGACCAAAGGCCACGGCATCGATCAGCCCTTTACCGATCAGATCGTTGGCCTTTTCAACCGTGTAGGCGCCCGCGCCGATAATAGCGCCCGGGAAACGGTCGCGCACTTTCTGGCGGAACTCATCGCTGTACGGTTGGCCGCCAGCCCAGTCCGGTTCGGACATGTGCAGGTAGGCAATACCGCGTTTCGCCAGCTCTTCGATCAGATAGAGCGCGTCGGCTTCTTCATTCGGGCCATTATCGACGTTCTGGAAGCTGCCGATGGGCGAGACGCGAATACCGATACGGTCGGCGCTCCACTCTTTACTCACCGCATCAACCACTTCCAGCACCAGGCGAGCGCGATTTTCCACGCTGCCGCCGTACTGGTCAGTACGATGGTTGGCAGAAGGGGAAAGGAACTGGTGCAGCAGGTAACCGTGGGCGGAGTGCAGTTCGACAAGATCGAATCCGGCATCGCGGGCGTTACCTACCGCCTGACGGAAATCATCAACGATCCCTGGGATCTCGTGGGTTTCGAGCGCGCGCGGCATTGAGGTGTCAACGCGAATGGCATGGCCGTTTTCGTCGCGCAGCGAAGTCCGGGTGCCCGCGCTGATGGCCGATGGTGCAACCGGGGCGGCGCCGCTGGGCTGGATGCTGCTGTGCGAAATACGCCCGGTATGCCACAGCTGGACGGCAATACGCCCGTTTTCAGCGTGGACGCCGGCGGTGATCTTTTTCCATGCGGCAATCTGTTCCGGACTGTGCAGCCCTGGCGCACCCGCGTAGCCTTTAGCCTGAGCGGAAATCTGGGTCGCTTCGGAAATAATCAGGCCGGAGCTGGCGCGCTGGCGGTAGTATTCGCCCATCAGCGGGGTGGGAATATCCCCCGGCTCAATACTGCGCAGACGCGTTAGCGGAGCCATAAACACGCGATTCGGCACGGTTACCGCACCTACTTTCAACGGGGTAAACAACTTTGATTCTGACATAATGACTCCTGAGTAGACCGGTCGTCTTGAAACGGGTTAAATAAAAACGCCTGTTATAGGGCAGGCGCAGCAATAATTTTTTTAGCGTGGGCCAGGGCGCTTTCCAGCGGCGTTGCGCTGTGCGTAATCTTGGCCTGCAGATTCGCCCCCAGCCACAGAGAGTAAAGCACCTGCGAGAGCGTTAATGCGTCACCGTCAAACGTGAGGCTACCTTCCTGACGACCTTGCTCCAGCGCATCGGCCAGCAGGGTAATGATCTGACTGGCCCCTTTATCCATCGCGGTGCGCATATCTTCCGACAGATCGCAGACCTCTGCCGACAACTTCACCGTCAGGCAGCCGCTAATGATGCCCTGCTGGCAAAACTGGGTCAGCGTATGCTGATAGTAGGCCAAAAGGCGGTCGCGATAGTTTCCCTCGCCGTGGGCAAAATGCTCAACCAGGCGCTGAAGATATCCGGCGTAGTGATGGTCGAGCAGCGCTACGCCAAAGGCTTCTTTAGAGCGAAAATAGTGATAGAAAGAACCTTTCGGCACTTCCGCTGTTTTTAGCAGTTCACTCAGCCCCATACCGGTAAAACCCCGATGCATACAAAGCTGCTCGCCGGTGGCCAGGATATGTTCGCGGGTATTGCATTCACTGTGTTTGTTCATGGCGCTCACTGTAATAGACCGATTGGTCTAATGCAAGCCATAATTAAAAATGCTGCCTGGCGCAGAGGGCGACGAACAAAATTTGCGTACGGCGGATGAAACGTCTTCAATAAAGACAGAGATGAGCGGCTGGAGAGGCGAAGTGGCTGAACAACTGGAGTTCTTCCCGGTACAGAGTCCCTGCCGGGGGATTTGTCAGTCTGATGAACGCGGCTACTGCCGGGGGTGCATGCGTAGCCGCGATGAGCGTTTCAACTGGCAGAAAATGAGCGATGCGCAAAAGCAGGATGTTCTGCGTCTGTGTCGCCAGCGGCTGCTGCGTAAATTACGCGCAGCTAAGCAGGATAGTGCGGAAGAACCGCAGCAACCCTCACTGTTTTAAGCAAAAAATTGCGTATACTCAGGACACTTTTTTATTGAGGAAGCTGTTATGGTTCAGCGTATTGCTATGGCTCCCCAGGGGCCGGAATTCTCTCGTTTTGTGATGGGCTACTGGCGTCTGATGGACTGGAAGATGTCCGCTCAGGCGCTGGTGGGCTTTGTGGAGCAACACCTGGATCTGGGCATCACCACCATCGATCATGCCGATATTTACGGCGACTATCGCTGTGAGGCGGCGTTTGGCGAAGCGTTAAAGCTGGCGCCCCATCTGCGCAACCGGATGGAGATCGTCACCAAATGCGGAATTGCCACGAAAGCGCGGGCAGAAAATACCATCGGCCACTATATTACCGACCGCGACCATATTGTGCTGAGCGCGGAGCAGTCGCTGCGTAATCTGGCGACCGACCATCTGGACCTGCTGCTGATTCATCGCCCGGACCCGCTGATGGATGCTGACGAAGTGGCTGAGGCCTTCCTGGCTTTACATCATAGCGGCAAGGTTCGCCACTTCGGCGTGTCGAACTTTACCCCCGCCCAGTTTACCCTGCTGCAGTCGCGCCTGCCGTTTACCCTGGCGACCAATCAGGTGGAAATTTCCCCGGTTCACCAGCCGCTGCTGCTTGACGGTACGCTCGATCAGCTTCAGCAGCTGCGCATCCGACCGATGGCCTGGTCCTGCCTCGGCGGCGGCCGTTTGTTTAACGACGAAAGCTTCCAGCCGCTGCGCGATGAGCTGGTCCGCGTCGCTCAGGAGCTCAATGCGGAAAGCATTGAGCAGGTGGTGTATGCCTGGATCCTGCGTCTGCCGTCGCAGCCGCTGCCAATTATTGGTTCAGGAAAAATTGAGCGCGTGCGCTCGGCGGTTGTCGCTGAAAAGCTAAATATGAGCCGTCAGCAGTGGTTCCGCATTCGCAAAGCGGCCTTAGGCTACGACGTTCCGTAAACACCGACACCTCAGCAATGGCCTACACTGAATAGTGATAGAGCCATTGAGGAGGTGTTATGCAACGATGTATTCTCGCCATACTTACCCTGGCCGCCTGTGCGGGCGTGCAGGCGGCCAGCGAAAGCGTCGATATCAATCTTGTGACCAGCCAGAGCGTTGGTCAGGCCATCGGTAGCGTGAAAATTAGTGAAACCGCGAAAGGTCTTGAGTTTACTCCGGACCTGAAAGCGCTGCCTCCCGGCGAGCACGGCTTCCATATTCACGCCAACGGTAGCTGCCAGCCGGCCATCAAAGAAGGTAAAGCCGTCGCCGCTGGCGCAGCCGGCGGACATTACGATCCGCAAAACACCGGAAAGCATGAAGGTCCTGACGGCGCCGGTCATCTCGGCGATCTGCCGTTCCTGGTGGTTAATAACGACGGAAAAGCCACCCAGCCGGTGGTCGCGCCGCGTTTAAAAACCCTCGATGAAGTGAAAGGCAAGGCGCTGATGATTCACGTGGGGGGCGATAATATGTCCGACAGCCCGCAGCCTCTCGGCGGTGGCGGCGAGCGCTTCGCCTGCGGCGTCATCAAGTAGTCCTTTCCGTCAACGTTCCTGCGATCGGCGCCTGTTCCAGCTGAGACAGGGCGCACCAGAGTCGCCAGATAACCGCCGCCAGCTCTCTGGCGGCGGGCTGGTGGTGGCGATTAAGCGCGTCGCAGATGCGCTGCAGTTCCTGCAGCGTTGAAGCGAGAGGGCGCTGCTGAACGCCGCGCTCGCTCATCACGTCACGCAGCAGGCTAATGCACAGATCGCGCACCTGCGAGAGCGGGTCGGAGCGCGTTTCCCAGTCGCGTAGTTGCCACACCACGTGGGAACAATTGAGTAACACGACGCCCCAGCGTAGCAGCCAGCGGCGCGCCAGCGCATCCTGACTGTTGCTAAGCTGGCTGATGTGATGATAAACCAGCGACTCAAATTCATGTTCACTATGCTGCGGACGACGGCTCAATTGGTCGACAAAGTGACGCCGTAACGCACGGATGTGCCGACGGCTTTTACGCGCGTCTGAACCTGGACTGATAATGGCGAAAGCCAGCCAGGCGAGTCCTACCCCAATGATTTTTCCCAGATTATCATTAAGAAACGAAGCGTAGTCGTATACCGGCGGGTTGGTGACCGAAATAAATGAGCCCATAAAAACGATCAACTGCCCCCACAGTCCGGCGAGCTTTGGCATCTGCTGTTTGAGCAACTGCATGGTGGTGAGCAAGGGAAACAGAAATAGCAAAAACTGCCATAAATCGGTTATCTGCACCATCAGGCCAAACTTCACGACAAAGCTAAAGAGCGAAAGCAGGATCAGGGTACGCATTAAAAGCGTTAATGATTTAAACGGTGAGGGTGAAACCGAATAGAGCACGCAGCAGATAGCCGCCAGGGTAAGCGCTGCAGCGCAGGCCTGCCACTGGGTGCTTATACCCCATGCGCCGACCATCACCAGCGCGCAAAAAGCGCGAACCCCGTTCCAGAGAGCTTCGGCCTGATCGGTATGGCGGGCCAGCGCGGGTGCGGAAGGTACGTTGAATTCGGTGATCGCGGTGGCGTTTTCGATGCGCTTGAGCCAGCGGCTGCTCTCCAGATACAGGCGACAAAAATAGCGCAGGCGCTTCCAGAAGGCGATGTGTCGGTAGTCGGCATCGGCGGGCGGCGCAAGCGGCGCGATAATGCGGGCAACGCTGTAAGCATCGGCGTTTGAAAGCGCTAACTCGCTGAGCAAAGACTCCAGAATCTCGCGAGTACGAGCGGGCGCGGCGGGCCAGTTAAGCAGCATCCGCCGCAGGCTCGAAATGACGCTGGTCATTCGTAGCTGCTGATGTAGCAGGTAGTTGAGCAGCGGATTTTGCCGGCGAAAGCGATAATGGCTCCAGAAGGCCTGAATGCGCAGCAGATTCATGGTCAGGATTTGCCCAATCACGCTCTCGTGCGCGGCCCGGATAGCATCGGTTGTTTCCGGGACCCACAGCAGACTGGCGTGTTCCAGCAGGCGGGCATGCATATTTTTTAGCGCGCTCAGTAGCGTGGTGCCGTCGGAGGTACTCGGTAAAATCATCATCATTAGCCCGCCGCACAATATACCGACGATAACCTCGCAGACGCGCGACTGGGCGATAGTCCACAGTTCGTTAGCATCGGTAATATTGATAACCGGGAAAGCGATAATCGCGCAGGTGTAGCCCGCAAGCTGGAATGCATAGGCGACGTTATTGGTGAACATCGCACAGGCCCAGGTACAGAGGGCTATCCACGCCGAAATACTAAAAAGAAATAGCCACGGATCGTTGAGCGTATGACCGGCCAGCAGCAGCGCCGCGCAGGCGCCGAGCAGGCTGCCGGCAATACGGCCAAAGCTTTTGCTGATCACGCCGCCGACGGTGGGAAAGCTGACTACCGCGGCGGAAGTCATCGCCCAGTAGGGTTCGTCAAGATTCAGCCAGTAGGCGACGCTCAGTGCCAGGCACATGGCAATCCCGTTACGCAGGGCATAGCGCCACTGCGGACGGCTGGCCTTAATCCAGGGAAGAGAGCGCCACGTCAGGGCCTGTAGCTTCATTACTGTGGGCCAATGGCAACGGTGCAGGTGGTACCGGAGACCAACGTGATATCCGGCGGCAGATGGTCAAACTCAATGCGCACCGGCACGCGCTGAGCAAGGCGTACCCAGGGAATATTCGGTTTAATATTCGCCACCAGACCACTTCCGCTCTCTACGCTCTGATCGACAATAGCGCGTCCGATACTGCCTACGTGACCCTGTAACTTTTGTTTGCTGCTATAGAGGACGATCTGCGCGCTATCGCCGGGACGGATATTACGCAGTTTCGTTTCTTCAAAATAACCGATCACGTAAAAGGAGTGGCTGTCGACGAGGGCAAAAAGCGGATGGCCTACGGTTGCGTAGTCGCCAATGCGGGTCGAAAGGTTCGTTACCCAGCCGTCAACCGGGGCCTTAATTTCGGTCTGCGCGAGCTGCCATTGGGCATGATCGAGGGTGGCTTGGGCGGCTCCCACAACGGCCTTAGCCGCTGCCAGGTTGGTATTAGCGGTATTAAGCGCAGTATTGGCGTTTTCTAAATCTTCTGCGGAGATGAAATTCTCGGAGAGATGGCGTCGGCGAGCGGCATCGCTGGCGGCTTTTTTCTGTTCAGCCTGCGCGCGGGCAACTTCAGCTCGAGCCTTGTCGAGCTGGGCCTGGGCGTTGAGCAGCGCAATTTTATAAGGCGTATCATCAATTCTGAACAGCACTTCACCGGCCTTAACCAGCTGGTTATCGCGTACGTTGAGCTGCAGGATGCTCCCGGACACCTGCGGCGTGACGCCTACCTGCTCGGCCCGGACTTTCCCGTCGCGGGTCCACGGGGACTGCGTGTAGTAATTCCAGACCAGCCAGGCGGCAATAATGGCCAGCGCGGCGACCAGCAGCGTGGATAAATATTTTAGTTTCTTCATGTAATGAACATTACCAGATAGTCAGTAAAACCAGCGCCAGACAAACGGAGAGCGCAAAGAAGGAGAGATCCATGAGCAGGGGGTGCCAGATTTCACCTGCGTACATCCAGTCCCGCAGCTGACGATGAACGACCAACCAGATAAAGAAGCCCAGCAGAACGGCTTTAAAGACAGGAGGAAAATAGACCGAAGCGCCGAACACCAGGTCCTGGAGCGGCAATCCGGTAGTGTTAAGACTCAGTTTCACAAGCAAAAATCCTTTGCCGTTTCAGGATGAATGTTCAGGTTATGCGATTATTCACATTGTAAATCATTGTTCTGATTTTAGTGAATCAGGTAATTCATTTGTTTTGGTAATTTAAATGCTGCACACTATTCTAAAATCAGTATAATAACTTAGCAAGCTAATTATAAGGAGATGAAATTGGAATCGCCACTTGGTTCTGATCTGGCACGTTTGGTACGCGTCTGGCGCGCGCTAATCGACCATCGCCTGAAACCTCTGGAGTTAACGCAGACGCACTGGGTCACGCTGCATAACATTCACCAGCTGCCGCCTGAACAGTCGCAGATTCAGCTGGCGAAAGCCATTGGTATTGAGCAGCCTTCGCTGGTTCGCACGCTCGACCAGCTGGAGGAAAAGGGGCTTATTTCTCGCCAGACCTGTGCAAACGATCGGCGGGCAAAACGTATCAAGCTTACCGAAAAAGCCGAACCCCTGATCAACGAAATGGAAGAGGTTATCGGCAAAACGCGTGATGAGATTCTGGCCGGCGTTTCTAAAGAAGAGGTGGAAACGCTGCTCAATTTGATTCGTAAACTTGAACACAACATCCTCGATCTCCAGGCAAAAGATTGACCTTAACGAGGCCTTGAATCTTCTCAAGGCCTCTTTTTTATTTACGCCTGCCAGACGACTACGCGATTACGCCCGGTGTTTTTCGCTTCGTACATGGCGGTATCAGCGCGCTTGACGCACTCCTCCGCCGCAATATGCGCATCCTGAGTGGTGAAAACCCCCATACTGATGGTCATTCTTTCCGGTAACCCTTCATGCTGTTCACTGACGGACAGGCGGATGCGTTCGGCAATGGCCAGCGCTTCGTTGGCGCCGATATTGACCAGCAGCAGGGCAAACTCTTCCCCGCCGATACGCGCGGCAATGTCCTCCTGGCGCACGTTATTCTGCAGCACGCTGGCAGCAAACTGAATGACCTTATCTCCCTGCACGTGGCCGTACGTGTCGTTGATGCGCTTAAAGCGGTCAAGATCGCAGACAATGACCGATAGCGGCTGTGATGCAGAGACTTTTGTTAATCGTTGATTCAGCGTGTCGTAGAAATAGCTGCGGTTATACAGCCGGGTCAGGGGATCGCGAATAGAATTCTGGTACGAGCGAACGTACCTTTCGTTTGACTCCCGGTAGAGGATAAAAACATCCACAAGCAGAACTAAAATCAAAAACAGAGTGCTCAGCGTTTCAAAGAGCCGCGCCTGGTTCCAGGAATGAGCGTTACCGTTGACCGTAGAGAGCAGAACCAGCAGCGTAAATATATAGGCGGTACAAAAAAAAGCGCCGCTGTACCAGAATATATTGCGTAGCCGGGTCAGGCTAATAAGTAAAATCAGCGTAAATGACCATGTGCCAATTAATACCCAGCCAACCCGGTTATGCCATAGCGGCGTAAAGGTATAGGTCAGATTATCAATGAATTCAATGCTCAGTAATGGTGAGTTGCTGGAATGAACCCACGACAATATGAGCGTTGCGGCGATCAAAATAAAACAACCCAGCAGTACCAGACCGTGAATCTTTCCTGAATGAGTGGTACGGTGGCGAAGCCGATATAAAACGATCGAAGTTATAAATAAAACGGCCATCATGACGTTGCGGAAAAAATAAAAAATCAGCGCGTCATTCTGGTTGATGGGGCGCCCCTGGGCGCATACCAGCCAGTCCGGGTAGCTGCCTATGGTCCCGAGCATCAACAGGGCCGAACAGGCAAAAGCGAAGGCTATTGGCGCCAGGTACAGCTGCTTTTTATCGCACAGATATTTCATGCCCATAAAACAGGCAATCATAATATGGAAACCCATCAGTGAGATAGTCAATACGGGAAACAGCATTGATGAAGTTGTAGAGATACGATGAATTAATGAGCCGGTAACGAAATTAATCGTAGTAATAGAAAAACCGCATACGACAGTGTAAAGAAATAGCCTGTCAGGCAAGCGTTTGAGATTAATAAACATAGTCAACATCCCTGAATAAAAGGGCAAAGGTAAAACGACGTCTCTGTCGTAAATGTTTTGCGTAATATAGGGTGCAGATTACTTGATAGCGGAGGGGAGAATATTGAGCAGGCGCAAGTTGTGGAGGGTAGACGGAAAAATATAAATATATTTTCAGTGTTTATTTATAATGATAAACGATACATATTTTATATAAATGAGCGGCCCGCAAGGGCCGCAGAGAAAAGATTTAGCGCGGGGATACGGTAACCTGGCTGCCGCTGCCGGCGATAGCCACGCGTTGTCCGACGGAGAACGGCGTGCTGCCTTGTTTCTGCACCACCATGATGGTATTGCCATCATCTTTGCGAATTTCCAGCTCAACGCCCTGGGTTTTGTTCATTGCGCCCTGGACGCCCTGACCGGCTACGCCGCCCGCGACAGCGCCTGCTGCGGTTGCCAGAGAGCGACCCGTGCCGCCGCCGATGGTGTTACCCAGGAAACCACCGAGCACCGCGCCGCCAATGGCGCCGATAGCATTGCTTTCATCTCCGCCCTGAATCTGAACCGCGCGGGTATGCACAATGGTGCCGTAGGTCACACTTTGGACCTGTTTGGCTTCGGATGCGGAGTAAACATCGCCGGACAGGCCGCTGTTGCTGACGCAACCTGCAAGCGTAAAACCAATCATCGAGACAGCCAAAACACGTAAAATCATTTATGAATCTCCTGTTCACAAGAAGCGTTCTGTTGAACTTCCTTGTAGCCAATTATATGGCATTTAAGCGTCTGCTGGCATAGCAGATACCGTGACTATACAAAAAATAATAATCAGAGTCGTCTCAACCTAAACTAAACATAAGTTCTTTACGCTAAGTACCATCGCGCTGCTTGTATTGTTAAAAAGTATTATAGCAGCATAGCATTGCCCCCTCGTTTATGGTGGAGTGTGGGGATATACGAGAGTCATGGAATGAAGGAAAGCGTATGAAATCAGGCCGCTTTATCGGCGTCATGTCCGGCACCAGCCTTGATGGTGTGGATGTTGTGCTTGCAGCAATTAATGAAGATCTGGTCGCCCAGCAGGCCAGCCTGACGTATCCCATCCCCATTGCGATTAAAGAACAGATTCTGGCTATCTGTCAGGGGCAGCCGCTCACGCTTTCGCAGCTAGGGCGGCTGGATACGCGGCTGGGGCGGCTGTTTGCCGATGCGGTTCTGGCGCTAATGGCTCAGGAAAAGCTACAGGCAGCAGATATCATCGCCATCGGCTGCCATGGGCAAACGGTCTGGCATGAGCCAACGGGTGATGCGCCGCACACTATGCAGATAGGCGACAATAATCAGATTGCCGCGCGCACCGGCGTAACCGTGGTCGGAGACTTTCGCCGCCGCGATATGGCGCTCGGGGGGCAGGGGGCGCCGCTGGTTCCTGCTTTCCATCATGCGCTGCTGGCGCATCCGGTAGAGCGCCGCATGATTCTCAATATCGGCGGTATTGCCAATCTCTCTTTACTGGCGCCGGGGCAGCCGGTACGTGGATACGACACGGGGCCAGGCAACATGCTGATGGACGCGTGGGTCTGGCGCCAGTGCGGCAAACCCTATGATAAAGACGCGCAGTGGGCCAGCGAGGGGAAAATTGTGCTGCCGCTGCTGCAGGATATGCTCAGCGATCCCTGGTTTGCCCTGCCGGCGCCGAAGAGTACCGGGCGCGAATACTTTAACTACGGCTGGCTCACGCAGCATCTGGCGCGTTATCCGGGGCTTCGTGCCCAGGATGTTCAGGCGACCCTGGCCGAACTGACTGCCGTCAGCATCAGCGAACAGGTGCTGCTAAGCGGAGGCTGCGAGCGTCTACTGGTATGCGGCGGCGGTGCGCGTAACCCGCTACTGATGGCTCGTCTGGCGGCGCTGTTGCCGGGAACCGAAGTGTCGACGACCGATGAGGCGGGCATTAGCGGTGATGATATGGAAGCGCTGGCTTTCGCGTGGCTGGCGTGGCGTACCCTCGCCGGCTTACCCGGCAATCTCCCTTCCGTGACCGGCGCGTCGCAGGCAACCGTACTGGGCGCGATTTTCCCGGCCAATCCGCAACAAAATCAGAGTTAACTGAAATCACCCGCGCCGGTTTCTTCGTAAACTGGCCAACGTTGAGGGAGGGCGTTATGCCTTCCCGGACCGGGAAAGTCGAAGGCATACTGATGAAAAAAATACTTATTCTTGCTGTACCTTTTATGCTCGCAGGCTGTAGCTACTACAACCAGTTTGTTGAGCGGATGAACACGGATACCCTCGAGTACCAGTGCGAGCAAAAACCGTTAACCGTCCATCTCAATAATACTCGCCAGCAGGTCAGCTTCATTTACGACAACCAGCAGTTAAATTTACAGCAGGGTCTCTCCGCCTCCGGCGCGCGCTATACCGATGGCGTATACGTCTTCTGGTCTAAAGGCGATAGCGCCACCGTTTATAAACGCGACCGTATTGTGCTGGAAAACTGTCAGCTGCAAACCGCCAAACGTTGAGATTTCAGTCATGGGGGCGCACAATAACGCCACCCATTGATGACTTTCTCAATTGCCATGTCTGATAACGACGAATTGCAGCAAATTGCGCATCTGCGCCGTGAATATACCCGTGGTGGCCTGCGTCGCCACGACCTTCCTGCCGAACCCCTGGCATTATTTGAACGCTGGCTGCGGCAGGCCTGTGATGCGAAGCTCGCTGACCCGACGGCGATGGTTGTCGCGACCGTTGATGAAAACTCGCAGCCTTACCAGCGCATCGTGTTGCTCAAGCACTACGATGAGAAAGGCCTGGTGTTTTATACCAACCTCGGCAGCCGCAAAGCCCACCAGATTGAAAAAAATCCCCGCATCAGCCTGCTGTTTCCATGGCATATGCTGGAGCGCCAGGTCATGGTTATCGGTAAAGCGGAACGCCTGTCGACGCTGGAAGTAGTCAAATATTTCCACAGCCGCCCGCGCGACAGTCAGATTGGCGCCTGGGTATCGCAGCAGTCCAGCCGTATTTCGGCTCGCGGCATCCTCGAAAGTAAGTTCCTCGAGCTGAAGCAAAAGTTCCAGCAGGGCGAAGTTCCGCTGCCGAGCTTCTGGGGCGGATTCCGCGTCAGTATTGAACAGATGGAGTTCTGGCAGGGCGGAGAGCATCGTCTGCACGATCGTTTTCTCTATCAGCGTCAAAACAGCGGCTGGCAGATCGACCGACTGGCGCCATAAAGGACGCAAAAATGTTGTCTTAAGCGCTGGTGCATCGTGGCCTGGCGCTTTATTCTATACGCTTCATTTTTCAAGCTGCATCTTTATCCGCTGCGCCTGCCCGCTCTGTCGCTTACCTGTGTAAGTTCCCTGAGCTTTCATATGCTTGCCGCCGCGATGCAGCTTGAACAATTTTGCGTATACCCGTCATACTTCAAGTTGCATGTGCGTTGGCTGCGTTCACTCACCCGAATCACTTACTACAGTAAGCTCATCGGGATGAATCAGGGACATCCATGTCCCTGACCGAAGGTCATCTTCGGTTGTTCAAATTCGTTCCTGACGAATTTGTCGTTCACTTGCCGCCTTCCTGCAACTCGAATTATTTAGGGTATAGATGTTTTTTTTCGCGTCTGGCGAAAAGTCGTGTACCGGCAGAGGTGCAGTCGTTTATAGATGGAGAATTTGATGGCAAGCAGTAACTTGATTAAACAATTGCAGGAGCGGGGGCTGGTAGCCCAGGTGACGGACGAGGAAGCGTTAGCAGAGCGACTGGCGCAAGGCCCGATCGCGCTCTATTGCGGCTTCGACCCTACCGCCGACAGCTTGCACTTGGGGCATCTTGTTCCATTGTTATGCCTGAAACGCTTTCAGCAGGCGGGCCATAAGCCTGTTGCGCTGGTTGGCGGCGCGACGGGTCTCATTGGCGACCCGAGCTTTAAAGCCGCTGAGCGTAAACTGAACACTGAAGATACCGTGCAGGAGTGGGTAGATAAAATTCGCAAACAGGTCGCGCCTTTCCTCGACTTTGATTGCGGTGATAACTCTGCCATCGCCGCGAATAACTACGACTGGTTTGGCAGCATGAACGTGCTCACCTTCCTGCGTGATATCGGCAAGCACTTCTCCGTAAATCAGATGATCAACAAAGAAGCGGTGAAGCAGCGTCTTAATCGCGACGACCAGGGCATCTCTTTTACCGAGTTCTCCTACAACCTGCTGCAAGGCTACGACTTTGCTTGCCTGAACAAGCTGCACGGCGTAGCGCTGCAAATCGGCGGTTCTGACCAGTGGGGTAACATTACTTCCGGTATCGACCTGACCCGCCGTCTGCACCAGAATCAGGTCTTTGGCCTCACCGTTCCGCTGATCACCAAAGCCGACGGCACGAAATTCGGTAAAACCGAAGGCGGCGCAGTGTGGCTCGATCCGAAGAAAACCAGTCCGTATAAGTTCTACCAGTTCTGGATCAACACCGCGGATGCCGATGTTTATCGCTTCCTTAAGTTCTTCACCTTTATGGACATAGCTGAAATCAATGCCCTGGAGGAGGAAGACAAAAACAGCGGTAAAGCGCCGCGCGCCCAGTACGTGCTGGCCGAGCAGGTGACCCGTCTGGTGCACGGTGAAGAAGGTCTGGTGGCGGCAAAGCGCATTACCGAGAGCCTGTTCAACGGCAACCTGAGCGATTTGAGCGAAGCCGATTTCGAACAGCTGGCGCAGGATGGCGTGCCGATGATCGAAATGGATAAAGGCGCCGATCTGATGCAGGCGCTGGTGGATTCTGAACTGCAGCCGTCCCGCGGTCAGGCGCGTAAAACCATCGCATCCAATGCGGTGACCATCAACGGCGAAAAACAGTCCGACCCGGAATACGTATTTGTCGACGCCGACCGTCTCTTTGGTCGCTACACCTTACTGCGCCGCGGTAAGAAAAATTACTGTCTGGTCTGCTGGAAGTAATTGCGTAAAGGCAGGGGCGTGGGAAACCGCGCCCCTTATTTTTTGCTCTCAGGTAATTAAGATGAAGAACATCCTCGCCATCCAGTCCCACGTTGTGTTTGGCCATGCGGGCAACAGCGCCGCTGAATTTCCGATGCGCCGCCTTGGCGCCAACGTCTGGCCGCTTAATACCGTACAATTCTCCAATCATACCCAATACGGTAAATGGACCGGCTGCGTGATGCCGCCAGCGCATTTGACGGAGATTGTTCAGGGGATTGCCGATATTAACCAACTGCAGCGCTGTGACGCCGTGCTAAGCGGCTATCTGGGATCGGCTGAACAGGGCGAACATATTCTTGGCATCGTGCGTCAGGTTAAAGCCGCCAATCCGGCTGCGAAATATTTCTGCGACCCGGTAATGGGTCATCCGGAAAAGGGCTGCATCGTGGCGCCGGGCGTAGCGGAGTTTCACGTGCGCTACGCGCTGCCGGCAAGCGATATTATTGCGCCAAATCTGATTGAGCTGGAGATCCTCTGCGGGCATCCGGTGGCAAACGTTAACGAGGCGGTTTTGGCCGCGCGCGAGCTGATTGCTCAGGGGCCGGAGGTGGTGCTGGTGAAGCATCTCTCGCGTGCCGGACTGAGTATGGATCGTTTTGAGATGCTGCTGGTTACCGCGCAGGAAGCCTGGCATATCAGCCGTCCGCTGGTGGATTTTGGCATGCGCCAGCCGGTAGGCGTCGGTGACGTTACCAGCGGGCTGCTGCTGGTCAAACTGCTGCAGGGCGCCACTCTGCGCGATGCGCTGGAGCACGTGACCGCCGCGGTTTATGAAATCATGCTGGCGACTAAAAACATGCAGGAATATGAGCTTCAGGTTGTGGCGGCTCAGGATCGTATTGCGCAGCCGGAGCACTACTTTAGCGCCACCCAGCTTTAAGGCGGGTATGAACTTGCCCGACATGTCGGGCAAGCATCGGTTTTACTTCAGCCCTTCAGCCTCAAGAGCAGCGGCTACGGCCGGGCGCGCGGCAACGTGTTTCATCCAGGCCGCGATATTGCTATAACCTTCCATATTCAGCTTCACGGCGTAGGCCCAGCGCAGTACGGTGAACAGGTAGCCATCCGCAATGGTGAAACGATGCCCGTTAATCCACTCTTTATCCTGCAGACATTCGTTCACGTACTGCATTTTCTTATCCAGCTGCGCGCGGGCGATAGGTTTGAAATCTTCCGGCGTATCCGGGCGAAACAGCGGTGTAAAGCCTTTATGCAGTTCCGTCGCCACGTAGTTTAGCCACTCCAGGGTCTGGTAGCGGGCGATGCTTCCTACCGGCGCCAGCAGCTGGCGGTCCGGTACGCGATCGGCGATATACTGCATAATGGCCACGCCTTCCGTCAGCAGCACGTCATCGTCCAGCAGCAGCGCCGGTACCTGACCCTTGGGGTTAACCAGCAAATAATCCTCCCCGTTTTCAAGGCGTTTTTTCATCACGTCAACGCCCTGCAGGGTAAAGTCCAGCCCGCTTTCGCGTAGCGCGATATGCGAGGCTAGAGAACAAGCGCCGGATTTATAGAACAGTTTCATCGGTGACTCCTCGTGGCTGCGGTTTTCTGTATGTTAGTCCGCCCAGGGGCAAAAAAAAACCGCTAACAGAGCGTTAGCGGTTTAATTTATCGGTTTTCCCAGGGAGCTTAAGCCGTGGCGGTATCGCTGGCTTTTGCCGTTTTATCATCGTCCTGGGTCATGCGGTTCAGCTTCGGCGCCGTCAGCAGCATCAGGATAGCGATAACGCCAGTTGCGACACCGATATGCAGGAACACGCGGCCGTAAACTTCCAGCGACATCAGCGGGTCAGTGACGTTGTCCGGTACTGCCATCATGTTCGCAACGTAGCCGCCGATCAGGTTAGCGCCAGCGGTTGTCAGGAACCAGCTGCCCATGATGAAGCCCATCAGGCGCTGCGGAACCAACTGCGCAACCATCGCCAGGCCCAGGCCGGAGATCATCAGTTCACCGATACTCTGCAGACCGTAGCTAATCACCAGCCAGCTGACGTTGACGATACCCGCATCGCTGGCGAACTTCGCGCCCAGCGGCAGCACGAGGAAGGCGCCGGAGCACAGGACCATACCAATAGCGAACTTCATCGGCATTGGCAGGGTGTCGCCCATCTTGTTGTAAATGGCGGCAAGAATCGGGCTACCGATAATGATCCAGAACGGGTTCAGCGCCTGATACTGTTCAGGTTCAAAAGCGATACCCAGCAGAGAGTGTTCAACGTTGCGAATAGCAAAGAAGTTGAGGGAGGTCGGCATCTGGCTATACAGCACAAAGAAGATGATCGCCTGCAGCATCAGAATAAACGCAACGATCATTTTGCGACGCGGCGCGCCGTGCATCGCAAAGGCCTCTTTAGCAAAGATAACGATGATGCCCAGAGCAACCACGCCCAGCGCCATACGTGCAATGCCCTGGTTGTGCAGCAGCCAGGTTGCAATCGCGACCAGAACGACCACGCCAACGATAGTGGCCAGCAGTTTGCCCACGTGCACCGGTGCGAAGTCAGGTTTGGAACCGTACTGCTTAACCCAGCGCTGGCAGAAAGCGAAGTTGACGATGGTGATCACCAGGCCTACAAAGCTCAGAGCGAAAGCGACGCTCCAGCCGAATTTTGCCGCCAGCCACGGTGTCGCCAGCATAGAGAAGAAGGAGCCGATATTGACGGACATATAGTACATGGTAAATGCACCGTCCAGACGCGGATCGTTCTTTTCATAGCAGGTCGAGAGCAGGGAAGAGGGGTTAGCCTTGAACAGGCCATTACCCACGGCAATCGTTGCCATCCCCATATACACGATGCCCGCATCGTGTCCGGACCACGCGACCAGGCCGTAGCCGATAGCCAGAACGATGGCGCCGAGCATAATGACGCGCTTGGTGCCGAGCACCTTGTCGCCCAGCCAGCCGCCAATCGCCACCAGACCGTATACCAGGGCGCTAAAGGAGGAGAACAGAGTGATAGAATCCGCTTCTGACATACCCAGCTGTTTAACCAGGTAAACGGCCATAATCCCTTGCAGGCCGTAGAAACCAAAACGTTCCCATAGCTCAATAGAGAAGATGAGATAGAACGATCGTGGTTGTTTGAAAGCGTTTAAACTCACGCTCTCCGTTGGTTTATTGTTTGCAGTAGACACAAATACCTCTTTTTTTACATCCCATATTAACGGGGGGTGCTCGGGGCGCAATCTTCGCAGACCGCCGCCTTTATAGTTATTCTGGAGGGAAAACGGCAGGTAATGTTCACTATCCTGTGCCATCAGGCAATAGCTTTGCAATAATCTGTTACACATATCCTGAGCGTTATAATACACCGGACATATAAATGTTATGCAGAGTTAAATTTCAGCGTTTCGTTAATGGCAGCGTTTTTATCTGTCAGAATCGGAAAGTTTTCGCATAAAGGCCATATGTTCTGCTGTTTGCGCTTGCATCCAGTGATATAGCCCAAAATCCTAAAAAATGATGGGTTATTGTGTTGGTATTTAAGTTGGAGGTATTTAAATCAGCAGGTTTTCGTATTAATAAGTTAACAACAAAGCAACAAGAAATTGACTCAGTGATCTGGATCACAAATGTATAGAAATTTTGCCTCTGAAAAAAATGAATAAGCTGATCGATGGTTATATAGCGGAATAATAAGCCATAAGAAGGCTAAATGGATGGCGTGAACATCGGAAAAATGGGGTATGCACCAGAGCCATGACTTATGAAGGGTTATGGCTCTGGTAGGGTCAGGAGTAGACCTTCTCTTTAAACTCGCAAAGATCTTCAATCAGGCAGGAACCGCAGCGCGGTTTACGGGCGATACAGGTATAACGGCCGTGCAGAATCAACCAGTGATGGCAGTCCACTTTGAATTCCGCCGGAACCACCTTTAACAGCTTCTCTTCCACCTGTTCAACGTTTTTACCAGGCGCAAATTGTGTCCGGTTGCAAACGCGGAAAATGTGCGTATCGACAGCGATTGTCGGCCAGCCGAAGGCGGTGTTCAACACGACGTTAGCGGTTTTGCGCCCGACGCCGGGAAGCGCCTCAAGCGCGGCTCTGTCTTCCGGTACTTCGCCGTTATGCTGCTCAAGCAGGATCCGGCAGGTCTTAATGACGTTTTCTGCTTTACTGTTGAACAGGCCGATGGTCTTAATGTACGACTTAACGCCCTCTACGCCCAGCGCCAGCATCGCCGCCGGCGTGTTGGCGACCGGGTAGAGTTTCGCCGTAGCTTTATTGACGCTAACGTCGGTAGCCTGCGCCGAGAGCAGCACGGCGATCAATAATTCAAACGGCGAGTTAAAATTCAGCTCCGTAGTGGGGTGCGGGTCGTTATCCCTGAGCCTGGTGAGGATCTCCAGGCGTTTACTCTTGTTCATCCTATGCTTTTCCCGTCACATCAGAGGGCGCAACGATCCCGGCCTGCGCCGCTTTGGCTTTGCGCTGTTTGCTACGTTCATCAATGAGGTATTTTACCGCCAACATCATGCCGAGGCCAATAAATGCGCCCGGCGGCAGCATTGCCAGCAGGAACGGCGTATCGGTATGAAATACTTCTATACGCAGAACCTTTGCCCAGCTGCCGAGCAGGCTATCGGCACCATCAAACAGGGTACCGTTGCCGAGAATTTCCCGCATCGAGCCGAGGACAAACATCGCGCAGGTCGCCCCCATGCCGATGGAAAAACCATCCAGCGCCGATAGCGCCGGGCCTTTTTTCGCGGCAAAGGCCTCAGCGCGCCCGACCACAATGCAGTTGGTGACGATAAGCGGGATAAAAATCCCCAGAGACTGATAAAGGCCGAACGCATAAGCGTTGATCAGCATCTGGACGACGCTCACCACCGAAGCGATGATCATAACGTAAATCGGAATACGGATTTCCGCCGGCGTCCAGCGACGCAGGCTGGAAATGGTCAGGTTAGTCAGGGTAAGAACCAGCGTCGTCGCCAGCCCAAGCCCAAGAGCGTTGGTGGCGGTAGAGGTGACGGCGAGCAGAGGACACATCCCCAGCAGCTGAACCAGCGCGGAGTTGTTTTTCCACAGCCCCTGAACAATAACGTCTTTTACTTCGCTCATGGTCTAGTCTCCACAGGGAGTGAAAGCAGAAATCTGCGCGGGCAGAGTTTGCGCATACAGGCCCGCACGCTTGACGGCATTGACCACCGCGCGCGGAGTAATGGTAGCCCCGGTAAACTGATCGAAATCGCCGCCATCTTTTTTCACGGCCCAGTGGCTATCGTTTTGCCCATGAATCACTTTATCGGCAAAGAGGGTGATCCAGTCAGAAATTCTAAGCTCGATCTTATCGCCCAGGCCCGGCGTCTCATGATGCTCGGTGACGCGGGTACCCAGCACGGTACCTTTAAAGTCGGCGGCAACCAGTAGCTGAATGGCTCCTGAATAGCCGTCCGGCGCGGTAGCTTCCATCACCGCTGCAACCGCTTTATCGCCATTCTGAGCAATCCAGACCTTATGCTCGCCTTTTCCCAGCTCCGGCGCGGTTACCCGATAACAGCTTTTCAGCAAGTCGTTGTTATATAAATTGGCCGGCATAACCTGGTCGAATAAGGCTTTTTGCTGCTGGGCGGCCTGGTCTTCAATGGTGCTTTTAGTCAGTTCGTTAATGGCGGCCGTCAGCCCGGTCGAACCCGCAGCAAAGAGGGCCAGCGTGATGCCGTGTTTACGCATGCTTTGTAACATGTTCGGGTCCTCAGCGGTGGCCGTACGCGCGCGGGCGCGTGTAGTAATCGATCAAGGGAACGGTAATATTGGCCAGCAGAACGGCAAAGGCGACGCCATCCGGGTAGCCGCCAAAGCTGCGAATTAGCCACACCAGTAACCCCGCCAGCGCGCCGAAGATCAGGCGACCGCGATTGGTGGTGGAAGCGGTCACCGGGTCCGTCAGGATAAAGAAGGCGCCCAGCATGGTGGCGCCGGAGAGCAGATGAATTTGCGGTGAGGCGAGGCTTTCTGGTGAGAATAGCCATCCCAGGGTGGCGCAAACGGCAAGGCTCAGCAGGAAGCTCAGCGGAATATGCCAGCGAATGGCTTTTTGCCATAGCAGGAACAGACCGCCCGCCAGATAAGCCACGTTAACCCACTGCCAGCCGAGACCGGCCAGTGCGCCGCCGTAGACAGGATACTGGAGGATCTCTTGCACCGCATGACCGGCATGGAGCGAGGTTTTGAAGGTATCCAGCGGCGTTGCCTGACTGATGCCGTCAATGCCGATTCGCAGGCTGTTCATGTCCCCGCCGGTAGCCGTATGACCAGTGAAAATCATCCTCAGCGCGTCGCTAAAACCGGATACATTGGCGGCTATCTCATGGGGCGGGAGCCAGGAGGTCATCTGCACCGGGAAAGAGATCAGCAGCACCACGTAGCCAATCATTGCCGGGTTAAAAGGATTGTGACCCAGTCCACCGTACAGCTGTTTGGCGATAATCACCGCAAACGCAGTGCCCAGCACGACCATCCACCACGGCGCAAAAGGCGGAATACTGATCGCCAGCAGCAGGCCGGTCAGCAGCGCTGAGTTATCGGCAAGAATCGCCGGGATATTTTGTTTGCGCAGTTTAAGAATGGCCGCTTCGGCTCCCCACGCCGTGGCGGCGGCGAGGATAATTTGCAGTACGGTACCCCAGCCGAAAAACCAGGTCTGAACCACAATACCGGGTATGGCGGCGAGCAGCACCAGCAGCATAATCCGCGAAGTCTGGCGCTGATTGTGAGTGTAGGGGGAACTTGCGATTCTGAAAACCATTTAATCCTCGTTAACTGCCTGCCGGGACGCTTTCCGGGCCTGAACGCGGGCGATTGCTTCAGCGACTGCCGCTTTGCGGCCGTCATCATTGGCTGCCGACGGGGGAACTGCTTGTTGCTGTTGTTCTGCTTTACGCGCTTTGGCCCGGGCAATCGCGGCCTCGACGGCGGCCTTGCGCGGGTCAACGGTAGCAGGCTGTTCTGCGGGGGGGGCTGGTTCAGCCGGGGCTGCCTGCTGGCCCGCTTTGCGCGCTTTGGCCCGGGCAATCGCGGCCTCGACGGCGGCCTTGCGTGGGTCAACGGTAGCAGGCTGTTCTGCGGCGGGGGCAGGTTCAGCCGGGGCCGCCTGCTGGCCCGCTTTGCGCGCTTTGGCGCGGGCGATCGCGGCCTCGACGGCGGCCTTGCGTGGGTCAACGGTAGCAGGCTGTTCTGCGGCGGGGGCAGGTTCAGCCGGGGCTGCCTGCAGGCCCGCTTTGCGCGCTTTGGCGCGGGCGATCGCGGCCTCGACGGCGGCCTTGCGCGGGTCAACGGTAGCAGGTTGCTCTGCGTCCGGGGCAGGTTCAGCCGGGACTACCAGCTGCTCAGCCCTGCGCGCCCGCGCCTCGGCCTTACGGGCTTCGCGAGCGGCGATGGCTTCGCTGTTATCCGGTTTCTCGCCGGAGAGCACGATAATCGGCTGTGCCGCGTTGCGCTGCTTTTCACGTACGCGGGCAAGGGCGGCGTTAATCGCATCCTGATCTTTCGCTGCTGGCTGTACGGCTGCCTGCTTATGACGTTCCAGCCTTGCGGCTTTATCCCGTTCCAGGCGAGCCTGACGCGCCTCAAAGCGGACTTTCGCTTCCGCTGCGCGTTTCTCTTCTTGCGCAATGGCGTATATCTCGGCTTTCTCCTGGCGGAAGTACTGCACCAGCGGGATATTGCTTGGACAAACCCAGGCGCAGGCGCCGCACTCGATACAATCGGCGAGGTTATGGCTGGTGGCTTTGTCGTGCTGCTGCCCTTTGCTGAACCAGTATAACTGCTGCGGCAGAAGATCGGCCGGGCAGGCGTCCGCGCAGGCGCTACAGCGGATACAGCCTTTTTCCTCTTCCGGTTCGCCCATTTCGCTCGCCGAAGGCGCCAGCAGACAGTTGGTGATTTTGACCACCGGCACGTCGAGCCAGGGCAAGGTGAAGCCCATCAGCGGGCCGCCCATAATCACCATCGGATCGGCGCCTGGGCAGAAACCGGCATCTTTTAGCAGATGGCTGACCGGCGTACCCAGGCGCGCCCAGACGTTGCCCGGACGCGTGACCGCTTCGCCGGTTAAGGTGACTACGCGCTCCGTCAGCGGCTCGCCGTCTATCACCGCACGTTTCACCGCATAGGCGGTGCCGACGTTTTGCATCAATACGCCGATATCAGAGGAGCGCCCACCGTGGGGCACCTGTTTACCGGTGAGGATTTGCGTCAGCTGTTTTGCACCGCCTGAGGGGTATTTCGTCGGGATTACGCGCAGCGAAATACCGTGCGTGTCGGCGAGTACCGCGCGGAGCATCGAAATCGCCTGCGGTTTATTATCCTCGATGCCGATCAGCACCTGTGCAGGTTGCAGAATATGGGCAAGGATGCGAATTCCCTCAACGATTTGCGCCGCGCAATCCTGCATCAGGCGATCGTCAGCGGTGATATAGGGCTCACACTCCGCCGCGTTGATGATTAATGTTTCGATTCTGTCGCCGCCCCCGCGCAGCTTAGTGCCGGTGGGGAAACCGGCGCCGCCAAGCCCGGCTACGCCAAACTGGTGAATGCGCTCAATCAGCTCTTCGCGGGATTTATTCTGGTAATCGTTCCAGCCATCGCGCTCAATCCAGCGGTCTTCGCCATCGGCATCAATAATGACGCTCATTTCCGCCAGCGCGGAAGGGTGGGCGGTCGAGTGGGGGGCAATCGCCGCCACGATGCCGGACGTTGGCGCGTGCACCGGCAGCATTCTGCCCCAGCCACGGGTTAGCGGCTGGCCGCGCAGGACGCGATCGCCCGGCTGGACGCAGAGCTCACCTTCCGCGCCGATGTGTTGTTTCAGCGGGATGACAAAACGCTGCGGCAGGGAAACCTGACGCAGCGGGGTACCGTTAGACTGGGTTTTCATTTCCGGCGGATGAATGCCGCCGTTGAAGTCCCAGACTTTGTCTTTGCGAAATGCGGAAAATAACTTAAACATGTTGTTCCACGGGAATAATGCGTACCGGGATGGTTTGAAGATCCCATTTCCAGGTTTCTGTCGTCGCCGCCACCGGGCGCAGTTCAATACATTGCGTCGGACAAGGCGCGACGCAAAGATTACAGCCGGTGCAGAGGTCGCTCATCACCGTATGCATCGCACGGGTGGCGCCGACGATGGCATCCACAGGACAGGCCTGAATGCATTTTGTGCAGCCGATGCAGTTCGCTTCGTCGATCACCGCCAGCATTCGCGCAGGTACGGCTTCTTGCGCATCGCCGTCCGTAGGCTGCGGGTCGACGTTCAACAGTTCAGCGATTTTGAGCATCACCGCTTCGCCGCCGGGCGCGCAGCAGTTAATTTTCTCACCCTGAGTGCCTACGGCTTCCGCGTAGGGACGACAGCCGGGGTAACCGCACTGACCGCACTGGCTCTGCGGTAGCAGGGCGTCAATTTTTTCTACCACCGGGTCATCTTCCACCTCAAAACGGCGCGAAGCGTACCCCAGAATTAAGCCGAAAATCAGCCCCAGCAGGCTAATGGCAACCACGGCTATCCAGACAGCATTCATTACAACTTCACCAAACCACTAAAGCCCATAAAGGCGAGGGACATTAAACCGGCAGTGACCAGCGCAATGGCATTACCGCGAAACGGCGCCGGCACATCGGCAACCACCAGACGCTCGCGGATGGAGGCGAAAAGCACCATCACCAGCGAAAAGCCGACGGCGGCAGCAAAGCCGTACAGCGCAGACTGCAGGAAATTATGCCCGAGGTTAATGTTGAGCAGCGCAACGCCGAGCACCGCGCAGTTGGTGGTGATCAGCGGCAGGAAGATGCCCAACAGGCGATACAACGCCGGACTGGTTTTACGCACCACCATTTCGGTAAATTGCACCACTACGGCGATAACCAGGATAAAGGCCAGGGTCCGTAAATAGACCAGGTCCAGCGGAATAAGGATCCAGGTATCAATCAGCCAGGCGCAAATTGAGGCCAGCGTCATCACAAAGGTGGTGGCGAGCCCCATTCCCATAGCGGCTTCCAGCTTTTTGGAAACCCCCATAAACGGGCACAGTCCCAGAAACTTCACCAGCACGAAGTTGTTAACAAGAACGGTGCCAACAAAGAGCAGTAAATAATCAGCCATTATTCGACCTGAAATAGAAAAAGCCGTCTATTATCGAATAAATCGATACCGGCGACAACAGGTTAACTGTGTGGTTATTACGGATTCACAAAGGTCCGCTTAACCCGTTCAGAACGCTTGAAATAGGGAGCCAGCAGCGCCGCAGCGAGAAGGGGAAACAGCAGCTGGCGCAGCGCCAGAGCGTCTGATATTGGGGAAAAGGCAAATGCTTTTACCGCCAGCAGAAGCGTAATCAGCAGCCAGATAATGTAATGCTTTGGCACCCCTTTCCGCCGCTTGAAAAAGGCAATGGTCAACCACAGCGTGTAGTACCACATGGCGATCGCGAAGGCCAGCGAAGCAATCCACAAGGCGAGATGTTCAGTACTCATATTGCGCAGCAGGGTATAAGTCTGGGAAGACATCAGAGCATCAGCAAAAAACAGCAGCGACAATGAGGCGCTAAGCAGGGCCACCAGGAGCCATGCCAGCGGCGCCAGAAGCCATCCGCCAATACGTTCCACAGAGTCAGAGGACATTATTACTCCCGAATTTAACGCCAGTTATCAATAAAAGCAGGGCCGGAAGTATAAGCAACTGGCGTGAATGATGACAGTCTTTATTGCACGTAGCGCCAGACGGACTTGGGCACCTCGCCAATGTTGAACAATTTGCCGCCAGAAACCAGCTCCGCCCGACGATGGTCTGCGGCGCGATACATGTTGACGATCTCTTCGTTATCGGTCAGGGAATAGTTAAGGTGATCAAAAAGTTTTTCCAGACTTTCCAGCGTGCTGATTTTACGAAATTTTAATAAGTAGTCCTGAACGGTCATTTGCGTATCCATTTTATAATCAGAATAATTTAAGTTGAATATACCCATTCTGTGTAAACCTGTTCTCAACCGGCCGTTCCTTTTTTTCAGTAAACTGTATGGAATTATTTCGGTTGTAAATACCCGGAACAAGAACAGATGATGTTTCTGGCCTGGTAAAAAGGAATTTAAGAGTATTCCAGAACTGAATCAGGCGCCGGATGGCGCCTGGGAGAGAAGATTAACGCTGTTCGCCTCGGCTGGCAATAACGTTTTGGTACCAGAAAAAGCTCTTTTTACGTTTACGCGCCAGATTGTTCTGATGATCGACATAAACAAAGCCGTACTGTTTTTTATAACCGTTGAGCCAGCTTAATAGATCAATAAAGGACCAGGGATAATAGCCGCGCACGTCAGCGCCCAGTTCCAGCGCTTTTTCCAGCGCAGTTATGTGGCTACTCAGATAGTCAATACGCGGGTCGTCGACGATTTCGCCATCGATGATCGGGTCAATGGCCCCGAGTCCGTTTTCGGTGATGTAAATCGGTATGTCACCGTAGCGCGCTTTAATCATCATGATCCCGTCGGTTAACCCCTGAGGCCAAATTTCCCAGCCCCATTCGGTATAGGTACTTTGCGGGTTGCGTACAAAATAGAACAGCCCGTCGACGCCGGGTTCGCCGCCGGTCGGAACCTCCGGGGGCTGCGCTGAGACGGTTTCGCGGCGGTAGTAGTTCAGGCCGATAAAATCACAGCGGTTTTCACGCAGCAGCGCATCGTCGCCTGCGGCAAAAGCCGGAACGCCCCACAGCGCCTGGGTTTGTTGCAGGAGCTCTTCAGGGTATTGACCTTTTAGCACCGGATCGTAAAGCCAGTGGGTGTGAATAGCATCCGCCATCGCCGTCGCGCGCATATCCTCCTCGCTGTTGGTTAAAGGGGTATGCGGCTGCAGTACGTTGACAAAACCTATCTGCCCCTCGACTGCCATTTCACGAAACGCTTTCACGGCCAGCGCATGGGCGATAAAGACGTGGTGGCAGGCCTGAATCGCGCGCGCAGGGTCGCGCACCGCTGGCGGGTGGATGCCGTTAATATAGCCATGCCCGATAAAGACGATAGTTTCGTTGAAGGTCGCCCACAATTTGACCCGCGAGCCGAAGCGCTGATAGCAGAGGCGGGCGTACTCAGCGAACGCTTCCGCCGTACTGCGCGCTTCCCAGCCGCCTTCCTCCTGCAACGCCTGCGGAAGATCCCAGTGATACAGGGTGATCATCGGTTCAATATTATGCGCCAGCAGCTCATCAATCAGATCGCTGTAGAACTGAACCCCAGCCTCGTTAACCTCGCCGCGGCCTTCGGGCAGCAGACGCGGCCATGAAATTGAGAAGCGATAGCTTTGCAGACCCATTTCCGCCATCAGCGCAACATCTTCGCGAAAGCGATGGTAATGGTCTACGGCGATATCGCCGGTGGTGCCCTGAAAAGTGGTGCCTGGGAGATGGGAGTAGATATCCCAGATAGAAGGGCCTTTGCCGTCGGCATCGTGTCCGCCCTCAACCTGCCAGGCTGCGGTAGCGGCTCCCCATAAAAAATGCTGCGGAAATCCGGACATGAAGAAACTCCTTATCGATTGATAAGGAGAGTGTAATAAAACCCTGTACCGCTATGCAACCGGTTTCAGAAACCGGTTGCATAGTTGCGAAGCGGGTCACTGTTTATTTCGCCAGCGGCTTCGCCTGAACAGTATCAACGGTAGGTGGGGACTGGTAGTTATCAATATGATGAGCGATAACTAAAAGCAGGGCTGAGACGCCTAAAACAATCCAGCCAATAAGTTCTACAATACGGTTAAAAACGTTTTCCATAACTCTGTAGCAAATTGTGAAACCAGAAGGAAATGGTACTAGAGGATTGAAGTAACGCAAGTGTTACATGAACTTAGTTGCGCAAATGACGTAATGCTGCGCGATAACGCGGGCAACATGCGTTAACAGAGGTCTTATCCGCAGCGTAACTGGGACACCGTTATTCTCGTTAAGGGGGTAAAAAATGAGTGATGCTATCCGGGTAGGATTAATCGGTTATGGCTACGCTAGCAAGACCTTTCATGCGCCGCTAATCAGCGGTACGCCAGGGATGACGCTGGCCGCTGTGGCCAGCAGTGATGAAAATAAAGTGCATGCCGATTGGCCTGCAATGCCGGTGGTTAGCGGGCCAGAGCGGATTTTGAACGACCCCAATATCGATCTGGTGGTGATCCCGACCCCAAACGACACCCATTTTCCGCTGGCCAAGGCCGCGCTGGAGGCGGGCAAGCACGTAGTCGTCGATAAACCCTTTACCGTGACACTGTCACAGGCGCGTGAGCTTGAAGCGCTGGCAAAAAGCGGCGGGCGGCTGCTGTCGGTATTCCATAACCGCCGCTGGGACAGCGATTTTCTGACGGTAAAAGCGCTGATCAACGAAGGGCTACTGGGGGAAGTAGGATACTTTGAGTCTCATTTCGATCGCTATCGACCGCAGGTGCGTAATCGCTGGCGTGAACAAGGCGGACCGGGGAGCGGCATCTGGTACGATCTTGCCCCGCATCTGCTGGACCAGGTGGTAAATCTCTTCGGCCTGCCGGTTAGCATGCAGGTTGATCTGGCGCAGTTACGTCCGGGCTCCCAGTCCACCGACTATTTTCATGCGGTTTTAGCCTGGCCGCAGCGTCGTGTCGTGCTGCACGGAACTCTGGTCGCTGCGGCGGAAACGGCGCGCTTTATTATCCACGGTTCGCGAGGAAGCTATGTGAAATACGGTCTCGACCCGCAGGAGGAGCGGCTGAAAAGCGGCGAACGTCTGCCGCAGGAAGACTGGGGATACGATATGCGCGACGGGGTGCTGACGCGAGCGGAGGGCGAGGACATAACCGAGGAGTCGTGGCTTACGCTGCCGGGTAACTATCCGGCCTATTATGCCGCTATTCGCGATGCACTTAACGGAAGCGGCACTAATCCGGTTCCGGCAAGCCAGGCGATTCAGATTATGGAGCTGATTGAGCTTGGCCTCGAGTCGGCCAGACATCGAACGACGCTGTGTCTGAATTAGGTCATCCCGGCGACAACAACCGCCCGGCGTTGAATGACCCCCGTTTATCACGGGGGAGTCGATCAAGCCTGCTGAACGCGCTGCATCAGCGCTGCTTTTTCCCCGGCGCTTAAAAAGGCGAGTTCCAGGCCGTTGATCTGCGCCTGGCGAATCTGCTCGCGGCTCAGGCCGGCAGCCGGGGCGGCAACCGTATATTCGTGGATAATATCGACGCCCTGGACGGCGGGGTCGTCGGTATTAATGCAGGCCAACACGCCGTGCTCGAGGAAAGTTTTCAGCGGATGCCGGGCCAGCGACGGCACGGTGCTGGTCTGGATATTGGAGGTCAGACAGGACTCAATGCCGATGCGCTGCGCGGCGAGATAGTCCATCAGCGCCGGGTCCTGCACCGCCTTCACGCCGTGGCCGATGCGTTCGGCTCCCAGCTCGCGAATGGCCTGCCAGATGCTTTCCGGACCGGCGGCTTCGCCTGCATGGACCGTGATCCGCCAGCCCGCATCGCGCGCGCGGCGGAAGTGCTCCATAAACAGATTCCCCGGGAAGCCAAGTTCATCGCCGGCGAGGTCGAGGGCGGTAATGCCGTCGCGGTGGGCGAGCAGGGCTTCGAGCTCTTCCTCGCACGCCGCTTCGCCGAAGGTGCGGCTCAGAATACCGATCAGACGGGCTTCAACGTTAAAGTCGCGGCTGCCTTCTTTTACCCCAGCGATCACCGCTTCGACGACGCCCGCTACCGGCAGCTGGTGGGTCATCGCCATATAGCGCGGAGAGAAACGCAGTTCGACGTAATGCAGTCCGTTGCGCGCGGCATCTTCAAGGTTTTCATAGGCAACGCGGCGGCAGGCATCCAGAGAAGCGAGCATTTTTACACCCCAATCCAGCTTAGAGAGGAAGCTGACCAGGTCGGGCTCATTGCTGGTGACCTGTACATGAGGACGTAATGTTTCGAGCGTATTTGCCGGAAGTGCGAGGTTATACTGGCGGCCAAGATCGAGAATAGTTTGGGCCCGGATATTACCGTCAAGATGGCGATGGATGTCGGTTAATGGCAAAGTTAAATCAATCATGGTCGCACTCTTTTTTTAGTTAAAGTGCGCGTCATTGTACATCAGAACGATAAATGGTTAAAAGAGGAGAAAAATACCGAATAAATCAATGAAAAAGGGAGTGGTGAGGAAAGATTCCCCTCTCTCTGAGCCGCATGTCGCATTCGCTCATAGCAAAACGCTATTAATCATAGTGAATCAGTATTTAATTTCGCCCGTGTGATTTTCTATAGTCTCTGGCGCTGGTTTTCCTGCAATGAATGGCAGGCTATTTTAAAAAGGACCCTGGGAATATGATCTTTACGTTAAAAAAAATTGCAGTACCGCTGGTTGTCGCAAGCTCGCTGTTGCTGGCAGCCTGCAAACCTGGCGAGCAGGACCCTAACCACATCAAAGTGGGCATTAGCGCAGGCGTTGACCAGGAGGTCTGGGCGGTGGCGCAAAAAGTGGCAAAAGAGAAGTACAATCTCGACGTCGAAGTGGTGACGTTTAATGATTTCGTCCTGCCCAACGAAGCGCTGAACAACGGCGATCTTGATGCTAATGCTTTCCAGCATAAGCCTTATCTGGATAAACAAATTCAGGAGCGCGGCTATAAGCTGGTTCAGGTTGGCACGACGTTCGTTTATCCGATTGCCGCCTATTCGAAGAAAATCAGTTCGGTCGACCAGCTGCCCGATGGCGCTCAGGTGGCCGTTCCCAATGACCCAACTAACCTCGGACGCTCGCTGCTGCTACTGCAAAAGCAGGGGCTGATTACATTGAAGGAGGGCACCGGTCTGCTGCCCACTTCGCTTGATATCATTAATAACCCGAAAAACTTAAAAATCGTCGAGATTGAGGCGCCGCAGCTTACCCGCGCGCTGGACGACCAGCAGATAACCATGGCGATAATTAATACCACTTTCTCAAGCCAGGTGGGCCTGTCACCGTCGCGCAACGGCCTGTTTGTGGAAAGCAAAGATTCGCCCTACGTCAATATCTTTGCGAGCCGCATCGAAAACAAAGATAGCGAAAAGGTAAAAAATCTGGTGAAGGCCTACCAGAGCGATGAGGTGGCCGCGGCGGCAGAACAGCTTTATAAAGGCGATGCGGTTAAGGGCTGGTAATCGTTTCATACCCGGTATGGCGTCAGCCGCCGACGGGCAAGCGCATATAACGGCCGGTAGCGTGCTACCGGCTTTTTGATGGCTATTTTTGAATCAAATAGCGGATGGTTGGCCCATCTTGCTGAATATCGAGCACGGTATAGCCGTGATTTTTGGCATCCAGCGGGATATTGTTAATCGACTGCGGGCAGTCGCTGACCACTTCAAGAATTTCGCCTTTCTTCAGCGAGGGCATCGCTTCAAGCGTGGCGATGGCAGGATAGGGGCAGGGTTCGCCAACCATATCCAGGCGATAGTCCGGGACCAGAGTTTTCATGCGCTTTCCTTAACCGTTGAGGTGGCGAGAGATTTGCGGCGGAAAAAGCGTTTTTCCCAGCCAATAACCAAACCCAGCGCGATCAGCAGCAGGAGATAGGTCACCAGCAGGCCGCCGAAAGGCCCGAATGTCGCCAGCAGGTTGATTTTATCCCAGCTTGTAGCCAGCGCCGGGGAGAGTCCGTCCCAGTAGTATGCCAGGATCGTTGAACCTATCACGTTGCCCAGCCCAACCCACCAGAAGTGCACCTGGCCTTCCACCGCGCGGTACATCCAGCCGGTTTCGCAGCCGCCCGCCAGGACGATTCCAAAGCCAAACAGCAGACCGCCGATGACCGCGTTGGGGCCGGCCCACATAATTTTTGGTTCCATGCCAAGCTGCACGTAGCTGAAGATCCCGATGGCGCTGGCCGCCATACCGAAAATGATTGCCTTCGCCATATTGGTGCGTCCGGTGATCCACATATCGCGAAAGGCAGAGGTAAAGCAGATCTGCGCGCGTTCGATAAGCAGGCCAAACCCGACGCCAAACAGCAGCGCCAGGCCGAGCTTCGGCTGGTTAGCCGCGGTGAGCAGACCCCAGGCGATCATGGCAAAAAAGACCACCATCCCGAGACGGAACCGGCGTCGCGCCTGGTCAGGTTTTTGCGTCAGCGGCGACGCCTGCGACACTTTTTGCATCGTAACCGGAATACGGAAGATGGGCAGCAAGGTAAAACGCGCGCCGAACCAGGTGCCGATAGCCGTCGCGATGGCAAAGAACCAGGCGTGCAGAGAAAACTGCGGGATACCGGTGAAGAAGGCGGCCAGGTTACAGCCCATCGCCAGACGGGCGCCGAAGCCGGCAATGATGCCTCCGGCGACGGCCTGCAGAATACGCACCCGGCTGCGAGGAAAACGCAGCTTCACGTTATTCGCCCACAGCGCAGCGGCGAAACAGCCGCCGAACATGCCGATGATCATCATGCCGTCGATGCGAGTGAGCGGGGTGCCCTCAAGATGAATGAGTTTGTAGTACCCCCACTCTTCGCTGTGCACGCCGATAAGTTGCAGCAATTGTCCGCCCCAGCGGGTAAATTCGCCGGTGACGGCCCAAAAAGTGCCGGTAATGCCGAAGTAGTAGGTTGAGAGAATCCCCGCGGCGATAACGGCGGGAACGGGTGACCAGAATTTAATCAGCCACGTCTGTTTGAATTGTTGCCATGTCATGAAGATGCCTCTGAACTCAGAAGGTATATTACCCGTAGCGGGTTGAAGAGGGGCGATACTACGCTGTTTAGTTCCTGAAAACGCTCGACAGGATCAAATTGACCGATAAAGAGAATATAAAAGGCCACGCGCTGGTGGCCTTTCACGACCGCTTATTCGCGGCCTGCTGTTAATGACGGTACGCGAATTCAGTTAAAGCCCAGACGAATCAGGTTCAGCGGGCTAAATAACCCTTCGTGTCCGTCTATTTCCACGCAATCAGCACGACGGATCTGCTCCGCCGTTTTACCTTCAGCGTGGATGGCCTTAATGACGCCCGTCGCGCCGCTATCGGCTACCATAACCATGCTGCCGGTAGAGATAGCATTACGGTTACGATCGTAAGTTTTCATAATTTCGTCCTCCTGATTAATACTTTGACGGGAATGAAAAGCGGCAATTAAATACACCTTTGCGGCGCGAATTTTTTTGCGTCTCGTCAAAATTTGGTCTCATTATGCCCGGAGACTCTTAGGTCGGGGGCAGGCAGGGGAGCGGGATTGAGACGGTTAATAAGCCAGAGGTTATTTTTTCCACGGTCAGGTGAATCTCATCGGCGTGGCACAGAGAGAACTATGATTTTATTCGCGCTTAATGTTTGTACCGCGCAAAGCGCCGGTGAAATAAACGCCAGCGGTAGCGGGGAGCCCGCTACCTGATTATTGAAGGGAAAATAATTAGCGCAGCGAACGCAGGGCGGCGATTAATCCCTGCACGCCTTTTTCCAGCTTCTCGCGTGGGCAACCGGCGTTGAGACGGACAAAGCCCTTACCCTCTTCGCCGTAAGTGTAGCCGGGCATAATGGCGACCTTCTGCTCCTCGATAAGTGCTTTTTGCAGGGCGCGATCGTCAACGGCCAGCGGGCGCAGGTCAATCCACGCCAGGTAAGTCGCCTGCGGTGGCTGCCAGCCTAGCTCCGGAAACGCCTGATTCAGTTCGCCAGCGATGAAGCGCATATTTTCCTGCAAATAACCGCGCAGGGCATCCAGCCAGGGCGCCCCCTCGCGATAGGCGGCAATATGGGCGACCAGCGCCGGCACGGAAGGTGATGAGAGGCCATCGCGGCTCTTCAGCGCGTGCAGATAGCTTTCGCGCACGGCGGGATCGTCAATCAACCCGTATGCGCCGGTGAATGCCGGAATGTTAAAGCTTTTCGAGCCGGAGGTGAAGAGCGCCCAGGGGCTGCGGGCCACGTCGCACCACGGGATGTGCTGCTGCCCGTCCCAGACCATGTCCATATGGATCTCGTCGCTAATCACTTTTACCCCATGTTTCTCACACAGCTGCGCCATGGTTTCCAGCTCTTCACGGGTCCAGACCTTGCCGGTGGGGTTGTGCGGGCTGCACAGCAGCAGAACGGTATTACGCGGCTGAGCCAGTACCCGCTCCAGGGCCGCCATATCGCAGCGCCAGTGATGGTTGTCGAGAGAGAGCGGCACGGCCGCGACGCGCCGCTGGTTGCCTTCAATGGTTTTATAAAAGGCATCGTAGGCCGGAGTGTGTACCACGATGCCGTCGCCCACTGCCGACCACTGACGAATCATCTCCGCGACCATATAGATCACCGATGGCCCGTAAACAATCGCTTCGCGGTTGATTGGGCTATGAAAACGGCTGGCGAACCAGTGGCTCACCGCGCCGAGGAATTCATCATTTTTCCACCGACTGTAGCCAAAAACACCGTGCCCCAGACGTTTGCTGACGGCATCAAGAATACAGGGGGCGGTGGCGAAATCCATGTCGGAGATCGTAAAGGGCAGCAGGTCGGTTACGCCAAAACGGTCGGCGACGTAATCCCACTGCGTGCACCAGGTACCGTGACGGTCGATCTGCTTTGAAAAATCAAACATCGCAACTTCCTTCATCCTGGCCCCCTGCCGCAAGGCGGGGGCGGAGCTTATGCCTCGACGGTATTCATCAGGACAGCCATTTCATCTTTTACCGACTGCACCTGCGGGCCAATCACTACCTGCAGGTTATGCTGGTTGAGCTGAACCACGCCGATGGCGCGATTCGCTTTCAGCGCGGCGCTGTCGACTTTGCTCATATCGTTAACCGACAGACGCAGGCGGGTAATGCAGTTATCGAGCGAAACGATATTTTCCGCGCCGCCGAGCGCGGCCAGAATCGCCGGAACGTTATACCCTGATTTGCCGGTCACGCCGGTGACAGCCTTCTCAAATGCGCTCGTTGTTTCAATATCGCGTCCCGGCGTTTTCAGGTTAAAGCGGGAGATCGCGAAACGGAAGATACCGTAGTAAACCGCAAACCAGATGGCCGCAACCACCGGTACCATGTACCACTTGGTGGACAGACCGTGCAGAATGCCGAATACCACAAAGTCGATAACGTTGCCGTCGGTGTTCACTGAAGTGTAATAGGTATAATCGAGTTTTCTATATACGCTATTGAACAACCAAGTTGCGTTAACGCCGAAAACTATAGCGGCCTCCATACCTTCAACGGTGTATTTCGGGATGCAATGAAAAAAACATTGCAAATCTAATTGGATGATGGTATATTTTAAAGTTGAATAAATACTTTCGTAAACTTTGTTCCGTAGTATTTCTCCCCTGGGAAACATCCTCTATGTCAGATACAAAGCGGTTTTGCTATGTAGCAAATGCCCGCATTTTGCCGTGGTTATTAGGTAGTAACTATTTAATAGTGTGGTGTGATCTTTATCAGAAAAATAAAAAAAATGAGATTTAACAAAAATGCAACAACCTCAAATTCATTCCCAGCCATCGATTCTATCAGCCCCTTGCTTCCATACCGTCTACCATGAGCACGGTCGTTACAAAATCATCAATGGCGGCTCTTTTGTCCATGATGGTCATGAATACCCTATTAACTCCAAAGGATCTGGTGTTCGGCATGATATCCTTGTGGCGATGGTCAACGAGCTAAAAGCAGTGCTGGGGCTTTATAGCCGAGTGTTCCTTACCCGTTTTGATCTTCATCTCCCTGAATTCACTTCTGCAGACGCTGGTAACAAATACATACGTCAACTGTTCAAGCGATTACGTGCACGTCTGGAGTCTAGGAACAACGGCTTTTCGGAAAAAATAATCAACTTTGCTTATGGCTGGGTGTGTGAACAGGAAAAAGCATCACAACCTCATTACCATTGCTGGATTGCGCTTCCACATCGATTGGTCAACTGGTTTGGTACTCCGGACAGAGGGATAGCTGGTATTATTACTGAAGTCTGGATGAAACTGACGGGTGGTAAAGCGACACTGGTAAACTTGTCTAGGGCTACTAAAGACTATCCTGATCACTACGTTGTTCACCGTGATAATGCTGAGTCACTTGAAGGCCCGGTATTCTGGTTATCCTATCTGGCAAAAGAGAGAAGTAAGTTGCAGACGGGGAAGGGAACACGAAACTATTCAACATCGAAGCTGAGTTGCAAAACGCAGAATTCGTAAATGTTGCGTAGGAAGCACGTAGAGCGATTTCATTTGAACGGTCGTGGGTTTGGTTGTTTTTGTGGTAAAAGTTGCTGAGAATCGCTCTCAGGGCCTCTGGCGATGTTTTTCAGATATGGTTATTGGTTAGCTTATGATTTTAGCTCACTTTGCCGGGTTTTAAAACCCAAAAGATTATACTGATAGATGCAATGCATGGGCATGGATCGTCAAGTCCATGACTAGATAGTTGTTCTGCTCCGTGCCAATTGCAGACATTTAACTGTACAGGTATTAAAGTCTACTGTTAGGTGTTAGCAGAACATCCCAAAACCAAAAAGCTGCGCATCTTTGCTATGTCCGAGTGCTTTGGCTTATTACATGCTGAACCCACTCAAGTTGCTTTGCGTAGATTTTTGGCAGGGGGTGAAAGTACGAGTATCTAGTGTTTGGCTTTAAAATTCCGAGAGGGTTACTAATACGCAAAGCTTCTATTGCCAGCTTGGCTAGAGGAACTAAAGCTTGGTTTACACCCCAGCCAAAAATAACCGGTATACCTTCGACAAAAAGCTGCTCTAGCTCAGACTGACGATTGGGCGAAAAAATGGAGTGCTCTACTAAACTACATTCATCGGATTTCAAGAAACGATACAGCTCGCTTGAATCGGACGTGCGAAGATCTGACAAATTCAGAATTCTTGCATAATCAAACCCCACCGCATCCATAACTCTCATAATCTGTTTTTGTGTAGTATCTGGATGTGCCTCTGATGGTAAGGAGCTATTATCAATACCATTCAAAGGGTAAGATGAACCAGGGTTCATCATTACAACCATGAGATCAGGCTCATCGAGAGTAATGTTGGCTCGCTTTATATCGAGATACCTTCGTAATTTGAAACCATTCGACTCGTAAAAGAGACCTGTAACTTCGAATTTAGCGCTCAACTTGACTCCTTGATGTCATGTGCAGTTTGACTGCTGAAACTGTTGGTTTGAGGTAATATGATTAGCTCACTAACTCCTTCTTGATTCGGTAAAACGTGGCGCGACTGATACCCGCCGCTTTCATGATGTGAGCTGGTTTAACGTTCTGCGCTAGCATTTCGCGAACTGTCTCACGGGCTTCCAGATCTTTTTCTTTCCCCGTGTACAAACCTGCCTGTTTTGCTTTCGCGATCCCCTGCGCCTGGCGTTTACGCCGGGTCTCATAATCTTGTCGTGCCATTGTCGCTAGGATATCGATCAGCATTGCATTCACTGCACGCAGAATGCCACTGGTAAGGTCATTCCCGGACATTTCAACCATCTGCCAACTGGTTGGCAAATCTATTGATACAATAACCAGCCCTTTACTATTCAGCGTAGCTTTAAGTTCAGCCCATTCTTCATGTTTAAGACGGCTGAGACGGTCAATCGCTTCAATAAGAAGCAGATCACCCGGTTGAGCTTCCGCAAGTAGGCGCATTAGCTCTACGCGATCCAGCTTCGCACCGCTGGCATTCTCAATGTACTCTTCGGCAATCTGCCAGTTCTTGCTTTGCGCAAATTCGCGCAGGCTAATCAGTGCACGATCGGCATGTTGGCCTTCTGTAGATGCGCGGCAATAGATACGGACATTCATGGGTTTTCTCATTAGAGTTTTTAATTAATACCCATATGATACATAACCTGTATTTGTAGTCAATAGAGTTCATTGAAACCCTATTGAGACAATGTTTCATGGTCTATATCGGGTATACCCTTATGAGACGCACAAAACCCCAAGATATTTGATATAGCCTCAATCTCAGAGTAGGGGGGCTTTTTTTTTGCACTAAGCACTTGATGCATTATGGCGGAGTGGAGACCTCAGACTTTATCGATTAATCAAGACAACACAACTTTTTTCAATCTTTTCTTCTGTTAACTCAGTTAGCAAAGCAAGCTAAGTTGTCTCGGTGCGACAAGTGAACCTTACAAGCCGTGTGAACTGTGTGAACTGTGTAAGCTTTGTAAACATTGTAAACTTTGTTTTACTTTGTTTGTTTTTGGGGTATTGTGCTTCACAAGATTCAATCAGAGGAAAGTAAAATGAGTAAGACAATTAGAATTGATGATGAAGTTTATGCTCGGTTAGGTGCGCTAAGTACGGATTTTGACTCACCGAGTGAAACTATAAGAAAAATCGTTCTTCAGTACGAAACCACGCTTGCCGCAGACCTTATACGGCCTGTTATTGAAGGAAAAAAAGAAAACCTTATTGCTGAAGAGAAGTTAGGCTTAAAAAAATGCAGTTTTACAGTGCTTCATCATTTTGATGTAGAAGCAGTTAAATCAGTGATGGAAAGTATCAAAAGTGAACTCTCGGCTCCAGGTGAGTTTGAGGTTACTTATGATTGTTCAATTAATGCGCTTACTGGTGAAGTACAGAAAAAGGAAAAGTAGTTGCTGGTTCTGCAATGTTTGCAGGGTTCTAACGAAATGGCTATGTAAAATTTCTCAGCCGGAATTCACATACATTGGGTACACTTTAAAGTGTTTTAAATGAGATACAGAATGGGATACATTGTGGGCTACAACCCGCACTCCACCGCTTCTGGTGTCTGATGAAATGGGATACAAAGCTGACTTATCGGCCAGGTATTTTTTATCAAAGTGTGAACCACAACCTATGATTTATTGAATGATAGAATTAATCTGTTGGTGAGTGATACAGGGGATTTTCCCCTGCATATTAAGGACATGAAAAGTTACCTACGACAAATTACTCTGTCAAAAATTCCGTCACTGGCAACAAGAATTTTTCGCTGTTTATGTGGTTCCTTGGAGATCATGTCTGACATTAGTATAGAGTCATCGAGAAATACGCCACCAAAGGATCCTGGTCGCGCATTTCTCCCGGCGATTACTATCGATTTTCCAATATTCAACGCAGCCAATTCGTCGTTATTGGAGTCTGTATTTTCGAATATGAATTTCAATCCCTCATCTGAACCGGGAATACTCAAGGTTACCAGAGGTTTTTTGCTGAAAGTAACAGTACCAATATCTGTTATTTTCCCTGTAACCATCAATCGGCAATTTTTGAAGTCATTTTTTGCACGGAATTCATGCTCTTGAAATCGTGCATACACTTCCCCGGTTGTGTACATTCTCGGAAATATATCGACTGTCAGTGGCTTTGGTGGTTCCGTTGGTTGGTGTGACGGGGCTGTATTCGTATTTTCTACGACCTTTGTTTCCGGTGTGTTAGGTTGGTCTGGAGTGGTTGATAGTCCGTACAAGATGTTACCGATGCCATAAATTATAGCAACAGCTATAAAGGATTTTTTAATATAGTGTACGTATGATGAATTCATTTCATTCTTCCATGATTTCTATACTAATTACTTGATCGCTATTTCGATATAATCTCATGTTTTCTGGTGGGGATTTAATCGCGTTACGGATCTCGTTCATTGTGTCATTCGATAACATATCACTGCATTCCATATACATAACCTTGCGGGTGTCGATATCTGGTATGTTAGTGAAGCTATTACTAACCCACGAATCCGGTATATCGACTTCATGTACCAGCATCATATATTTTACGATGAACGTATCTGTTAGATGAAATCGTCCAACTATATGTTTCCCGGAGTAGGAACTATCAGGAGATGACTGCAACCATTCGTTTTTCAATACTCTAACTAGTCCATTATTTTCCATTTTCAGCTTCCAGTTCAAGAATACGCTCGTTCGTCATATTAGTGAGACATTCCCAGTTGCCATTGCAGGCAGACTTTGATTTTATCCATTGTCTTTGTGCTGGTAACAAACTCTTACGGGTTTCTTTATTTAAATTTTGCCATGCGTCGTTTAATTTTTGATCACTAACATTATATTCTTTGCTGAAATCAGCCTTGTCTTCGCTTTCGAAATTTGGTTCTGTGTCATCATTTTTACTATCACTGCCTTTCTTTTTACTCTTTTTAAGATATGATTTTTCTGAACAGGCTTTTTCCCAATTTTTTGCCGCAGCGTTAGTCACATCGTCTATGAACATTTCACGGAATGTAGTTCCGTTCAATTTTGCGGCCTCCTCCATAAGAAGGCGTCCCTCATAAGGCATTTTTCTTAGTTGCTCATCAATATCAATTTCGTTCGATTCCTTTATAAAAACCTTGAGTTCGTCTTTAGTTGGCGCACCGGCTTTGCACATTTCTTCCTCATTACTAAGCATTGCCTTCGTCAGTTTTCGTAGGGGGACACTATCTTTGGCTGAACATTTTTGCTTAATCTTGGCTCTGATATTTTGGGATTGTTCTTTGAGAAGCAAGCGAGCTGCATTTGGATCATTTTGATACATAGGCAGGGCTAGTGGCCCATCAAGGAGTATTAGATCGATTTCACTTCGCGACGGCCCGCCGTTCGAACAAAGCTCCTCTCGTGGAAGGGCCATTAATTCATCTATAGAACCAATATCATGGAAACCATTGAAGCTACTTGGAGTTGCTAGTGCTGCTGCTGGGAGAGTAATTGATAGCAACATAATGATTTTAAAAGATTTTAACGGTTTCATTTTTTAGAGCATCCTTGTTTTAGTTGTTATTAACAAACCCTGAGTAAAGGGTACATAGGTTCTTTGTCTATGCGGCTTATATGTTAAATTGATCTTCTGATCCTATCAAGAATTGAAAATCGATCGTTTTAACCGATCGATATCGTGGTGTAAAAAACATCAAACGATGATTGTGGATATCATCAACATATTGATTTAAACGCTTTTATCTGCTAGTGAAGGGCAAAGGGAATATTCTGGGGGTCTTACACAGGGAGCAGATCACTGATCCTATAAGAAGTGGATCAATGGGTTCAGCTTGTAGATGTAGTGAATATGATGTGATTAATAGTCATTGTGCTAAAACGCCCTGTATCGAGTTTCACGGGGTTTTGGTATCAAATGATACAAGAGAAGCCTTGAATGCTCTGACAAGATACAGAGCGATTCATGGCGATACAGAGATGGATGGTGAGAATATCTACTGCTAATGTTGGCATGTGAGGTAATTTTGTATCGGCGTTAACATTTGTCTTTATTCTGTCAGTTCATCGATCAGGGTTCTAGGATTCTCGAGTCGTTTTTTCACTTCCATCATGAACTTATCTCGGTTGATTAATATGTCAATATGGTCGTGCAGTATGAAACCTTCAGATTCAATAAGTTGAGTGTTGTTGATAGTCTGCACCTCAACATAAACCTTACCCTTCCTCCAGCCTGAGTTGTTTTCGATAACAACGCGTTGTTTCTGCTGATCGCGGTATGTGATGGTAAACAAATTGTGTTTCTTATCTATTCTGAAGCAATCAACGCGCATAACAACGGTCTTAATGCTTGCCCTTATTTTTGCTCGTAAAGGGGCTAGGGCGTCATTAATGTCAAACTCCCTGAACTTGTCCCACCCTTCAGTGTTCATTTGCACGATTGATTCATCGTATAATCTTTTTGCCACTACCAGTCTTTGTTTTTCTTGTTCCAGTTGATCAATTTTCGAAGTGATGTTGTTAATGATTTCTGGACTTTTAGCTGAACCTATAGCTAATACATAGTTCTCAATTTGTGATTGTATATCTGCTATTTTACCTTCTAAACCAGATGGTTGAGATTTTGTCGGCAAGAAAACTCGGTCAGCTATCAGTTGTAAAATTGTCCGTTCAAGGGTGCTTGCTCTGAATCCCCACTTATTACAATCTTGATGTAAATCCCTGGATGCACACTGGTAACGGTAAGCATGTGGATGGTTTTTAAGGGTTGATTTGGCTTTAACCATATAGCATGAGCAGTGTGCGCAGTACAGAATACCAATACCGGAAAGTAACGGTATTTCTGGGTTACTCTCACGATTAGGGGCAAACCCTTTGTTTCCTACTTGAAGTTTTAATGCTTCGTATTCATCTTTGCTGATAATCGCAGGGTAATAATCGTCCAGAATGTATTCTGCATTGTTTATCGTAATCACTTTTCGCCCATAAATAGCCGGTTCAAGGATTCTGGAGCAATGCTGCATATTCCATATACCTTTTGATTTTTTGTTGCCAATAATCGGCCCATCGTAGCTGTTTTTTAGGTGCTGAAGGATCATCCGGTTAGACCAACCATCTTGTTTCAACTGGATAATTTCTTTTGCTATGGGGAACAGTACCGGATGCGGGTTAACATAGCCACTACTCGAATCTGTCCACCATTTATCCGATCCTAACTCTTTTATTGCGATTACAGGATCACCCGGTTTCCGTTGCTGGTGACGTTCTATCTTGGATAGCGCACTAGCAATGGTTCGTTGCGATTTGGTTGAACTCTCTTCATTTGCACGACTGAACAACATCACACTAAACATCAGTTGCTGAAATGTATCGTTATTTGCATCAGTATGCTTGTAAACCTGTCTGTCAATCCCGGTGATAACCGTGATGCCATTAAGCAGTAAACCGGTGAACAAATTAACCGCTTGCATTGCGTTCTGACGCGAGAAGCGGTCAAGAGATTCAATCAAAAGGAAAGACCCCTTTGGTATCACACCGGATTTCACTTGGGCTATGAAATCGGATAACGCGCCTTCTTGAAGGTTTTTACCCTTGTACGCGGATACGCCTAAATCCTGATACTCCTCGAAAACCTCCAACTTGTATTCTTCGGCGATCTGTTTCGCCATCTTAGCAATGTAGCTTTTTTGACGTTCAAGCGAGTTACCTTTGCCTTGCCGTTCGCTGGAGTAACGGATATACGAATATAAGCGTGGACGATTCATGACATTGTGTTTCGCGGGAAGAAGTGTATTTCTTGGGATTGTAACATATGCAGACATAAGCCATCACCTCACGGATACCCCATCGAAGAGGCGGGTATTGATTTTTACGCTTCGAATCTTAATGGGATGTAGTTTACCTTAGTATTGCCGATTGTCACGCCGAGGATCGCCATTACGGTAAAGCCCAGGCCGGTCAGTAACGCATGGATAACGTAGAGAACCGGCGCGACGAACAGGAACAGGAATTCCAGCGGTTCGGTGGTGCCGCCTACCACGCAGGCGATAACGCCGGAAATCAGCAGGCCTTTAATCTTATGGCGATTTTCCGGACGCGCGCAGTGATACATCGCCAGCGCTGCGCCCGGCAGGCCGCCGAGGAATGCCGGCATTTTACCCTGTGACAGGAAGCGGGTCGCGCTCTCGGCGAAGCCGTGGCTGGTCGGGCAGCTTAGCTGGGCCTGGAAAATCGTCAGCGCGCCGCTGACGCTATGACCGCAAACGTCCAGGGTGCCGCCCGCTTCGGTAAAGCGGATCAGCGCCACCAGAATATGGTGCAGGCCAAAAGGCAGCAGCAGGCGTTCACCGGTGCCGAAGATCATCGGTCCGAAATCACCTGCGCTATTGATGGCCTGGCCGAGTGCGTTAATCCCCATGGCGAAAACGGGCCATATTAGCGGGATCACCAGACCGACCAGGCCGAGAACCACGGTCGTAATAATGGGCACAAAGCGGGTACCGCCAAAAAAGGCCAGCGCGTCGGGCAGGCGGATGTTATGGAAACGTTCGTGCAGCATCCAGACGATGATCCCGGCGATCACCGCGCCGAGGATCCCGGTGTCGATCGATTGAATACCGATAATGTTCTGGATGTTATTGGCTTTGAGGATGGCGGCATCGGTGGTCGGCAGAATACCTTTGGCCGTCAGCCAGAAGTTTACCGCCAGGTTCATTACCGCGTAGCCGACAAAACCGGCAAACGCGGCGACGCCTTTGTTTTCTCGCGCCAGACCCAGTGGAATGGCGATACAAAACATCACCGGCAGAAAGCTGAAGGCAAAGGAGCCGACTTTGCCCATCCAGACGAAAACGGCCTGCAGCAGCGGCACGTCCAGCCACGGCAGAAGCGTCAGGACATCATGGCTGCTCAGAGAGCTGCCGATCCCCAGCATGATCCCGCAAAAGGAGAGTAATGCTACGGGTAACATGAAGGTTTTCCCGAGCTGCTGGAAAAACTCCCACAAGGTAATTTTGTTTGCTGTTTTCGCCGTCATAACATGAATCCTGGTTCTAAAAGTTATCGGTAGGATGCAACGCCACGAAAAGATAAAACGTTTTACCAAACTTTAGTGCGATAAAAATCACATATTCCAGCGATAATAAAGTTTATAAAGAGGGCATCCTGATAAAACGTTTTATCGACAGCCAAAGGGAGTCGGCCTGCAGTTATGGCTATCGCGAAAAAAATTACCATTAATGATGTCGCGCAGGCGGCGGGGGTATCCGTCAGTACCGTCTCGCTGGTACTGAGCGGCAAGGGGCGTATTTCGTCGGCAACCGGCGAGCGCGTCAATCACGCCATTGAACAGTTGGGCTTTGTGCGTAACCGCCAGGCGGCGTCCCTGCGCGGCGGCCAGAGCGGGGTGATTGGCCTGATCGTCAGCGACTTGTCGAAGCCTTTCTACGCGGAGATGACCGCCGGATTGACCGATGCGCTTGAGTCGCAGGGCAGAATGGTCTTCCTCACCCAGGGCGGGCACAGCGGAGAAAAAATGCTCCAGCGTTTTGATACCCTGGTTTCGCAGGGGGTCGATGGCGTAGTGATTGCCGGCGCCATCGATCGGGGGGGCGAACTGCGCGATCGCGCGGCGGAAGCCGGAATGCCGCTGGTCTTCGCCTCCCGCGCCAGCTATCTCGACGATGTGGACCTGATCCGCCCGGATAATATGCAGGCGGCGCAAATTGTCACCGAGCACCTGATCCGCCGCGGTCATCAGCGCATTGCCTGGCTGGGAGGGCAAAGTTCATCCCTGACGCGCGCCGAACGGGTTGGCGGCTACTGCGCCACCCTGCTGAAATATGGCCTGCCGTTTCATAGCGAGTGGGTAGTGGAGTGCGGCTCAAGCCAGAAGCAGGCGGCGGAGGCGATGACGGCCCTGCTGCGGCAAAACCCGACCATTAGCGCCGTGCTCTGTTATAACAGCGTGATCGCGACCGGGGCGTGGTTTGGCCTGATGCGCGCCGGGCGACAGAGCGGAGAGGATGGCGTTGAAAGCTATTTCGAACAGCGGGTCGCGCTGGCGGCATTTGCGGAATTACCCGAGGAGGCGCTGGATGATCTGCCGCTGACCTGGGTTACGACTCCCGCCCGGGAGATGGGGCAAAGCCTGGCGGAGTGTATTTTACGGCGTATGGAAGAGGGGCAGGGAGCGGCGCGAAACCAGATCATCTCTCCTCGGCTGATTACGCGTAAATAGCCCCTGGTGAGGGGCTATATATCATTTATTGCTGCGGCGCGACTGGCGGTACCACTTCTTGCGGCAGCGTCTCCTGCGGCTCAGCGGGCGCCGGGACAGGGGGAAGCGCTAAACCGAACATCCCGGCAAACTCATCCAGCGGCATTTTCTGCCCGTTCAGCGTCACCTGGCCGTCAGCATACTGCAGGCTGGAGGTGATGGCGTTATCTTCCATAGTGGTAATACGGAACATCTGTCCCATCGCCGCCAGGCCTTTCACCTGCTGCTCTGCAAGCTTAGCGGCGTCGGCGGGCTGATAGCCTTCCAGCCCGGCAATCTGAGTCATAAACGCCGTCGCCATATCGACCGGGATCACCAGCTTGCCGTCGAGAGATTTGACGCTACGATCCACTTCCTCGGCCAGCGTCTGCGGCGGAGTGGTAGTCAGCGACGGATCTTTGAGCAGAATCGATAGATTCAGGGTGGTTTCGCCCTTCGCGTTGCGCCAGCTCAGCGGAGAAATGGTCAGGGACGGGCTGCCTTTCAGCATCATCGGCAGTGAGCTAAAGAAGGTTTGCGTTAGCGCCTGCTGGTACAGCTCAGGATTCTGCGCCAGCTGAGGGTCCGCCATCAGCGCCTGGGCGTCGGCATTGTACTTCTGGCTGAACTGATGGAAAGCTTCACCATCAATATTGTCCAGCTTCAGGGTCAGCCTGCCGCTACCGATATCCTGATTTTGCAGCTTCAGGCTGTTGACGGTGTAGTCCAGCTGGCTGTTAATCCCTTTGCCGTCTGCGGTCAGCGAAGAGTTGCCGTCGATTTTCATCCCTTCAAACAGCGCCAGCTCTTTTCCTTCAACGCCAATCGCCAGTTTTTCCAGCGAGATGGCCTGCTTGCCAATACGCTCGTTGAAGCTGGCCATTTCGGTGGAACCGTCGGTTTTCAGATTATTAAAGGTGAGCTGTACCTTCTGATTGTATTCGTTGACCGCGTTAATTTGCCCGCTGCCCGCTTCGCCGCTCAGGCTGAGGGTTTTTCCCTCTCGATCGGCGTTAAGCTGGAACTGGCCGCCGCTAAAAGTGACTTTCTCGTCGTCTTTCGCGTAATCAAGCGGTTTCAGCACGATAGCGGACTGGTTGTCGCCGCTGTAGGCGATGCGGGTATCGATAGTAAACGGCGTTTCGCCTTTTGCAATGTCAAACAGCGACTTGCTGGCCTCGTTGTTCACTAAGGTGGTTTTGACGGATGCCATCGCCGGGGCGAGGTTAAAGGATTTCAGTGAAGCCAGCGGGAAGGGGCCGTGATCGACAACTTCGTCAAACACCAGCGACTGTCCGGCGGCCAGCCAGCGGGGCGCTTTGCCGGCGATGGGTTTCAGGACCAGTTGTAAACGGCTGCTGAACAGACCGCGCTGATAGTCCTGATAGGTGAGCTCTACGCCAGCCTGCGGCGCGCTGCTTTGCAGCTGAGCATTCGCCTGCTGCACCATATCGGCAATGCGGCTTTCCAGCTGCTTCCCTGTGTACCACGCGCCGCCCGTCCAGACGACGCCCAGCGCGATGATAACTCCTGCTGCGACCAGCGATTTTTTCATAGCATTTGTCCATAAATGAAACCAGGCGGATTGGGCCGCCTGGTTGTGTTGTCATGATGAGTGAAAGTCTAGCAACTGTGGCTAAAAAGTTCAGTAACTTACTGGAGCTTATTAAACACGCGCGCCACGCGACCGCTGCCGCTGACCTGTACCGGTGATTCGTTGTGCGCCACGAAAGCCGACTCGCCCGGCTTCAGCGTCAGGCGCTGTTCGCCTTTCACGATCGTCGCTTCACCCTCGACGCAGAACAGGATCGCCGCGCTATCCTGGGCGATGGTGGACGCCTGCGCTGAAAGGTCGTGCAGCGAGAAAGCAAAATCGTCAACCGGGATGGGGAAGTCCAGCTCCGCGCCGTGAATGACCGGCTGGGTCAGGAGTTCGCCAGCGGGTTTGGGTTCAAATTTGACGTTTGCCACCAGCTCCGGAATATCGATGTACTTCGGCGTCAATCCCGCGCGCAGGACGTTGTCGGAGTTGGCCATCACCTCCAGCGCCACGCCCTGCAGGTAGGCGTGCGGCGTTTCCGCAAACAGGAACATCGCCTCGCCGGGATTCAGCTTGACCACGTTGAGCAGTAGCGGAGAGAAAAGGCCGCTATCGTCCGGATAGAACTCGGCGATCAGGCGGATAGTCTGCCATGGTTCTCCCTGCTCGCTGTCCAGCGCTCTCTGCAGTACGCTCAGGGCGTGCGCTTTTTCGTCGCCTTTCATGTTCAGCAGGCTGGCAAACAGCTGGCTCAGATGGGCGGCGTCAGGCTGCGCCAGGAACTGCGCTATTGCCGGATGCGCTTCAGCTACCGGCTGCAGCAGCTTCACGATTTCGGAAAACTCGCGGAAGGCGTTCATGGCAAGGAACGGCGTTAACGCGAAAACCAGCTCCGGCTTGTGGTTCGGATCTTTATAGTTACGTTCGGCGGCATCAAGCGGGATCCCGGCGGCATTCTCTTTGGCAAACCCGATTTCCGAGGCCCGTTTGTTCGGGTGAACCTGAATAGAGAGCGGCTGGGCGGCGCACAGCACTTTAAACAGGAACGGCAGTTCACCAAAACGCTCGGCAACTTTGGTGCCAAGCAGGGTCGTTTTATCGCTGTCGATTGCATCGCGCAGAGAACGCGGCGTTCCGGCGTCATCGAGAATTTGCGAGCTGCTCTTCGGATGCGCGCCCATCCACAGCTCCGCCATCGGCAGGTTGTTTGGGTTAGCAATGCCATAAAGTTCGGTTAAGGCGGTATGACTTCCCCAGGCGTAATTTTGCACTGAGTTGATGAGTTTTTGCATTCTCAATCCCTGTTTCCACTTGATAGTAATGGCACTATTAAACCAGCAAACGCCCGAGAAGCAACCGGTGCGAAGAAAAAGTCGTCCTTGTCTCAGTTTTTGTTAAAAAATTGTGTAGAATCGATCGACTCGCTTTTCTACGGGCAAATGGAGTGTCTGCCTGAAATATAATCAGCCAAGCAGTAAGTGAGAGTACAATGTCGAATAAACCCTTTGTATATCAGGATCCTTTTCCACTGAAAAAGGACGATACCGAGTATTACCTCCTCAGCAGTGATTACGTCTCCGTCGCCGAATTCGCCGGCCAGGAAGTTCTGAAAGTTGAACCTCAGGCGCTAACTTTACTGGCACAGCACGCTTTCCACGACGCCTCCTTTATGCTTCGCCCGGCGCACCAGCAGCAGGTCGCCGATATTCTCAACGACCCGGAAGCCAGCGACAACGATAAATACGTGGCGCTACAGTTCTTGCGCAACTCGGATATTGCCGCCAAAGGCGTGCTGCCGACCTGCCAGGACACCGGTACCGCAATTATCACCGGCAAGAAAGGTCAGCGCGTGTGGACCGGCGGCGGTGATGAAGCCGCGCTGGCGCAGGGCGTGTACAACACCTATATCCAGGATAACCTGCGCTATTCGCAGAACGCGCCGCTGGATATGTATAAAGAGGTCAACACCGGCACTAACCTGCCTGCGCAAATCGACCTCTACGCTACCGACGGCGAGGAGTACAAATTCCTCTGCATCGCCAAAGGCGGCGGCTCGGCTAACAAAACCTATCTGTATCAGGAAACCAAAGCGTTAATTACTCCGGCGAAGCTGAAAAATTACCTCGTCGAGAAGATGCGCACGCTGGGGACCGCGGCCTGCCCGCCGTACCATATTGCTTTTGTGATTGGCGGCACGTCGGCGGAGTCTACTCTGAAAACCGTTAAGCTGGCCTCAACGAAGTATTACGATGGTCTGCCGACCGAGGGCAACGAGCACGGCCAGGCCTTCCGCGATATTCAGCTCGAAAACGAGCTGTTGCTGGAAGCGCAGAACCTTGGCCTCGGTGCGCAGTTCGGCGGTAAATATTTCGCCCACGATATTCGCGTCATCCGCCTGCCGCGCCACGGCGCCTCCTGTCCGGTGGGCATGGGCGTTTCCTGCTCCGCGGATCGCAACATCAAAGCGAAGATCAACCGCGAGGGGATCTGGATTGAGAAACTGGAGAGCAATCCGGGCAAGTATATTCCCGAGCATCTGCGTCAGGCCGGCGAGGGAGAAGCGGTTAAGGTCAATCTGAACCAGCCGATGAGCGATATTCTGGCGCTGCTGTCGCAGTATCCGGTGTCGACCCGCCTGTCGCTGAGCGGTACGATTATCGTGGCGCGCGATATCGCCCACGCCAGGCTGAAAGAGCTCATCGATAATGGCGAGGAATTGCCGCAGTACGTCAAGGACCACCCGATCTACTACGCGGGCCCGGCGAAAACCCCTGACGGCTACGCTTCCGGTTCTCTTGGCCCGACCACCGCAGGCCGTATGGACTCCTACGTCGATCTGCTGCAGGCGCATGGAGCGAGTAAAATCATGTTAGCCAAAGGTAACCGCAGCCAGCAGGTGACCGACGCCTGTCACAAGCACGGCGGTTTCTACCTCGGCAGCATCGGCGGTCCGGCGGCGGTACTGGCGCAGCAGAGCATCCGTAGTCTGGAGTGCGTGGCCTGGCCGGAGCTGGGGATGGAGGCTATCTGGAAAATTGAAGTTGAAGACTTCCCGGCGTTTATCCTCGTGGATGATAAGGGCAATGACTTCTTCCAGCAGATCCAGAGTTCGCAGTGCGCCCGCTGCGTGAAATAAGCTCAGCCGCCCTTCGGGGCGGTTTTTTATGCCGCTTAGCGGCACGAACCACCAAAATAACTTATAAATCTGACCCATACTTTACGCTTTAAGCAGGTGAGCTTTGTCGCTATTACGCACTTTGAATCCAAGGAGAAAGTAATGACAACGCATCGCAGTGAAAAAGACTCTATGGGCGCAATCGATGTGCCTGCCGATAGGCTTTGGGGCGCGCAGACTCAGCGCTCGCTGGAACATTTCCGCATCTCGACGGAAAAAATGCCGGTCGAGCTTATTCATGCGCTGGCGCTGACCAAGCGTGCGGCGGCAAAGGTGAATAACGATCTCGGTCTTCTGAGCGCAGAAAAAGCGCAGGTGATTATTCAGGCTGCGGATGAAGTGCTGGCAGGCAAGCATCCGGACGAGTTTCCGCTGGCAATCTGGCAAACCGGCTCCGGTACGCAAAGCAACATGAATATGAATGAGGTGCTGGCTAATCGTGCGAGTGAACTGCTGGGCGGGGTACGCGGGATGGAGCGTAAGGTGCATCCTAACGATGATGTTAACAAGAGCCAGAGCTCTAACGACGTTTTCCCGACGGCGATGCACGTAGCGGCGATGATTGCGCTTCGGGTAAAGCTGATCCCGCAGCTCAACATTCTGAAGCAAACGCTTAATGATAAATCCCTGGCCTTCAACGATATTGTCAAAATCGGCCGCACCCACCTGCAGGATGCGACGCCGCTGACGCTCGGCCAGGAGATCTCAGGATGGGTCGCCATGCTCGAGCATAACCTCCGGCATATTGACCATAGCTTGCCCCATCTGGCGGAACTGGCGCTGGGCGGCACGGCGGTGGGAACCGGGCTTAATACCCATCCGGAATACGCTGTACGCGTCGCCGCCGAGCTGGCGGCCCTGAGCGGCCAACCGTTTGTGACCGCGCCGAACAAGTTTGAAGCGCTGGCGACCGTTGATGCGCTGGTGCATGCCCACGGCGCGCTGAAAGGGCTGGCCGCTTCGCTGATGAAAATCGCCAACGATGTGCGCTGGCTGGCCTCCGGTCCGCGCTGCGGCATCGGCGAAATTGCGATCCCGGAAAATGAACCGGGGTCGTCGATTATGCCGGGCAAGGTTAACCCGACCCAGTGCGAGGCCCTCACTATGGTCTGCTGTCAGGTGATGGGTAACGATGTCGCGGTAAACATCGGCGGCGCTTCGGGCAACTTTGAGCTCAACGTTTACCGCCCGATGGTGATCCACAATTTCCTGCAATCGGTGCGGCTGCTGGCTGATGGTATGGCGAGCTTTAATGAGCACTGCGCGTCAGGCATTGAACCTAACCGCGAGCGCATCAGCCAGTTGCTCAATGAGTCGCTGATGCTGGTTACCGCCTTGAATACTCATATTGGCTACGACAAAGCGGCGGAAATTGCCAAAAAGGCGCATAAAGAGGGGTTAACGCTCAAGGCCTCCGCGCTGGCGCTCGGCTACCTGACGGAAGAGGAATTTGACCGCTGGGTGCGCCCTGAAGATATGGTAGGCAGTATGGCTATTCGCTAGCCAGCCACAGGTGCAGTCGCGGAATCATTAGCCTGAGCGATTGCGCCTGCGGTTTATAACGATACTGCACGCTCCCGGCGTCATAGTTCAGAAGCTCTCCGAGGTCCGGCACGCTAACGCCCTGCGTGCCGGATATCAGCGCGATCATCGGCCCTGGACAGGCGTATTGCACCTGTTTTTGCTGCCCGCTATACCACACCCTGGCGATAGGCTGAACCTTTACCGGCCTCTTTATCTTCAGCTTTGCCCGCTGCGGCAGGGCGGCAATATCCTGGTACTCTCGCTCCAGCTTGCTTTGCCACTGTTCGCGCGTCCACGGCGGAACCGCGCGGGGCGACTGAAGACTTTTTTCCAGTTGCATGAGAACCTGGTCGCGGGTGAGATTTTTAATCACATGCTTATTGGCCCAGCCGAAGCGGATAGTGCTCGGGTCAATTAACGGGGTGAGCGTGCGATAGGCGCTCAGCGTGATCAGTCCCGGCAGGTGGCGATGGACCCACTCAAATCGTGCGGTAGCGGGAAGACCGGAATCGACGGTGATAATCTTCTCGAAGGTCGCTTTAAGAACGTTGATATGGGCGATCTTGCGTAATAGTTCTGCCTGCTCGCTGGCCTCAGTTCGCAGGCAGATCGCGCCGGGCAAACGCACGGCAGCCTTACTGCTGCGGGTTTCCGACTGCTGCTGGATAAACAGGTGGCTATAGTGTTTGAGCGCCATCTCCAGCGCGGGTTTACCGGTGTGCTGAACCACGTTGATGTTCTCCAGCGGCTGGTGTTCGGCATCTTTGCTGACCGGCGGCAGCTCAAAGACGCGCGCAGCCAGCAGACGGCACTGGCTCAGGGCCTGTTTAAGCGCCTGCAGTTCACGCTCGAGCTGGCGAAAGGTGTCGTTCAGACGTTCAACGAGGTCATAGCTGGCCATATTTCTCCACCTTAGTTACAACATACTTTATGTTTTTTTAAACTATAGCAGACCTCAGCTCCTGCGCAAGGGCTCATCAGGCCGAGGTAAAATTCGGCAGCTGATGATAAACCGGCCAGCTAAAACAAAAACAGGCGCCACCGAGCTCGCTCGCCTGGCAATGGACTTCGCCAGCCATTGCCTGGGCAATACTGTGGACGATAGCCAAACCAAGACCGCAGCCGCCGGTGGCGCGATCGCGGCTGGGGTCGAGACGAACAAACGGCTCGAACACTTTCTCCCGCTCAGCGGGCGCGATACCTGGACCATCATCTTCGACGCGCAGCGTTGCGCGCGAACCCTGCAGCGTCAGGCTGACCTGAATACGCTGGTTACTGTAGCGCAGGGCGTTGTTCACGAGGTTATCCAGCACTCGTTCCATTAAGCGCATGTCCAGCGCGCCGTAATTTCCGTCCACGACTTCGCTTAGCGCAACGTCGCGCTGGGGATTCACCGCCTGAATATCTTCTACGCGATCGCCGAGCCACGCCGGGAAATTGGGGGTCGTCAGCTTCAGTTCATTCTGCGGGCGATCGAGGCGCGCATAGGTCAGCAGCTCTTCAATCAGGGCCTCCAGCTGGCCGATATCGCGATTTAACGCCTGTGATTCGGCTTCTGTAAGGTTCTCGCTCATCTCCAGGCGGTAGCGCAGACGCACCAGCGGGGTGCGCAGTTCATGGGCAATACCGTCGATCAGCTGTTTTTTGCTGGCGATAAGCGCGTTGATATTATCGGCCATCTGATTAAACGCCACGCCCAGCCGTTCGAAGCTGGACATGCTATCGAAGTGGATCCGCTCGCTAAGATGCCCGTCGCCGAAGCGCTGAGCGGCGGTTTCGATACGCAGCATATCCTGCCAGTGGGGGCGCATCCAGATGAATACGGGAAAGGCCAGCGAAATAGCAATGAAGGCCATCAGAGCCAGATCCAGCAGGCGCATCTCATGCAAAAAATAGAGATACGGTACCGGGCCGACGGAGAGCACGTAGTGGCTACGAGGGATACGCTGAATAAAGGTGTACTGATCGTCCAGGGCTACGATATCGCCAGCGCGCAGATGCTGCATCGAGTTTTCCGAGAGCTTGAATTTGCTGATAGGCTCGATATGCAGATCGAATGAAAGATTAAGGTCCAGCTCTTTGAGCGTTTTGCTCCAGTCGCGCGGCGGGATCTCGCGCAGCTCGCTGCGCATCAGATACAGCGAGCTCTTCATCAAATCATCCAGCGACTGGCGGCCTGCTCGCTCGGCGGTAAATTTGTACACCAGGCCGACCATCATCGTCATTACCAGAAAACAGACGAACAGCAGGAGGTAAAACTGTACAAACAGCTTTTTCATAGCCAGATCCGTAAATTAATTGTCCCACGCGTGCGGGGCGAATAAATAGCCTTTATTGCGTACCGTTTTGATGCGATAAGGCTCAGTCGCGTTGTCGAGAAGCTTTTTGCGCAAACGCGAAATGGCGACGTCGACGCTGCGGTCCATACCATCGTAGCTTACGCCGCGCAGGTTTTTTAATAGCGCATCCCGATCCATAATTTGTCCTGCGTGGGTCGCCAGCTCCCATAACAGATCGAAATCCGCGGTGGACAACGCGACGTTTTCCCCGCTGAGCATAACCTGACGATTGACCGGATCGATACTCAGCGAACCAAAAGCGATCGCTTTATGCGGCGTCAGCGAGGAGGGGACGCCGCTACTGTCCTGGGGGGGGACATGCTGGCGCAAATGCAGACGCAGTCGGGCTAACAGCACTGCGGGTGGCGTTGTTTTCAGAATATAATCGCTGGCGCCCATTTCGAGCGACAGGATATGGTTCATATCGCTATCCAGTGACGTAAGCAGCACGATGGGCCCTTGCCACTGGCCGCGTAAATCCCGGCACAACGTCATCCCATCTTTACCGGGCAGCATGATATCCAGCAGCACCAGATCGGGCTTTTCGCGCGCGATAACCTCTTCGGCACGGTCACCGCGAGGCTCAACCACGACGTCCATATCATGTTTCCCGAGATAGGCCGCAATCAGCGCGCCTACTTCGGCATCATCCTCAACGAAAACAATTTTATTCATAGCGTGTATGCTTACACTCATCTCTGGCTGATTGAATCTGTTGCCCTTAGGCGCGGTCAGTGCCACGCTTAAGGCATCATCAGGGCGTAGCCCGTTAATTCACTGTTGTCATTGTAAACTATTCGGGCATCAATATGAGCTATGAGTTAGCGATGAAATTCGCTATGATGGCTGAATTCGCGCAATGATTGATCAGATTTATGCTTTGCCGCGCGTTTAGCGCATCGTGCTGGATGCGGGCAGGACTGGCTGAAGAGCTTCTGCCCGTACAAAATAGATGCTGCTAAATTAAGGTGAGATCGAAGCTGCCTTATTCCATGCTCTTTTGCCTGGCGCCGTAGGGGCAGAGGACGAATTTGCAGATGCTTCTTCGGTTGCAAATTAGCAGCGTTGGATTTTGATTGCCGGGGCACTGGATAAACTTTGTCAGCGTTGACCATAGCTTTTCGCTATAGGGAAAAGCATGAATAACCTGTAAGTCGCCGGGCTCACCGTTTATGAAGACGTCATCTTGCGTGATGTTAATAACCGAACCGATGTTCAAAAAATAATCTCCATTATACCATATAATTAATTTCAGATTTCTGGCACTGGCCGCAACTGAAAATCCTGTTCCAGTTAAAGGACATACAAGACTATTTTCAATATTCCACTCCATGCTAGACGCTCTCCAGTAATTCACGAGCATTTTCGCGTTGATAAATATAGTTTAATGAGTTTCAGATGCTTTTGGATTGTGTATAACGCAGGTCCGAACATGAAGATTCCTTTAGCTGGTTCTTATTCAGGCTAATATAAAATGATTGCGGTTATATGAGTGTCTAATACTAGTAAAGATAATAGCAACAAGTAAAAGATTCGAAAAACTCGGCAGGAGTGAACTAATAAACTGAAATGCATGTTATGAACAGAATTATATTCTGCAATGGATATTATGTTTAGATCGAAAGATCGTAAAATCAGTTAATTACGATCTTATTCACTGCGGTTGCTTTGATTAATGGCAAAGTATGCTTTTATATGAAATCGGTTTTATATTGATCTAAGTCAATAAATTGTGCCTTATTGTGCTCTTTTTCTCAAAAAAGGCTACGTGCGCTATTTAAGGTTATGCGCAAGTAGAATAACGCAAAAGCAAGCGATTAAGATGAAAAACCATCCATGTCAATAAATGGTTTCTACCATATTTAGTAGGTATTGATGTGTATCATTTAGTTCCAGATAATAGCTCTATTTAACGCACGATATAATTGATATTTATTTCTTTTGTAGGCCCGTAAAAACGGAAGGCCGGCGTTCAGGAAGGGGGCTTTGCCTGCGGAGGCTGCAAAAAAGAAATACGCTAAATGGATGAGCAATAATGCTTGCGATAAATCTTAATCCGCTATAATGAACGAAAAATCGACTAATCCTTTACGCCTCGTTTGATAAAATAATTTATTTAAGCTCATGGGGTTAGCAGGCGTAAAATTAGCCGGAAATAGCAGACTCTGTTTCCTGGTAAATTGTCACTACGGCAAGCATTAATAACTGTTCATAAGGCATCAGAGTGATAGGCGAGGCCATTGTGATGATGGGATTCAGGGCGCTGGCGGATTCTGCGCCATGGTGTCTGCGTTTGCACATTTATCAACAGCGGGACTTAGGTTATGCTGCAGGTTCTTGTTGTTTAAATGTTAAGGCAAAGGAATGGGGCTGTTGATAAAAGCGCTGCTCGGCGCGCTGGTCGTCGTGTTGATCGGCATACTTTCTAAAACGAAGAATTACTATATCGCCGGCTTGATTCCGCTCTTTCCCACTTTCGCCCTGATTGCGCACTATATCGTTGCCAGCGAGCGGGGGATCGAGGCGCTGCGAACCACCATCGTATTCGGAATGTGGTCGATCATTCCGTACTTTATCTATTTGCTTTCGCTATGGTATTTCACCGGCATCATGCGCCTGCCGTTTGCTCTGGCAGGCGCGGTGGTGTGCTGGAGCCTGTGCGCGTGGCTGTTGATTATCGGCTGGAGCCGTTTTCACTAGCGCAGATGTCGTCCGCCGTCGACGGCAAACGAGCGCCCGGTAACGTAGTGACTGCCGAAGAGATACTCGATCAGATCAACGATCTCTTTTTCACCCGGCGCGATTTTCATCAGCGATTTGTCGAGGGCCTGTTTGCGGTACTCCGCATCATCGCCTTCATTAAATAAAATCAGCGATGGGGCGATGGCATTAACTTTGATTTCCGGCGCCAGCTTACGAGCGAACGAGCGGCTCATATTATCCATTGCCGCCTTGCTGGCCGCATAGGCAATATGCTTGTCGCTGCCGCGCTCCACGACGTAGTCGGTAATGTGAATAATATCGCTGGCGGCCTGTCCGTGACCGCGTAGCAGGCTCTCCAGCGCATGGTTGAGCAGGTAAGGGGCGTTGACGTGAATTTGCATCATGCTGGCGAGCACCGTGGTTAACGGGATCCCCGGTTTTTCAGCCATCCAGCCGCTGGCGTTATGAATGACGGCGCGCAGGCCGTCGGCGGCCTGCGCTTTTACTTCTTCGGCGAACGCCAGAATGCTGTCGTCAGTGCTGAAATCCGCGTGCAGACAAACGGCACCCGCATTACGCAGTTCGTCGATGGCCGGATACCATGTGCGGTAGCTGATCATAACGGGCTGCTGCCGGGCCAGAAAATGGCGAGCCAGGGCGAGACCGATGCGACGGCCTCCACCGGTAATCAGGATCGGGCGAGGCTGGATGTCAGCCATGGGTATCTCCTATGAGTTCAGCGGCAGGGTAACCGCTTACCCTACCAACATCCACGTTGCCGGTACGGCGGCAACCAGCAAAAAACCAATTAATGCCAGGTCACGGCGTTTAAGCGGGCGATCGTGCTGGTGTGTACGACGGGCATACAGGAACACCAGAAGACCCGGAGCGTAAAGTATCACTGACAACAATAAATGCACAGGGCCGGACGCATATAATAACCATAAGCCATAAATGCAGGCTCCGACGCCTACCGCCTTGTGCAGCGGGCGCCGGGCAATCTTCAGCAGAAATGCGCCGACCAGAAAATAAGGGACCAGAATCATCTCGGAGGCGATCGTCAGCAGCGTGTTGTAATCCGAGCCGGTCAGCCAAATCAATACCAGTGAAGCCTGCACGCTAATATTGGTGAGCCACAGCGAAGACGACGGCGCATTGTTTTTGTTGGTGCGCGCGAACAGACGCGGAAAGGCTTTATGGGTTGCAGCCAGATAGGGGACTTCCGCCGCCATTATCGTCCAGCTCAGGTAAGCGCCGCAGACGGAGATAATCAGCCCGGCAGCGATCACGATCTCGCCCCACGGGCCCATCATTTGCACCATCAGCCCGGCCATTGACGGATTGCGTATTTCCGCCAGCTCGCTCCGCGGTACGACGCCTAAAGAGAGAAGCGTCACCAGCAGGTAGACCGCCAGCGCGGAGAGTACCGCCAACAGCGTTGCGCGTCCGACATCCCGTTTATTACGCGCGCGAGCGGAAACCACGACCGCGCCTTCCACGCCGATGAATACCCACAGGGTGATCAGCATGGTGTTTTTCACCTGCTCCCATACCGGCACGCCCAGCGCCAGACCGCTAAAATCAATCCGGAAGGTCTCCATGCGAAACGCAAAGGCGGCCAGCGCGACAAACGCGCCGAGCGGCAGCAGCTTGGCAAGCGTCGCGGCGAGATTGATACCCGCCGCCGTTTGGACGCCGCGTAGCACCAGGAAATGGACAATCCATAGCAGCGCGGATGCGCCGACGATAGCTTGCCAGGTGTTGCCATCGCCGAACAGGCGCAGCTCGGGAGTATCGGTAAAAAAGCTTAGCGCCGAGAACACGATAACCAGATAGGAAACATTCGCGATAACCGCGCACAGCCAGTAGCCCCAGGCGGAGCAGAAACCAATCAGTTCACCGAAGCCTTCGCGGGCGTAGGTAAATATGCCGCCATCGAGGTCGGGGCGGATGCGGGTAAGCAGCAGCATAGCGAAGGCGAGGAACAGGATCCCCACGCCGGTAATGCCCCAGCCAATCAGCAGCGCGGAAGGACTGGCGACGGCCGCCATGTTTTGCGGCAGACTGAATACACCCGCGCCCAGCATCGAGCTGAGTACCAGCGCGGTCAGGGCGCTAAGGCCCAGTTTCTTTTCCATGGCGTTCCCGAGGTGACAATCATCAATCTAAGAATATTTATTTGGCGGAATCGCATAAAAATGGAGGATTACGCTAAGGCGCGGGATTTTACGGAGTGTTTTGTATGCATGCAATGGAGATAAATGAAAAAAAAAGAAAAGGCGACAGATCGCCGCCTTTTTGTTCAGTTCAGACGCCGTTATTTATACAGGTCGGCGCTGATAGTGATGTTGCCACCGCGCTCCTGCCACTGGCGTGTGATGTGATAGTACTTCGCGCCTTTCTTCGCGGCGCGCTTAGCCGTCTGGTAGGAGATTTCCGTCATGTTACCGAAATTACCGGTGAACTTGATGCTGTCATAAGGAACCATCTGCGCGGCGGTAATTTTGTTCACTTCCTCAACTTTGGTGCCGTCCGGGAGCGTGACGGTGTAACGTCCACCTTTAGAGGATTGCGTTTCAAAGAAACGGCCTACGCCAGTGCCGGAACCGACCGCTGCGGTCGTCGCAACGCCCGGAATTTCCACTTTCTTAGCCGCTTCTCCGCCTTCTGCCAGCGCGGCGCGTCCGGCTTCTGAATCGGCCGGGATCGCATCCGGGCTTTGCAGAACGCGCTTTTTGGCATCCGCTTTGTAGATATAAGCGGTGATACGCTGGTTGCCGCCCTGGTTAGCATCAACCTGGCGCACGATAAAGAAAGAGGCGGCGCCCTTGGCCTTAGCCGCTTTAGTGATGGCGTCGTTGACTTCCGGCTGGCTGCGGTAGAAACCTTGCACGGTAACGGTATCGAACGGTTCCAGCTCAACGGCCTGGTCTTTCGGTAATTCCATCACGCCGTTGATAATGCGATTTTTAGGCGCGTCGGCCTGCGGGGCGTTTTCTTTATAAAAATCGGCCGTTACGCGCAGGTTGCCGCCGCTGCCAAAATCAGACGTGTCGACAACATAAAAGGAAGCTGCGCCTTCTTTGTCCGCTTTACGGGAAACTGCCTGCACGGCGTCGCCAATGGCGTTAAAACGACCGGTGACCACTACGCGATCGTAGGGCTTCAGCGCCGCCGCCTGCTCCGGGGTCAGCTCGGTCGCTGCGTGGGCAGACAACGCGGTTGTAGCCAGAAGAGCAGACGCCAGGAGTGAGTTCTTAAGCTTCATAAAAATAATCCTTTGCCTTGCGCAAACCATGTACTGGTGTTGTTGTTGACTGAAAACGTTTGATTATTGCATTTATCGTGAGTGACTGTCTGCGTCAATTTTCAGTTGTCGCTCTAAACGTATAGTGCAGAAATATAACATTTTTCGATATGTTGAAAAAACAGCCGCTTGACCAGCAAAATCGATAATCAATATCACTTTCATAAGTTAACGTAATGTTAATACTATGATCCAGATGGCGATAAATGGTGAATTAACCCCTCATCCAGGCGAATTATCAGGTGCTGGCATGAAAATGAGGTAAATATTGCTGCCTGACACGGTTAGCCGTGCGTTTTACCAATAAAATCAAAATTTCTGTTTTATCGCTGTAGATCACAATCGGTATTTTCAGTAGGTTATAAAAAGTTTGTTACTGTTTCATTTTTTCAGACATATGTTGCCAGGCGCGTTCATCCGCCTTCGCAACGGTCGTTTGTAAGAAAAGTAAACCATCATCAAAAACCGATGGAAGGGAAAACTATGCGTATTGGTGTACCAAGAGAGAGACTCGCCCTGGAAACCCGGGCCGCCGCAACGCCGAAAACGGTGGAGCAGCTGCTGAAACTCGGGTTCAGCGTCGCGGTAGAAAGCGGCGCCGGTAAACTGGCCAGTTTCGACGACGAAGCCTTCGTTCAGGCTGGAGCGGAGATCGTGAGCGGTAATGACGTGTGGCAGTCTGACGTCATTCTGAAAGTTAACGCCCCTGATGACGATGAAATTCTGCTGCTGAATCCGGGCACGACGCTGATCAGCTTCATCTGGCCCGCGCAAAATCCGCAGCTGATGGAAAAACTGGCGGCGCGGAATATTAACGTGATGGCGATGGATTCGGTGCCGCGTATTTCGCGCGCGCAGTCGCTGGATGCGTTAAGTTCGATGGCCAACATCGCCGGCTACCGCGCGATTGTTGAGGCCGCCCATGAGTTTGGTCGCTTCTTTACCGGGCAGATTACCGCAGCAGGTAAGGTTCCTCCTGCGAAGGTAATGGTCATCGGCGCAGGGGTTGCCGGGCTCGCGGCCATCGGCGCGGCGAACAGCCTGGGCGCGATTGTCCGCGCGTTCGATACCCGCCCGGAAGTCAAAGAGCAGGTGCAGAGTATGGGCGCCGAGTTCCTTGAGCTGGATTTTAAAGAGGAGGCGGGCAGCGGCGACGGTTATGCCAAAGTCATGTCCGAAGCCTTTATCAAAGCCGAGATGGCGCTCTTTGCCGCGCAGGCCAAAGATGTTGATATTATTGTCACCACCGCCCTGATTCCGGGCAAACCGGCGCCGAAGCTGATCACCCGCGAAATGGTTGACTCCATGAAACCGGGCAGCGTAGTGGTGGATCTGGCATCACAAAACGGCGGCAACTGCGAATACACCGTACCGGGCGAAGTGGTCACCACCGCTAACGGCGTGAAGATCATCGGTTATACCGATCTGCCGGGACGTCTGCCGACGCAGTCGTCGCAGCTGTACGGCACTAACCTGGTTAACCTGCTTAAACTGCTGTGTAAAGAGAAAGACGGCAATGTCGTTATCGATTTTGATGATGTCGTTATCCGCGGCGTTACCGTGGTTCGCGAGGGTGAAATCACCTGGCCCGCTCCGCCCATTCAGGTTTCTGCTCAGCCGCAGGCGGCAGCGAAAAAGGTTGAAGCGCCAAAAACAGAGGAGAAACCGAGCTCGCCGCTGCGCAAGTATGCGCTGATGGCGCTGGCGATTATTCTGTTCGGCTGGCTGGCAAGCGTCGCGCCGAAAGAGTTTCTCGGCCACTTTACCGTCTTCGCGCTCTCCTGCGTGGTCGGTTATTACGTAGTCTGGAACGTCTCCCATGCGCTGCATACGCCGCTGATGTCGGTCACCAACGCCATCTCCGGCATTATCGTCGTCGGGGCATTATTGCAGATAGGCCACGGCGGCTGGGTCAGCTTTCTGAGCTTTATCGCGGTGCTGATCGCCAGCATTAATATTTTTGGTGGTTTCACCGTCACTCAGCGCATGCTGAAAATGTTCCGCAAAGGATAAGGGGTAACAAATGTCTGGTGGATTAGTTACAGCTGCATACATTGTTGCCGCGATTCTGTTTATTTTTAGCCTGGCGGGGCTTTCCAAACACGAAACCTCCCAGCAGGGCAACTACTACGGTATTGCCGGGATGGCGATTGCGCTGGTGGCGACCATTCTGGGGCCGGACAGCAGCAACGTCGCGTGGATCCTGCTGGCGATGGTCATCGGCGGCGCTATCGGTATTCGTCTGGCGAAGAAAGTCGAAATGACCGAGATGCCGGAGCTGGTGGCGATTCTGCACAGCTTCGTTGGCCTGGCGGCGGTGCTGGTTGGCTTTAACAGCTATCTGCAGCACGAAACCGGTATGGAACAGATTCTGGTCAATATTCATCTGACCGAAGTGTTCCTCGGCATCTTCATCGGTGCGGTCACCTTTACGGGTTCCGTGGTTGCCTTTGGCAAGCTGTGCGGCAAGATGTCCTCTAAGCCGCTGATGCTGCCGAACCGCCACAAGCTGAACCTGGCGGCGTTGGTCGTATCCTTCCTGCTGCTGATCGTCTTCGTGCGTACCGACAGCATTGGCATGCAGGTGCTGTGCCTGCTGGTGATGACCGTCATCGCGCTGGCCTTTGGCTGGCACCTTGTGGCCTCCATCGGCGGCGCGGATATGCCGGTGGTGGTGTCAATGCTGAACTCCTACTCCGGTTGGGCGGCGGCGGCGGCGGGCTTTATGCTCAGCAACGACCTGCTGATTGTCACCGGTGCGCTGGTGGGTTCTTCCGGTGCGATTCTGTCTTATATCATGTGTAAGGCGATGAACCGTTCGTTCTTCAGCGTTATTGCCGGTGGTTTTGGTTCTGACGGTACGGCGTCCACAGGAGATGAAGAAGTGGGCGAGCATCGCGAAATCAGCGCTGAAGAAACCGCTGAGATGCTGAAAAGTTCCCAGTCGGTCATTATCACTCCGGGCTACGGCATGGCGGTTGCGCAGGCCCAGTATCCGGTAGCGGAAATCACCGAACGACTGCGCGCGCGCGGAATCAAAGTCCGGTTTGGTATTCATCCGGTCGCCGGACGTCTGCCGGGCCATATGAACGTCCTGCTGGCGGAAGCGAAAGTCCCGTATGACATCGTGCTGGAAATGGACGAGATCAACGATGATTTCTCCGACACTGACACCGTGCTGGTTATCGGCGCTAATGATACCGTTAACCCGGCGGCGCAGGACGATCCGGGCAGCCCAATCGCCGGTATGCCGGTGCTGGAAGTGTGGAAAGCGCAGAACGTGATTGTATTCAAGCGTTCAATGAACACCGGCTATGCTGGCGTACAGAACCCGCTGTTCTTCAAAGAGAACACCCACATGCTGTTTGGCGATGCCAAAGCCAGCGTCGATGCGATTCTGAAAGCGCTGTAGAGTCAGGTCTTTTAAAACCTGTGCTTCTTAAGCCGTCTCTTCTGAGACGGCTTTTTTATATAGCCAGCGAAGCCATGATTTGCTCATAAAATCATCAGTTCAGAGTGATATAATACGCCTGTTTTTCACCCAAACTGAGGATATTATGGATACCGAGTTAACCCCCACGCAACTGGCTATCGAATTTCTGCGTCGTGACCCCGCTGCACTAACCCCCGCGCAGTATCTGAAAAAGCTGAAACTACTGGAACTTGAGTTTGCTGATTTGATGGCGCTCTCATCCATGGAGCTTAAAGAAGAGATCGATCACGCCTGGCGTTTAGGTATCCACTAACGTTTTCGTTACCGATATAGCTGTTGAAATAAGGGCCATGAGGCCCTTTATTTTTGCTATCGACATGGCAAAAAAATCCCCCGCGCGGGCAGGGGAGGATTGTTATGACAGCGATAAACGGCGCTGGTTAATCGTCTTCTTCGTCATCAAGCTCAACCGGCGTCTGATACTGATCCGGTTTCAGCGCCAGCAGATCGCAGCGCAGGTGGTCGATTACCTGTTCAGCGGTATTGCCGAGGAAGGCCGCTGAAAGCCCGGTACGGCCAATCGTACCCAGCACCACGATCCCCGCCTGGAGATGCTCCGACAGGTCTGGAATGACCTCTTCAGGTAACCCTTTTTCAACATGAGTACGGTTTTCATCGATGCCGAATTTCTGCCGCAGCGCTTTCATGGCCAACAGGTGCTGGCCGCGTATGGCGTCGTTGTAGACGCTGGGGTCAAAATCCGGTAGCTCAATGGCAATATTGATAGGCGTAACCGGATAGGCGCCCACCAGATGGACCTCAGTATGGTTAACCTGTTCCGCCAGCTCAATGGTTTCTCTTACCAGCTTTTCATTGAGCGCGTTGTGGTAGTTCTCTTCACTGGCGAGATTAACCGCCACCAGCGCTTTGCCGCCTTCCGGCCACGGCTGATCTTTAACCATCCAGACCGGGCACGGACATTTGCGCAGCAGATGCCAGTCCGTAGGCGTGAAAATCACCGCTTCCAGCTTGTCGTGCTGGTGCGCCATCTTCAGAACCAAATCATGCTTCTCGCTTATGATTTCCTGAATAATGGCTTCGAAGGGGCGGTTATGCCACACCACTTTGATGTCAATGGGTACGCCGGACTCAATATAAAATTTGGCCTGCTCGCGAATCCAGGCGGTACGCTGCCCGATTACGCCCTGGCGCATAGCGGTACGCTCGTCCGGGGAGAGCAGGGTGGTCATTTCATAGGAAAAATCATAGATCGGCAAAAAGGCTTTGATGCGTCCACCAATCCGTTGGTGCAGATACACCGCACGCCGCAATGCAGGCTGGTCGTCCTGATTGGGGTCGATTACTACCAGCATGTTCTGATACTTCGCCATACAGGGTCTCCTTACAACTGTAACTACAGTCTGTAATTAAAAAGATAACCTATATGGATGAAATGAAACAGGGGATAAGCCTGGCCAGATCAACAAATGAGAAAAAAATTCGCGATCTGGCCGGATAGGAAGGAACTATCAGGCGACGTTGCGGGCCTGACCAGCAAGCTGCGCCAGCAGGTCGCTGTTTTCGATGGTGATGTATTTTCCTTTAACCGCCAGCATACCGCTTTTCTGGAAACGACCCAGCAGGCGGCTGATGGTTTCAACCGTCAGGCCCAGATAGTTGCCGATATCGCCGCGCGTCATGGTGAGGCGGAACTCACGCGGGGAGAAACCACGCTGTGCAAAACGGCGGGACAGGTTGTAGATGAAGGCCGCCAGGCGCTCTTCTGCGTTCTTTTTAGAAAGCAGCAGGATCATATCCTGATCGCCTTTGATCTCACCGCTCATCAGACGCATCATCTGCTGACGCAGATTCGGCATCTTGCCGGATAGGTCGTCGAGCGTTTCGAACGGAATTTCGCAGACCATTGAGGTTTCCAGCGCCTGGGCAAAGCTCGGGTGGTGGCCGGTGCCGATAGCGTCAAAGCCGACCAGATCGCCCGCCAGATGGAAACCGGTAATCTGCTCATCACCCTGTTCGGTAATGGTGTAGCTTTTAATGGTGCCAGAACGAATTGCATACAGCGATTTCAGCTCATCACCGGCTTTGAACAAGGTCTGTCCTTTCTGGATAGGCTTTTTCCGCTCGATAATGTTATCAAGCTGATCAAGCTCATGCTCGTTCAGAGTAAAAGGGATGCAAAGCTGGCTAATGCTGCAATCCTGGCAATGGATTGCACAACCGCCAGACTGAATGCGTCGTATAATTCGCTTTTCCGGGATCATAAGTCTGCTCAGGCTTTAATTGATATTGGTCAATTTTAACATCTTTTTGGTGAGCAGGTAAGCCTCGAACCTCTGAAACACGTAATATTAAGAGGGTAAATCCATTTTGTTAGTTATCCATTTGATTATTAATAGGTTATCTGGCTAATTTGGATTGTAAAGTTACCGGAAGCTTCCAAAAAGGCACTTACGGTCAAAGAAGCAGATACCCCTCATGGCGCAATAACCACTCTTTTCGCTGCACGCCTCCGGCATAGCCGGTCATGGTTCCGTTGCGTCCGATCACCCGATGGCAGGGCACCACTATGCTGACCGGATTTGAACCATTAGCAGCGCCCACGGCGCGCGCTGCGCCCGGTCGACCCAGCGCCTCCGCCAGTTGACCGTAATGCATGACCTGACCGCAGGGGATAGTGCGCAGCGTTTTCCAGACTTCCCGTTGAAAAGGGGTGCCTGCGGTAGCGGTAGGAAGCGTATCAATAATGGCGAGATCGCCCGCGAAATAATCACTGAGCTTACTGCTCAGGTTACCGGGATTGCGGGAATCTACCCGTTGGTAACCTTCATGCCGATAATGAACATCCAGCAGTTGCTCCATGCGATCGCGATGCTGATCCCACTCAACGGCCCGCAGGTTGAACTGCTCATCGCAAATCACCCAGAGCGGCCCCAGCGGGGTGTCAATTTTATCTTGTAGCAGCGTCAGCATCGGTAATCCTTCATCGAGGTTAGTTTGACAGGACATCACCATAGCATGAGGCGAGGTTGGCAAACTATACCCCGAAAAGGTCAACAGAGAGGGTCAACATGGACTATTAATTATGATGTGAGTAAAGCGATGTTTATTGCGGTATTCACTAACTGGCGCGCGGGCAATGCGATGTTATCCGGCGGCGAATTTTCCTGTACAGAGAGGGCTATTTACCGGCAGGCGCCGGTACTCTTTATGAATTGACTGGCATTCTTTGAGGCCATATTTCCTGGCGTTTCTTCGCTGTTTTTTCAACAAAGGTGGTGATATGCAATATATGATGACTGGCGTTGTAGTAGTGATTATCAGCGGCTTAGCAATTCATCTGATCTCTTTGGCGATTGAGGGCCTGTATAAAGTTATCCGTAACCGCACGACCTGGCGCTAACGTTTGGCGGCCTTCCCTGGCCTTTGGCGACATTAAGGCAATCGCGGATAAATACCCGGTCCGATAGGGAGTCCTGCGAGATACCAGACCACCAGCAACAGTAGCCAGACGACAAGGAAAATGAGCGGATAAGGCAAGACCAGCGAGTAGTAGGTTCCCAGTTTAGCCTCGGGCCGGTAGCGCTGTAAGAAGCCGAGAAATAGCGGCACAAACGGCGATACCGGCGCCAGAGGCAGCACCGATGAGTCGGCAATACGAAACAGAATCTGCGCGAATGCCGGGTGAAAGCCCAGCAGCATAAACATCGGCACGAAGATCGGCGCCAGAATCGACCAGATTGCCGAACCGCTGGCGATGAACATACACAAAAAGGCGGATAGCAGCGCCAGGCCGACGAACGCCGGCACGCCGCTCATTCCCGCGCTCTCCAGCAGGTCCGTTAAACCGACGGCCATAAATTTTCCCATATTGCTCCAGTTAAACATGGCGACGAACTGGGCCAACGGGAAGACCATCACGATAAAACCTGCCATCTCTTTCATGGGTTCAATCATCAGCGGAGGCAGATCGGCCTGGCGGCGAATTTTGCCGGTGGCAATGCCGTAAGCCAGTGAGACGACGAAGAAGAAAAAGATGATGAGCGGGACGATCCCTTTTATAAATGGCGAAGGCATCACGGTATGCTTAACGGGGTCACGCAAAATACCGTTTTCCGGCACGACCATCAGCGCGATAACCGCCATGAATAACAGCGCGGCAATACCGGCCACGCGTAGGCCGAAGCGCTGTTCTGGCGTTAACGATTGCAGCGTTTCATCGCTTTTGCCTTGCCATTGACCTAAGCGCGGCTCGACCAGCTTATCGGTAATCAATCCACCGACCAGAGTGAGAACGATCACCGAAGTTGCCATAAAGTACCAGTTATCGATCACGCTGACGTGCAGCGAGGCGTCAAGGGTTTTGGCCGCTTCGGTACTGATTCCTGAGAGCAGGACATCGGTGGTGACGATGAGCAGGTTGGCCGTGAAGCCGCAGCCGACCCCGGCGATTGCCGCCAGCAGCCCGGCAACCGGGTGGCGGCCGACGGCGAGGAACATCAGGGCGCCTAACGGCGGCATAATCACCAGCGCGGCATCGGAAGAGATATGGCTAAAGAAGGCGATAAACAGCACCATATAGCTGGCGTAACGGGCGCTAACGTGTGATGACATTTTTGCCATCAGCGAAGGCAGCAGGCCCACTCGTTCAGCAAATCCAGCCCCCAGAACCAGAGCCAGAATGGCTCCCAGCGGCGCGAAACCGCTGAAGTTTTTAATCACGTTCGGCAAAAACCAGTGTAATCCTTCAATGCTGAGCAGATTTTTCACCACCACTCGCGAGCCGTCGGTGGGGTTCTGGACGCTGACGTTCAGCGCCGACAGGATGGCGGTGGCGGCCATTAATACCACGATCAGATAGATAAACAGTAAAAACGGATGCGGGACCTTATTACCAATTTTTTCAACCCAGCCATAGAGCTTACCGGTGGGGGAAGGCGACGGTATGGATGACATACTCATGGGCGTTCCTCAGTTGTCGTTGTTGTGTTGTTTGTCTCTTAACCCCAGGGCGTGTCAGCAGTTGTTTTTTTGCGCTCAACGCGTTGCTGTACTCCATCCGGAGGTCTTTTATTATTTTAAAATCGAAGGCTTGACGTCCTGCGGGATCGGACACTGGTAGGGCCTTTCGGCTAAAACCTGTGCCAGTTCCTGCTGACTGGTAGTCAGTAGCGACCTGTCGCTGAACAAACGAATGGCCGTTGCAGCCAGTATTTTCCCCGCCAGAAGCATTCCTTTGTGAGCGATGGAGGTTCTGCCCTGGCTCACCAGTTGCCAGGTATGCAGCGGCGTCCCGACGGCAAAGCAGGGGCTGAAGCATTGGGCTACGGGAGCTTTCCAGCTTACGTCGCCGACGTCGGTAGAGCCCGCAAGGATGTTATCGGTAGCCGCCCACGGCGCCACTTCATCGATAAGGATCGTCTCGCGGTGGCGGCGGGCGAATGCTTTCCCCTCGTCTCCGCTGGTATCGGCAATGTTTTTCAGGCTGTTATGAATATCGTTAGCGCTTAAGGTCGTGCGAATTTCGGCGGCGAAAGCGCGCTCTTCCTCGCTCCAGTGCGGCGTGCCGTAATGGCATACCGCCTGATACATCGCCGCTTCCAGGGTGCGGTTGGGGAGATAGCTGGAACAGGCTTTTTCGAAGCGACAGCTGACGCTGGTCTCGGTCATCAGCGCGGCGCCCTGGGCGATTTTTTCGATCCGGGCGAAGATTTGCTGTGCGTCGGCCATTTCCGGGGCGCGAATGAGATACAGCACTTCCGCCTGCGCCTGAACAACGTTAGGAGAGACGCCGCCGGTATCGGTGATGGCGTAGTGCACCCGCGCCTTTTCGATAATATGTTCGTTAAGGAAGTTGCTGCCGGTGGTCATCAGCGTCACGGCATCCAGCGCGCTGCGGCCAAGATGCGGAGAGTTTGCCGCGTGCGCCGCGGTGCCGGTAAACCGCCATGCCGCCTGAATGTTGGCAAGGGTACTGGTGCTGAACATCCCGGCCCAGGCTTCCGGGTGCCAGGTCAGGGCGGCGTCGATGTCATCGAATAACCCCTCGCGGACCATAAAGGTCTTCCCGGAACCGCCTTCCTCGCCGGGACATCCGTAGAAACGAAGCGTGCCGACGCCGCCTTGTTGCAGCAGCCAGTTCCTGGCGGCGACCGCCGCGGCGAACGCCGCCGTACCAAGCAGGTTATGCCCGCACCCATGGCCGTTTTCCCCCGGCGTTGGAGATGCGGGCGCTGCGCAGTAAGCCTGCTGGCTGAGCCCCGCCAGGGCGTCAAATTCGCCGAGCAGGGCAATCACCGGTTGGCCTTCACCAAAGCTGGCGATAAAGGCGTTGGGGATCCCGCCCGCATTGCGGGTCAATTGAAAACCTTCCGCTTCCAGCGCATCGGCCAAACGCGCGGCGGACCAGAACTCCTGAAAGCGGGTTTCCGGATGATCCCAGATATCATCGGCAATGGCGCAAAAATCGTTGCGCCGCCCCTCAATAATGTCATCGACAAATTGATAAACCTGTTCCATTACACACCTCGCTGCCAGGGAAAGTTCAGGGCGATGCGCGCTAACGTGGCGACGGCCTGGGTCATCACGCTTTCGTCGAAATCGAATTTTTCGTTGTGGTGGCCAGCGCTCAGTTCCGTGCCGAATATCATGTATGAGGCGAGACCGCCGCGCTCCTGGACCCGGGCCATCATCAGGGTGGCATCTTCGGAACCCGCCGGGGCAGCGATACGATCGACGGCCTGTTTAACGCCGGGGACCTGCGCTGTCTGTTGACGCAGATAGTCCACCCACGCCGGCGACGGGGCGCTGGAGGTGGCCGCGCCCATCAGGTGCAGCTGGTAGCTGGCTGCATACATCGTCGCCGCGCCGGCGATAGCCTGCTTAGCCCGCTCAAATACGTACTGGTTAATAGCGTCGGTTTCGCCCCGGGTTTCGACTTTTAATAGCGCGGAGGAGGGAACTACGTTACGCCCGGTACCGGCCTGCATGACGCCGACGTTAACCCTTGATGCCCCGGCGCTATGTGGCGCGATGGCATGCAGGGCAAGGGCGGCTTGAGCCGCAGCCAGCAGCGCATTACGTCCATCTTCAGGTTTACCGCCAGCGTGGGCGGCGACGCCGCTGAACTGCACATCGAATTTGGTGGTGGCCATAAAGTTATCGCCGCCGCAAACGACGGTGCCGGCAGGGACGCCGGTACCGATATGAATGGCGGTGAAGTAGTCCACGTCATCAAGTACGCCCGCCGCCACCATGGCGCGAGCGCCGCGGGTACCTTCTTCTGCCGGCTGGAAAATCAGCTTAATCGTCCCGTTGAGCTGCGCGGCATATTCCTTGAGCACGTGCGCCAGCCCCAGGCCGATTGCGGTATGACCGTCGTGGCCGCAGGCATGCATCATGCCTTCGTTGCAGGAGGCAAAACGATCGCGATGCGGACGATGATTATCGTCGTGCTGCTCGTTGAGATCGAGCGCATCCATATCGACGCGAAACGCCAAAGTCGGCCCGGGCCGCCCGGTGTCGAGCGTCGCTACCACCCCGGCGAAGCCGCCTTCAAACGCTGGTAGCCAGCGCTCCGGCGCACCCTGGGCGCGAGCGCGCTGGAACGCCTGCGCCAGCGTCTCTTCATCAGGCAGACCCATACGGCTATCGGCATCGATAACGTCGCGCCCCAGCGCCAGCTGATAACCCAGAGCGTCTAATATCTCCGCCACCTTGCTGGCGGTGCGGAACTCCAGCCAGCCGGATTCCGCATGCAGGTGAAAATCGCGACGCCATTCGATCATTTTTGGCGCCAGCTGGCGGATGAATTCATTAAGTTGCGGCATAACCTTTCCTGTCATAATCAAAAACTGTGATAGTGTTCACGAAGTGATAGCGTTTGCTTATCGCTATGCCCTTTCATGCATACTCACCCTTAACCTGCCACAGCATGATCGATTACAGTAGATGTCATTTTCTTCTGTCTGATAAACATTGGTTATCACTTGCGATATGTCATTTCAGATTAAATTTCATCAGATTCGCGCCTTTGTTGAGGTCGCGCGTGAAGGCAGTATTCGCGGCGCCAGTCGGGCGTTGGCGATTTCGCAGCCGGCGTTAACTAAAGCGATTAAAGAGCTGGAAGAAGGGCTCTCCGCACAGCTGTTTGTGCGCCGTAGCCAGGGGGTGGCGCTGACTGAAAACGGCGAAAGCTTTTATCAACATGCGAGCCTGATTCTGGAAGAGCTACGGGCGGCGCAGGATGAGTTGCTGCAGCGCCAGGGAGAAAAGGCCGGGCAGATTAATATCGGCCTTGGCGCCAGCGTAGCGCGATCGCTGATGCCTTCGGTCATTTGCCGTTTTCATCAGCAGCATCCGCTGGTGAAGGTGCGGATTATGGAAGGTCAGCTGCTGGCGATGATTAATGAACTGCGGCAGGGTGAGCTGGACTTCACTATCAATACTTACTATCCCGGTCCGTACGATCATGAATTCAGTTTTGAGAAGCTATTTGAGAAACCCTTTGCGGTATTCGCCCGCGCCGGTCACCCGGCGGCAAAAGCGACTTCACTCAAGGCGTTGCTCGAACATCACTGGACGATGCCGACGCCGCGTGGCAGCTATTTCAAACAGTTACAGGAAATGTTTAACCAGGCCGGACTGGCGCCGAAAGTGGATATCGTTTGCGAGACTTTCTCTTCGTGCATCAGTCTGGTGGTGAAAAGCGATTTTCTCAGCATTCTGCCGGTAGAACTGGGTAACGACCCGATGATGGCGGATAAGCTGGTGATGATCCCCATCTGCGAAGCATTACCCAAAGCCACCTACTATCTGATTCAGCGCCGCGATATGCGGCAAACGCCTTTGACGGCATCATTAATCACCCTGTTTCGTCGCCAAAGTCGTCAACTGTTTCCCTAATCGCCTCGGGCCTCCGATTTGCCAGCATAAATGGCTAAACGCGTTGAGGAGGCGTCGTGAGGCGGCTATAGTACCCTCCCGGTAGTAGCTGGAGGAACGCGCATGAACCTTGACGACAAATCCCTATTTCTTGGCGCCATGGAGGACGTTCAGCCTCTGAAACGCAACAACGATGTTCACTGGCATCCCGAGCGGAAAACCCGCGCCGTACAGCGGGTTGACACCCTGCAGCTGGATAACTTTTTGACCACCGGTTATCTCGATATCGTGCCGCTGGCCACCGCGCTGGAGTTTAAACGCGAAGGGCTGCAAAGCGGCGTGCTGGAGAAGCTCCGGCGCGGCAAATATGGCCAGCAGGCGAGCCTTAATCTGCTGCGTCAGCCGGTGGAAAAGTGCCGACAGATGTTATTTGCTTTTGTGGTTCAGGCGCAAAAAGAGGGGCTGCGGAATCTGCTGATCGTTCATGGCAAAGGGCGCGACGACAACGCGCACGCCAATATTATCCGTAGCTACCTGTCGCGCTGGCTGGTGGAGCTACCGGAAGTCCAGGCGTTCTGCGCGGCGCTACCGCACCACGGCGGCAGCGGCGCCTGCTACGTGGCGCTACGAAAATCGCCCGAGGCTAAGCTGGAGAACCGGGAGCGCCACGCCAAGCGCAGCCGCTAGCGCATCAGCAGCGTTAATTCCCGGGCTGCCTTCTGGAGCTCGGGTAATACGCGTTCGAGCATCTCCTGGGCGGAAACCTGTCCGGCGTGCACCCCGACGTTCAGCGCCGCCTGAATCTGGCCCTGGGGATTAAACAACGGTACCGCCAGCGAGCGCAGCCCCATCTCCAGCTCCTGATCGTTGAGCGCATAACCCTGCTGACGTACGCGTTTGAGCTCAGCGCGCAGCCTGGCGACCGAATCAACGGTTTGCGGGGTGTAGCGAATCATCGTAACCCGACCCAGCATATCGTTCAGCTTCTCTTCCGGCTGATAGCTCAGGAGCACGCGCCCCATTGACGTTGCCCATGCCGGCAGGCGGCTGCCGATGTCCAGGTCGATGGTCATAATTCGCGAGCTGGAGGCGCGGGCGATATAAAGAATATCGTCGCCGTCGAGGGTGGCGATAGAGCAGGATTCATTGAGCATTTCGCTTAAATGCTTGAGTACCGGCTGCGCCGAGCGCGCCAGCGGCGTGGAGGCCAGCCAGGCGTGGCCCAGCGCCAGAATTTTCGGCCGCAGCTGGAAATTTTTACCATCTTCGGCGTACACAAACCCCAGCTTGCTTAGCGTATACAGACAGCGACGTACCGCCGCGCGCGGAATGCCGGTTTTTTGACTGATTTGCGAAATAGAGAGCAGCGGGCGCTGCGGAGTGAACGCCTGGATCACTTCCAGCCCGCGCGCCAGCGAGGCCATGAAGTTGGGATCGCCCTTAAACGGCTCGCTATCGCCGGTCAATAAATCGTCTGGATGTTTCTCCATTTTCCTCTCCCAATTTGCCGTCGATCACATTCTTTCGCTAAACATACACGATGTTCGATTATCGCACCATATTTCGATTATCGCCCTTGACCAGCATCGTTAAGCGGGTCACATTTTGTGCGAACAACGAATAAAAGTGCGATTACCGCACATACGGGAGCGACCTGATGATTGATAAAAGCGTGTCGACGCTAAGTGATGCCATCGCCGGGATCCACGACGGGGCGACGATTATGATTGGCGGTTTTGGCCCCGCCGGCCAGCCGACGTACCTGATAGATGCCTTGATAGAACAGGGGGCCCGCGATTTAACCATTATCAACAACAATGCGGGCAATGGCGAAGTGGGACTGGCGGCGCTGCTGAAAGCCGGGCGGGTGCGAAAAATGATCTGTTCGTTCCCACGTCAGGTTGACTCGCAGATTTTCGATGACCTCTATCGCCGCGGCAAAGTTGAGCTGGAGCTGGTACCGCAGGGGAACCTCGCGGCGCGTATTCAGGCGGCAGGGGCGGGCCTCGGCGCGGTTTTCACTCCAACCGGCTACGGTACGCCGCTGGCGGAAGGGAAAGAGACTCGCGAGATCGACGGGCGTCACTATGTGCTCGAATATCCTATCAAGGCCGACTTTGCGTTGATCAAAGCCCATCAAGGCGACCGCTGGGGAAACCTCGTATACCGCAAGGCGGCGCGCAACTTCGGCCCGATTATGGCGACCGCCGCGAAAACCACTATCGTGGAAGTCTCGCAGCTGGTGCCCCTCGGTAGCCTTGACCCGGAGAGCATCATTACCCCGGGCATTTTTGTTCAGCGCGTCTTCTCCCTGGAAAACCTGATTGCCGCTAAAAGCGCCTGAGGACCCCGTTATGCAAAAACTGACTCGCGATGAGATGGCCCAGCGCGTGGCTCGCGATATACCTGAAGGCGCTTATGTCAATCTGGGGATCGGCTTGCCTACCCGCATTGCTAACTATCTTCCCGCTGATAAAGAAATCTTTCTGCACAGCGAAAATGGCCTGCTGGGGATGGGGCCGAAACCGCTGCCGGGGGAAGAGGACCCGGAGCTGATTAACGCCGGAAAAGAGTATGTGACTTTGCTTGAGGGGGGCTGCTATTTCCATCACGGCGACTCCTTCGCCATGATGCGCGGCGGTCATCTCGATATCTGCGTACTCGGCGCTTACCAGGTCTCCGCCAGCGGCGATCTGGCGAACTGGAGTACCGGCGCGCCCGACGCGATACCTGCCGTTGGCGGGGCGATGGATCTGGCCATTGGCGCTCGTCAGGTCTTCGTGATGATGGATCATCTGACCCGCGACGGTGAATGCAAGCTGGTAGAGCACTGCACCTATCCGCTGACCGGCGTCGGCTGCGTAAGCCGCATCTATACCGATCTGGCGGTCATCGATATCAGCGAAAGCGGCCCGGTGGTACGGGAAATCTTTAACGGCCTCTCTTTTGAGGAACTGCAGCGCATCACTCCGGTGACGCTGACTTTTGCACAACTGGCGGAAAGCGCGTAAGGAACCTATGATGAATCAGGCATTTATCTGTGATGCGGTGCGTACGCCGTTTGGTCGCTTTGGCGGTACTCTTGCCACCGTACGCGCCGACGATCTGGCGGCACTGCCGCTCAAGGCGCTGCTGGAGCGCAACCCGGGCCTCGATCCGGCGCGCATTGATGATGTGATTTACGGCTGCGCTAACCAGGCGGGTGAAGATAACCGCAACGTCGCGCGGATGGCGCTGCTGCTGGCTGGCTTGCCGGAAAGCGTGCCGGGCAGTACCGTCAATCGCCTGTGCGGTTCCAGCCTCGATGCGATCGGCATCGCAGCGCGCGCGATTAAAAGCGGCGAAACTCAGCTGATGGTCGCCGGCGGCGTGGAGAGCATGTCGCGGGCGCCGTTTGTGATGGGCAAGGCCGAAAGCGCCTTTAGCCGCACGATGCAGATGGAAGATACCACCATCGGCTGGCGCTTTATCAACCCGCAGATGAAAGCGCTGTACGGCGTGGATTCGATGCCGGAAACGGCGGAAAACGTGGCCGGTGATTTCGCCATTTCTCGTGCCGATCAGGATGCGTTTGCGCTGCGCAGCCAGCTGCGCACGGCGGCGGCGCAGGAAGCGGGGCGATTTGCCGACGAGCTGATCGCCGTCTCGGTGCCGCAGCGTAAGGGTGAACCACTACTCTTTAGCCGCGATGAGCACCCGCGCAGCACCACGGCGGAGGCGCTGGCCAGGCTGCGCGGCGTGGTGCGCGCCGACGGTACGGTGACGGCAGGCAACGCCTCCGGAGTTAACGACGGCGCCTGTGCGCTGCTGTTAGCCAGCGAGCAGGCGCTGACCGCCAATGATTTACAGCCGCTGGCGCGCGTAGTGGGCGTCGCGACGGCAGGCGTTGCGCCGCGAATTATGGGATTTGGTCCGGCGCCGGCGGTGCGTAAAGTGCTGGCGCAAACCGGGTTAACGCTTGGGCAGATGGACGTCATTGAACTGAATGAAGCCTTTGCCGCTCAGGCGCTGGCGGTCACGCGCGATCTGGGTTTGCCCGACGATGCGGCGCACGTCAATCCTAACGGCGGCGCGATTGCCCTCGGTCATCCGCTGGGCGCCTCCGGCGGTCGTCTGGCAATGACCGCAGCGTATCAACTGCGTCGTACCGGTGGGCGCTATGCGCTATGCACTATGTGTATCGGCGTTGGTCAGGGGATCGCGCTGATAATTGAACGCGTTTAAGGAGCCATAATGAGTTTGTTGACCCCGATGCTGCGTACCAGCCCGCTGACAGACTGGTTCAGCGATGTACAGCGGGTGCAGGGGATGCTGGACTTTGAGGCCGCTCTGGTTCGCGCCGAGGTCGAATGCGGCCTCGTGCCGCAGACGGCGCTCAATCCCATCATCGAGAGCTGCCGGCACGAAAAAATCGACTTTTCCGCGCTGGGGCAGGCCGCCGCCAGCGCCGGGAATCTGGCGATCCCGCTGGTCAAACAGCTGACCGCTCGGGTCAAAGAGCGGAATGAGGCGGCAGCGCGCTACGTACACTGGGGGGCCACCAGCCAGGATGCTATCGATACCGGTTTTATTCTACAGCTGCGCGGCGCGCTGGCGGAAACGGAGTCTCTGTTACAGCGTCTGCTCGACGCATTAGCCCGTCAGGCGGAGCGCCATCAGGATACGGTGATGCCTGGCCGTACCTGGATGCAGCATGCGCTGCCGGTCACTTTCGGCCTGAAGCTTGCCGGGACGCTGGATGCGCTGCTGCGCTGGCAGGTGCGTCTGCGAGAGATGCGGGCAAGGGTGCTGGCGCTGCAGTTTGGCGGCGCAGCGGGCACTCTGGATTCCCTAAAAACGCAGGCGCCGCCGATCGCCGCCGCGCTGGCGAAAGCGCTCGACCTGCAGCTTCCGGACGCGCCCTGGCACAGCCAGCGCGACCGGCTGCTGGAAGTCGGGGCATGGTACGCAGGCGTCTGCGGTACGCTGGGTAAATTCGCGAATGATTTTTCTCTACTGATGCAAACCGAAGTGGCAGAGGTGGGTGAACCGGTTGCCGAAGGGCGCGGCGGTTCGTCAACCATGCCGCACAAACGTAACCCGATCTCCTGCGCCGCTATTTTGACCGCCGCTCAGCGAACGCCGGGCCTGGTGGCGACGCTGTATGCTGGCCAGATCCAGCAGCATGAGCGGGCGTTGGGCGGCTGGCAGGCGGAATGGGAAACGCTGCCGGAGCTCATCACCCTCGTCGGCGGCGCGCTGACGCAGAGCGAGGCGCTGGTCAGCGACATGCAGGTCTTCGCGCACAAGATGCGCGCCGACCTTGAGATGACCCACGGCCTGATTATGGCTGAGGCCGTTACCCTGGCGCTGGCGGAATTTATCGGTAAAGCCGAGGCCCATCACCGGGTTGAAGCGCTGTGTCGTCAGGCGCTGGATACGTCTCGCTCATTGCTGAGCGTGCTGGAAAACGATCCGCTGGTCAGCGAGCATCTCTCCGCCAGCCGCTTAACCCAACTGCTGGACCCGGCAACGGCGACCGGCAGCTCAGCACTCTTCGTGCGCCAGGTCGTGGCGCGATATAAGGAGCAACGTCTTGAATGTTGATTATCAGATTGACGGGCCGCAAGACGCGCCGGTCATCGTTCTCTCTAACTCGCTGGGCACCACCCGGGCGATGTGGCAGCCGCAGATCGAGGCGTTGACGCAGCATTTTCGCGTGCTGCGCTACGATACCCACGGTCATGGCGCCACGCGTAAAAATGGTAAAGTGACGCTGGCGCAGCTCGGCGAAGATGTGGTTGCGCTGCTCGATCATCTTAATATTGCCAAAGCCTGGTTTTGCGGAATTTCCATGGGCGGTCTGACCGGTCTGTGGCTGGGACGCTTTGCTCCGGAACGTTTTTACGGGCTGGTCGTCGCCAACACCGCCGCGCGTATTGGTGACCAGGCAAGCTGGCTGTCGCGCGCCCGCGCGGTGCGTCAGGAAGGTATGGAAGTGGTGGCCGCAGGCGCGGCGGATCGCTGGTTTACCCACGCGTTTCGTCAGAAGACGCCGGAAGTGGTGGCAGCGCTCTGTCACCAGTTGACCCATATCGATGCGGAAGGCTATGCGGTCTGCTGTGAAGCGCTGGCCGCCGCCGATCTGCGCGCTGAGGTCGGGCAGATTGCCGTTCCGATGCTGATCGTTGCCGGTGAAAGTGACCCTGTCACTACAGTGGCCGATGCGAACTTTCTGCATCAGCAGATCGCGACCTCTGAGGTAGTGGTGCTGGCGGCATCGCATTTATCGAATATCGAAGCGCCGCGGGCGTTCAGCTCGGCGCTGCTGGGCTTTATTGAGGGGGAACAACAGCATGGACGATAAACAGCGTTATCAGCAGGGAATGACAGTTCGTCGCAAGGTGCTTGGCGATACGCATGTCGATAAGACGCTGCAAAAGCTGACGCCGCTGAATGAAGAGTTCCAGGACTTCATTACCCGCTACGCCTGGGGAGAGACCTGGACCCGACCGGGGCTCGATCACCATACCCGCAGTATGATCACCATCGCCATGCTGATTGCCCTGAATCGCGAGGCTGAGCTGAAAATGCATCTGCGGGCGGCGTTTAATAACGGTGTTACCCGCGATGAGTTAAAAGAGTTAATTATGCACTCCGCGCTTTACTGCGGCCTGCCCGCGGCCAACGCGACGATGCATCTGGCGCAGCAGGTGTTTGATGAGATGGATGCTGTTTAGCCGCCACCCGGCAGGTTTGTCGCTCATCTCAGGCCGTCACGCGACGGCCTTCGACAGTGACCCGCCACCAGGGGCGGGTAATATCATCCTCTTTGCTGTGAACAGCCCGCGCACTGCTTATTCTGGATCTGCTGGAAGAAATCGTTGCCTTTGTCATCCACCAGAATAAATGCCGGGAAGTTTTCCACTTCGATTTTCCAGATGGCTTCCATACCCAGTTCCGGCCAGGCCACGCACTCCAGGCTCTTAATACTCTGCTGCGCCAGTACCGCAGCCGGGCCGCCGATGCTGCCGAGGTAAAAACCGCCGTGCTTGCGGCAGGCGTCGGTCACCTGCTGGCTGCGGTTGCCTTTGGCCAGCATGACCATGCTTGCGCCGTGGGATTGCAGCAGATCAACGTAGGAATCCATACGGCCAGCGGTAGTCGGGCCAAGGGAGCCTGACGCATAGCCTTCCGGAGTTTTCGCCGGGCCCGCGTAGTAAATCGGATGATCTTTAACGTACTGCGGCAGTTCCTCACCGTTATCGATAAGCTCTTTCAGCTTCGCGTGGGCGATATCGCGGGCCACAATAATGGTACCGTTGAGCGTCAGACGCGTTGAAACCGGGTGGGCGGAAAGCTGGGCCAGAATCTCGCTCATCGGCTGATTAAGGTTAATGCTGACGACCCTGCCTTCACCCTGCTGGCGCAGGTGTTCAGGAATATACTGGCCCGGATTGCTCTCCAGTTTCTCAATCCAGATACCGTGGCGGTTGATTTTGGCTTTGATATTGCGATCCGCTGAACAGGAGACGCCCATGCCTACCGGGCACGACGCGCCGTGGCGCGGCAGGCGGATGACGCGAATATCGTGAGCGAAATATTTACCGCCGAACTGCGCACCGAGGCCGAGGTTTTGCGCTGCGAGCTGCAGCTCATTTTCCAGCTGAATATCGCGGAAGGCCTGGCCGTGCTCGTTGCCTTCGGTCGGCAGGCCGTCGTAATACTTCGTTGAGGCCAGCTTAACGGTTTTCAGCGTGGCCTCTGCCGAGGTGCCGCCAATCACAAAGGCAATATGGTACGGTGGACAGGCGGCCGTGCCGAGCGTGCGCATTTTCTCGACGAGATAGTTTTTCAGCTTCGCCGGGGTGATTAACGCCTTGGTTTCCTGATACAGATAGGTTTTGTTGGCCGAGCCGCCGCCTTTGGCCATACAGAGGAATTTATATTCGTCGCCGTCAACGCTATAGAGATCAATCTGCGCCGGAAGATTGGTGCCGGTGTTGACCTCTTTATACATATCCAGCGCGGCGTTCTGCGAATAGCGCAGGTTGTCTTCGGTATAGGTGTTATAGACGCCGCGGGCGAGGGCCGCCTCATCGCCGCCGCCGGTCCATACGCGCTGGCCTTTCTTGCCCATAATAATCGCCGTACCGGTATCCTGGCAGGTGGGCAGCACGCCTTTCGCCGCGATTTCAGAATTGCGCAGAAACTGCAGCGCCACGTATTTATCGTTGTCGCTGGCTTCAGGGTCGAGAAGGATTTGCGCGACCTGTTTCTGATGATCCACCCGCAGCATAAATGCCGCATCGTGGAAGGCCTGCTGCGCCAGCAGAGTGAGGGCCTGAGGATCGATTTTGAGGATCTCCTGACCTTCGAACTCGGTCACGGAAACGTGATCCTTGCTCAGCAGATAGTATTCAGTCTTATCTTGCGCTAACGGAAAGGCTTCCTGATAGACAAAAGGTTTAGTCGACATTGCTTTGCTCCCTAAGAGTAAAACCGCCGGAGTTGGCCCCGGCGGTTATGAATCAGAACATCATGGACATCCACGGATAGCCAATCAGCAGCAGGGCAGCCAGGAAGATGGCGCCGAAAATCGTACCAAGACGCCAGTAGTCTTTGGTCGGCAGATAGCCGCTGCCGTAGTAAATCGGGCTGGGGCCGGTACCGTAGGGGGTAATAATCCCCATCACGCCGAGCGAGGTCACCATCAGCAGCACGAAGACCTGCATGTTCATACCCGGGATGGTGGAGGCGATAGTCAGCATCGCCGGCAGCAGCGCGGTGGTGTGGGCGGTGGTACTGGCAAACAGATAGTGCAGCAGATAGAACGCCAGCAGGAGGATAACGGTAGCCACGCCCGGAGAGATGCCGCTCATTAGCGCGCCGCCTTCTTTACCCAGCCAGGCGATAAAGCCGGTGGAGGAGAGACCGTCGGCCAGCGCCACCAGGGTCGCAAACCAGGCGAAGGTATTCCATGCCGCTTTATTACTGGTGATATCGTTCCATGAGAGTACGCCGGTCCATAGCATCAGCACGATAACCAGCAGGGCGGCCAGCGCCGGTTCAATCCACTCGGCGGCGAAGATCCACATCATCAGCGCGAAGCAGACGAAGACCAGCAGCAGGATTTCATTGCGCGACAGGCGGCCAAGTTTTTCCAGCTCGCGGGCGGCCCACAGCGGCACTTCATCGTTGACTTTGACTTCTGGCGGATAGAACCAGTAGGCCAGCAGCGGCATTGCCAGAATCAGCAGGATACCCAGCGGCAGGAAAGCGATAAACCAGGTGCCCCAGGAGATATTGATGCCAACAATGCTTTTCACCAGCGCCAGAGCCAGCAGGTTCGGCGCCAGAGCTGAGAGAAACATCGAGCTGGTGATACAGGCGGCGGTGATCGCCACCCACATCAGGTAGGAGCCGATGCGGCGCGCGCTTGGGTCATTGGGTTTTGAGCCATAAAGCGGCGGCAGGTTAGCGATAATCGGGTAGATGGTCCCCCCGCTGCGCGCGGTGTTGGAGGGGGTGAACGGCGCCAGTAGCAGATCGGCGAAGGTGATGGCGTAGCCCAGCGTCAGGCTACGGCGGCCAAGATATTTCACCAGAATGAGCGCCAGACGGCGGCCAAACTGGGTCTTATCGTAGCCTGCGGCAAACATAAAGGCGCCGAAGATCAGCCACACGGTGGAGTTACCGAAACCGCTCACCGCCCATTTAAAGGAGGCGCCGGCAAGCTTAAAGCCGGGTGCGGCGAGCTGTTCAGGACTGAACAGCAGCCACTGGCTGCACAGGGCAATCACCACCACGCCGGTAATACCGATGACCGCGCCGGGCAGCGGTTCAAAGATTAGACCGACGATGACGCCGACGAAAATGGCAAAGTAGTGCCAGGCGTAAGGGGGCAGGCCCTCGGGCACCGGGATGAACAACAGCAGGACGGCAACGATAATGGGCATCGCCATCATCAGTAGACGTTTATAAGCAGCCTGGGGGGCTGCACCGGCAGGCGGTATGGTTGTCTTTTTCTCTTTCATAATGAGTATCTGCAAGTAGTTAAAAATTGGGTTTTGTCACCGACCAACCTTTCGATTTCTTTAGTTGCAAAACTTACTTTAATTATTAATCGTCGATTCTGGTTATGCCGATGACCATTATTTAACGCTTTTTGTTGGGCGCTAAATTAAAAAGATTGGTTATTTATATATTGCGCTTTCATGCGGTATTGCAATTGATGGAGATCAAAAAAAGCGGGTTGTTGAGCAAATTTTTATTATCTCTAATAACCCTGTTTAGTGAGGTGTTTATTTGTATGAAATATAGATAGATGTTAAATATAAATTGAGCGCGATAAAGTAATTAAAATTTATCTTGTTGAAATATATGTGTATTTATTGGTTTCCCGGTGGGGGTTCATGTTAACAATGGTTTCCTGATTGTTATGATTAGTCCTGTTTTTGTGAATAATTTATTTTTAATTAATAATACAAAGGAGGTATTGGTGTTATTGCTGGTATTAAATAGTTTTTTAACTAACGTAATATCTTTGGTAACTAAAAAAAGCGCTATATTATGGGCATGACTTAAGGGATTACTAAATACAAGCAAAAACAATTCCGTCGCCTGATTCTCAATTTTTAATATTTATAATCTGGAGCGTCATTATGACCAGTTATCCACGAATTTTGCGTCCTTTTACTTTACCGAACGGTACCGAGCTTAAAAACCGCCTGTTAATGGCGCCGATGACAACCTGTACCGGTTATTTTGACGGAACCGTAACCAGCGAACTGGTGGAGTACTATCGCGCTCGCGCCGGCAGTATCGGCACCATCATTGTTGAATGCTGCTTTATCGATGATTACGGCCTGGCGTTCCCGGGCGCTATCGGCATCGATAACGATGAAAAAATATCCGGACTGGCGAAAATCGCCGCCGCTATCAAAGCGGAAGGCTCAAAAGCGATTCTGCAGATTTACCACGGCGGCCGGATGGTCGATCCGCAGCTTATCGGTGGACGCCAGCCGGTCGCGCCCAGCGCCATTGCCGCGCCGCGCGATGGCGCTGCGACGCCGCGCGCGCTGAGCGGTGATGAAGTTGAAGGCATGATCGCGAAGTTTGGCGACGGCGTGCGCCGCGCCATTCTGGCCGGGTTCGACGGCGTAGAAATTCACGGCGCGAATACCTATCTGATCCAGCAATTTTATTCGCCAAACTCTAACCAGCGCGACGACGAGTGGGGCGGCAGCCGCGACAATCGAGCGAAATTCCCGCTGGCAGTGCTGGATATCACTCATAAAATGGCCCGCCAGTACGCCGACGATGCCTTTATCATCGGCTATCGTTTCTCCCCGGAAGAGATGGAAGTCCCGGGCATCCGTTTTGATGACACCCTGTATCTGCTGGAAAAGCTGGCCGCCCGCGGCGTGGATTATCTCCACTTCTCCGTTGGCGCAACGCTGCGCCCGTCGATTGTCGATACTACCGATCCCACGCCGCTAATTGAAAAATATTGCGCCATGCGCTCTGAAACCCTGGCTCAGGTGCCGGTGATGGGCGTGGGCGGGGTCGTTAACGCAGCCGATGCGGAGCAGGGGCTGGATCATGGCTATGATCTGATGGCGGTGGGGCGTGCCTGCATTGCTTACCCTGACTGGGCGGCGCGCATTGCCGCCGGCGAAGAGCTGGAATTGTTTATTGACAGCACCCAGCGTGAAGCTCTGAACATCCCGGAACCGCTGTGGCGCTTCTCGCTGGTGGAGGCAATGATCCGCGATATGAGCATGGGCGACGCCAAATTCAAACCGGGGATGTTCGTCGAAACCGTTCAGGACGACGCCAACGAGCTGGTTATCAACGTCAGCCTTGAAAACGACCGCATCGCCGATATCGAGCTGGCGGCAAGCCCGGTGCAGACCGTCGAGTTCACCACCAGCTTTGAAGAGATCCGCGAACGTATTCTCAGCGCTAATACTCCGCACGTGGATGCGATTTCCGGCGCAACCAGCCAGAGCGAAGCGGTGAAAAAAGCGGTGTCCAAAGCGATGCTGAAGTCCAGTAAAGCGCTGGCCGCCGAAGAGGGCGCGGGCGAAGCGGCGCCGAAAAGCTACGATGTGGTGGTGGTCGGCAGCGGCGGAGCCGGGCTGGCGGCGGCGATTCAGGCGCACGATGAAGGCGCGAGCGTGCTGATCGTTGAAAAAATGCCGACCATTGGCGGCAACACGATTAAAGCTTCAGCCGGGATGAACGCCGCAGAGACCCGCTTCCAGCGCGTGAAAGGTATTGAAGATAGCAAAGAGCTGTTTTACCAGGAAACGCTGAAAGGCGGTAAGAACAAAAACGACCCGCAGCTGCTGCGCCGCTTCGTGGAAAATGCGCCGGAAGCCATTGAGTGGCTGGCGCGTCGCGGCATTATGCTTAACGATATCACCACTACCGGCGGGATGAGCATCGACCGCACCCACCGTCCGCGCGACGGGTCGGCGGTCGGCGGCTACCTGATCAGCGGCCTGGTGCGTAATATCACTAAACGCGGGATCGATGTCCTGCTGGATACGTCGGTTGAAGAGATCCTGATGACCGACGATGAGGTGAGCGGCGTACGCCTGCTTAACGATGAAAAAGAAACCGTTGTGGTACAGACGAAGAGCATTGTCGTGGCTACCGGCGGCTTCAGCGCCAACAGCGCGATGGTGGTGAAATACCGCCCGGATCTGGCCGGCTTCGTGACCACCAACCATAGAGGGGCGACCGGCGGCGGTATCGCGCTGCTTGAACGCATCGGGGCCGGGACGGTGGATATGGGCGAAATCCAGATTCACCCGACCGTCGAGCAGCAAACCTCGTATCTGATTTCCGAGTCGATCCGCGGCGGCGGGGCTATTCTGGTGAACCAGCAGGGCAACCGCTTCTTCAATGAAATGGAGACCCGCGATAAGGTTTCCGCCGCGATTATCGCGCTGCCGGAGCACTTCGCTTATATCATCTTTGACGAGCACGTCCGGGCGAAAAACAAAGCCGCCGACGAGTACATTGCTAAAGGTTTCGTCACCAGCGCCAGCTCGCCGCGCCAGCTGGCGGAGAAACTGGGGATGGATTACCATGCCTTCCTCAATACGCTGGAACGCTATAATGGCTTTGTTGAAAAACAGCATGACGATGATTTTGGCCGCACTACCGCGCTGCGCGCGCCGATTAATGAAGGCCCGTACCATGCGATTCGCATCGCCCCGGGGGTTCACCACACGATGGGGGGCGTGACCATCAATACGGAAACCGCGGTATTGAACGCCGGTCAACAGCCGATTGCGGGCGCTTTTGCCGCAGGTGAAGTGGTTGGCGGCATCCACGGCGGTAACCGCATCGGCGGTAACGCAGTGGCCGATATCATTATCTTCGGTACCCTCGCGGGCCATCAGGCGGCGAAACGCGCCAGAGGTTAAGCGTCAGCGACACCTGCCGGGCTGGCAAATAGACGGCCCGGCTTCTTATCTCTCAGGAGTATGATATGTCCGACAACCGCGTCTACAGCTACTCCGCCGTGCTGATGGGTTCGCCCATTCTCCTCAAGCTCTATGTTCACGATGAACCGCTCGCTTCACGCGTTTTTCAGCTGATTAAGGGCTACGAAGATCTTTTCACCGTTAACCGCGCGCACTCCCAGGTGATGGATATCAACCAGGCCGCCGGGCGGCATCCGGTGACGGTAAGCCGTCCGGTCTACGCGCTGATCAAATGCGCCAAAGCCGCCAGCATGGTGCGCGACAGCGCGTTTAATCTGGCGATTGGCCCGCTGGTGAAGCTGTGGCGCATCGGCTTTCAGGGCCGCAGCGTGCCCGCGGCACCCGATATTGCCGCCCGACTGGCGCTAACGCGTCCGCAGGATGTGATCCTCGATGATGCCGCCAGCAGCGTCTACCTTGCGCGGACGGGGATGGAGATCGATCTTGGGGCCATTGCCAAAGGCTATATCGCCGATCGGGTGCGCGACTATTTGCAGCAGCAAGGCATAAACGCCGCGCTGATTAATCTCGGCGGCAACGTCCACACGCTCGGTGAGTGGTCTATCGGGCTGAAAAAGCCGTACTCAGCGGCGGATGCGCTGATCGGCAGCATTGCGGTGGCGGGGCAGTCGGTGGTGACCTCGGGCATTTACGAACGCTATTTCGAGCAGGATGGCAAACGCTGGCACCATATACTCGATCCGCGCAGCGGTTATCCGCTGGATAATGAGCTGGAAAGCGTAACCATTATTTCCGCCGACTCGCTGGACGGCGATATCTGGACGACCCTGATTTATGGCCTTGGCGTGGAGAAAGGCTGCGCGGCCCTGCGCCAGCGTGAGGATATCGAAGCGATTTTCGTTACCAAAAACCGCGACGTTATCCTCTCTTCACAGCGCCGGTTCCGCTTTCAGCTGCTGGATGACGGCTACCGGCTTAGTGACTGTACTGCTTAAGCAGATTGTATTGCTCGGCTATCAGGTGATAGCGATACACCGGACGTCCGGTGGCGCCATAATGAATGCTGGTATAGAGAATGTTAATTTGCGCCAGCCAAATCAGGTATTTACGGCACGAGACCCGAGATATGTTCACCGCCGCCGCCAGTTCGTCGGTGGAAAACTCCACGTCCGGGTGGGCATCAATCCACTGACAGAGGGTGCGCAGCGTCTGGGGGGTTAAGCCTTTCGGCAATTTACGGGCATCCGCGGCATCCGGCACATTGCCGTGCAGCAGCCGGTCAACGTCCGCTTGTTCGTAATAGGGTTGACCGGTCATCAGCTTACGTTTTTCGCGCCAGGCGGTCAGGGCCTCTTCAAAACGCGGAAACTGGAAGGGTTTGATCAGATAGTCCACCACGCCGTAGCGCATAGAAGCCTGAACCGTCGCGGCGTCAGCGGCTGAGGTGATCATAATCACGTCGATGGCCCGTCCCGAGGCGCGGATAGCGGGCAGCAGATCCAGGCCGCTATCCTGCTGCATATAGACATCCAACAGCACCAGGTCAATCTCCAGATCCTTGTCGTTAATCATCTCCCTGGCTTTACTCAACGTAGACGCGGTGCCGCTACAGCGGAAGCCGCTGACTCGTCCCACGTACAGGCGGTTCAGTTCAGCAACCATGGCATCATCGTCAACAATTAATACATTTATCACGCACTTTTCCTTTTACTGTCCCAGGGGAGGTGAACAAAAAATTGGGTAAACACACCGGGCTCGGATTCCACGGCCAGCGACCCGCCCAGTTCACGAAGTTGCTGGCTGGCGAGAAACAGCCCGACGCCGCGATTTTCGCCTTTGGTGGAGAAGCCTTTATTAAAAATATCCTCGATAAAGTCTGCCGGGATGCCGGGGCCATCATCGCTGACTTCGCCGCTCAGCCAGCCGTTCTGATAATGCAGCAGCAGGCCGACTTCGCCTTCGGCCTGGCCGCTCATAGCATCCAGCGCGTTCTCGATTAAGTTGCCCAGCACCGTGACCAGCACGGTGACCTGTTTTTCATTCGGGCAGTCCGGCACCAGGCTCTCTTCGGCAAGGGTGAGGGTAAAACCTCGCTCCTTGGCGCGCTGTATTTTGCCGATCAAAAAGCCGGCCACCACTGGCGATTTGATCCGATGCTGAATTTCGCCGATATCCGCCTGATAGGTGTGGGCGGTCTGCAGCACGTACTCTTCCAGCTTATCGTAGCTTTTCATATTCAACAGGCCGAGAATTACGTGCAGCTTGTTCATAAACTCATGTGAGGTGGTGCGCAGGGCGTCGACATAGTTCACCATCCCGTCAAGCCGCTGCAGCAGCTGGCTGACTTCGGTCTTGTCGCGGAAGGTACTAATCGCGCCGACCACCTCATCCTGACTGCGGACCGGCACCGTATTACTGATCAGCAGCAGACCATTACAGCCGAGCTCCCGATCGTAGATCGGCTCGCCGGTATGTAAAACTTCCTGCAAATCAGCCAGCAGCGGCGTTTGCGCGATATCGCGTCCAGGGCCGCTAAACAGAACGTCGCGCGCGGCGGGGTTAATCAGCGTCACCTTGCCGTCGGCATCTACCGCCACCACCCCCTCTTTTAATGAATGCAGCATCGCCTGGCGTTGCTGGAACTGCGTTGAGATCTCCTGCGGCTCGAGGCCCAGCAGAACGCGCTTCAGGCCGCGAACCAGGCTCCAGGTACCGACGGCGCAAACCAGCGCGCTGAACAGCACGGTGAGGAGCACATCCCAGCGGCTGTCGGCGATCTGCGTATCGACTTTGCTCAGCGAAATACCAATCGCCACCACGCCGATTTGCCGGCGGCTATCGTCAAAGACCGGGGTGAATACCCGCAGCGCGGGGGCCAGCACGCCGTGATTGACGGCTACATTCTCTTTGCCCTTCAGCGTAGGCAGGATGTCATCGCCGATAAAGGGTTTGCCGATAATCTGGCCATCAGGATGCGAGTAGCGAATCCCGTCCATATCGGTCACGACGGCAAACAGCAGGCCATTGCGTTTGCTGACGGCCAGAGCCAGCGGCTGAATGATTCCGCGTTCAGGCGGCAGCGTCAGACCCCGCTTAACTTCCGGGGAGTCGGCCAGCGTCCGCGCCACCGCCAGCGCCGTATCCTTGACGCCATCGCGGGTTGCGCCGCTTATCTGCATAAACCACAGGGCGTAGACCAGAATCAATACGGAACCGATGACGCTGCCAATCATTAAGGTCACGGCGGTGCTCAGCTTCATACTCATCGGGCGTTTACGCGCGGGCGCTGCCTGCTGCGCTAATTCATTCATACCGACCCCAGGATAAAACGGTTAGATGCGTATTATCGCTGAATGCGTGGCTTTCATAAAGCCGTGTAATAAAAGCCAAATAACTCTGATACGCCAGCGTTGAAGATCGCGGTGGGGTTTATTCCGGATGTTTCCTGCGGGCGAAGCGTGCCGGATATTTTCCTGGTTAAGAATCATTGCGCTCAACGGACCATTGTCTGAATAACGACCAGTCGATGGCTGAATGGCTTCAGGGGGGCAAAACTGTGACTCCCGTGGCGGTAAAGCGCGTCATGAAAGCTTTACACTGCAATTAATAGCCATGGTCAATGAAAGGGTTTGCCGCAGGCCAGCGCTTTCGCCCCCGAAGGTTCTTTCGGTTCTAAACGGAGGTTTTTATGAGCAGTAAGCCAACCGCTTCAATGATGGAACGACGCCACCCTGAAACTACCCATATAGAGAGTCTTGCCACCCTCGATATGCTGACGCTGCTGAATAAGGACGATCGGCAGATTGCCCAAGCGGTCGAAGCATGTTTGCCGGAGATCGCGCGCCTGATTGATAACGCCACGGCGACGCTGAGTCGGGGAGGGCGACTGGTGATTATCGGTGCCGGGGCGTCAGGTCGTGCCGCCGTGCAGACGGTAAGTGAGTTTACGCCGGAGGGGAAACATTCGCTGGTCGGACTTATCGCCGGCGGCCCTGCCGCTGCGCTGCAGGAGATGGAAACCGCGGCGAATGATTACGATCTTGGCGCCTTTGAACTACAGGCGTTACAGTTCAGCAACCAGGATATGCTGCTGGCGCTGACGGTAAGCGGCAAGACGCCGTGGGTCTGGGGGGCGATGCGTCATGCCTGGTCGCTGGGCGCGCCAATTGCGGTTCTGACGCAGCAGGCCAATAGCGAAGCCGCCCAGCTGGCGGATATTATTATCGCCCCGCAAACCGGGCCGGAAGCGGTGGCTGGCTTTGGCAATCCGAAGGCGCAAATTGCGCAGCGACAGATCCTCAATATGCTGACCACCGGGCTGGCTATTCGTAGCGGGCGAGTGTATGAAAACCTGCGCGTCGATCTGCAGGCCAGCACGCCGCGCTGGGCCGAGCGGCAGATTGCCATCGTAATGGCGGCGACGGCGTGCTCGCGCAGTGAGGCCAAAGCCGCGCTGGCCAGCTGCAATCAGCACTGCCGGACGGCAATCTTGATGCTTCTCAGCGGGCTGGATGCCTGGCAGGCGCGCGAGCTGCTGGCAGAGCATAACGACAGTCTGCGGATTGCGCTACGGGCAGCGCAGCCGGTGGCCTGAACTTAACCTGGCGGCGCGTATTTCCGCAATACGCGCCGATGAAGGCAATATCATTCCTCCGGTACGGCAATATCATTCCTCACTAACCATCCGTTTACTCTGATTTAATTTTTCGGGTTGCAAATAAACCACCGATGCATATTTATTGCTTTGGGCAATATTTTACTTTTTTAAGTTAAAAAACCAGGTTAACAATAATTAGCTATGCGTGCGAATGTGTAAATGACATTTTAAAATAAAGTAAAAGTGCGTTAATATGCAGGCTCTTATTACACTTGTGCTATGTGATATTTCTATTATGCCTGCAATTAAAAATACGATTATATCTATGACCGCATTAGCGATGTTCGTCAGCTCGGCGACCTTTGCAAATGACGATACCTCGAAAAAAACCGATTTCCTGCTGATTGGCGGCGGCATCATGAGCGCGTCGCTGGGAACCTGGCTGCATGAGTTACAGCCGGACTGGAATCAGGTCATGGTTGAGAAGCTGGATGGCGTCGCCCTGGAGTCCTCTAACGGCTGGAACAATGCCGGTACCGGGCACTCCGCGAATATGGAGCTGAACTATACGCCGGAACGCCCGGATGGCACCATTGACGTCAGCAAAGCGCTGGATATTAACGAACAATTTATGATCTCCCGCCAGTTCTGGACGGCGCAGGTCAAGCGCGGCATTTTGCACGATCCGCACTCCTTTATTAACTCCACCCCGCATATGAGTTTTGTCTGGGGCGATAACGTGGATTATCTGCAAAAGCGCTATGCCGCGCTGCAGCAAACGACCTTATTCCAGGGGATGAAATTCTCCACCGATCACCAACAAATAAAACAGTGGGCGCCGCTGGTCATGGAAGGTCGCGATCCGCAGCAGCGCGTGGCGGCGACCTGGACACCGGTGGGTACCGACGTAAACTATGGGGAAATAACCCGCCAGCTGATCGGTAGTCTGAAGAAAAATAACAACTTCACCCTGCAAACGTCTTCTGAAGTGACCGCCTTTAAACGCAATGCTGATAATTCCTGGCACGTGACAATCAAAAACGTAAATAGCGGCGAAGAGCGGGCGATCGATGCGAAATACGTATTTATCGGCGCCGGCGGCGGTGCTCTGAAATTACTGCAAAAAACCGGTATTCCGGAGGCGGATAACTACGCCGGTTTCCCGGTGGGCGGCTCCTTCCTGATGACCGAAAACCCGGCGGTAACCAACGAGCATCGTCAAAAAGTTTACGGTCAGGCTTCGGTTGGCGCGCCGCCGATGTCGGTGCCGCACCTGGATGCCCGCTTCCTCGACGGCAAGCGCGTGGTGCTGTTTGGGCCGTTTGCGACCTTCTCAACTAAGTTCCTGAAAAACGGTTCCTTCCTCGACCTGCTGAGCACCACGACTACCAGTAACGTGCTGCCGATGACTCATGTCGGTCTGGATAACTTTGACCTGGTGAAATACCTCATCAGCCAGGTGATGCTCAGCGACGATGACCGCTTTGCCGCGCTGAAAGAGTACTATCCTGGCGCGCGCAGAGAGGACTGGAAGCTGATTCAGGCTGGCCAGCGCGTGCAGATCATCAAAAAAGATGCCGAGAAGGGCGGCGTACTGAAGTTGGGTACCGAAGTGGTGGTGGATGAACAGAAAACCATCTCCGCGCTGCTGGGCGCTTCGCCGGGGGCTTCCACCGCCGCGCCGATTGCCCTGAACGTGATCAAGCAGATGTTCCCGGCGCAGTTTAATTCCCCGGAATGGCAGAGCCGCATTCGCGATATCGTACCGAGCTATGGCCAGAAGCTGAACGGCAACGTCGCGCTGACCCAGCAGGTGTGGGATGATACCGCAGCGGCGCTACAGCTCACCAAACCGCCGGTGATTGAAATGAACGTCTCCGCTCCGGTAATGACCGCCAAACCGGCAGAGCCGAAGGCGGAAACATCGCCGCAGCACGATATGGCGCTGTAAGCCCACGTCGTTGACATTGCCCGGTGGCGGCTGACGCCTCACCGGGCCTACTGGCCTCTCTTCGCTGCCCCGGCGAAAACGCTAAATTGCTAAAATCTCTTCCCCCGGCGATATCCCCCTTCCGGCTAATCCTTCAATTGTGAATTGCGGTTATACTGTCTTGAAATCACAAAAGAAAATGCGAATGAAGACCGAAAAGCGGAGCCCGGGGCAATGAAAGACGATATTAATCAGGACATCACCTTCCGCAAGCTGTCGGTATTTATGATGTTTATGGCAAAGGGCAATATTGCCCGAACCGCAGAATCAATGCAGCTGAGCGGCGTTAGCGTCCACCGGGCGCTGCATACGCTGGAAGAGGGCGTTGGCTGCCCGCTGTTTATTCACAAAGGGCGCAACCTGCTGCCCCTCCCGGCGGCGTGGACGCTGCTGGAGTACTGCCAGGACGTGATCAGCCTGATGACCCGCGGACTGGAAGCTACGCGTAAAGTAGCGGGTGTCGGACAAGGGCGGCTGCGAATCGGCACGCTTTACTCTCTGACCCTTGAAACTGTACCGCGCATTATTATGGGCATGAAGCTGCGGCGGCCGGAACTGGAACTGGATCTCACCATGGGTTCCAATCAGATGCTGCTGGATATGCTGGAAGATGACGCGCTCGATGCGATCCTGATCGCCACCAACGAAGGTGAATTCAACAATTCAGCTTTTGATGTGGTCCCGCTGTTTGAGGATGATATCTTTCTTGCCGCCCCGGCGACGGAACAACTGGACACCTCAACGCCCGCCGAGCTGCGCGACTATGCGCGGCGTAAATTCGTTTCTCTGGCGGAAGGGTTTGCCACCTATGCCGGATTTCAGGACGCTTTTCAGGTGGCGGGATTTCAACCTGAAATCGTCACCCGGGTTAACGATATTTTTTCGATGATTAGCCTGGTGCAGGCGGGCGTGGGCTTTGCGCTACTGCCGGGACGAATGAAAAAGGTGTATGAAAATGACGTTCAGCTGTTGAAGCTGGCGGAGCCCTATCAGATGCGCCAGCTGATCTCCATTGTCTACTCACACCAGCGCGAGCGCGACGCCGACCTGCTGGCGCTGGCGGCGGAAGGGCGGATGTACGCCCGTAGCCTTAGCCATTAAGCCGGTTTGCCAGGTGACGGGCGACGTCGATACCGCTGCGCTCCAGCGAAATGCTCTCTCCCCGCCAGCCCGCCTGGCGGGTGAGGCAGGTTAGCACCCCGCCGGGCGGCATCTCGATTGCCAGCCGCGCGTCCCGTTCATCAGCGGCGATCATCGCTTCCTGCCAGCGCACGGTTCGCGCCATATTCAGCGCCAGATCGTCGGCGATTTTTAATGGGTCCCATAAAACGCGCGCCGTGGAGCCGCTCAGATACGCACAGCACGGTCGTTGCAGCGTGACGTCAGCGAAGGCTTTTGCCAGCTTAGCCGCCGGTTCATTCAGCAGCGCGCAGTGGGAAGGGACGCTAACCGCCAGCCGCTGAGCTTTACTGGCGCCAGCCGCCAGCGCCAGCTGAGCCACGCGGGCCATCTCGTCGTCGCGTCCGGCAATGACAATCTGCGTTTCAGCGTTAAGGTTGGCAATATAGAGGTCGCTATCGGCAATCAGCTTTTCCACGCGGTTGAGCGTCAGGCCCATAATCGCGGTAAGCCCGTAGCCGTGGGGATAAGCCTGCTCCATTAAATCGCCGCGCAGCGCCACCAGCCGCAGGGCGTCGGTGAAATCCAGCGCGCCGGCAATGACCGCCGCCGGGAAAGCCCCTATCGACAGGCCGCTGACTATGTCCGGCTTCACACCTTGACGCTGTAGCTCCCGCGCCCAGGCTGCGCCTGCGATCAGCAAGCACAGCTGCACTGCACGGGTATGTTTTAACGCAGCGGCGGTATCTAAATGGTCTACTTCATCGCCGAGCACGGTACGCGCCTCGGCAAGGATGTTCTGGCGGTCGGGAAGGGCGGCGAGCATATCCGGCCGCTGGTTTCCCTGACCGGGAAAGGTAAAGAGAATTTTCATGCTTCCTCCCTGTTCCATGGCGTAGCGGTCAGGCGCGCGCCGCGGGACGTTTTCAGCAGGGCGCGGCCATCTCGCAGCCACTCGTTTAACGCGAATGCCCCTGCAGGCGTTTCGACCTGGGTATCCGCCCGGCAGGGCAGACGGGCGACGCGGGACTGCCAGGCGAGCAGCGCTTCGCGGTCGAGCGGCTGCGGCGCGCGGATCAGCAGATCGAGATCGCTGGCGGCGTGAAGCACGGGAATTTCGGTGGCCAGCGCATAGCCGGTACTGCCGGTAATGCCCCAGCGCCACGGCCAGTCGTGCAAGGTCAGTGATATCGCCGCCTGTACCGGCGGCTGAGAGACAAACGGCGAACGCAGAAGCAGCAGGCGATCGGCGAGCGTTTCCGGGGTAATGGTTCGGACGATATTCTCCCTCCGTACCCACCCCGCAGCGCGCTGTTCGCGCTTCATGCCCCGCACGCCCACCGGAATGCGGGCGCTGATGTCAACGTCGCGTCGTACCACCACCGGCAGGCTGGTGCGCCAGTGCTGAGCGACCCAATGTTCCTCGATCGCCTCCAGCGCGGCGGCACTATTCAACCAGACTAAATCGTGAGGACGCGGCGTTGATAGCATCGTTAGATCCCTGAAGTTAAAGTGATAAACAGCGGCAGCGACAGGATACACAGAACCGAGCTTAACAGCAGCACCGCTTCCGCATCCGGCGACTGTACGCCAAAGCGGTTGCCGAAGACCACGCCGAAGAAACCGGCCGCCAGCGCAATCATCAGAATGGCGGTAATGGCGATAGAACCGTGCAGCCCCAGCAGCATCACCAGACCCCAGGCGATAAACGGTTGAACCAGCAGTTTGACGAGAGTGGAAGTGGCAATCAGCGCATTGAGCTGCAGCTTACGCGCCGACAGAATGACACCGGTCAGGAACAGCGCCGCGGCGGTCGCCGCCAGGCCCAGCGGTTTAATAGAGGCCAGCAGCAGATCCGGCATTTTGAGACCGATCGCCGAAAGGACAACCCCCAGCAGAGGCCCCCAGACTATCGGTTTTTTCACTGAACGCCACATCAGTACCGGCAGCATCGCCAGCGTCGAACCGCTGTTCTCGCCGGCGGCAAGCGCTTTTTCACGCTCCAGAATCAGCAGACAGAACGGCGTCATCAGTACCGAGCCGCAAGCGATGGAAACGGCGACGGAGAGGGATGTTGATGCGCCTTCGCCGAGCACGCTGCCCAGAATCGGCAGACCAAGGGCGGCGTAGTTAGGCAGCGCTACGGTCAGGGTCAACACGGCGGCATCCTGCGGCGAGCGCTTGAATACGCGGGTAGCGAGGAAGTAGATGGCCGCATAGGTAATCCACATGGCCCCGGTCAGTACCAGTACCAGCGGCGATTGCGCGACGATACCGTTCCATGGGGTTTGCACCGTGGCGCTAAACAGCGTCGCGGGGAGGGCAAAATCCATCACGAAAATATTGAGTAAAGAGACGTTTTTGTTATCGACCATTTTGGCCTTGCCGGCCCAGAAGCCCAGCAGCATGATGACAAAAATCGGCACGAGGGCATGAATAATCACATAAGTCATATATCACCTGTAAATGAAAAAGAGTACTGGCGCGATTGTTATAATTTCTAAAAGCGGTTCCTTCCCGGAGCGCTCGATGGCGCCCCGGGTGGCCGCTTCCGGCAGGTTTTCTTCTACTTAGGGACTGACTACCAGCTGGCGCGCATGCGATCGCGTACTAGTTGGGAACTACGGCGGTTCTCCGCGCCAAGGCGGCACTTCAGTGAGGCATCCCGGCGGGCGTCAGCGATGGCGTCGCGCAGGGTATCGGTGACCAGAGTCAGATCGCGGGCGTCCGGTGCGTCAGGATTACTGATATCCAGCAGAGCGGAGAGCAGGCCGAGCGTCGCGTAGTTGCTGACGTCATAGGCCATAGGCGGAATGGTTGCCGCCAGTTTCTCCAGCGCTTCAACGGTACGCAGGGTGATCCGCGCGGCCGACTCTTTACCCATCGCATGCACCAGTACCCCGGCGTCGTTAAACGCGATCAGTCGATTAGCCTGGTAGCCGTGGGCGAGAAACGCCCCGGACATCGCTTTGCCGACGATCAGGCCAATCACCGGATGCCCGGCAAGACGCGCCTTCGCGTATGCGCCTGCGGCGCCAGCCAGCGCCTGATGAATACCAAATGCTTCTTCGCGACGGCCATAGGCCTGGCTGGGGACATCGATAACCGCGATAATCGGGCGCTTCACCGTTTTATCGGCATCGGCGTCGAGGGTTTCGTTGACCACTTTTGCCAGCGTCCAGCCTTCGAGCAGGCCAACTTCACCCTGAGCGGCGCGTGGGTAATGGTTATTAGCATCCGGTACCACGGCGATAAAACGGGCGCTTTCACCGTTAAAATCGGCGTCGGCAACCTGCACCGATGGGCACAGACCGGTCATTAGCGGGGCATTCGGCGCCAGCTGATTTAGCCACAGCGCGGCGCGATTAGTGAACTGGCTCATTATTTCACCTCCCGGGCGAATAGCTGTTTGATCTGCGCGGTGTCCGCCTGCTGGCGGGTATCGAATCGGGTCAAACGGGTCAGGAAATCTTCATATGTGTCGCTGCGATGCTGCGCGGGCACGCCTTTGGCGATCGCCTCGTTCATCGCGCTTTTCACCGCGTTGATACCATCGCCTACCAGGGCATCGACCAGGCCGCTGGCGTAGCGAATTTCGCCGCCGGTCATGCTCCAGATAAACGGACGGTCGCGGGAGTCATACTCTTCAATCCCCGCTTCCTGCTCGATAACCTGCGGCCCGTTGAGGCCCAGACGCGCTTCACGGGTGACAATCAGGTAGCTACACAGCGCCGCGGCGATGGACATTCCGCCGAAGCAGCCGACGGTGCCGGCAACGATGCCGACCACCGGGGTATAGCGGCGCAGGTCGACTATTGCGGCATGAATATCGGCGATGGCAGCAAGGCCCAGGTTGGCTTCCTGCAGGCGCACGCCGCCGGTTTCCAGACACAGCACGGCCTGAGTGGGAATACCGTTGCGGTTATCTTCCGCCGCCAGCTCAAGGGCGGCGGCCATTTTCGCGCCGGAGACCTCACCCATGCTGCCGCCCTGGAAGGTACCTTCAATGGCAATCACCACCGCCGGCTGGCCATTGATGGTCCCTTTTGCAACAACCATACCGTCGTCGGATTGCGGGACGATGCCCTGCGCGCCGAGCCACGGCGACATGATGCCGTCGAAAGGATCCAGCAGTTCGCGATAGCTGCCGTCATCCAGCAGGGTGCGGGCGCGTTCACGAGCGCGGAGTTCAATAAAGCTGCGATCGTTACGCATGAGCCACCTCCTCAAAAACCTGTTCAATACGGATCCGCGCGACGCCGGGCGTGGCGCCGAAGTCGTGGATGATCAGCTGTCCGCCGGGCAGGCCGTTAATCAGGCTCAGCCGTTCGAATAGCGCGTTCCAGCGCGCCTGGCTGTTGTCCACGGAGGTGGTGATTTCTACGTTAAGCGTATCGCTCTGTCCGGCGGTATAGAGCACTTCCATATCGCCGGAGCCTACAACGCCTGCCAGCGCTTTGCCGCTGAAGGCGCGGTTGGCAGGGAATGACAATTTAATCTGTTCCATAACATCCTCTGAATGCGTTAAGCGGAAACCCGGTCGAGAAACAGGGTGGCGGCAAGAAGATCCGCCGCGCCACCCGGCGAGGCGTTCTGCGCCAGCATCTGCGCATCAAGACGCGCCAGCGCGGCGCGTCCCCTGGCTGTCGCACATCCTCCCGCTGCCAGCACCTCGCCAGCGCCTTGCCGCATCGCTTCAAGGCCCGCCATTCCGGCGCGGGAGAGCACGCAGGTATCGCTAAGCGAAGTCATAATCGCCATCAGCGCATCAAGCCGGGCCTGCTCTTCACTGGCTCCCTCGGCCCGGCTGCGCAATAGCTGCGGCAGGGCAAGGGTAGTGACGTGCGGAAAAGCGCGCTGCGCTTCTTCCCGCGCGCCCGGAACCTGCCAGCGGCGGCTGGCGCGCAGGCCTTTACTGAAAGTTTTCGGCGCGCAGGCATCCGGCAGACGGGCGAGGGCGGCGGCGGTTTCCGCAATCCTCTGTGCATGACCCTCTCCTCCCAGCATCGCCGTCGCGCTGACCAGCAGGCCCAGCGCCCAGATAGCGCCGCGATGGGTATTGACCCCGGCAGTCGCCTGCATCATCTGCGCTTCGCCTTCGCGGCCCAGCCGGCCAACGGTTTCACGCAGGGCAACGTCCGCCGGCCGCAGCCAGCTCTGCTGGGCCAGCGCATGAAACGTTGGCTGCAGGCTGCGGGCTGAACGCTCCATCAGCGCCAGGCTCAGATCCTGATGCGCGCCGTTGCCGCGGCTATCGACCAGGCCCGGTTTAGGGCTGAGTCGCGCCTCGTCAACGAGGCAGGCGCTGGCGGTATGGGCCAGCCAGCGGGCCCGGGTTTCAGCAAACTGGGGAGAGAGTTTTTTCATTACCAGCTCCGGAATTTTGCCGGTGGGTTGTACAGACCGTCGGACCACTCAACCAGATCGGCCACGCTACCGGCGGCAAGCAGGGAGCGGGTGGCATCGCTGCGGCGGATACCGATATCCTCCGGATACACGACTTTGCCGCTTTGGCGCAGTGCGGCCACGCGTTTGGCATCAACGCCGAGACCGATATCGGTGATCCCGGCCACGGCGGCTACCATAGCCCGGCGCTCTTCAAGGCTTTCCGCCCGATAGAGATAGGCGATGCCTTCTTCGGTCAGTACATGGGTAACGTCATCGCCGTAAATCATTACCGGCGCCAGCGGCATCCCGGAGGTTTTGGCGACTTCAACGGCGTCAAGTTTTTCCACGAAGGTCGGTTTCACGCCCGCCTGGAACGTTTCCACCATCTGTACCACCAGCTTTTTACCGCGCTGCATCGGGTCCGGTTCGGTAATCATGTTGAGCCATGCCGGCGTGGCGTGGCGGCGACCGTGCGGATCATGGCCCATATTCGGCGCGCCGCCGAAGCCGGAGAGGCGGCCGCGGGTCACCGTGGAGGAGTTAGCGTAGCCGTCAACCTGAAGGGTCGAACCGATAAACATATCTACCGCATACTGTCCCGCAAGCTGGCAGAAGGCGCGGTTGGAGCGCATGGAGCCGTCGGCGCCGGTAAAGAAGATATCCGGACGCGCGCGAATGTACTCTTCCATCCCCAGCTCGCCGCCGAAGCAGTGGACGCTCTCTACCCAGCCGCTTTCAATCGCCGGAATCAGCGTCGGGTGCGGATTCAGCGTCCAGTGTTTACAGATCTTACCCTTCAGACCGAGCTGTTCGCCGTAGGTTGGTAGCAGCAGTTCGATGGCGGCGGTGTTAAAGCCGATCCCGTGGTTCAGGGATTGCACCTGATGCTCGGCGTAGATGCCTTTAATCGCCATCATCGCCATCAGGATATGTTCCTGTTTAATCAGGCGCGGATCGCGGGTAAACAGCGGCTCGATAAAGAACGGTTTATCCGCGACGACTACGTAGTCAATCCACGAACCGGGGATATCCACGCGCGGCAGATCGCATTCGTCATCCACCAGTTCGTTAACCTGGGCAATAACGATGCCGTCATGAAACGCGGCGGCTTCTACCAGCGCCGGAGTGTCTTCGGTGCTCGGCCCGGTGTACAGGTTGCCCTTGCGGTCGGCTTTATAACCGGCGATCAGCGCGACGTTCGGCGACAGGTCTACATAAAGACGGGAATAAAGCTCGATATAGGTGTGGATAGCGCCGATTTCCAGCAGGCCATCTTCCAGCAGCTGCGAAATACGCAGGCTCTGGGTACCGGAGAAGGAGAAATCGAGCTTGCGGGCGATACCTTTTTCGAAGAGGTCCAGGTGCTCGCTGCGCCCGACGCTCGGCATAATCATATGCAGGTCGTGAATTTTTTGCGGGTTAACTTCCGCCAGCATCCGCGAGAGGAAATCAGCCTGTTTCTGGTTGTTACCTTCCAGCACCACGCGGTCGCCGGGGGCCAGCAGCTGCTCAAGGGCCGCAACCAGCTGGTCGGTGGGGATCACTTTGCCTGAGACTCTGGCCTCGGCCAGTCGCCGCTGTTTTTCCGTACGGCGACGGTTCCAGACGCGTCCCGTCGTTTGTTCGGCACTCATTATTAACCTCCTGATTCGACGAATCGTTTTGATTGTCCTGGTGTGGGAATAAGTGTGCGTCGCGACGTGGCGGGCATCAATTAAGGCCGATGGAGAATCGTTAGCGTAAGAGTAATGATTGGTGGGGCAGAGATGTGATGGCGATCAATAATGATAGTGAATGATTGGTCTACGAGGAGGCGACGTAGAGATAAAAGTGAAGAGTGGGGGAATTTTCCGGTGGCGCAGCTTCTCCCCGGCTCGCACTGCGTTTAGCCGGGCTACGGGTTCACAGCCGCTTGTAGGCCGGTAGCCCGGACAGATGCGCAGCATCGCCTCCGGGAAAAGCGCGTGCAATGTCGTTAGTTTTTACTCAAATCACTCAGCAGAAAGGCAATACTCTGCCCGGCCACCGTCTGTTCGAGGGCGATTTTGACAATGATCGTCAGCGGTACCGAAAGCAGCATCCCTACCGGACCCAGCAGCCAGCCCCAGAAAATCAACGACAGGAAGACCACCAGCGTCGATAACCCCAGCCCGCGGCCCATAATGCGCGGTTCAAGGATGTTGCCGAACACCAGGTTAATCACCAGATAGCCCGCCAGGACCACCAGCGCTTCGTACAGACCGCCGAAGACCAGCACCTGTAAAATCGGCGGGATCGCCGCGAGGACCGAGCCAATATTCGGAATATAGTTGAGAGCAAAAGCCAGCAGCCCCCACATAAAGGCAAAGCGAACGTCCAGCAGCACCAGCATTCCCCAGACTACCAGTCCGGTCACCAGGCTGATGGCGGTTTTTAATACAAGGTAGTGGGAGACGCTATCCAGCGCCCGTTGAATCGCGCCCATGCCTTCCACCGGCCGCGACATCAGCTGCTGCAGCTTTGCCGGAAGCTGCGGGACCTCCAGCAGCATAAATACCACCGTCAGCAGCAGCAGGAAGATAGAGGACATGGCGTTTGAAAGCTGGGTAAGCAGACTGGTCACCAGCGTCATCACCGCGTTAGGGTCAATGTACTTATTAAGCTCTACCACCGAGACGGTAAAGCCGAAGCGCTGCAGCCAGGGCGCGATAGTCTGCATCGGTTCATAAAGATAATTGCGGTACTGCGGCAGCGTGCGCGCCAGTTCGTTAAGCGAGGTGCCCAGCGAGGCCAGTAGCACCACGGCCAGCAGGACAATGACGCCGACCAGCAGCGAAATAGCCAGTACCCGCGGCACCCGACAGCGCACCATGAGCTGAACCAGCGGGTTAATCACTACCGCCAGAAAGATCGCCAGAATAAAAGGAACGATAATATCCGCCGCGAAGCGAATACCAGTCAGGATGATCACCATCATGCCAAGCATGATGACAATTTTTAAGCCGTTAAGCGTAATGATGGGTTTGGCCATACCGCTCCCTGCGAGAGAAAAAATGGGGTCTAATATGCGTTTATTGTAGACGCTGGCAAAGACAGCGTCTCAACGCGTCGCGTTGGTTAAAATGAAAAGCGCGACCCATGAATAAATAATTGACGAAACGCTATCATAATGGCGAACACCCCAGTAAAAAGCTAATCCAAATCAAATATCCGAGGTAAAGAACTGCAAAGACTTTGAGTTAAATGTGGCGTTATGGTACAAATCTGCGTGTGTATAACTACAGAGGACAATTTTCATCCGCAAATGATGAGAAGCAATACCGCGGATAATTGTAATTTTATGGACAATCAGTTCAGGATGTATATTTCTTATCACCCTGCAGTATCCCTCTTCAACTCCCGCTTCCTCGGCGAGCAGCACTGGCGCTCGGCGCTTTAGTTTTCTTCTCTCTGCCTGAGCTGGCGCGCTGCGCACGGCTAAATTAACGTCAGAATTTTTCCGGTTTACTTCGCAGTAAGCCGTCATGGATTATATTCTCAAGCAGGAGAAGGAATCATGTTTTATTGGATTTTATTAGCTTTAGCTATCGTTGCTGAAATTACCGGCACTTTGTCGATGAAATGGGCAAGCGTAAGCGGCGGGCATACTGGTTTTATTTTAATGCTGGTTATGATCGCGCTTTCCTATATTTTTCTCGCGTTCGCGGTGAAAAAAATCGCCCTCGGCGTAGCCTACGCCCTGTGGGAAGGGATTGGGATTTTACTGATCACCATTTTTAGCGTTCTGTTGTTTGATGAGACGCTGTCGATGATAAAAATCGCCGGGCTGGTCACCCTGGTCGCCGGGATTGTCTTGATCAAATCCGGGACGCAGAAAGCGGTAAAACCAGGCAAGGAGAAAGCGCATGCAACAGTTTGAGTGGATCCACGCCGCCTGGCTGGCGCTGGCGATTGCGCTGGAAATTATCGCCAACGTTTTTCTTAAGTTTTCCGACGGCTTTCGCCGTAAATTCTATGGCGTGATGTCGCTGGCTGCGGTGCTTGGCGCCTTTAGCGCGCTCTCGCAGGCGGTCAAGGGGATTGACCTGTCGGTAGCCTATGCGCTGTGGGGCGGTTTCGGTATCGCGGCGACCATTGCCGCCGGCTGGGTGCTGTTTGGCCAGCGTTTGAACCATAAAGGCTGGATCGGGGTGATCCTGCTGGTGGCCGGCATGGTGTTAATTAAACTCGCCTGATATGATGCCGCCTGCGAATGCGGGCGGCAAAATCTGCTCTCTGTATTACGCTTAAAAAATGAGCCTGTTCGGGCAATTTAGCCACCGGCCGTGATGAGGGCAGAACATGATTCACTTGCCAGGTTGGCGCAATATTCCCTCCGCCAGAACGCTTTCCATCATGATCTTTTTCGCCGGGATCGGCCTCATCGTGTCGGTGGTTTTTCTGCTCTATCTCTCCCAGCATCTGATTGGCCAGAAAGCGAACGAAATTGATAAGCATCGCTCCGTTTTATCGGTTAATGGCGCGGTGCAGACGTCGGTTAACCGCGTGCTGTCGCTGGTTCTGGATAATTCCGTCTGGGATGATGCCGTGAGTCAGACCTATGCCGGAAGGCTCGATCCGCAGTGGCTCTATAATTCCTGGGGTTCTGGTTTCAAGATTAACAATCTCTATGACGGTACTTTCGTACTCGATCAGCACTACCACGTACTGTGGGGATCGTTTCGCAGCCAGCCCTTCTCCGGGCAGGATACGCAGTTTCTCGGCAGCGGCTTCCACGCGCTTATTTCGCAGCATGCCGCCGCGCTGCGCAGCGGTAAAAGCGCCTGGGCAGGCATTACCCGCACCCGCGCCGGTATTGCTTTTATCGGCATCGGCCTGATCCGTCCGACGGTCGGACGCCTGCAGGTGTTTGATGATACCCGCCGCTATCTGGTGATTACCCGCCATATCAACCCGCAAATGCTTGAACGTCTTGGCGATACGTTCCAGATTCGCAATCTGCATGTCACCCAGACCGGCGGCGAATATAGCATTCCGCTACGTACCCAGGCCGGGGAAACCGTGGGCTACCTGAGCTGGCAGCCCGGCCTGCCCGGCGCCGAAGCGTCGCGGGCGGCATCGAACAGCATTCGGCTGATTGCAGCGGTGGCGGCAGGGCTGATCCTGCTGTTTATCCTGTTCAGCTGCCTCGGGCTGTACAAACTGGCGCGTGGCGAAAGCGTGGCGCGTCATACCGCCATGACCGACTGGCTGAGCCGCCTGCCTAACCGGCGGGCGCTGATCGAACGGCTTAATCAGGTTTGTGAAAATTCGCGCTATCAGACGCAAAGCGTGGTGTTTATCGATCTCGACGGCTTTAAGGACGTTAATGATAACTACGGTCACGACGTCGGCGATGCGCTGATCCTGCATATAGCGAAGGCGCTGCGGGAGCGGGTTCCCCCGGAAGGGATGCTGGCGCGGATGGGGGGCGACGAGTTCGCAATGACGATAAGCGGCGCAGAGGCGGCCAATCAGGCTTCGGCCTTTGCCCGCGCGGTGCTGGAACTGTTAAACGCACCGATTATCCTGAGCGGACGCAAAATCTATATCAGCGCCAGTATCGGTATTGCCAGCGGCGTGCCGGCAAGCTGCTCCAGCACGGAGCTTTTTCGTCGCGCCGATATTGCTATGTACCACTCTAAAAAGACTGGCAAAGGGCGTACCACCTGGTATGACGACGCGCTCAGCGACGCGCGGCAGTATCAGCTCAATATCGAGAATGGCATTCGTCAGGGACTGGAGAACGAAGAGTTCGATGTCTGGTATCAGCCGATCGTCAACGCTGATACGCTGGTGATGGAAGGGGTAGAAGCGCTGCTGCGCTGGCCGCGACGCCCGCAGGGGGCGCTGCCGCCGGATGCGTTTATCGGTATCGCCGAAAGCAGCGGCCTGATATACGCCCTCGGTCAATTTGTCCTGCATCGCGCCTGCAGCGATCTGCAGCCGTTAGGCGATCTGCTTCTGTCGGTAAATATCTCCCCGGCGCAGTTCCGCGATCCGGAGTTCGAGTCGCGGGTGGTCCAGGTGCTGGGACGCTGCCATTTTCCGGCCCGTCGCCTTCAGCTTGAGGTTACCGAGAGCTATGTTCTGGAGAATCCCGACCGCGCGAGAACGGCGATTAAAAATTTAAAATCGCTGGGTATCGCGGTAGCGCTCGACGATTTTGGTACCGGCTACTCCAGCATCGGCTACTTACGCAGCTTCAGCTTCGACAGCCTCAAGATCGATAAATCGCTGGCCGGATTGGTGGATGTTGATACCCAGGCCGCAGAGCTGGTGCGCGGTACCGTGAGAATTGCCGGGGCGCTGGACATCACGGTGGTGGCGGAAGGCGTAGAGAATCAAAAACAGCTGGCGCTGCTGCGGCGGGCGGGATGCGACAGATTGCAGGGCTACTATTTTAGCGAACCGATGCCCGTCACGTCGTTACTGCAACTGCGCCAGCAGCAGGGCTGACCGCTTACTGGGCGGCCAGGGCTTCCAGCTTATCGCGAAAACCGGTCACCGAGATGGCGCGGTTATCCGCTCGCCAGCGATCTTTTGGTCCAGGCGCCGAGCTTTGAACCGCAATCACCTGCCAGCCATCATCAGTTTTCAGCAGCAGCGGCGAGCCGCTATCGCCCGGCAGCGTATCGCACTGATGGGAGAGCACCGATGCCTGCGCCCAGCCGGTGACCACGCAATCCTGATGGGTGTAGAGATTATCCAGATGATCTTCCGGATAGCCAGACTGAGTCACTTTTCGTTCGGCGGTTTTTAGCGCGGCGGTCAGATCGGCTTTGCTGCCGCTAAAAATCGGCACCGGCGTAATGCCGGAAGGGGCGTAGCGCAGCACGATAAGGCCAAAATCCCACGGCGCCGCGGCGCTGGGAACTATCCAGCCATCGCCGTCTGCCTTAAGCCGTTTGCCCAGTGAAGGATCTACCCGACCTTCGATACCGTGAATTTCGTACACCCAGCCGCCTTTACGCGAGATAAAACGCAGAGCGACGGGTTTGTCTGGCTTACCTTTAGGTGGCGTAAGCAGACAGTGCCCGGCGGTGAGCGCCAGATTGGGGGAAATCAGCGTGGCGGTACAGAGATTACCGCTGGCGGTTTCCAGCTGCCCGATAGCATCCCAGGGATCGTCTGTGGGATTGCTGACGGGTTTACGGTCGTCATGACCAAAAAACAGCGTCTTAATATCTTTCGCACTCATGCCATCATCATCGGCCTGCACCAGCGCAGGGAAAAGACAGATCGAACACAGTAATAACAGTACGTCTCTACGCATATCACTCTCTGGGGAGATAATTATGTCTATTGAAAGTAGCAGCAGATTTAAGTTTATGAAAGTTAAGAACAATTTTAATTAAGCCAGACGGCGGGCTAATCCAGCCAAAAACGCGCCTTCATGACGGATCAATGGTGTTATTTCAAGATGTTAACGCTGTTTGGCCGCGGCGCTATTTCCGCAGAAAAGGGCGGCGGAAGCAACATAAATCGTGTATCCGAACGTACATCAGATGAGGGAACATAACCTGATTTCCGCTTCAGCTTATTCTTAAGTCCATTCAGAAAAAAAAAGCCGCTATTGGGTAAAATATGCAATTTCTTCACAGGAAAAACGCACTTCTTTACCTGTTTCTTACTTACTTTCAAAGCGAAACATTTTCTCACCGTAAACGTTGTTATTGCTACCCGCTTGTTGAGCAAACAGAGATGTTATCCCGGCGATGATATCTGCAATGTCTAACACCCGATGTACGGGAGGATTTATGTCTAAACAAGGTATTCGCGCATTAGTTTATGTTTCGGTCGTATCCGCGATGATCTGGGGCGCTACGGGCTATCTATTAGTTGCCGCGGTTCACGTTCTCTAATTCGGGCTCCTCTCCCCGGCGGAGAATATTATCGGGGAGCGGGCCGGGGATATGCTGATTTAAAAAGTGATGCAGTAAAGCGATGGGCTGTGGGCTGAGAGGGTTTTTCGGCCAGACAAAATAGTAGCCTTCGCCGGTAGTTACCGCCGTCGGGAAGGGTAAGGCCAGCAGCCCGGCGCGTATCGCGGGTAGATTAAGCAGCAGATCGCCAATGCTGACGCCGTGCCCGCTCATCGCCGCCATGGTGCCTTGCTCAAGGGTATCAAAGACGATGCCCTGAGCAATATCCGGCGCAGGTCGCTCATAATGCTCGAGCCAGCGCCGCCAGTCACGGCGATCGGTGGACGGATGTATCAGCGTGCAGGCCGCTAAATCTTGCCTGGCCTGCTGCATCATCCCCGGTGCGCAAAGCGGGATTAACCATTCGGCAAAAAGCAGGCTGCAGCAGTTATTATTGCCAAAATTGCCATCTCCCAGGAGGATTGCGCAGTCGAATGGCTCCTGAGTAAAATCGACGCTGTCGCGATCCATCCACAGGCTGCTCATTTCCACTTCCGGTCGCTGGTGCTGCTGGCGAAACTGTTGCAGGACGTCCAATAGCCAGCGCATCGTAAGCGTTGACGGCGCCTTCAGCCGTAGCTTGCCTGCCTGACGACGCAGGGTCTGGCAGGCCCGGTCTATCGATGAAAAACTCTCATTCAGCGCCTTCGCCAGCTGATAGCCGGCATCGGTAAGCGTGACCTTTGGGCCATGGCGAACAAAAAGCCGGCATGCAAACCATGACTCCAGGGTGCTGACGTGGCGACTGACGGCGCCGGGCGTGACGTGCAGCGCCGCGGCGGCCTGACTAAACGAACCAAGCCGAGCGGCGGTTTCAAAAGCGCGCAGTGCGTAGAGCGGCGGCATAGACATTGGCAGAGATTTTCAATATTGAGTAAAACTCACATTCAAACTCACTATAAGTCGTTTTTCAACTCTGAAATCAGAGAGGAAGATAGGGTTTTAATTGGGAAATGGTGAGTTTAAATCATGAATATCTCTTTGCTGACGGCCTACTCTTTGACGGTACTGGCGCTTATTGCCACCCCGGGGCCGGTGGTGGTGTTAGTGACCGGCGCGGCGGCGCGGGAAGGCTTTGCCAGTGCGGTGCGCACGATGATTGGCGGGAATCTGGCTTCTTTAGTGCTGCTGGCCGCTGCTGCTGCGATGCTGAACGGCATAGTGGCGCTTGATCCACGCGCGCTAACGCTGATGGCGACGATCGGGTCGCTGTTTATTATTCGACTTGCGCTGGGGATGTTACGTGCAGAGCCGGTGACGCAGGATGCATTGAAAAAGCGTAGTGGGGTGATGGCAGGATTTGCGACCGCGTTAAGCAATCCCAAAGATATCCTGTTTTTTGCCGCGTTTTTTCCGCAGTTTATTTCTGTAACCGACAGCTTCGGTTTGAGCCTGGGGCTCCTGACGGCGGTATGGGTGATGATCGACTTAGGCGTGCTTACGCTCTATATTCTGGCGGTTCGTCGTTGGTTAACGGCGCGTTACGCCCAGCGATTAACAACGGTGTCGGCGTTTTTCCTGCTAATTCTGGCGCTTTACGGCCTGGGCTACAACCTCTGGCAGCTAAGTCTTCAGTAGAGGAAAAAACGGCTGGCGACCAGCGCGCAGATAATCAGCAGGATCAGGATGAGCTCAAAACGGTAGCGCCGCAGCATAGTGCTCTCCGGAAAAAAACGGCGCTGAAGCCAGCGCCGGTATTATATCAATCAATCTCACCCGGGAGATTAAGCAGCCGGTTGGGCAGCAGCTTTAGCGGTATGGTGCCCGGTGGTTTTGTGGTGCTTTTTCGCAGCCTGGGCTTTCTGAGCTACCGGTTTAGCGGCGGCCTTTTTGTGTTTTTTGGCGGCCTGAGCCTTCTGGGCGGCAGCCGGTTTAGCTTCTGCTTTCTTGTGCTTTTTAGCCGCCTGCGCTTTCTGCTCTGCAGCCGGTTTAACAGCGGCTTTATGGTGTTTCTTGTGATGGGTCGCTTTAGCGGTGGTGCTGTGAGTTGCAGCAGCCGGAGCCGGAGTGGCGGTGGTGGCGGCATCGGCAGCGAAAGCGACAGAAGACAGACCCATAGCAGCGGCAACGACCAGAGCTAATACTTTTTTCATTCTGATATCCTCGAAAAGGTTTCTTGTTTCAACCCCACTGCGGGGCCGTTGAAAGAACTATATGCTTGTCTTATCGAGGTTTCCGTGAGTGTTTGGTATCGGCGTGTAACCGTATGTACAACCTGCTCTCACCGGGGATAATTGGGCGCCGGGAGCGGCCCGACGCCCGTAGCTTACAGATACCGCGAGGTGAGGTGCTGGCGGAAAAAGTCGCTGTTAAGGTCTTCCCCGGTCGCATGCTGTATCAGCTGCGAGGTGGTGAAACGGCTGCCGTGCTGCCAGATATTCTGCCGCAGCCAATCGAAGAGGGCGGTAAAGTTACCGTTGGCGATATCGCTTTCTAGCTGCGGTAGCGCCCGTCTGGCGGAAGCCATCAGCTGAGCGGCGTACATAGCGCCCAGCGTGTAGGACGGGAAGTAGCCAAAACCGCCATCGGTCCAGTGGATATCCTGCATACAGCCGTCCCGATAGTTGCCGGTAGTAGACAGTCCCAGCCAGTGCTGCATTTTTTCATCCCACAGCGCCGGAATATCATCAACCTCGATATCGCCATCAATCAACGCACGTTCAATTTCGTAGCGCAGAATGACGTGCGCCGGATAGCTCACCTCGTCGGCGTCGACGCGGATAAAGCCCGGTTTGACGCGTTGATTCCAGGCGATAAAGTTGTCGCGGCTAAAGGCCGGCTGCTCGCCAAAGTACCGGCGTACCGTTGGCAGCAGGCGTTGAAGAAAGGCTTCGCTGCGGCCGAGCTGCATTTCGAAAAACAGGCTTTGCGACTCGTGGATTGCGGTAGAGCGGGCGAGAGCGATGGGCTGATCGATCCAGTTACGCGGCAGATTTTGTTCGTAGCGTGCGTGACCGGTTTCATGAATCACGCCAAACAGCGCGCTGAGCAGATCGTTCTCGTTGTAGCGCGTGGTGATACGCACGTCCTGGGGCACGCCGCCGCAGAAAGGGTGGGCGCTGATATCCAGCCGTCCGCCATCAAAATCAAAGCCCAGTACACGCATCGCTTCCAGCCCCAGTTCGCGCTGGTCAGCAATCGGAAACGGCCCTTGAGGTTCGAGAAGTGGCGTTTGCGCCTGCTTTTCAACCACTTTCTCCAGCAGCGTGGGAAGCCATGACTTGAGGTCAGCGAACAGCACATCAAGACGCGCGCTGGTCATATCCGGTTCAAAAATATCCAGCAGCGCGTCATAGCGGGAGCAGTCTTTTGCCGCGGCGCGAATCTGCGCCTCTTCGCGGCTCAGCTTGACCACTTCCCGCAGGTTTTCAGCAAAGCCCTGCCAGTCGTTCGCCGGACGCTGGCTGCGCCAGGCGTGCTCGCAGCGGCTACCCGCCAGTGATTTCGCTTCCACCAGGCTTTCCGGCAGCAGCGCCGCCTGCTCGTACTGGCGGGTCATCTCGCGCAGGTTTGCCTGCTCAGCATCGTTCAGCTCTTCCTGAAGCGCATTGCGCAGCCATTCGCCCACTTTTTTATCGGTCAGAATCTGATGTTGCAAAACGCCAAGCTCAGCCAGCGCTTCGCCGCGGGCCGCGCTGCCGCCGGGCGGCATCATGGTGAACATGTCCCAGCCGGCGATGGCGGAGAGATGCGAAAAGCGGGAAAGGCGCTGGAAGGTCTTTACAAGTGACTGATACGGCGATCTTTTTTCCATATTGTCGGATCCTGTTGGCTGCGTTTGCATAGGTGAGAATGAGGAGTATTCCATCACAATTCCTTTACCTTTCCCACAATGAAAAAACCGGGGTGATGCTGACCTGGACGTCAGGCAGCGCTGGAATTGACCATCTGACCACAGCTACAGCTACCCTAATGGAGTAAGGTGGTACAGACGGGTAAGTGATTGCCCGGACGGTTCATCAGCATAATGTCATGATTAATCGATTGCGTATTTTATGTTTGGCTCGAAATAATCCGGATGTGCGCAAAATAGCAGTTTCTTTCTCTGTGGTTGGCTAAAATATAAACATAGACAGGCCGCTGATGTGAGGTGGATTATGAATCCGTTTACCTGGCTGTTTATCGCACTGCTTTCTATGGACGCCGTCAGAGAACTGATGGGCATGTCGTCGGTACTGGGAATGTGGTGAACTGCGTGGCCCGCTTCAGGCCACGCAAGCCCGCGTTACTTCAGGCGCTTGTGCAAACAGGCGCCGGTAAGCAGCGCAGCCAGCAGCATCAGCGCAATAAACCCGCCAACGCCGTTCCAGCCGTAGTTATGCCAGAACACGCCGCCTAATGTCCCCGCCATGCTGGATCCCAGATAGTAGCTGAATAAATAGAGCGACGAGGCCTGGCCACGCGCGCGGCGGGCTCGTGGGCCGATCCAACTGCTGGCGACCGAGTGGGCTGCGAAAAATCCCGCAGAGAACAGCAGCATGCCGATGAAAATCAGCCACAGCGATGAGAATAACGTCATCAACAGCCCGCCGAGCATAACCGCCGTGGAAAACAACATCACCGGGCCGCGGCCATAGCGCACGGTCATCGCACCGGCTTTTGGCGAGCTCCATGTTCCGGTTAAATAGGCCACCGAAAGCAGGCCTACGACCGCCTGGCTTAATGACCACGGCGAGAGCATCAGGCGATAGCCAATATAGTTAAACAGAGTGACGAAGGACCCCATTAACAAAAAACCTTCGAGGAACAGCAGGGGCAGCCCGCGATCGCGCCAGTGCAGACGAAAGTTGATCAGCAGCGTTTTTGGTCGCAGCGAGGTCGGACGGAAATGGCGCGATTCCGGCAGGATGCGCCAGAACATCAGTGCTGCGGCAAGGGCGAAGCCGCTAATGACCGCCAGCGCAATCCGCCAGCCGAAGAAATCGGTGAATACACCGGTCAGCAGACGACCGCTCATGCCGCCGATGGAGTTACCGCTGATATACAGCCCCATCGAGAACGCCACCACGCTGGGATGGATCTCTTCGCTCAGGTAGGTCATGCCGACCGCCGCCACGCCGCTCAGCGACAGACCAATCAGGGCGCGCATAATCAGGATCCCGTGCCAGCTGGACATCATCGTCGACAGCAGGGAGCAGCAGGAAGCCAGCACCAGCGCCGTCACCATTACCTGTTTGCGGCCAATCGCGTCAGAGAGCGGGCCGGTAAACAGCAGGCCGACCGCCAGCATGGCGGTGGAGATGGACAACGAGATACTGCTGCTGGCTGGTGAGACGCCGAATTCAGTGGAGAGCACGGGCAGGATCGGCTGAACACAATAAAGCAGCGCGAAAGTCGCCAGTCCGGCAGAGAAGAGCGCAAGCGTAACGCGAATAAATTGCGGAGTGCCGCGTTTGATAAACTGGTTTGGCTGAGGAGCGATGGTGTCGCTGACGTCGCTTGCCGGGACGGCGTCAGCGGTAGTTGTACGGCTCACGGAAAAATCCTTGCTGATATACAGAGTTAAATGACCTTGCAGGGCACTTATTAAGGGTATGAAAATGTAAATATTCTGTCTAATATATTAATAATCTCAAATAAGACGTTTTAAATATGAATATTGAGCTGCGTCATCTGCGCTACTTTATTGCGGTGGCGGAAGAACTCCATTTTGGTCATGCGGCGGCGCGGTTGAACATATCTCAGCCGCCGCTTAGCCAGCAGATTCAAATCCTTGAGCAGCAAATTGGCGCACGTCTGTTTGCTCGTACCAACCGCAGCGTTAGCCTGACGGATGCCGGCAAGCAGTTTCTCGCCGATAGTCGGCAGATCCTCTCGCAGGTGGAAGATGCCGCCGCGCGGGCCGCTCGTCTTCACCACGGCGAGACCGGTGAACTACGCATTGGCTTTACTTCGTCGGCTCCCTTTATTAAGGCGGTATCGGACACGTTGTCGACCTTCCGCCATCGCTATCCGGATGTGCATATTCAGACGCGGGAAACCAACACTCGCGAGCAGATTGTGCCGCTAAACGAAGGGGCGCTGGACCTGGGGCTGATGCGTAACACCCAACTGCCGGAAACGCTGGTCTGGGAAAGAGTGCTGCGTGAACCGCTGCTGGCGATGGTGCCCCGCGACCATCCGCTGGCGAGCCAGCCTGGCGTTAGCCTGCGGGAGCTGGCGCGGGAGCCGTTCGTCTTTTTTGATCCTCATGTCGGTACCGGACTGTATGACGATATTCTGGGGTTAATGCGCCGCTACGACCTGACGCCGGTCATCACCCAGGAGGTGGGGGAAGCCATGACCATTATCGGCCTGGTTGCCGCCGGGCTTGGCGTGTCGATTTTACCGGCCTCATTCCGGCGGGTTCAGCTGTCGGAAATGTGCTGGTTGCCCATCGAAGAGCAGGATGCGGTCTCGGAAATGTGGCTGGTATGGTCTAAGCATCGTGAGCAGGGTCAGGCGGCGCGCCGTTTTCGCGAATCGCTGCTGGCCAGCGCCAGGTGATGCATTTAAGACAAATCAGGGCTAAAAATGTGCGGTAAATCACAAGGCTAAGTAAAAATTTGACGAGTACCGTTGAAGTGCTTCACCATAGCCCTCAGTTTATTTCGAAGCGCGAAAATAAAGGGAGTCAACGGTGGTAGCGGACAGTCAGCCAGGCCATATCGATCAAATAAAGCAGACCAACGCGGGCGCAGTTTATCGCCTGATTGATCAGCTTGGCCCGGTGTCGCGCATCGACCTCTCGCGCTTCGCGCAGCTCGCGCCTGCCAGTATCACTAAAATCGTCCGCGAAATGCTGGAAGCGCATCTGGTGCAGGAAACGGAAATCCAGGAGCCGGGAAGCCGTGGAAGGCCCGCCGTAGGGTTGATGGTGGAAACCGAAGCCTGGCACTACCTCTCAATCCGCATCAGCCGCGGCGAAATCCACCTCGCGCTTCGCGATCTGAGCAGCGCGCTGGTGGTGGAAGAGCAGCTGGAGCTGGCATTACAACACGTCCAGCCCTTTGCGACGCGGCTCCTCGATCACGTAGACCAGTTCTTTATTCGTCACCAAAAGAAGCTGGAGCGTTTAACCGCCATTGCCGTCACTATGCCGGGAATTATCGACACCGAGCACGGTATTATTCACCGGATGCCATTTTATGAAGACGTTAAGGATATGCCGCTGGGCGAGATTTTAGCCAATCATACCGGCGTATCGGTCTATATTCAGCACGACATCAGCGCCTGGACCATGGCCGAATCGCTGTTTGGCGCCTCCAGGGGGGCGCGCGATGTGATTCAGGTGGTTATCGACCACAACGTGGGGGCGGGGGTGATCACCGACGGTCGTCTGCTGCACGCGGGCAGCAGCAGTCTGGTTGAAATCGGCCACACTCAGGTCGACCCGTATGGTAAACGCTGCTATTGCGGCAACCATGGCTGTCTGGAAACCATTGCCAGCGTCGAGAGCGTGCTGGAACTGGCGCAGATCCGCATGGCCAAGTCGATGAGCTCAATGCTGCATCAGCAACCGCTCAGCGTCGAGTGGCTATGTGAGGCCGCGCTGCAGGGGGATTTACTTGCACGCGACATTATCAGCGGCGTCGGGAACCACGTTGGGCGGATTCTGGCGATTATGGTTAACCTCTTTAACCCGCAGAAAATCCTTATCGGTTCACCTTTCAACCTCGCCGCTGATATTTTATTTCCGGCAATATCTGATTGCATTCGACAACAATCGTTACCGGCCTACAGCCGACATATTGCCGTTGAAAGCACGCAGTTTTCTAACCGGGGAACGATGGCTGGTGCGGCTCTGGTAAAGGATGCCCTCTATAACGGATCGTTGCTCATACGACTGTTACAGGGTTAACATTTTTTCATATTCACACCAAAAATTGCGCTATCTCAAGCCCGCCCTCGATGGCATCGCGTAGACTTTTTCCACAGTTGATTATTTCTCTCCCGTATATTTCATCAACATAACTGTGGGGTTAGTGATGTTTAAGCGTTTCTTCATAACAGGTACTGACACTTCTGTCGGCAAGACAGTCGTTTCCCGTGCGCTGTTGCAGGCACTCGCTGCCAGCGGCAAAAGCGTAGCCGGGTACAAGCCTGTGGCGAAGGGCAGTAAAGAGACGCCGGACGGACTGCGGAACAAAGATGCGCTGGTTTTACAGAGCGTGTCATCGCTGGTGTTACCGTATGATGCTGTCAATCCCATCGCGTTAAGCGAAGATGAAAGCAGCGTGGCGCATAGTTGCCCAATCAACTACGGTCTGTTGTCGGACGGCCTGCAGCGCATGAGCGCGCAGGTTGAGCATGTGGTGGTCGAAGGTACCGGAGGCTGGCGCAGCCTGATGAACGATCTGCGTCCGCTGTCGGAGTGGGTGGTACAGGAACAGCTGCCGGTGCTGATGGTGGTGGGGATTCAGGAAGGCTGCATCAACCATGCCTTGCTGACCGCACAGGCTATCGCTAACGACGGCCTGCCGCTGATTGGCTGGGTTGCCAATCGTATTAATCCGGGCCTGGCGCATTATGCTGAAATTATCGATGTGCTGAGCAAAAAACTGCCAGCGCCGCTCATCGGTGAATTGCCTTACTTGCCGCGCGCGGAACAGCGCGAACTGAGCCAGTATATCGACTTATCGATGCTCGGCGAGATGATGGCGGTAGATAGAATCCCGGCGTAACGTCCGCGACAGCACCGATGCCAGTACGCTGGCAATCAATAAACCGGGCAGTAAAACGTACTGTCCGGTCATTTCACAAATCATCAGCGTGGACATAATCGGCGCATGGGTTGTCGCCGCCAGAAACGCCGCCATGCCGGTTAAGCCTATCATTATCGCGATCTCCTGGTAATCAGGTAGCCACAGTCCCGTCAGGCTGGCGAATAGCATGCCGATCCCCAGGCCAACAAACAGCGTTGGCGTAAACACCCCCCCCGGCGCGCCGGAACCGCTGCTGGTCAGCACGGCGAGCAGCTTGCAGACAAAGACAAGAATGATAGCGCTGAAGAGCGGCGGCGAAAGCAGATAGCTTTGTACGACACTGTAGCCATTTCCCCAGACGGCCGGCGCGAGAAGCGAGAGCAGGCCGACAATAAGCCCGCCCAGCGCCAGCTGCCAGGGGGGCGACAGACGCAGCCGGACAAAGCACTGATGGCTATAGCTCATCAGCCAGATAAACAGCGGCCCGCAAAGCCCGGCCAGCAAACCCGTTGCCAGCATTAACCCATAGTGGGTCGCGCGCAGGGTGGCGTGAAACTCAACGTGGTAGAGCGGCGCCGAACTTCCGTTCAGCAGATTGGTGAGCAGCAGGGCGGTTACCGCAGCAATGACGACCGGACCAAGCGACGCCAGCATCAGAGTGCCGAATAAGATCTCGGCGATAAACAGGCTGCCGGCAAGCGGCGCATGGTATGCGCTGGCCATCCCGGCGGCGGCGCCGCAGGCGACCCACAGCTTCCACTCATCTTTTGGCGTAAATCGGCGGGCGAACAGCGAGGCGGCCAGCGCGGCCAGCAGGATCATCGCCCCTTCCCGGCCAATAGCGCTGCCGGTGGTGACCACCAGCAGAGAGGCCAGCGATTTTACCAGGCTGGCCGGGGTATCAAACCCGCCGTCGCCGGTCTCGAGAGCTTCCATGTAGTCGGTTGGCGCGTGCGGACGTTCAACACTGCGGCGCTGCCAGAACCATAGCAGGGCGCCTGCGGCAAGGCCGCCCAGCATTGGCGTTAACAGCCGACGCCATCCGGGCATAGACTCAGCGGCGTTCACCAGACTTCCGCTGTCGTTGCTCAGAAACAGGCTTTCCAGTCCCGCCATTGCATGGCGGAACAGGGCAACCGCGAGGGCGGCGAAGACGCCGACCAGCATGGCAATGACCAGACGGCGAAACATAACCTGGACATCAGGATAAGCGTGAAGACGATGCATTAGCGAATACGATTAGCGCGAAACAGATGGCTTATTTTCTCTGGATATAAAGATATAAGCAAAAGCGATAAGTGCGAATGAAGCGGAAAGGTGACATTGTCACTTGCAGGTGATGCCCGGCTGGCGGGCATCAGCTGAGGGAGTTAACGGTAGAGCGGTTTCTCGGCCACCGCACAGGGCAGCCGCGCCTGCCATTGCGCCAGCGTCTCTTGCGCCAGCTGGCCAAGAGCCTGATAAAAAGGCTGATTCGCCTCGGCCACAAATACGCTCAGAAAGCGGCCGGACCACGGGAGGAGATGCCAGGCCAGAAGCTGGTTAAAGGCCTCATCCTGAGCAGATTCGCACAGCCAGGCTGCCAGCAGTAGCAGGGTGCCAAAGTGGTCTTCCGGCTCCGAACGTTGTTCGGACAGCGCGATGCCGGTTACCCGCATCCATTCACGAAGCGCCAGCGTTGAGTCGCCAAACAACACGCTTTCTTTATCCAGCCAGACGGAGCCCCACGGCGGCGCAGGCAGCGCCCACGGACCGATAAACAGCCGCTGCCAGGCTTCCGGCAGCGGTTCATCGTCCTCGCGAGCGAACAGCGCCGCCAGGCCGTCCGTCACCGCGTAGGGCCACTGACTTCGCCAGCTGCCGTCGCGCAGGGCCGCAACCAGCGGAGCAGCCTGCTCGCTGTCCGGCGCAAAAGAGAACAGAGCGCCCAGCGTGCGGGCGCTGAGTGCGACAGCGTCGCGGTCTTGCGATTGCATCATACCATTCCTTACAGCAGAGGGTGCCGCAGCACCCGTTTATTAACCGGCAATCGCCGTACCCACGGTCATATGGAGACCATAAAACAGGCCGCGGCCGATAAACTCGCCGAGCATCACCAGTGCCAGTCCGAGCAGCAAGCTGGCGATGCGCGGATTCTGGCGTCTTGCCAGCGGGCAGATCCAGCAGCCGAGACCCAGCGCCAAAAGAACTAACCGCAGGATTTGCAGCCAGCCATAATAAGGCAGCAGTGCGCTGGCCTGCTGTACGGAGCTGTGGATCTCCGCCAGCTCGCTGTTCTGCAATATGACGACCGCCAGGCTTGCCAGCAGCGCGAGCACGCTCATCGAAGCGAAAACTCTGCCGTTAAACGGCACGTTGGCTACGCGCAGCAGCAGGGCGGCGAAAAGCGGCCCGCACAGCACCATTGTCAGGAAAAATGCGGCGGTGGTGTAGGCATTATACCAGGTCGGCACGGTATCAATCTGGTACACCATGGTCATCTCAAGGACGAACAGGCAGCCGAGCAGCATAGTCAGCAGGAGCCAGGCTTTCGCCAGAACCCGCGGCATTTTCCCGAGAATCGTCACCAGCCACCAGAAACCCCCGACGGCGAAAAACAGCGCGCCGCTGGCAATTTCATTGCTTAACGCCGATGATCCCACCCGGTTAAGGGCGTTAAATGCCCGCAGTGGCGAGCCGAGGTGAATGATTGACGCGAGAAAGCCAATCCCCATTATCAGCCAGATAAAAAACATGCCCCGCACCAGGCGCTGCCGGGCTTCGGAGTTGTTATTCAGCGAAAGCCAGCCCAGCCCGCTGACGATAATCGCCCCTGCGACGCTTTGCCCCAGCACCGTAAACAGCACCAGCGGCCATTCATGCCATCCGTTTCCCATTTTATACCTCCTTCGGGTTGGCCAGATAGCCGGTGGTATCGCCGCACGGACGCGCATTGGCGTTCGGTTTGATCACGATACTCGGCCTGGTAAAGTGCGCAGACGGCAGCGGAGCGACGGCGGCCAGCTGACCGTGTTTTTCGCGGAGTTCTTCGATGGGGCCAAAGTCGAGAGCCCGCAGCGGGCAGGACTCGACGCATATCGGTTTTTTACCTTCGGCGACCCGGTCGTAGCAGCCGTCGCATTTAGTCATATGGCCTTTTGCCGCGTTGTACTGCGGCGCACCGTAAGGGCAGGCCATATGGCAGTAGCGACAGCCGATGCATACCTCTTCGTTCACCACCACGAAACCGTCATCGCGCTTGTGCATGGCGCCGCTGGGGCATACTTTCGTGCAGGCCGGATCTGCGCAGTGGTTGCAGGCGATTGACAGGTAATAGGCGAAGACGTTTTGCTGCCACACGCCGTTATCTTCCTGCCAGTCGCCGCCCGCGTATTCGTAGATGCGGCGAAAGCTGACATCAGGCGTTAAGTTTTTATAATCCTTACAGGCCAGCTCGCAGGTCTTACAGCCCGTGCAGCGGGCGGAGTCGATAAAAAATCCATACTGAGCGCTCATGGTTTACTCCTTAAACCTTCTCGATTTCGACCAGATTGGTGTGCTGCGGGTTGCCCTTAGCCAGCGGCGAAGGGCGGTGCGTCGTCAGCGTATTGATACACGAGCCGCGATCGATACGATCGCCATTCATATTGGCATCATGCCAGGCCCCCTGGCCCATCGCCGACACGCCGGGCATGATGCGCGGGGTCACCTTGGCCGGGATCCGCAGTTCGCCGCGGGCGTTGAATACGCGCACCATATCGCCGTTCTTGATCCCGCGTTTTTCGGCGTCCAGAGGATTTAGCCACACCTCCTGACGGCAGGCTGCCTGCAGTATATCCACATTGCCGTAGCTTGAGTGGGTGCGCGCCTTGTAGTGGAAGCCGAACATTTGCAGCGGGAACTTCTCGCGTAAAGGATCATCCCAGCCTTCAAAGGTTGAGGCGTAGATCGGCAGCGGGCTAATGGTTTCGTCCTTTTCGAGCTGCCAGTTTGCGGCGATCTCCGCCAGACGGCTGGAGTAAATCTCGATTTTACCCGACGGGGTTTTTAACGGATTGGCGGCCGGGTCTTTACGGAAGTCGCGATAGGCGACAAAGTGGCCGTTGGGGTCTCTACGTTTATAAATCCCCATCTTTTTCAGTTCGTCATAGCTCGGGAGCGCCGGGTCTTTCGCCAGCATTTTCGCGTACAAATGCTGCAGCCACTGCTCCTGGGTACGGCCTTCGGTAAACTTCTGGTGGACATCCTCGCCAAGCCGTTTTGCCACTTCGCTAAGGATCCAGTAGATAGGTTTGCGCTCAAATTTGGCGGAGGTGACCGGCTGAATGAAAATGAGATAACCCATATTGCCGGCGTAATCGTTGGGAATAATATCTTCCTGCTCGACGGTCATCAGGTCCGGCAGCAGAATATCGGCATATTTGGCCGATGAAGTCATAAAGTTTTCGATAACCACGATCATCTCGCATTTGCTTTCATCCTGCAGGATCTCGTGGGTTTTATTGATATCCGAGTGCTGGTTGATGATGGTGTTGCCGGCATAGTTCCAGAGGAATTTAATTGGCACATCCAGCTTCTCTTTGCCGCGTACGCCGTCGCGGGTGGCGGTCATTTCCGGGCCGCGAGCGATGGCGTCGGTCCAGCTAAAGCAGGAGATGGCGGTTTTAACCGGATTGGTCAGCACCGGCAGGCGTTCAATAGTAATGGTATAGGTGGATTCGCGGGCGCCGCTGTTGCCGCCGTTAATGCCGACGTTGCCGGTCAGTATCGGCAGCATGGCGATCGCTCGGGCCGATAGTTCACCGTTAGCCTGGCGCTGTGGTCCCCATCCCTGGCAAATATAAGCCGGTTTCGTGCTGCCGATTTCCCGGGCCAGCTTGATGATGCGGTTGGCGGGAATGCCGGTGATCCGCGATGCCCATTGTGGGGTTTTCGCCGTGCCGTCGTCACCCTCGCCGAGAATATACGCTTTGTAATGCCCGTTCGCCGGGGCATCTGCCGGCAGCGTTTTCTCATCGTAACCGACGCAGTATTTATCGAGGAATGGCTGATCGACCAGATTTTCATTAATCAGCACCCAGGCGATGCCGGCCACCAGCGCGGCGTCGGTGCCGGGGCGAATCGGGATCCACTCATCTTCCCGCCCGGCGGCGGTATCGGTATAGCGCGGGTCGATAACGATCATTCGCGCGTTAGAGCGCTCGCGCGCCTGTTCTAAATAATAAGTGATGCCGCCACCGCTGAGGCGGTGGGTGACGAACGCGTCATGTTGCCGCCGACAATCCCCGAAGAGTAGTTAATATAAACGGCTTCGTTGCCATAATCTTTGACGATGCGTTTGAGATTGCCAGCAATCGTATCCAGCGCCTCTTCCCAGCTAATGCGGACAAACTTGCCTTCGCCGCGTTTACCGACGCGCTTCATGGGATAATTAAGGCGATCGGGATGATTAATGCGCCGGCGAATGGAACGGCCGCGCAGGCACGCGCGCACCTGGTGATCGCCATAAATATCCGCGCCGGTATTGTCGGTTTCGACCCAGACGACTTCATCGTCACGCACGTGTGAACGCAGCGCGCAGCGGCTGCCGCAGTTGACCGAGCAGGCCCCCCAGACAATCCGTTCTTCACCGCGCGTAGCGTCTTGCACCGCGGCGGCGGCATTGCGCAGGCTGAAAGGCAGCGATAAACCGCCGGCGGCGAGGGCCAGCGAACCAAGGGCGGTCGATTTGATTAGCGTTCGGCGGGTAAGGCCGTCGGTATGTTCCTGGTTAGACATTGCTCACTCCATGATTTTGTTATAATGGCGTAATGCCAACGCCTGCTTAATGTCGGCGTGGAGAGTGAGGGATCTTACTTAAAACGGAGTAGAGAGATCTTATCCCCGGTCAACCAAGGGATAAGACTTCTCCAGTCATGCGGTGAGGTTACTGCGCGCCGCTGTCGCGGGTGTAGATGATTTTAAAGGTATCGTTGGCGCAGTGGCCGACCACCTGCTCGCCGGGCCGATCGGGCTGGTCGTTCGGGACGATCGCCAGGCTAAAGCCCGATTCCGGGACGCCGTTGTTGATGATTTTCTGCTGAATATCGCTTTTTACCCGCTCGCAGGAATCCGGCGCCGCGAAAGCAGCTGTCGAACCCAGAAGCAGGGCCGCACAGAGCCAGGGGGATAGTTTCATCATAAACTCCTTATTGACGTTATCCAGAATTAAGCATAGCAGAAGTGGTGTAAACAATTGTATTTGCTAATATGATTGTACTATGCACAAAAGGAATCGCGCGTGAAAAAACGGTTTTTGCTGTTACTGGCTGTCGGAGCGCTTAGCGCCTGCGATGAAAAGGGAGCACCTCAGGCCTTCACTCCCGAAATGGCGAGTTTTTCTAACGAATTTGAGTTCGATCCGCTGCGTGGGCCGGTGAAAGAGTTTAGCCAGACGCTGTATGACGAACATGATGAAGTGGTGAAGTGGGTTAAAGGGCGTTTATCCAGCGAAGGGTGCTTTGACCTGCTGGCATTTGAAGACCTGGAGAACAAAACCGGCGCGGCGCTGGTGCTGGACGCGAACTACTATCTGGATGCGCAAAGCCAGGAAAAACGCCTGCGTTTGCAAGGAAAATGCCAGCTGGCGGAAATGCCTTCGGCGGGCGTGTCGTGGGAAACCGATGATAACGGATTTGTTGTCACCGCTCGCGGCAAGGAGAGCACCGCGACCTACCGCTATGATAGCGAAGGCTATCCGCTGGGTAAAACGACCACCGCTAAAGGCGAGCGTTTTACGGTAAGCTCAACGCCGTCGTCCGATCCGCGCAAAAAGATGGACTACACCGCAGTGAGCATCTTTAATGACCGCACGCTGGGCAACGTAAGTCAGACCTGCGATTACGACGACCACGACAACCCGGTAAGCTGTGAGCTTAAGGTTGTCGACGACAGCGTACAGCCTGCGCTGATCCGCCACTACACCATCAAAAGCACCATTGACTATTACTGAGCCGTCGGTTTCAGCAGCGTCTGGCCCTGTGGTTTATGCTCGGCCAGATACTGGTGCTGGAACAGGCACATACGGATGGTATTGCGATATTCACCGTTAATAAAGAATTCGTGGATCAGTTCACCTTCCACCATAAATCCGAGCTTGCGGTAGATGTGGATCGCTTTTTCATTTTCTTTATCGACGATAAGGTAGAGCTTATATAAGTTGAGCACCATAAAGCCGTAATCCATGGCGAGCTTCGCGGCGCGGGTGGCCAGTCCTTTGCCCTGATAATCAGGGGAGATGATGATCTGAAACTCAGCGCGACGGTGCACGTGGTTGATTTCAACCAGCTCAACCAGTCCGGCCTTTTCGCCGTCGCATTCAATAACAAAGCGGCGTTCGCTCTGATCGTGAATGTGCTTGTCGTACAGGTCGGAAAGTTCAACAAAGGCTTCATAGGGCTCTTCAAACCAGTAGCGCATAACGCTGGCGTTGTTGTCGAGCTGGTGGACAAAGCGGAGGTCTTCGCGCTCAAGCGGGCGGAGTTTGACGTGATAAGCGTCAGTCATGGGAATACCTGTGTGTTATAGCGAAGTTTTACTGATTATGGCGCCCGCAGGCGCCATACATTACGGAGTAATAGTGCGGCCAGTGCGGCGGTCAAGGCAGCGCAGGGTGTTAGGTTCCCAGTACGCGTTGACGTTCGCGCTCTTCTGGCAGTTGTCCTGGGCATCAAAAGCCACGTCGGCTTTATCCCACTCTTTTTCGGCGCGCTTGTTGACCTTCTGGCGTAAAGAGCGGGTGTCGTTCCACTGCTCTTTTTCCATCGCGGCCTGCTGGCGGCTCTGGGCGCTGTCGCCGGACTCAATGACCAGCTTGTCCGTTTTGGCGAACGACGATGCGGTAAAGACCATCGCGCTCAGCGCCAGCAGGGCGGTCAGACACCAGCGTTTGTTCAGTGTTGTGTTCATCACGATTTCCTTTAAGTGATCCCCGTGGTGTGAGTTTACTACATCTCCTTTCGACGGCATACCCGACAAAATAGAGTTAACGACGGCCATTATTGCGTAGAATGAGTTAACGCTTGCTCAACTTACGACGTTTTAAATGGTAAAAACCACGCTGCTTTTCTTTGCCACCGCGCTGTGTGAAATCATTGGCTGCTATTTACCGTGGCTATGGTTAAAACGTGGGGCGACGCCCTGGCTACTGATTCCGACCGGCCTGGCGTTGGCGCTTTTTGTCTGGCTGTTGACGCTGCACCCGGAGGCAAGTGGGCGGGTGTACGCCGCTTATGGCGGGGTATATGTTTGCACCGCTCTGCTATGGTTGCGTTTCGTCGATGGCGTCAAACTGAGCCATTATGATTGGGCCGGGGCGCTGGTTGCGCTGTGCGGCATGCTGATTATTGTGGCCGGCTGGGGACGCGCTTAGCCCTTCTTTTCTGTTAAAAAAGCCGGGGTAAATACCGCTATCCCGGCCTCTTTGTCTTGTGCATTAGCCCATTCCTTCTCCGTTTATACCCTCCCTGACCGCGCTGAGATAATGTGATCTGTCGCGTCTTTTTCGATCGTTATACTTGTATGGTAGTAGGTCTGATGTTTTAATTTTGTTCACTAACCGCATAGAAGTAAGGAAGAAGAAATGAAGATCGTTGCCGCTGAAGTTTTCGTCACCTGCCCGGGACGCAACTTCGTCACCCTTAAGATCACCACTGATGATGGTATCGTCGGTTTAGGTGACGCGACGCTAAACGGCCGCGAGCTGTCCGTTGCATCGTATCTGCGGGATCACCTCTGCCCGCAGCTGATTGGCCGCGATGCGCACCGCATAGAAGATATCTGGCAGTTTTTCTACAAGGGCGCCTACTGGCGTCGCGGCCCGGTCACGATGTCGGCGATTTCCGCTATCGATATGGCGCTGTGGGATATCAAAGCGAAGGCTGCGGGTATGCCGCTGTATCAGCTGCTGGGCGGGGCTTCGCGGGAAGGGGTCATGGTTTATTGCCATACCACCGGCCACTCTATTGACGAAGTGCTGGACGACTACGCGCGCCATAAAGAGATGGGGTTTAAAGCGATTCGCGTGCAGTGCGGCGTGCCGGGAATGAAAACCACTTACGGTATGGCGAAAGGTAAAGGCCAGGCCTACGAACCGGCAACGAAAGGCCAGTGGCCGGAAGAACAGCTATGGTCCACCGAAAAGTATCTCGATTTCACTCCGCGCCTGTTTGCCGCCGTGCGCGAAAAGTTTGGTTTTGACGAGCATCTGCTGCACGACATGCACCATCGCCTGACGCCGATCGAAGCGGCGCGTTTTGGCAAAAGCATTGAAGAGTACCGCCTGTTCTGGATGGAAGACCCGACCCCGGCAGAAAACCAGGAGTGCTTCCGTTTAATTCGTCAGCATACCGTCACGCCGATTGCCGTTGGAGAAGTGTTCAACAGCATCTGGGACTGTAAACAGCTGATTGAAGAGCAGCTGATTGACTATATCCGTACCACCATCACTCACGCAGGCGGGATTACAGGAATGCGCCGGATTGCCGATTTCGCCTCGCTTTATCAGGTGCGCACCGGCTCGCACGGGCCGTCCGATCTCTCTCCGGTCTGCATGGCCGCCGCGCTGCATTTCGACCTGTGGGTACCGAATTTCGGCGTACAGGAATATATGGGCTACTCCGAGCAGATGCTGGAAGTTTTCCCGCATAGCTGGACATTTGATAACGGCTATATGCACCCGGGGGAAAAACCAGGACTCGGTATCGAATTTGATGAAAAACTGGCCGCGAAATACCCCTATGAACCGGCTTATCTGCCTGTCGCACGTCTGGAAGACGGCACGTTGTGGAACTGGTAACGAAGGAAATAACAAATGAAAAGTATCGTAATTCGTCAGCCGAATGAACTGGTGATTGAAGAGCGTCCGCTCCCGCAACCTGCCGCAGGAGAAGTACGGGTTAAGGTGAAACTGGCGGGAATATGCGGTTCCGATAGCCATATTTACCGTGGACATAATCCGTTTGCCAAATACCCGCGGGTGATAGGCCATGAATTTTTTGGCGTTATCGACGCCATTGGCGAGGGCGTTACCGACAAAGCCATCGGCCAGCGCGTGAGCGTTGATCCGGTCATTAGCTGCGGTCATTGCTACCCCTGTTCCGTGGGCAAGCCGAACGTCTGCACTTCGTTAGTGGTGCTTGGCGTGCATCGGGACGGGGGGTTTAGCGAATACGCGGTGGTGCCGGCGAAAAATGCCTGGCGGGTGCCTGACAACGTTTCCGACAAGGATGCGGTGATGATTGAGCCTTTCACTATTGCGGCCAACGTTACCGGGCACGTTTCGCCGACCGACCAGGATATTGCGCTGGTATACGGCGCGGGTCCTATGGGCCTGACGACCATACAGGTGCTGAAGCGGGTGTACCGCGTTAAGCAGGTTATCGTTGTCGACCGCATCGATGAACGCCTGCAGATGGCCGAGCGTAACGGAGCGGATTGGGTAATTAACAACAGCAATGAGCCTCTGGCTGACACGCTGAAGGCGCAGGGGATCCTTCCGACGCTGATCATTGATGCGGCCTGCCATCCCTCTATTTTACAAGAGGCGGTTACCCTGGCCTCGCCGGCGGCAAGAATTGTCTTGATGGGCTTCTCGGCTGAGCCTTCGCAGGTGGCGCAGCAAGGAATTACGGGCAAAGAACTGTCGATTTTCTCATCGCGGCTTAACGCCAATAAATTCCCCGTGGTCATTGATTGGTTAGAACAAGGGTTAATTGATCCGCAGGAGTTGATTACCCACGAATTTGCGTATCAACACGTTGTTGACGCTCTTGAGCTTTTTGAAAATGACAGAAAACGTTGCTGCAAGGTTTTATTAACCTTCGGGCAATAATAACAGGTGCGGACTTTGTACCCTACAATTAGAGATAATCATTATGACTACCGTTAAAAATGAGAGAACCACTTCCGATCTCATTCGTGCAGCCGTATCTGGTTGGTTAGGTACTGCGCTGGAGTTTATGGATTTCCAGCTCTATTCCCTGGGCGCAGCGCTGGTTTTCCACGAGATATTTTTCCCGGAGCAATCTGCCGCTATGGCGCTTATTCTGGCGATGGGCACCTACGGCGCAGGCTATATTGCGCGCATCGTCGGCGCCTTTATTTTCGGTAAAATGGGCGACCGTATTGGGCGTAAGAAAGTCCTGTTTATTACCATCACGATGATGGGTATTTGCACTACGCTCATTGGCGTGCTGCCAACCTATGCGCAGGTGGGGATTTTAGCGCCGGTATTGCTGGTCACATTACGCATTATTCAGGGACTGGGCGCGGGCGCTGAAATATCCGGTGCGGGCACCATGCTGGCGGAATATGCGCCGAAAGGTAAGCGCGGAATTATCTCTTCGCTGGTAGCGATGGGAACCAACTGCGGTACCTTAAGCGCTACGGCTATCTGGGCGGTGATGTTCTTCGTGCTGGATCGCGAACAGCTCGTCGCGTGGGGATGGCGTGTGCCGTTCCTCGCCAGCGTAGTGGTGATGATCTTTGCCATCTGGCTGCGCCTCAATCTGAAAGAAAGCCCGGTATTTGAAAAGGTGAGCGAAGAAGGCAGTCTGCAAAATGGAGTGGCCGCTCAGGAAGGCTCCTTCAGCGCAATGCTGAAAAGTAAGTCTTTCTGGCTGGCCACGGGGCTGCGCTTTGGGCAGGCCGGAAATTCAGGGCTGTTGCAAACGTTCCTGGCGGGCTATCTGGTTCAAACCTTAATGTTTGATAAAGGTATCCCCACCGATGCGCTAATGATCAGCTCCGTGATTGGTTTTATCACCATTCCATTCCTGGGCTGGCTGTCAGATAAAGTAGGGCGCCGCATCCCTTATATTATCATCAATATTTCAGCCATTATTCTGGCCTGGCCGATGCTGTCGATTATTGTTGATAAAAGCTACAGCGCGAGCACCATTATGGCGTCATTAATCGTTATTCATAACGTCGCTGTATTAGGCCTGTTTGCGCTGGAAAATATTACGATGGCTGAAATATTCGGCTCACGTAACCGCTTTACCCGCATGGCAATCTCTAAAGAGGCGGGTGGTTTAGTCGCGGTTGGCTTTGGTCCTGTTCTGGCCGGTATCTTCTGTAATATGACCGGTTCATGGATGCCCATTGTTGTTATGCTGGTGTGCTACTCAATCATCGGCTTAATTTCTGCCATCCTGATGCCTGAAGTTCGCGATCGCGATCTGAGCTTGCTGAATGATGCAGCGGATTGCGCACCGCAGAATAAAGCGGTGGGCAACGGACAATATATTTAAGCAGCATACATTCCGCACCGAATGATGATAGCCAAAAATAACAATCTGCCGGGCCTTTAGCCCGGCATTTTTCACGCTTTTAGTGCGTGAAATAGTACGGTAAATAACCCACTCTGTCTTGTATGGTAGTTGATAAAGGTCAAGGATATCATACCGGTTGCATGAGAGGGTTTATATCAACAGCCTATTCTCACTTCATGTGGGGATCCAGAAATCATAAATATGAGAGCCACCATGGAAAATATGCTTTTAACAGCGCATGCCACGCTGCCATCCTACGATCGTAACCGTCTCGTTCCGCGCATTGTCCATCTGGGCTTTGGCGCATTTCATCGCGCGCATCAGGCCGTATATACAGATATTCTGGCGACGGAGCACGACAGCGACTGGGGTTATATTGAGGTAAACCTGATCGGCGGCGAACAGCAGATTGCCGACCTGCAGCAGCAGGATTTACTTTATACCGTCGCGGAAATGTCGGCCGATGCCTGGACCGCTCGCGTTGTTGGCGTGGTTAAGCAGGCGATACATGCCCAGGTGGATGGCCTGGAAAGCGTACTGGCGAAAATGTGCGAGCCCGAGGTCGCGATTGTGTCACTGACCATTACTGAAAAGGGCTACTGCCACTCTCCGGCCAGCGGCCAGCTGCAGCTGGACCATCCGTTAATTGCTGCCGATTTACAACATCCTCATCAACCGAAATCCGCGCCGGGCGTGGTGGTTGAAGCGCTGGCGCGGCGCAAAGCAGCAGGACTGCCGCCGTTCAGCGTCATGTCCTGCGATAATATGCCGGAAAACGGTCACGTAATGCGTAATGTCGTCTGCGCCTATGCTAACGCTGTCGATGCTGAGTTAGCCGAGTGGATTGCGCGTAATGTCACTTTTCCCTCCACTATGGTGGACCGCATCGTTCCGGCGGTAACGGCCGATACATTAGAGAAAATTGAGCAGCTTACCGGCGTTCGTGACCCGGCGGGCGTCGCCTGTGAGCCGTTTCGCCAGTGGGTCATCGAAGATAACTTTGTCGCCGGTCGTCCAGAATGGGAGAAAGCCGGCGCCGAACTGGTCTCTGACGTGCTGCCGTTTGAAGAGATGAAGCTGCGTATGCTAAACGGCAGCCACTCTTTCCTTGCCTGGCTGGGCTATCTGGCCGGCTACCAGCATATTAATGACTGCATGCTGGACGACAACTATCGCCGCGCCGCGCATGCGCTGATGATGACTGAGCAGGCGCCGACGCTAAGCGTGCAGGGCGTTGATCTGGCACGCTATGCCGGCCTGTTGATCGATCGCTATAGCAACCCGGCGCTGCAGCACCGTACCTGGCAGATAGCCATGGACGGCAGTCAGAAGCTACCGCAGCGGATGCTGGATTCGATTCGCTGGCACCTGGTTCATGGCAGCGACTTTACGCTGCTGGCGATGGGCGTTGCCGGCTGGATGCGCTACGTCAGCGGGGTGGACGACCGGGGGCAGGAAATTGAAATTTCCGATCCGCTATTGCCGATCATCCAGCAGACTGTCCAAAATAGCGCGGACGGAGAAGAGCGGGTTAAAGCGCTGATGGGCATTGAGGCTATTTTCGGCCAGGACCTGAGCCAGGAGCCCCGGTTTGTTAATGAGGTTACGCGCGCTTATCTGTCGCTGAAAAAACACGGAGCCAAAGCGACCGTTGCCGCCTGGGCTCAGGAGAACTAAACATGGTGCCGCCGATGATGGCGGCATTACTGTTACATACCATTTCTGAACACTATTTTTATGTTCAGGGAGGGCTGTTTAAATAATAAATCTTGATCCAGATCGTTGAATATACATAACTTTATCTAACAACAGTTAAGTATAAATAATTGGCGTTTATTTTAATCTCTAAAGTATTTATTTGGGGGATTTATCATTCACCTGCTGAAGTAACTATGGCATGATGAGTTAACTTACTAAGTTTTCTCAGAAAAAAGGAGAACGGTCTATGTACAAAAAAATTTTGTTGCCAGTAGACGTTTTTGAAATGGATTTAAGTGATAAGGCGGTGCGTCATGCCGAGTTTTTGGCCTCAGCGGATGAAGGTGAAATAACGCTGCTCAACGTTCTGCCGAACAGCAGTAGCTCAATATTGCGCGGCTTTGCGGCTGATATACGTAAGTTTGAAGCCTATATGCGCGAGGAGTCGGAGAAAAAAATGAAGACGATATCCCGTCTGTTCTCGATTCCCGCCGGGCGAATTCACTCCAGGGTGGTGTTTGGCAACGTACGTGATGAAATCCTGGCGGTGAGCAGTAATGAAGAATTTGATGTTATCGTTATTGGTTCCCGTAAACCGGGAATATCAACCCATCTGTTGGGCTCTAACGCCGAGTCGATTTTACGCCACGCCAAAATACCGGTTTTGGTTGTCAGATAATACCGATCATTTTGTTTCTGGCGGCAGAGAAACGTTCTGCCGCTACGCATTTTACTCTTCGCTAAACCAGTCGCTATTTTCCTGACGTACCAGCAGCACGGATTCGCTAATTTCTTGCAGATGCAGGCTCATCGCCTTTTCAACCGCATCCGGGTTGCGGGCCACCAGCGGCTGGAAAATATCATAATGCTGGCGCAGCATCATATCGGGTGGCGTGACGTGATCGAGGCTCATGTAGCGCACCCGGTCAATGGTGGCTTTAATGTTTTCAACGGTATCCCAGGCGAGCTGGCAGTCGGCAATTTGCGAAAGCTTCTGATGAAACTCATCATCCAGCTGGAAAAAATCGGTTAACTGCTGGCGCTCAACCGCCGTGCGCTGCTGATTAAGATTTTGCTCAAGCTGGTAGAGCTGCTCATCATTCACCATTCCGGCAGCGCGTCGCACCACGGCGCATTCGATAGCCTGGCGGACAAAACAACCGTTGCGTACCTGCGAGAGAGAGATCTTATTTACGTAGCTGCCGCGCTGCGGACGGATCTGGATCAGGCCATTTTCAGCCAGTTTTATAAAGGCCTCGCGCACCGGCTGGCGAGAAACGTCAAAGCGCACGGAGACTTCTTTCTCCGAAAGCGGGGTTCCGGGCGGAATCAGACAATGGACGATATCCCGACGAAGGATACGATAAATTTGCTGATTTACGGGCTGTGTCGGATTCAGTTGAGCTTCTGCGGCCATTGATGGTTACTTTTATAAGGTAGTTGCGCTATTTTACGGGATTTTTACCGTCCAGCCCAGACCCGGCCTGCAGGCCGGGTCACGGAGCTTAGCCCTGACGGTGAACGTTCAGTCCGGCAAAACTTTGGCTGACCGGCATCATTTCCAGGGTGTTGATGTTGACGTGTTTTGGCAGGTTCGCGACCCACCAGACCGCTTCGGTGACGTCTTCCGGCGTCAGGGCTTCGGTATTCTCGTAGGCTTTACCCGCCTTCGCGTCGTCACCTTTAAAGCGCACGTTAGAGAATTCGGTTCCGCCAACCAGGCCCGGTTCAATATCGGTCACGCGCAGGGCCGTACCGTGCAGGTCTGTACGCAGGTTCAGGCTGAACTGGCGCACAAACGCTTTGGTCGCGCCGTAGACGTTACCGCCTGCATATGGCCACGCGCCGGCGACCGAGCCGATGTTAATGATATGGCCGCGATTACGTTCAACCATTCCCGGCAGAACGGCGCGGGTCATATAAACCAGCCCTTTGTTATTGGTGTCAATCATGTCTTCCCAGTCTTCAATGCTGGCTTTATGGGCGGGTTCAAGACCCAGCGCAAGCCCGGCATTATTGACGAGAACATCAATCGCCTGCCAGTCAGCCGGCAGCCCGGCAATCATCTCTTCGATGGCTGCGCGATTGCGTACGTCCAGCTGGGCGGTATAAAGATTCTCGCCCAGCTCATCCTTAAGAGTTTTCAGGCGTTCTTCGCGACGCCCGGTGGCAATCACTTTGTGACCGTTAGCGATAAAACGGCGAGTAATGCTTTCACCAAAACCCGCGGTTGCTCCGGTAACCAGGATAATCATCTTACTGTTCCTCAACGCTTTTTGTGTCTTCATACCATAGCACGCGATCCCGGCGACGGGTAATGGAAATCATCAGTCAGACGTCGATACACAGAGTATTGATTGCGGTCAATCAATGAGTTGCCTAATCTTACAGGATAATCGTTTTCAGGAGATGAAGATGTCGGAGAACAATCCTTTTTTCAGCGTTAGCCTGCTGCCTTATCAGGCGCCGCGTTTCGATCTGGTTGACGTCAGCCATTACCGACCCGCCTTCGACGAAGGCGTTCGTCGCCAGCGTAAAGAAATTGCCGCTATCGTTAATAACCCGCAGCCGGCTGATTTTGCCAATACCCTGGAGGCCCTGGAGCAGAGCGGTCAGCTGCTGGCGCGGGTAACCAACGTCTTTTTTGCGATGGCAGGCGCGGAGACTAACCCGACCATTCAGGCACTCGATGAGCAGTTTTCCGCCGAGCTGGCTGAACTGGCTAACGATATCTGGCTCAACGATGCTCTTTTTCAGCGGGTGAAGCTGGTGTGGGAGCGGCGAGAATCGCTCTCCCTTGACGCCGAGTCCAGACGTCTCCTTGAGGTAACCTGGCAACGCTTTACCCTTGCGGGAGCCACGCTTGCGGAAGAGCAAAAAGCGGCGCTGCGCGCGCTGAATACCGAAGCGGCGGCGCTGCAAAGCCAGTTCCAACAGCGCCTGCTGGCGGCGGTAAAATCGGGGGGCCTGGCAGTGGATTATGCTCATCAGCTCACAGGTCTCAGCGATGATGAGATAAGCGCAGCGGCAGAAGCCGCGCAGGAGAAAGGGTTAAGCGGACGCTGGCTGCTTTCTCTGCTCAATACCACCCAGCAGCCTGCGCTGCTTTCGTTGCATGATCGGCAAACGCGAGAAAATCTTTTTGCAGCTGGCTGGACGCGAAATCAGAAGGGCGATGCGAATGACACACGCGAGCTGGTGCTGCGGTTGACGGCAATCCGCGCGCGCAAAGCGCAACTGCTGGGCGCAGATGACTTTGCCAGCTGGTCGATGGCCGATCAGATGGCGGGCGCCCCGGCAGAGGCGTTTGCCTTTATGCGGCGAATCGCTCCGGCGGCGCGGGCGCGAGCCGAACAGGAGCTGGCGGATATTCAGCAGGTTATCGATCAGGAAGGCGGCGACTTCCGCGCGGCAGCGTGGGACTGGCTCTATTACGCAGAACAGGTGCGCCGGGCGAAATTTGCTATCGATGAAGCACAGCTTAAGCCCTATTTTGCTCTCGAGCGCGTTCTGCGTGATGGCGTATTCTGGGCAGCGACACAGCTGTTTGGCATTCGCTTTGTGGAACGATTCGATATCCCGGTTTATCACCCTGACGTGCGGGTCTGGGAAATCATCGACGCTAGCGGCGAGGGTATCGCACTTTTTTATGGCGACTATTTCTCGCGGGATAGCAAAAGCGGCGGGGCGTGGATGGGCGTATTTGTCGAACAATCCACCCTGCGTGCGCAGCATCCGGTTATCTACAACGTCTGTAACTATCAGAAACCGAAAGCCGGGCACAGCGCGTTGCTTTCCTGGGATGAAGTTATCACTTTATTTCACGAGTTTGGCCATACGCTGCACGGGCTGTTTGCCAGCCAGAAGTACGCCAGCCTGTCGGGAACCAATACGCCACGCGATTTTGTTGAGTTTCCTTCGCAGATTTATGAACATTGGGCCAGCGAGCCGCAGGTGTTTGCCCACTATGCGCGGCATTACCAAACCGGCGAGGCCATGCCGGCAGCGCTTCGCGACAGCATGTTCCGCGCGGCGAAGTTTAATAAAGGCTACGATATGAGTGAGCTGCTCGCGGCGGCACTGCTGGATATGCACTGGCACAGCGTAGCCGTGGATAAGCTACCCGATGACGTTGATACTTTTGAAGCCGCAGCCCTGCATGCGGAGAAAATGGATCTTCCCGCCGTGCCGCCACGCTATCGCAGCAGCTACTTTTCGCATATTTTCGGCGGCGGCTACGCCGCGGGTTATTACGCCTATCTGTGGACGCAGATGCTGGCGGATGACGGCTACCAGTGGTTCGTTGAGCAGGGTGGTTTAACTCGTGAAAACGGCCAGCGCTTCCGCGAAGCGATTTTGTCTCGCGGCAATAGTACTGATTTAGCAGAACTTTATCGCCAGTGGCGCGGACACGATCCGCAGATTGAGCCGATGCTGGAAAACCGCGGGCTGAGTTAGTCGAGCGTTTTGGCGAGTAGAAGAAGACCGGGCGCAGTTCAGCAGAGCCCGGTTTTGTGTCTATTTTTTTCTTCCCCAAAATCCCGCCAAAACTTTTCCCCAAAATATCATGAGGCATGGCCCATTTGATGCCACTGAAACCTATAAATTTACTTTGTATTATATATTTGATTTCTTATCCGCGATTCCTTTGGCATCGCTTGCAGAGTTCTGCAATCGAAGGAAGCCATTATAAAATAATAATAGCTTTGTATTAGTTACAAAACTAAATTGGTGTTAAATAGCGATAATTTTGTTAGCTTCTTCTACGATGGTATCGTTAACGATAGCACCAATTCCAGCCATAATTAAGCCACATCCCAGCACTCCTACCGGACCAGACAAAACGGCGGCAAAAGCTAATGCTGCGAGATGCGTGGCGGCTAAATCGATAGCGATTGTCTGCACTTTAACAAAGAAAGGATGCCAGTTATCAGTCTCAACTTAGCGCCCGGTTCTCAAGGTACAGGTCGGCAAACTAGTTGGCCGACTGATTATGACGGAGGATCTCTAAATGTGAATGGTACGATTATACGGGATACTTACATCAGTAGCCTCAAAATGTTCATTTCCGGCACAAGGTTTTCAGCAGGGAGTCCCAGACTTATTTGTGAAGATCTTTGCAAAATGGATGGTCAATTTTGAAGAACCTTCGGCTGCGCGCTTGAACCTTTGATTAAGTTGTTCATTCCAAATAAGAATGCTCCATGAGCCAACCCCCCCATATGCAGATACTTAATCCATCGATGCTCCACTTACGGCTTAAAAGATAATGACAAATTGCAGCTGATGGCTGATAATTACTGGTTGTTAAGTAACATCATGGCTGTAAGAGGCTATGCGTTACTATAACGAAAATGGGGTATTGAAGGTTTAGGGATTATAAATTTATGAGATTTTATGGCATCGATTATCTACAAATGCAGTCTAATATCAATGATTATTTAAAATACATTATTATATTTAGTACATTATTTATCCTGATCGTTGTTTTTAGCCTGTATATGCGCCATCGTTTACAAACTAAATATCGTGACTTAACGATCATTGCGTTCTTATTTTTACTCTTCATTTCTGGTGTTCAGTATGCAGATTATACCGATAGCCAAAATATACACTCCAGGTCATCACAAATGGTCAACTTTATTAGGTTGTTGTCGCAAGAAAAAAAAGTGAGTGTTAATTCTATATTCTCCAGTTCAGTACAACTTTCGGATGGCATTATCGTTAAAATTAATGATTTTTATTATCGTGTCAACTTAAGTCTGGATCAAAAAACATACAGCCTGGTAGAGGTTTCGTTAGTAACCCCAGATGTTGAAATCGTGAAAAACTGAGGAATAGAAATGATAATTTATACACCTATCATAATAAAGTTGGGACTGGGAATACTGTGCTTAATTGTTCAAATAAATCTCATGGGAAAGGGAAATCTGGCCCCTTCATCCGCAATGGATCAGGTTCAGAACTATGTGCTGGGGGGGATTATTGGTGGCGTAATTTACAATGAATCAATAACAGTACTACAATTTGTTCTGGTATTAATTATATGGACTTTTCTGGTTTTTGTTCTTAAGTTTTTAAAAGAAAATAATCGGTTAGTAAAAAGAATTCTTGATGGAAAGCCTATTACTTTGGTTCATAATGGAAGTGTCAATGTTAAGGAATGTTTACGCAATGGTGTTTCAGCTAATGATTTGATGTTCAAATTAAGAGCAAGTGGTATTTATGAAATAGAACAGCTTAAACGAGTGATACTTGAACAAAATGGTCAGTTAACCATTATACAAAATGGTGATGAAAATATACGTTATCCAATCATAGTGGATGGTTTGGCCAACCATGATCTGCTCGAAATCCTTAACAAGAATAGTGACTGGTTAGAAAACGAAGTTATAAAGCAAGGCTTCAATAAAATCAGTGAAGTGTATTTAGGTGAGTATTTATCAGGTAGAATCAATTTATACGGATATGAAAAATAAAACCCAAAACTAATGCCCTTGTTATCAGCATCCAACTGATATTGGTGATTTTTTGTAGAGGGGTAAGTATCAGGAGGCTGCCATTTCTGGTGTACCTCTATCTCAGGTCTTTAGCATCAACATCCGCTTCTGACGGATAGCGGACGTTTTCAAAGCTATAGGCTATTGGTAGCATCATCAGTTCTGGCCATTTTTTTCATGTTACTAACCGTGCGAACAGGGCGCCAGGTGAAATGGTTTGCTGACAGAGCGCCATTTGCAATTATCTTCCCCGCTTATCAGAGAACTTCATTTTGGTGAGATCGCCGCGTCTTTGTATGGTGACTATCGCCATCAGCATGGGGTTTTGAACACAAAGGGCCATGTTGTTGTGCCTCCCTGAACATGACGAGCGCGGCATATTCAGCGATATCCATGCCGAGCGGCATGCCCTTTGTGATGGCCGACAGTTGGTTATAATCCCCGATATTATCGCCGATTTTCGCAGGTTACCTTTTGAAGCCTCATCGTTTTCTGTGGTGGTTTTTGATCCCCCACATCTTGAACGTGTCGGACCAAACGGATGGCACGGTAAAAAAATATGGAAAGCTGGATTGGGACAACTGGGGAGATGATCTACGCGCTGGCGTTAGAGAGGCATTTTGAGTACTGAATCCTCATGGTGTTTTAATTTTTGGCCTGGTTTTAAATAAATGTTGAAGTTGATAGTTTTTGGTGATATACCATAATAATAGTATATTTAAAGATTTAGAGGCCATATTATGGCAAATGTTAAATCTTTGATTTCAGATAGTTAAAAACCATCAGTATCTCAACAAGAGCCGTTGCTTTGATATTTAAAAGAAATGCTCGTATTAGGTTCAAAAATAGATCAAGTAGTTCAATGCAATATATTCCTTGCTTTTGCAAGAGCAATGGATTTTAAAGCTCGAGAACCTGTATGCGTTTAATGTATACATTGTCTTGAAATTAATTGTAAAAGTAGTATGCATTAATGAAATTAGATTTTTTTATATTGCAAATTAAAATAAAAATTATCACATACCGAGGAGTTAAAGTATATGAAGCCAAAAGAAGTACTTTGCCAATGGGTTGACGCATTTAATAATGCAGATATAGAAACCATCTCAGAATTATATGATGATAATGCAATAAACCATCAGGTTGCCAATGAGCCAGTTGTTGGGAAAGAGGCTATAAAGAAAATGTTTGAACAAGATTTTTCTTACGCACAAATGGTTTGTATCGTTGAAAACATTTTCGAAGATGGGCAATGGGCAATTTTAGAGTGGCGTGACCCATTCGGTTTGAGAGGTTGCGGTTTTTTTCAAATAGTAAATAATAAAATTTTATTTCAAAGAGGCTACTGGGATAAGCTATCTTTCTTGAAATTGCGCAATTTACCTATTGAATAAAATAAATATTTACCCTATGTGAATAGTTTGCAAATTTCTTAAAATTTTCGTTAAGGGAAGTGTAATAACTTCCCTTTATAAATTGTTATAATATCAACTCTGTATTAAAACATAGCCTAATTTTAAGTGGAACGAGATTGCTGGCTGGGTTATGGCATTGATTATCGCGAGCTGCGCGCCTGCGACTATGGTGCCCCAACGATAACTGACCAAATTCCGAACCGGAGCTACCGGGCAGCAAGTAACGGATCCGTTGCCGACGGTAACCGTAGGGACATCAAAACGCCCGGCGGGAATGGTCATGCGTGGGGGATTGTCGAGGCAGATTTTTCTTCCCCAAAATCAATCTTTATCCTTAAGACACCCTTTTACACTGTGCAATTATTGATGAAATAGCTTCATACATATCCTTGTTATGGCGGGCATAATAAAAACTTACGGTGCTTTGCTTTCCGCTAAAATCTGCTATATCAACCCATGCTACGGTGTTTCCTCCTGCGTCCAGAATGTTATATCTATAGGAACCGTCTGGCAGCGAGTCATCCTGTTGCATCAATAAGTCGTTGTTCACCGCTGCGGATTGTAAGCATGACGCGACTTCATTTTTATAACCATTAAAATAACTCGTGCGTAATTCTGGATGTATCCCGACAAGGCCGGGGTCCACACAGCCGGTCAGGGTTATAAATATAAATGCTAATAATGATATCTTCATTGGGAATAAACTCCTGATATGAGGCTTTAGGGTAAGCCGCAAAAAATAACTATGCAAATGTTTACCTTTAGTATCTTGATATTATCAATTGTTGTAATTGTGTTATTTAAAAAAGCAAATTTAAATAACACCCGTGGTTGTCAATTTTTATATTTGTTATGTTTATCATCCATTGAATAAAAATATATGGGGCAGGTCACAATCAATGATGATTTTTACTTAGTCAGATACTGATTTCCATGCTTATAATTTAACTGGTGAGTTCCGTAATTCAATGGCTAATACATTTTGTTACAAAAGCAGGCAGTCATCTCATGCTTTATAATAAAATATCAAACGTCCCTCTTTTCTTATTTAAATGTTCTGTGTGATGTGCGCCCACATCAAAATGTGAGTTTTTATAAGATTTAAGCTAAAGGGATGAAATAAGCGATAAATGTATTGTAAATAGCAAGAGTGTGACTTAACCTTGCTGTGTTGTCATGTTAGTACCTGTTCTTAAGTTTTTAGCGTGAGGGATTATAATGTTCTCCAGGAAAATTAAAATTTTTAGTCTGTTTCTATCTTTAATGGCCGCCGGACAGGCGATTTCCGCCGTTAAGTCCCCAGACGTCACTATCTATGCGCAGAAAGAGGGGGCCGGAAGTGTATGGAACAGCGTGACGGGGAAAGCTGAGCATTTGCTATCATATCAGGTTACGGTTAACAACAACTCCAGTGAACCTTTGGTTCCTGGTAAAGATAATAAAATGTGTTTTTACCTCGATGATAATATGGGGAAAACCTTAATGGGGCATGGGATACAGTTAGAACTTTTATCCCCATATAAGCCAGGAGAGTCCCGCACTGGCGTCATTTACTTTTCCAGTACTGAACCCGATATGCTGTCATTACCTTATGTCAAACTTGGTTTAGGTTCCCAGTGTAAATAACTCTTTTTTAGGATTATTAATGTCGGATAAACAGGTCAGGGGATTTACCTTTAGCGGCCTGTTTTTCTTTAATATAAATAATTAAAGCAAAACAGATTGCTCTCCCTTTTTTATCCTTCCTTTTCCTCGCCAGCAAAGTATAAGCATGCGGCGGGCTTCCGGGTTAACCGACTGGATTAAGCAGATAGTGGACCAGGGCTGCCGGTGATTCGTTGAGCAGGGCAGTTTAACGCGAGAAAACGGCCAGCGCTTGCGCGAGGCGGTGTTGTCTCGCGGCAACAGAACTGATCTAATTTAGCTGAGCGTTATCGCCAGTAGCGCGGGCAGGATCCTGATATTGAGCCGGTGCCGGAAAACCGCGGGCTGAGTGAGTCGATCGCTTTATCAAGTCAAAGAGAACCGGGTGCCAGAGCCCGGTTTTTGTTTGTTTTCTTCTCCAGCGTCACCCCTTAAACGCATCAATATTGGCCTGGAGATTCTGTTGGGGGGGCTAAAATGCATGCGCATTCGATTTAACCTTAGCAATAAACTTCTCTGTAAGGGACAGCCCTTCGATGATTTCCCTATCTACTACAGCAATTCCATACTGGATGATTAACTCAAGTAGCCCTTCATAGCTCTGTATGAGCTCCTGAAGGCTGTTGAGCGTTTTGCGATCGGAAACTGAGGGGCTCCGGGAATTCGCAGTCGTTTGATTAACAATCCACTCGAGGTTGGCTTTAATTATTTCTATATCATTGTAACTATACATATTTCATGGGCTTAAATCCTCATTTCAAGATTTTTTTGAGAAAACGTGTTTCTGCCTTCATAGAATGAAGCTGTTGAATAACATTCAAAAACGCTATTACTGAAGGTGTCGATGGCCTGGTCAGACTGGGGGTGAGCTGCAGAAGCGGTTCCTGTTGAATAGCGCTGCTACTGGCATATCCCGTGAAGAAGGGCACGATGCGCATTATCTTAATTATGCAACGGTTCGCCGATATATCAAGAAATGCACGGTACAAACTGCGGAAAAGTCATTTTCCCTGCGGGATCAGTTTGCTCACCTGCGAACCGTATGCAAGAGCTGCAGGTGAGCAATTTGCTATGAAGGCAGAACCATAGCGACAAAATTTTATCCTCGCACTGCTGGCAAAACCAACAAACAGTTTATCGACGGGAACACTTTAGGACTTACCTTACTCGTTACATCAATATGTTACGACAGTGAGGTAAATTGATAGACGGAACCTATATTGATATGTCGCCGGGTTAAATCTACTGTATGTATAAGCAGTATTTATGTGAGCGGATACTTACAATGATTTTTTACACCCCAGCAGAGCTGCGAGAAGTCCTTTCACTTCCGCTATACAGTTGTCTCGTTCAATGTGGTTTTCCGAGCCCCGCTCAGGATTATGTTGAACAACGAATCGACCTGAACGAACTGTTAGTCAATCACCCCTCAGCGACGTATTTTGTCAAAGCTGCGGGCGATAGCATGAAGGATGCGGGCATTGGTGAGGGGGATCTTCTGGTCGTGGATAGCTCAAGAACTGCAGTCCATGGCGATATCGTGATTGCCGCGGTGGACGGGGAGTTCACCGTTAAGAAGCTGCAGCTTCATCCACGGGTTCAGCTCAATCCGATGAATATCGCTTATACCCCCATCGTCGTGGGTAGCGAGGACACGCTGGATGTATTCGGTGTGGTGACGTATATCATCAAAGCGGCTGGCTGAGATGTTCGCCCTGTGTGACGTGAACTCATTTTATGCCAGCTGTGAGACGGTGTTCAGACCCGATTTAAAAGGGCGGCCGGTGGTTGTCCTTTCCAATAACGATGGCTGTGTGATTGCGCGCAGCGTAGAAGCTAAAGCCGCCGGGATAACGATGGGAGAACCGTTTTTCAAACAAAAGGATCTTTTCAGACGGGCTGGCGTAGTTTGCTTCAGCAGCAATTACGAGCTTTACGCGGATATGTCCAACCGCGTGATGACAACGCTTGAGGAGATGTTGCCGCGGGTAGAGATTTACAGCATTGATGAGGCTTTTTGCGATCTAACGGGGGTGCGAAACTGCCGTGACCTGACGGAGTTTGGTAAAGAGATCCGCGCTACGGTTCTTAAGCGTACGCATCTGACCGTTGGCGTTGGCATTGCCCAAACGAAAACCCTTGCTAAGCTCGCCAATCATGCGGCTAAAAAATGGCAAAGGCAGACGGGCGGCGTGGTTGATTTGTCGAACGTTGAGCGTCAGCGCCGGCTGTTGGCCCTGGTTCCCGTGGAGGATGTCTGGGGCGTTGGCAGACGCATCAGTAAGAAACTGAATACGATGGGCATCAAAACGGCTCTGGATCTCTCAGAGCAGAGCGCATGGGTTATCCGAAAAAATTTTAATGTCGTACTGGAGCGAACGGTAAGAGAACTTCGCGGCGAGCCCTGCCTTGAGCTGGAAGAATTCCCGCCGGCAAAGCAGGAGATCGTCTGCAGCCGATCTTTCGGCGAACGCGTCACCGAGTATGAGCAGGTGCGTCAGGCGATCTGCAGCTATGCCGCCCGCGCGGCTGAAAAGCTGCGCGGTGAGCATCAGTACTGCCGCTTTATTTCGACGTTCGTGAAGACTTCCCCCTTTGCACTGAATGAGCCTTACTATGGCAACAGCGCCCAGGTGATGCTTCTCATCCCCACGCAGGATTCCCGCGACATTATCCATGCGGCGGTAAAGTGCCTGGATAAAATCTGGCGCGATGGCCACCGCTATCAGAAAGCTGGCGTCATGCTCGGCGACTTTTTTAGCCAGGGCGTCGCGCAGTTAAACCTGTTTGATGACAACGCCCCGCGGCATAACAGCGGCAAGCTTATGGAAGTGCTCGATCATCTCAACTCGCAAGAGGGAAGAGGCACCCTTTATTTTGCCGGGCAGGGTATTCAGACCGCATGGCAAATGAAAAGAGAGATGCTTTCGCCGCGTTACACCACGAGATACAGCGATTTGCTTCAGGTCAGGTGATAGGGAGAACGCCGCAGATCTATACCATTCCGTTCTTAGCAAGTTGCCTGTTTGAGCTCGCAGCTCGGATAACACGCCAATATCAGCGCAGGGTTCAGGTTGATTCCTGCCCCAGGGTTCCGCGAAAATTGCAGTAATAACCAATAGAGGCGGTGAGACAAAGCATATAACCGAATGATTCACTGCCTTCCTCAACGACATTTTTTACAACCCGAACGTAACCGTCATCGAGTATGGCCTGCCATAAACCTTGCATACCGAAGAGTCGGGAGAAGACCAGAATAGCCAGCAGCCCGCTGATTAACATGCCGTACCCGGGCGTACGGGTATATTGTGTAAGCTGTTCCATGGTCTGACGATAATGAATAAGTGGATTAATTAAGGCTGCCAGAGCGGCAATCAGCGCAAACCACACCCAACTCCCGTGAGAAATAAGATCAAAAAGGGCGTCCAGCTCACGAATTAGCATGGCAAGGAAAAAGCCGCCAATAAGAATATTGCAGTAGCGCATGGATTTATACTGCTTCGCCAGCAGAAAATGAATAACAACAATGGTAGCTAACACCAACTCCTGAACAATTTCAGTGAGTGATAATTCCGAAATATTATAATCCCAATAATGTATATCGACCCACAGGCAAAGTACCACAAATGCGCAGGTACAAACCGCGCCAAGGAAGAAGAAAAAGCTTTTAAGTACAGTCATTAACATCACCAATTTTCATTATGGCGAATATGATAGGTGACGTTAATGTAAATTCTGTTCACTTTGTGCTGTATAATAACCTTTCTTTAACACATAATGCGGATTAGCTTATTCTGGGTGATATATTTTACGAACATGGAACGATCGCGCCTGTAGAGGTATATGCAGATTGTGCTTAGCTGAGCGCTTGTATCAATTCCGGTCCCTGGTTTTTCACATTACCTACCGCTCGCGATACCGGGTGCCAGGCGAAATGGTCTGCGGAAACCGCCCCGTCGGCAATAATCTCTTCCGCTTCTTTCCCACCGGCATCCTGGCGCATCCATTTCCTGGCAGCTTCAGGCTCCAGCACTAACGGGCGGCGGTCGTGAATATCGACAAGGCCTCGATCGGCGGCGGACGTGACGATAAGAAACCCTTCCGCTTCATCGCCGCGTTCGAAAGGTACGCTGCCGATCGCCGCCATGAATAGAGGCTTACCGTCTTTACGATGGATGAAGTAGGGTTGTTTTTTATCGCCTTCACGCTTCCACTCGAACCAACCGTCGGCAAAGCAAATCGCCCGGCCATGCTGCCATAGCGGTTTAAACATTCTGCTGGTGGCCGCGGTTTCGGCACGAGCGTTAATAAGCGCGGGTTTGTCCCACCACCCGGGGGCATAACCCCAGTGTACCGGATCGAGGTGCAGCCGTTCGTTACGTTCGCTGAGCAACAGAACTTTGGTACCGGGCGCCACGTTATAGCGTCCTATAGGCTGCGGATCATAAGCAATGTCGCGCTCGGCTTCTTCAGCCAGATAGGTCAGATATTCTTCCCTGGTTTGTGATTGAGCAAAACGTCCGCACATAGCCACCTCTCATCGGATATCAGATTTTAAGTATAGGTCAGTATGCTTCTCCTCTATTTTCAACGGCGCCGTGGCTGCAATCGCGGCGGACCTGGCCCTCTCGACGTTCGTTGAGCAGGGCCCGGTTTATGGCGCAAATATCCGCTACTCAATCCCTTTAAAAAATTAAAACCTGAGAAAGTTCTGAATAAATTAGTGTCTATCTTTCAGTATCCTGCGCGCTTTTATCTGATTGCAGTGATAAATGTTTTGAGCGTAGCCGATAGCCCAAAAAGCGATGGCAAAACCCATTTAACGTCCATGTCAGAGATAATGTTTATCCTATTATTTAACTAACTGATTAAAATCAATATATCTGGATTATTTATTACGTTAGGATGACCTTACAACTAACGGGGATAAATAATGAAAAAACTACTCTTAATTGCTGTTGTTATTGGGTCTTTAACAGGATGTGCCAGCGTTCCACCTCTGAATTTTTCTACACCTGGCGTTGGCGTTAGCCAAAAGAAAATTGATGCACAGCTAAAATCACTCACGGTTTCGCTTGCGCGTCCCGATGAGCAGAAAGGCGATATCGTCGCGGGGATGGAAACCATTACCCCCATTTGGCGAGACTCGTTACAAGAGGCGCTCGATAGAATGGCGATCTTTAAAGATAACTCTGCTAATACGGTGAGCCTTAACGTGAAAGTCTTAGCGATTGACGTTCCGAGCTTTGGCATGGCCATGACAACGAAAGCCGTTGCGCGTTATGAGGTAATTAACCGCTCTAATGGCGATATTATTTATACGCAAGATATCGAATCTACTGGAACTGTGCCTGCATCCTATGCCTTCGTGGGCGTTGTTCGCGCCCGTGAATCAATAAACCGCGCGGTACAAAACAATATTACGCAGTTCTTACAAGCGTTAGAAAGCATTGAACTCTCCCGCCCGATGTTCCCTTCGAAGGTAGATAAATGAGACGGGTCGCTTTAATCACGATGCTCACGTTGTTAGGGGGGTGTGCGCAGGATATTTCCCCGAATAGCTATTCCGTGGGTTCGGTAGGCATGGTGAATCGCTCTATTGCCGGCACTATCATTAGCGCGCGACCGGTCGATATTCGTGGCACATCCGCTTTGGGCGGTGCTGCGGGTACGGCCGCGGGAGCGGCTGCAGGGTCTGCAATTGGAGGAGGCACTCGCGCGAATATTGTCGGCGCTATTGGCGGGGCGGTTGTCGGGGGGCTAACCGGCGCAGCGCTTGAAGCTTCTGCGACAAAACAGACGGGGATGGAATATGTTATCGAAACGGAAAACGGTAATCTGATGACCGTTGTACAAGGTAATACCCCCTTGTTTGTCGAAGGTAATAAGATACTCGTACTATACGGCAGTCCTTCACGTATCATTGCCGATCCTCGGCATTGATACAGCAATGAACGCCGGGCGTAGAGCCTGATAGCTGCCAGTTAAGCGTATTGAAGGTAGCCGCAACCTGCGCGTTGCGGCTGTTTTTTTGCGGCTTACAGAAGAGCCAAACCTGCGCCACTGTCCCGGTACCCGGCTGCACAACACCAGTTCGGGAAACGTCAGGCTGCATGGGCAGGCGGGCGGCAGAAAGTGAGCTCTGCCCCGGCTTTCTTCACCGAAGGATCTTACACCTTAAGCAGTTTCACCGTGGCGTCGATGTCTATCTCATCTTCCGTGAAGATGAGCGTGGTGCCCTGGAAGGTGGTGATGGCCAGCTTTTTGACCGAACGCATTTCCCCGGGCTTAGCGGCTGATTTTGGCCTGATATTTCCCATCAGCAGGCCCACGGAGAGGACCGCGTTCTCTTTATCAATGCGGGCGTCGGCAGGCTCCTCCTCGTTATAAACCAGGTAAGATTTTATCGACGTGAGCTTAATCCGCTCGCCTGCGATATAGATATATTTGCTTTCCGGGAGGACCTTCACGGCGTACGCTGACAAACCCTTGTTATTGGTTGTGGGTTCGAAAGTGACCGCCGCATCCTTTTTAATCAGCTCAGGGTTGGCAACCTTAATCACATGAAAGTAGCGATTATCGCCGTTTTCATCTTTGATAAATCCAAAACCTTTATCTTTAAACCACGTTGTGATCGTTCCGTTCATCGCCATTACCGCCTGGTTAATCGTTTATCTACTCAATTTTTTGCCGCGCGCAGTGTAAAGCACATTGCCCGCGCAGACTACGTCTAAATCTTTTGCCTGAGCGGGCTTGCGCGGTTTACCACATCAAATCATCAGGTACTTTAAAATCAGCATACGGATCGTCTTCATCCTGCTCTTCCGCGCTGAGCGCGCTGTTTAAGACAATGCTGCTGGCGTCGCGCTGGGCGATCTTATCGGCTACGCTTGCCGGGATAATCGCGTATTTGCTCTCGCCGTCGCTATCACCCGCCAGGCGCGCAATGGCGAGGCGACCGCTTATCAGCTGTGCCTGGGTCAGTTTATCCACGGCGATTTTTTTAATGAAATTGTTATCCGTGAAATTAAAATCAATATTGCCTTTAGAAATATCGATTTTATTCATCTCGATGAGCTGTTTGACCTGCGCTTTATATTCTTTCGATAACGCTGCCTGCTTTTGCTGCTCGCTAAGCTGTTTATCCCGCTCCAGCTGCGCTTTCTTATTCTCTTCCACCGCCTCTCTGGCCTCGCGCGCCTGAACGCGTGACTTTTTCGCCGTTCTTTGAACCTTGGCCATCTTTTTGCTGGTCACTAAGCCGGCTTTTAGCATCTGCTCTTGTAAGGTGAGTTTTGTCATCTCGTTTCTGAATCCGCTGAATAATTTGTGGGATTATACCTGTAATTTTAGCGGATGTGTCAGCGTGCAGGGTCGGGCCTGGGGATAGAAGCAGAAACGGCAGCAAAAAAGGGTGTCGACGCAAAAGTGTGAAATGAATAAAAAATCACACAGTGGCGATTTTATTTGCTATAAATTCATTTTTATTGATTTTATATGGAGTCTGTCGATGATTGTCAGAACCTGGCATGGTTGTGTTCCCGTTGCGTTTGGCGATGCGTTTGCGGGGCATTTGCAGGCAACTGGGGTGCAGCATTCGCGGAGCATTGCCGGCAACGCGGGCGCCTTCGTCAGGCGGGAAACGCAGGGGGAGTGGGATCACTTCTTTCTGGCGACCTACTGGAACGATCTGGATGCTATCATCGCTTTTGCCGGTGAAGAGTACCATGTCGCCGTCACCTATGCCGATGATGAGCAATTCCAGCTGCTGTCCGATCCGTACGTTTTCCAGTTTGAGGTGGCTGCGGTAGTGGGAATTTAAGGGCGCTTTAAGGATTTCTTGCAGCAATACCCCACGTTCAGGCTCTCAACGCTTCTGATGGCTGACAAACCGCATAGGGGAGAAATAGCCCGGTAGCGGCAAGCGCTTTACCGGGCCGGTGAAGAGTGCGTAACCTGATAACACTCCGGTGTTTCTCAGCCATTGGCGGGCTGGAATAGGGGAAAGGTGTAAAACCGGCTTGCCATCAGTTTTCAGGCCCGCAGGCTGGAGAATTACTTCCGTCCTGCCAACAGACCAATGACCAGGCCGATAGCGCCGGCGGCCAGCAGTCCGGTTAACGGATTTTCCCTGACGCGCTCGGAGACCTCTGAAACGGCATCCGAAGCCTGAGCGGCGTATTTACGGGCCGCGCCTTTTAGCTGATGTTTCGGCGAATCTACCGCATCACCAAACTGCTGCTGGGCTTCCCCGGCAAATTCATTGACTTTATTGCCCACTTTATCGGCCAGATTCTGCGCGTCGTTTTCATACTCTTGTGATGACATGAGACTCTCCTTTCGTTTGACTTATTTAAGTCTAGTGGCTAACAGGCGAAGTACCAATGTTCGGGCCGCGGCGAGCGTCACTCCAGGAATTTTCCCTAGCGTGAGCGCTTACACGCTACCGTGTTTTTGCAGTACGCCTTTATCGTCGAAGGTAAACAAAATTGATTGCCCTAATCCGTTCTGGCAAACGACGCCATCGGCATGAGTTTTATCGGTGATCCCCTGACAGGCCATATTGCTGACATAAGGACGAATCTGGCATTTGAGGGTTTTACCATCCTCAATAATCAGCTGCTTCGATTTGCTAATCGCTTCTGGCGCGGGAGTCGGGCAGGTACCTTCGCCCCAGTTAACGCCGTGATGTTTATCGAACGCCGAGCAGCCCTGTAATAGCCCCGCGCCAGCCAGAAGAAGTATCAGAGGGAGTTTTGTCATTGTATAATCCTGATGGTTATTTTCGTTTTCAGTATAGAGCGGTGCTCCTGTAAAAAACTTCGCCAGAATTGGTGGTATTCCTGTTATTTCAATTGATTGAGATAATTCTTAGATATAAGATCCCTCGGGCGCTGGGGCTGGAAACGTCGCAATTCATAAATAAGAACTATTGATGTTCACAATTCCTCTTTTTTCCTTCATCATTTGTCAGCTTTTACTACTAATAATCAGCGCTTAGCTCAGCATGAGAAATACATTTTTTACTCAAGGCCGGTATGAACTATAAGAAAGTACTGAAGAATACGTTACTGCTTGCTCCCGTGGCGCTCCTGAGTCTGCAAATGCCCGCCTGGGGCGCAGATGTGACGAAAACGGCGACCTGCCAGAAGGCGCCGCCTGCGGTGGACAAAGAAGGCGTGCCGTTACCGCCCGTTGTTGGTAAAGAGGGCGCGCGTCCGGCTTCCCCGAAAGGCTCGTCCGGCCAGGGCGGCGCAGCGGCCAACTGTCAGCCAGCGGCCATCGAAAATTAATCATTGACCTCAACCCGGGAGAGACATGGTGCACCCGTTAATTAAGGTGATGCTGGTTGGAGGGAAAGGCGACGGCCTGATGGTCAGCGTTGCCGATAACGCGACGGAGATTTCCGTGACGCCTGCGCAGTATGGCGCGAAATCCGGTCAGCCGCTGAGCTACAGAATCGTATCGCAGACCATTGATGATGAACGCTATTTTTTCGGCGTTTTCAACGAGAGCCATGAGGATACGGAAAAACTCAAAAGAGTCGCGCTAACTCGCGGCATGAAAAAACTCTTCGGCTAAGCAGGTTCCGGGCGATCGCTTGTCGTCCGGTCTCCTCATATTTCGTTTTCCTTTTGCCTCCGATACAGTAGAGCGAAACGCTTCTATCAGTTTCGGGAATTTATGATTAACCATATCCGGATAAAAAATTTCAGATCGGTCAGGGATATTGAGCTGGAACTCGGCGCGCTGAATATCGTCTTTGGCCCCAACGGCTGCGGCAAATCCAACATTTATAAAGCCATCCATCTGTTAACCGCCTGCGCCGATGGAAAGTTCTCCGGTTATATCAGCGATGAAGGCGGCCTGGAGAACATTATGTGGTCCGGGCCGAGCGCGCCGAACGATCGCTTTCCGCGGCGGCTGCAGATTGCCTGCCTGACCGATGAGTTTGACTACCAGCTGCAGGTAGGTTTCCCGGAAAAACTGCCGTATCCGACTCAGTTCCAGCTGGATCCCATCGTTAAAGAGGAGTCTATCTGGCTGGCAGGATTTTCCCGACGCCCTTCATCGCGCGTGCTGGAACGCAAAAACCAGGCGGCGTTCCTGGTTGACGTCAATGGTGAAAAAAGCACTTTTACCGACGCGATTTATGAGAATGAATCGATTTTTGGCCAACTGGGCGAGCCGCACCGCTTTCCTGAAGTCTCCAGGGTCAGGGAAACCATGCGCCACTGGCGCTTTTATCACGAATTCAATATAGGCAGACTCTCGCCGTTGCGTCATCCGACGGTAGGTTACCGCTCACCGGTGCTGGACAGCGATGGGCACAACCTTGCCGCCGCTTTTCAGACCATCGTGGAAATCGGCGCCGAAGAGCTGCTGCATGAGATCCTCGGCGAAGCGTTCCCGGAGTGTACATTTTACTGTGAAAATGAGAATTCGCGTTTCTCGATAAAGATGCGCCGCAATGGCGTCTGGCGACCTTTACTGGCGGCGGAAATGTCCGATGGCACGCTGCGTTTCCTGTGCCTGGCGGTGGCGCTGTTGAGCCCGCGTCCGCCGGCATTTCTGGCTATTAACGAGCCGGAAAACAGCCTGCATCGTCAAATGTTCCCCGCGCTGGCCCGGCTGATTGTCGAAGCCTCCCGCTATAGCCAAATCTGGCTAACCAGCCACTCCGCGGAGCTGGCTGAGCTGGTTTCATCCATGGCGGAAGCCCGGATTTACGGGCTGAAAAATAGCGATGGTGAAACGCGGATCGCCAGCTAGCGGCAACTGACTTATTTGGTGTATTAACGGTGTATTGCCGAAGCGCCGCCGGAGGGTTTCCGGCGGCCTGATGTTATGCCGCGGCCGGGAGCAGGGTTTTGCTGCCTTTCAGGGTGAACAGCGAGATGAGGGTAAAGCTTAGGGTAATACAGCCCAGGATCAGATAGGCCTGATGGAAGCCGACGGTATCATACATCCGTCCTACCCACGCCGAGAGCACAACGCCTGACAGCTGTTTTGATAAATTGAAACCGATCAGGAACAGGGTCGCCGAGAGCTTCGGGTTAAATGCCGAAGAGATATATTTAAAGGTGCCGACCAGCAGGAACGGGATCTCGAACATATGCAGCATTTTTAAAATGATCACTTCCACCGCCGAGTTAGCGAAAGACGATCCTAAAATGCGTACTGACATAATCATCCCGGCAATTAGCAGGGCGTTTTTAGCGCCAATCCGGTTAATAATCGCCGGGGCGCAGAACATGATTAGCGCGTTAAGTAATTCCCCACCGGTGGTGACGAAGCCGAATACTTCAGTGCCGCGCTGGGGGCTGGAGAAAAAGCCCTTAAAGAAGTTGGCGAACTGCTGGTCAAAAACGTCATAGACGCTGGCGACGCCAACGACATAAATAATAAAGCCCCAGAAGCGCGGCATCCGCAAAAGCTCTGCGGCGGTGCGCATGGAGAAAGCCTGACGGTTGGCGCCCAGGGCATCGATAACCTCGGCGCTGTTGCTACTCTCCGGCTTTGATACCCACAGCAGTACGCCGAGGATCAGAGCGAAACCGGAGGCGATCCAGAACGTAATGTTCGGGTCGATACTAAATAAAATGCCGGTGATTGACGCGCACAGCGCCCAGCCGACGCAGCCGGAGACGCGGACTTTACCGTATTCAAAACGGTTGGCGCGGCTGACGCGTTCAATATAGGCTTCTACCGCCCCGGAGCCGCTGGAAAAGACGATCCCCAGATAAATCCCGCCCACCAGCGCGCCCGCGATGATATTCATCTGCAGCAGCGGCGAAAAGACGAAAATAAAAAAGGGCGCAAACAGGATTAACAAAATCGTAATCGTCCACAGCAGATGCTTGCGCAGACCGAGCTTATCCGAAATCAGGCCAAAAACCGGCTGGAAGATTATCGCGAATAGCGAAATAGAGGAGAAGACGATCCCCGTCTCGGTTTTGGTTAAATGGTTAACTTCCGCCAGCCACACCGGGAAAAAGGGAAAATAGGCTGACATGATGAAATAGTAGAAGAAAAAGAACAGCATGAAATATATAAAATTATGCCGTTCTCGTGGCGCCAGTTCAGAGAGTTTCATTGTGAATATTCCATATTATTATGCCTGTAAGGTTGGGGGCTTGCGCCCCCGATTATTATTGGAAGTGAATCGTTAACTGATATTGCCATTGTGTCTCAAGCAGCAGCCATTGCTGTAGTACGCTGGGCGTCCAGGAGTCATCGCCGCCGATGCCCATGTGCTGAGCGTCGAGGGTGATCCAGACGCCGTTTTCCGGCTTCATCCAGTGCCAGTGATCGGTCTCCATTAACTGCGTGGTGCCATAGGGCTGTACGGAGAAGTGGAAGTTGCCTCCCACGTGCCAGCGCCCCCAGTCCAGCGTTTTGCTGTCGCAGCGCAGGCCGTTTTCCGTCGGGAAAATGTACGGCGTGGTCATCTCCTCCAGCGGCAGCTGCCAGCGGGAGAAGCAGGCGCTGGTGCGGCGGTCCGGATAGTTCTCATGCGGACCGTAGCCGAGCCAGGATACCGGTTGGTGCTGGTCCGGAACCTGGAAATTCAGCCCGATGCGCGGCAGCGGCGGCAGGGTGCCGGCACGTTCGCCATCGACCGCCAGATGCAGCTTGCCTTCGCTATCAAATGTCATCCGCCAGTGGCTGACAATCACCGCTTCGTCGCCGCGCAGATAGTGCCAGCGGCTATCGATAACCACTTCATGGGCCAGGCGCTGAGCGTCGCACTGGACGCAGCGGGCGCTGAGCTCGTAAAGTCCGGCGCTTTTCCAGCGCTCTACCCAGGCGTTAGGGTCAATACGCTCCACTTCGCTGACGCCAATGTCGTTATCCAGCGGTGCGCGCACAAACTGGTCGCGCAGCGGGGTCAGCAGCTGTTCCACGCCGTCCACCTGCCAGTGGGTTAACAGACCGCTTTGCCGATCGATGGTCCATTGCTGCGAGCCGCTGCGGACAATCCAGGCCGCGTCGCTGCTCTCCAGCGCTGGCGCGATACCGGCAGACCGAGGGCCGCGTAGCGCCAGCGGCGCGGCGAGCGGGAACTGCTGCCACGCAACGCGATGCCCGGCGTCGGACCAGACGGTGGCCTGGGGCTGGACCACCTCCAGCGTCAACCACACCTCTTCCGCGCCGGCGGGCAGCGTCAGCGCATCGCACAACGTCAGCTCACTCTGGCCCTCCGGGCAAAGCGCCAGCTTCACGCTACCCTCAGCAAAAGTTTCACCCGCGGCCTGAACCTGCCAGCGCAGCTCTTCGTTATCGGTGGCGCGGAACAGATATTCGCTGCTGAGGCGGATACGCAGCGGGGATTGCGCGAGCAGCGCAAACTGGAAGTACTGCTGCGCATGTTTGGCCTCGATTAAGGAAGGATGCGCGCGGCGGTCGGGGAACACCAGACCGTTCATGCAGAACTGGCGATCGTTCGGTTTGTCGCCAAAATCACCGCCGTAGGCCCAGCCAACGCTGCCGTCGTCGAAGGTTTTACTGATGGCCTGATCCGCCCAGTCCCAGATAAACCCGCCCTGCAGGCGAGGATAGTCGCGAAATGCCTGCCAGTAATCAGCAAAGTTGCCGAGGCTGTTACCCATCGCATGGGCGTATTCGCAGAGGATCAGCGGGCGTTGTTCCCCAGGCAGACTGATCCACTTTTTGATTCCCCATTTCGGCACCGTCGGAATCGGCTGGTCGCGGTCAACGCGGGCGTACATCGGGCAGATAATATCGGTGGTGGTGCTGTCGGCGCCGCCGCCTTCGTACTGTACCGGGCGGGAGGGATCGTTGCGCTTCAGCCAGTGATACATCGCTTCATGGTTGCCGCCGCCGCCGGACTCATTCCCCAGTGACCAGATAATAATGGACGGATGGTTGCGGTTGCTTTGCAGCATTCGACTGACGCGGGCGCTGAAGGCCGGTAGCCAGGCCGGATCGTCGGATATTCGATTCATCGGCACCATGCCGTGGGTTTCTATATTGGCTTCATCAACGACGTACAGGCCGTAGCGGTTGCACAGCTCGTACCAGCGTGGGGTGTTTGGATAATGCGAGCAGCGTACGGCGTTAAAGTTGTTCTGCTTCATCAACAGAATATCCTGCACCATATCCTCTTCGGTAACGACCTGTCCGCGCTGGTGGTGATGCTCGTGACGGTTGACGCCGCGGATCAGCAGCGGTTTGCCGTTCAACAGCAGCAGGCCGTTTTTGATTTCAACGCGGCGGAAACCGATATCCCAGGCTTCGGCCTCGATCGGTTCATCAGCGCGCCATAGCGACACGACCGCCCGATAGCAGTCTGGCGTTTCCGCGCTCCATAGCGCCGGACGTTCTACCGGCAGACGAATGGCCGCGCGCTCCGCATAGTTTCCGCGCTCATCGATAATCGGCGAACCGGGCGACTGCTGGTGGCTGGCGACCAGGCGATCGTCATCCCACAGTTCGACTTTCACCGTCAGCTCCTCCAGCAGCGCGACCGGTGAGGCGACGCTTAAGTTCACCAGCAGTTCGGCATCGCGGTAGAGGGCATCCAGCTGCGGCGTAAGCTGGACGTCGCAGAGGTGCAACGTCGGTTTATTCAGCAGCCAGACCGAGCGGAAGATACCGCTCATGCGCCACATATCCTGATCCTCAAGCCAGGTTCCCGCGCTCCAGCGCATCACCATCACGCAGATACGGTTATCGCCCGGCTGAAGATAGGGGGAGAGATCGAAGGCCGCTGGCAGACGACTATCCTGCGAATAACCGACCCATTCGCCGTTGCACCACAGATGAAACGCGGAGTTGACGCCATCGAAGATAATCTGCGTCTGGCCGTCTGCCCGCCAGCTCTCATCAACGCGAAAGGTCAATGAGTAGCAACCGGTCGGGTTCTCTTGCGGAACGCGCGGCGGGGTGGTGTCGATAGGGTAGCGAACGTTGGTATAGATGGGCGCATCGTAGCCCTGCATTTGCCAGTTTGAGGGTACCGGCGTACTGCGGCTGTCCGGCAGATCGTCTTCCAACCAGCGGGCATCCACGTCAAACGGGCTGCGGGCCCAGGAGAATTGCCACTGGCCGTCAAGCCGGCGGCGGAACGCGGAGGGCTGGTTTTTCCGCGCGGCGTCGGTATCGCGCCAGCTGGCGAAAGTCGGGTGGGCCGGTAAACGGTTGAGATGGGTAATGGTCTGGTTCTGCCAGTCCTCGCGGGCGAGAATCTGATGGAACGTGGCTGCTGCGGCGGAAATAGAGTGGTGTTGTTGCATACGCATTCCTGACGGATAAGTGATAAAAATGTCGTTCGCTAGACAATATGATTTTGTTATCAGTTATTTTCGCTATAGCCGCAATATTGGCGAAAATGAAACCCACCGGCGATCACGAAAAGCTGGGAAAACAGCTGATTTTTGTCGTCTTTTAAACATAAAATGTTAGCGGACGACATTGAGGTTTTGATTCAGAAGGAGTGCACTATGCAGCGTCGCCTGGCAACGCTTGACGATGTGGCCCGCGAGGCCGGCGTTTCTCAGCAAACGGTCTCCCGGGTGCTGAATAATCCTGGGGTGGTGTCCGAACGAACCCGCGAAAAAGTGATCCGCGCGATGCAGACGCTGCGCTATGTACCAAACCGCTCCGCGCAGCTGCTGGCGGGTAAGTCCGCGCCGTCGATTGGGCTGATTACCGCCTCGCTGACGCTGCACGCGCCTTCGCAAATCGCCGCGGCGGTGAAAAGCTATGCTGGTTTGCATCAGCTTGAGGTCTCAATTGCGATGCCGGTGCAGGTCGATTACGCGTCTCTGCAAGCGCGACTCAATGAGTTTCGCGCCCAGCATATTCGCGGAGCGATTATCAGCCTGCCGCTGGAAAGTAGTCTTGCGGAGCGTCTGGTGGCGGAGAATCCAGATATAGCCTGCATGTTTCTCGATGTTTCGCCGGAGGCCGACGTTTGCGGCGTGCGTTTCGATCATCGTGATGGATGTGGCGCCTGCGTGCGGCATTTGTGGGACGCCGGACACCGCGAGTTCGGACTGCTTGCCGGGCCGGAGAGCTCGATCTCCGCGCGAATGCGGCTCAGCAGCTGGCGCGAGGCGCTGCACCGCCTGGGCGTCAGTAATGCGGTAACGGTATTTGGCGACTGGAGTGCCGCCAGCGGCTGGAGTAAAACGTTCGAGCTGCTGCATCAGCATCCGCGCATTAGCGCGATCGTGGTCGCTAACGATCAAATGGCGCTCGGGGTGCTGAGCGCGCTGGCGCAGCTTTATCGTACCGGCAGCCAGGCCATCTCGGTGACCGGTTATGATGACACGGCGGACAGCCTCTACTTCCAGCCGCCGCTGACCACCGTCGCCCAGGATTTCAACGTGCTGGGGAAAAGGGCGGTCGAGCTGCTGATCAAGCTTATGGCTGCCCCACAGCTGAAAATTCGCGAACTGCTGCCCACCCGCCTGATTATCCGCCAGTCCACCTGGCCCGTTACGGGGAACGGGGAGGGGGAGAAAGATGAGCTGATTAGTCAACTTAAGGCGCTGGTGGAAAAGCTATGAGCGCCACCGCCGTTTAGCTTTCATTGAAGTAGCCTGTGGTAGCGTACCGATTAGAGACGTAGACAGAGCTGCTCGTGCTCTGCACGTAAAAATGCAAAATACAATCTATCCATGCAAGCATTCATTCACCGCCAGTCACATGGCGGTTTTTTTTGCCCATTTTTTGCCGACGGAAAACGTTCTGATTTTATTTAATTCTGCTGGCTGGCGGGTTAATCGCCTGCTGCAAGCATAAATGCGCTGGTTTTTCCGCTGGGTGTCAGAAGATTTCCCGAGGCCATAGTTTTTACCACAGCATAATATGCTATTGGCCTGGCGGGCCGGCCTCTCTTTTTTCAGCGTCGTTCAGCTATGCTGAAAGCCAGGGCTGGCGAGTGAAGGGCAATATCATGATGGTATTAAAAGAGAAAGAGCACCTGGAGTCTGTTGACTGGCGCAGGGTTGCGGAGATCATTGCCGATGCGGGACTTAATCAGCGCGATGTTGCATTGGTTGAACGGGCGTTTCGTCATAGTACTTTTTGCTGGTTTGGCTATGAAAAGGGTCAGCTGGTCGCCGTTGCCCGCGCGATTAGCGATCTGACCTGGTGCAGCTATCTTGCGGATGTTGCGGTGGCCCCGAACTGCCAGGGGAAGGGATACGGGAAGTTGCTGATGCAGGCGGTCAGCGAGCGGCTGCGGCCGTTTGGCAAAACCTTTATCTATTCGGTGGTGGATAAAGTCGGCTTCTACCGCCGTTTTGGTTTTGAAATGCTGACAACGGGTATGGTCTGCGCCAGCGCCGAGAGTCTACTGCGCATGCGCGAGCAGGGATATATTTGCCAGGACAGCGACACTAGCCAGCTTTAGCCGCTTCATCTTGCTCTTTATATTTTTCATGCCATTGCCGGTGCGGCCTGATAAACAGAAAATAAATAGTCTGGATGCATTTTTTATATTTCTGAATCTACCAGGGTCCTCATCGGATATTGTAAATTTATTTTTGGCTTTAAGAGGTTTTTATTAGCGGTGGGGGCGTGTATTTTTTACATTAAGGATAAGTCTCCAGTTGGATTTGTGGATGGATGCAAAATATTATAAATAAGCTGTGTTTAAAAGTGAAAGTGTGTTACACAGTCTCTTTTCTCCTGGCAAAAATCTGGATGGGATTATGCTGACAACCCTGATTTACAGAAGTCAGATACCTTTAACTCATGAAATTAATCTCTCTTTGCTGGTTGAAAAAGCGAATGTTAATAATATGTCTCATGGCGTTTCAGGTATTCTTCTTTTTAAAGATAATGTTATCCTTCAAGTGCTTGAAGGTGACGAAAGTATTCTGGAGCAGCTCTTCAGCAAGATTAAACACGACAGCCGACACTTTGGTGTCGTCGAGCTGATGCGAGATTACGCCCCGCGCAGGCGCTTCGAAAACGTCGGTATGATGTACTTTGATCTGGATACGCTAGAAGCCGATGCCGTGCTGAAAACCGTTCGCCAGCTAAGCAAGTTGAAGAGCTATCTTCTGACGGAAGAGCGCGTTTATAAATTTATTCATACGTTTATAACGCAAAAAAGAGCTCTCCCGGTTTCCCAGTATTTCCAGCCTGACAAATGGTCAGTTATCCCACAAAGATCGCCCTTTCATACACCTGAACGCTCCCCAGTTGATACTCAATTCTGCCAGTTTGCATTTCAGCCCATTATTGAGCCCCTGGCCGGTCATATCACTTCACTGGAAGCGCTTATTCGTAATAAAGATGGTGGGAGTCCGGCGAGCTTTTTTGCTTCAATCGACCATGATAAACGTTATGAAATTGACCTCAAATCTAAATCGGTGGCTTTCGCGCTGGCAAAAGAAATAGACATCGGCGATCATAAAATATCCATTAATATTCTGCCGATGTCTTTGGTGGTGGTTCCCGATGCCGTGGAATTCCTGCTGCAGGAAATTAAAAAGTATGGGTTGATGCCTGAACAGGTTATCGTGGAAGTGACTGAAGACGAAATGATCTCCGGTTTCAGCCAGTTTAGTAGTGCGATTAAAAAACTGCGCGTCTCCGGAATGGGACTGGCTATTGATGATTTTGGTGCCGGTTATGCCGGACTGTCGTTGTTAACCAAAATCCAGCCTGACAAAGTCAAAATCGATCGTGAGATTATTACCAATATCCACCTGAGCGGCCCTAAGCAGGCCGTCGTCCGTTCTATCATCAGCTGCTGTCATGAGCTGGAAATTGCTGTGGTGGCGGAAGGGATTGAACGTATTGAAGAGTGGTGCTGGCTTGAATCCGCGGGTATCAAGCGATTTCAGGGGTTCTTGTTTGCCCTGCCCGAACTGAACGGCGTAGGAGAGATACGCTGGCCGGTGAACACAGCGGATAGCCTCGTACAGGCGTAAAAACGTGTTATCTTCGCGCGGCCTTCCGATCGCCGCGCTTCGATTTATGCGGCCCGGTAGCGGCCATCTGAGCGCCTGCGCCCGCCGCGAATCCTCTCAATCCCCGCCTACAGCGATGCTGAACCAGGCTGTGAGCCAGATCATGAAAATGGCTCATGTTGCAATGAAATTAAGTCGCTTTCCCTCCTTGCGGGGCTCTGGCATAAATTAGCTAATATTAACTTATTGGCAACATGAAGAGTGCTGGCGAGCAAATCCGTTAACGCCGGGAATTCGTCCGATAATCACTTTTCATTGCAAAACCAGGATGCCAGATCGCCATGAATAAAGATTTTACGTTTACCATTAAAAGCACACTGTTTGATGAAAACTATAACCCCTCGGAAAGTACGCGTATTACGACCAACTTTGCTAATCTGGCTCGCGGCAAAAATCGGCAGGAGAATTTGCGCAACACCTTAATCATGATAGACAATCGGTTCAATATGCTGGCGCACTGGGATAATCCCAAAAGCGATCGCTACTCTGTTGCGTTGAATATTATTTCCGTGGAAATGGTTATTGAAGAGACTGGAACCACCTTTCCGGCGATTGAGATATTGCAAACCACAATTATTGATAAAAGAACGGGTGAGCGTATTGAAGGCATCGTTGGCAATAATTTCTCCTCGTATGTTCGCGACTATGACTTCAGCGTATTGCTACCGGACCATAATAAACAACGTTCTGGCTTTAGCATCCCAGATGATTTTGGCAACTTGCACGGGAAGATCTTTAAGCATTTCGTTCATTCCGCCGAATATAAAGCCAATTTCAAAAAGCCGCCGGTGATCTGCCTCAGCGTGTCCAGTAAAGACACCTATCAGCAGACCGGAAACCGCCATCCGGTATTAGGCCTTGAGTATCGGCCTAACGCCTCGTCTTTGACCGAGCAGTATTTTGCAAAAATGGGCCTGCAGGTCCGCTATTTTATGCCGAAAAACAGCGTAGCGCCTTTGGCATTTTATTTTACCGGAGATTTACTGAGCGATTACAGCAGCCTTGAGCTGATGAGTACCATCAGCACGATGGAGACGTTCCAGAAGATATACCGGCCTGAGATCTACAACGCTAACTCCGCAGCAGGCCTGTGCTATCAGCCCGATCTGAATCATCAGGATCATTCGTTAACCAAAATAGTTTATGACCGGGAAGAGCGTAGCCAGCTGGCTATAGAGCAGGGGAAGTTTACTGAAGAGCACTTTATCAAACCGTATAAAAATATTCTTGAGCAGTGGTCTGCTCATTCCGCTCTTTAATCCATCGCAGATATAAGGCTATTTATAATGAAAAAATTACTTCCTACTTCAACGGCCGGCAGCTTACCGAAACCTTCCTGGCTTGCAGAGCCTGAGAAACTATGGTCTGCATGGAAACTCGAAAGCCAGGAATTAATCGACGGGAAAAAAGATGCGCTGAGTTTGTCCTTATTCGATCAGCTACGCGCCGGCATTGATATCGTCAGCGATGGCGAACAAACGCGCCAGCACTTTGTCACCACGTTTATTGAGCACCTCAGCGGCGTGGATTTCGCAAAGCGCGAAGTCGTCAAAATCCGTAATCGTTATGATGCAAGCGTCCCGACCGTCGTGGGGGCCGTCGAGCGGCAAAAGCCCGTTTTTGTTGAAGATGCGCGTTTTTTACGTCAGCTTACCAAACAGCCGATCAAATGGGCGCTCCCCGGGCCGATGACTATGATTGATACGCTCTATGACGATCACTATAAGAGCCGCGAAAAACTCGCCTGGGAATTTGCGAAAATACTCAATCAGGAAGCCAAAGAGTTGGAGGCCGCCGGCGTTGATATTATTCAGTTTGACGAGCCCGCCTTTAACGTATTCTTTGACGAGGTCAATGACTGGGGGATCTCGGCATTAGAAAGAGCCGTTGAAGGACTCAAATGCGAAACCGCGGTGCATATCTGCTATGGATATGGCATCAAAGCCAATACCGACTGGAAAAAGACGCTGGGGACGGAGTGGAGACAGTATGAAGAAGCGTTTCCTCAACTGCAAACCTCCAGTATCGATATCATTTCGCTGGAATGCCATAACTCGCATGTTCCCATGGATCTGCTTGAACTGATTCGCGGTAAAAAAGTGATGGTGGGCGCTATCGACGTGGCGACCAATGCGATCGAAACGCCGGAGGAGGTCGCCGCAACCTTACGTAAGGCGCTGCAGTTTGTTGATGCCGATAAGCTTTATCCTTCAACCAACTGCGGTATGGCGCCGCTATCGCGGCGGGTCGCAACCGGCAAGCTCAATGCGTTAAGCGCCGGGGCGGAAATTATTCGCAGGGAACTTCAGGGTAAATAGCACCCAGAGCTGTGCGCGTGGCGGTATAATCTGCGCGTTAATCACTGACTCATGTCTGGCCCTGAATTAACCGTTTGTTGTCAAACCGCCATCGAGCCGCAAAAGGGCAGGTAAGCATTGCCGCTGCTGACTATCCGATATTCAGCGCAGGGAATAGCGGCAATGCGATATTTCTGACGTAGTGATTAACTGCTGAGCGATGAACCTGCAGGATAAATCAATAAGTAGCGCCCGGCGCTACTTAAAATATTTATCCAGCGGATCGTGATGACGGTATTTTCTAAAGAAAAATAGCCAGTAGACAAAACCCAGGATAGCGCCCAGCCCGGCAAACTGCAGATAAAGAATTTTACGCAGATCAAGAAGGTTCAAAAATGAATACGAGCCTTGCCACATATCAATAATCCCGCCGTTTATCACCAGGTCCGTGAACAGCGCCAGTGCCGGCAGGGCAACAGCGTAGGCCGCCATAAGGTATAACAGTGCTGCCAGCCTCATTTTGGTATTGATACGCATATTTCTCCCTCCTTGCCAGTAATCAACAAGTATAACATGGCTCATCACGAGCCTGTCTGCGGTCAGCGATATTTGAATCTGATACCTCGGATTAAAGTTATGGGTTAAGGAGGCTCTGGCTGATGCTGCAATGTGGGTTGCAGGTTGGGGCGTTGGTAAGGTTGTAGCCCCCGCTATCATGTTATGGGAAAAAAGACATATACTTAGATATCCTTCAAGGGAGTTTGTTGCAAATAAGAAGCGTGTCCACTCATGGTGCTTTTTTTAAAGCAAGGGATAGGTCTGTATATTATGAATCTCAGCTTATACATGAGTTTTACTTACTGTTGAAGTATGATGATTTTAATGATTTAGATATTTGCTTTTTAAATAAAAATGCTCGCTGGTACTGTGAGGACTGTAGTGAAAAGAAAAGTTTCTTATACGAGCATCAATTAAAGAGAATTTCTTCTCTGTTCTCTTTGGTCCCGAAGGAAATGAGAGATAAACTTGAATGGCACGGGCCAGAGATCAAGTAGAAAAAAGATTCTCCGTTAAGAATATCGATTAAGTTAGTGCCCATAACTGCTGGCTAAATTATTATTAAGCCAAGGGCTAGAGGGAAACAACGGTTAAGAGTTTCACGAAGAAAAAAACCATGCTAACAAAAACGCCCCCTGGTGCATCAGCAGCAGGGGGCGTTTACGGGTGGGGATTATCGTCGTTCATCAGTCATCCCATTTGTGGCTTAGATACGCGGCAAGAAATCCAAAGAACAGAATGGTTCCCAGAACTGCCATAAATACATGCATATTTCCCAGCATGATTAACCTCCATTAGTTTTGCTATGCGCTAAATTGTCCTCATTGAACAGGTTTACGGTTGTTGAACATATCTTAACTTGCGCAATCTAAACAAACGCTTAACAAATTGCCGATAGTGACTATTTCACAGACCAAAAAGCCGCATATCGGTCAGGCTGTATACTCTTTTGATGCTGCAACGGGCTAAGCATCTACTGCTGGCGGAATTGATGGCGCAGGATACAGCCATTGGCGAAACCACACAGAGCAGCAGGAAATTGGTAATTAACAAGCACAAGCGGTAAAAAAATACTTTTTAAATAATCTTTAACGATATCAATGCTCATATTAAAAATTACCTCATTGAATAGCGATTTACTCAATAACTCCTTAGCTATAATTCATTCTGCACTATAGTTAACGAGTAGCACAACGCTACATATGCTAATGGAGTTTCCTATGAAATCTTCAACTGTAAATTCAGAAAAAGACCAGCCAAAACAGCCGAAAAAAATGCCTGAAGATGATAAAGGCAGCCAGAAACCGAACAAAAGCAAATAGCCCTTTCACACGTTGTTTAGGAGGCATTATGGTAGAACGCCCAGATATTACTGAACCGCTACCGGGTACTGACCCTTTACCTGACGAAGATTTACCTGAAAGTCCGGACGTAAACGATCCGGTAGTCCCTGAAGACCCGGATGTCATTAAATAACGGCTGTCTGGATATTCAAAAAACCGCCTTTTATTTCGGGCGGTTTATTTCTTTTAAGCTCATCTCCGCAGACTGATTTATATCGATAAAAGACGACGACAATTGCGGTGGTTTTCACTTTGCTTTTGAATGAATAACCGCGTAGTCGCTTTCGGCCGGTATCAATATGCCGGCACGATTTTTCCGGCCAGGCTTATCGTTCACTGGCCATAGAATATGAATTGACGGCCCAGTGTCTCGCACTAGCGATATGCGCGTATCTAAGATGACACGTGAAGTAACTGAGCCCGCAAAACAATCATTTACCACATTCCTCCGAGCGACAATATCGCTGATAAATTACGCTCGGTTTGTTTCACTCTGCATCTTTTTTCGATACTGCAACGGGCTAAGCGCATACTGCTGGCGGAAGTGATGGCGCAGGGTGCTGGCATTCGCGAAACCGCAAAGCTCGGCAATCTGCTCAACGCTCAGGCGGCTGTGGGTTAAATGCTGGGTCGCGCGCAGCAGTCGCTCATCAAGCAGCCAGCGGGCAGGGGTTCTGCCGGTAGCGTCTTCAAAACGGCGTAAAAAGGTCCGTGAGCCCATACCGGCTCTTTCCGCCAGCGATGCCACTGTATGGTTGGCGGCGAGATTCTGGTGCAGAAAATCGAATAATAGTCCGAGTCGCTGGCTTTCTCGCGCTTTGGCTACCGGCCGAACAATCTGCTGCGCCTGTCCGCCGTCGCGATGGGGGGACACCACTAAACGCCGCGCGACAATATTCGCCGCATCAATTCCGAAATCCTCGCGCACCAGATGCAGACATAAATCGATTCCTGCGGCGCTGCCTGCGGAGGTCATCACGCCCTCAGCGCCGACGTACAGCACGTCATCAATGACTTCAATCAGCGGAAAACGCGCCCGCAGCTGATCGGTGTAGCGCCAGTGGGTGGTCGCCTGGCGGCCGTTAAGCAACCCGGCAGCGGCCAGAACGAACACCCCGGAGCAGATCGAAATTATCCGGCAGCCCCGCGCATGGGCGGCAACCAATGCCTGGCACAGGTCAGGCGGTACAGGGGAATCGATACTGCGCCAGCCGGGCACTACGATCGTGTCCGCTTCGCTTAACAACGACATGCCGCCGTCGGTCATCAGACGTATCCCGCCGGTTGCCCGCAGCTCGCCTTCATCCACAGCGGCCACGGCGAAACGATACCAGCGCTCGCCCATTTCCGGACGCGGCAGGCCGAAGATCTCTACCGCGACGCCAAATTCAAAGGTACACAGGCCATCGTAGGCGAGGGCAACCACCCGGTGGCGTGACAACGTCACGGATGGGGTTGTCATGATTTCAGCGTTTTCAGTCATGGTTATCGGCAGATGTCGTGCAGGCGGTTAATTAAAGTAGTGGTACCACAGACAAGGAGAAGATGCCATGAGTGTTGTAACCGCGATTACCCCCGCCAGCTCTACCGATGCCGCCGCCTGGTTTCGTCATAAGCTAAGCCTCGAAACTGACTGCGCCGATGTCTACAGCGCGATGCGCGAAGAAGACGTGGATTTTGTTCTGCTACATGTCGTCGGCAGTGAGGAAACCTTTGCCCGTCGTCATCTGCCGGGGGCCCTGCATTTACCGCACCGACAAATTGATGCAACCCGAATGGCGCAGTGGCCTGAGGATACGCTGTTTGTGGTTTACTGCGCCGGGCCGCATTGCAACGGAGCAGATGTTGCCGCCATGAAGCTGGCGCTGCTGGGACGTCCGGTAAAAATGATGCTCGGCGGCCTGACAGGCTGGGAAGATGAAGGGCTACCTTTCGCAAAATGAATTTATTTCATGTGCCATGAATTATTCTCGTTTGCCGATGAATCGTCTGCATGACAGTATCTGGACATATAGACATCCAGAAGTCTAAATATTCAAATAATGAACTATCACGGCGGGCAATTAACCTTGCCCGCCGCTAAGGAGACACCATGCAACGTCATCAGGCCCCGTTCCGCGCAGATATCGTCGGCAGTTTTTTACGTCCGGACGCCATCAAACAGGCTCGCCAACAGCTGGCTGCAGGCGCTATTGACGCGCAGCAGCTACGGCAGATAGAAAATGAAGCTATTCGTCATCTGGTGCAGCAGCAGTGCGAGTGTGGGCTGCACGTGGTGACCGACGGTGAGTTCCGCCGCGCGTGGTGGCACTTTGATTTCTTTGACGGTTTGCAGGGCGTCGAACGCTACGATTCCGAAAAGGGTATCCAGTTCAACGGGGTACAAACCAAAGCGCACGGGGTACGCGTCACCGGTAAACTGGCCTTTGGCGATCACCCGATGCTGGAGGATTTTCGCTATCTGAAGAGCATCAGCGGCAGCGCGCAGCCGAAAATGACCATCCCCAGCCCAAGCGTTTTACACTTCCGCGGCGGGCGCAAAGATATTGACGCGACGGTTTATCCGGACCTCGCTGACTATTTCGACGATCTGGCGACCACCTGGCGCGATGCCATCCGCGCCTTCTACGATGCGGGCTGCCGCTATTTACAGCTTGATGACACCGTCTGGGCCTATCTGTGCTCCGATGAACAGCGCCAGCAGATACGCGATCGCGGCGAAGATCCCGATGAGCTGGCGCGCATCTATGCCCGCGTGCTGAATCAGGCCCTCGAGGGAAAACCGCAGGATCTGACCGTTGGTCTGCACGTATGCCGCGGTAACTTCCGTTCAACCTGGATATCCGAGGGCGGGTACGAGCCGGTTGCCGAAGTGCTGTTCGGTGGAGTGAACATCGATGCCTTCTTCCTGGAGTACGATAACGACCGTTCCGGCGACTTCGCGCCGCTGCGCTTTATCCGCCCTGGCCATCAGCAGGTGGTGCTGGGCCTGATCACCACTAAAAATGGCGAGCTGGAAAACCCGGAAGGCGTGAAGGCGCGTTTGCGGGAGGCGGCGCAGTACGTCCCGCTGGAGCAAATTTGCCTTAGCCCGCAATGCGGTTTTGCCTCTACCGAAGAGGGGAACTCGCTGACGGAAGCCCAGCAGTGGGACAAGGTCCGTCTGGTCACCGGTATCGCCGCTCAGGTCTGGTAACGCTTTTATAGCGCAGCGTTGCACTATTTTAAGGCAACGCTGCCCGTCGCTTCGCTTTTCCCGTCTGGTTCATCACGCTTTCACGCCCCTGCAAAAGCTGGCATTGTTTTTGCCTTATCACTTCCGGTTAGTCGTTAATTCATTTTTGTTTTTGCGCTATTCAGGAGTGACACACATGCAGCGTCGAACACTATTAAAAGCTTTTGCTCTCTCCGCCTCTGTTATCAGCATGGGCTTCTCCTTGCAGGTATACGCCGCCGACACCATCAAAGTCGGGATTATGCATTCGCTCTCAGGGACGATGGCGATTTCCGAAACCCCGCTTAAAGAGGTCGCCCTGATGGCGATCGACGACATTAACGCCAAAGGGGGCGTGCTGGGTAAAAAGCTGGAGCCGGTGGTCGTTGACCCGGCCTCAAACTGGCCGCTGTTTGCGGAAAAGGCGCGTCAGCTGCTTACGCAGGATAAGGTCGCGGCGGTGTTCGGCTGCTGGACCTCGGTGTCGCGCAAATCGGTTCTGCCGGTATTTGAAGAGCTGAACGGCCTGCTTTTCTACCCGGTACAGTATGAAGGCGAGGAGATGTCGCCGAACGTCTTCTACACCGGCGCAGCGCCAAATCAGCAGGCTATCCCGGCGGTGGAATATCTGCTGAGCGAAGACGGCGGCGGGGCGAAGCGCTTCTTCCTGCTGGGTACCGACTACGTTTATCCGCGCACCACCAACAAAATTCTCCGCGCGTTCCTGCACGCCAAAGGCATTCAGGATAAAGACATCGAAGAGGTCTATACCCCGTTCGGCTATAGCGATTACCAGACCATCGTCGCCAACATTAAGAAGTTTTCCGCCGGCGGTAAAACGGCGGTGGTTTCCACGATCAACGGTGATTCCAACGTTCCGTTCTATAAAGAGCTGGCTAACCAGGGGCTAAAAGCGACCGATGTTCCGGTAGTGGCCTTCTCGGTGGGTGAAGAGGAGCTGCGCGGGATTGATACCAAACCGCTGGTGGGCAATCTCGCGGCGTGGAACTACTTCGAATCCGTGGATAACCCTACCAACAAACAGTTTGTCGCCGATTATCGCGCCTGGGCCAAAGCGCATAAGCTGCCGAACGCGGATAGTGTGGTCACCAACGATCCGATGGAAGCAACCTGGGTCGGTCTGCATATGTGGGCCCAGGCGGTAACCAAAGCGGGGACCACCGATGTCGATAAAGTTCGGGAAGCCATGGCCGGTCAGACCTTTAAAGCGCCGTCGGGCTTCACCCTGACGATGGATGCGACCAACCATCACCTGCATAAACCGGTCATGATCGGTGAAATCGAAAGCAACGGCCAGTTTAACGTGGTCTGGCAGACTGAAGCACCCGTTCGCGCCCAGCCGTGGAGCCCGTGGATCGCCGGAAACGACAAAAAACCGGATCACCCGGTAAAAAGCGCCAGTAACTAAACGTTGAACCCCGGCGCTAAGCCGGGGTGACGGATTCTGTCGTTCGGGCACGGCCCGATTTCCCGGGTAAGGAGGACCACCATGAACCCATTGCGCCTTATGAGTTATTTTGCGCTGCTGCTGGTATTGATGCCGTGGCGGGCGCAGGCAGCCGACGCCGACGATTTCGTGGCAGCCACCCGCAGCCAACAGGCGCTGCTGCTTGAGCAGTGGGCCGTCGCGCCTGCAGCGCCGCGTTTACCGCTGCTAAGGGCGCTGAAAAGCGAGACATTACAATCGGATAGTCGCGGTCATGCGTTCAGCAAGCAGGGTGATAAGCTACTGGCATTGGGCGCGGTTGCGGCTCCCGAAGGAACAATAAAACCGGTACGCCTGACCAATCGTCTGCGTAACCTCGCGGCAGGGGCGCTGGCCACGCATCAGCTGGTCAGTGACAACGTCACGGAAAGGGCCTCTGCGGCAAAAACCCTCCAGCGCGAAGCGACGCCAGAAATGGCGGTCCTGTTACAGCAGCGCCTGACGGCGGAAACCGACGGCGCGGTCAAATCGCTGCTGGAAATTGCGCTTGCTCGTCTGCAGCTAACCAGTCCGCAGCCTGCGCAGAGGCTGGCGGCCATTGAACGGCTCGGTCACTCAGGCGACCCGGAAACCCAGGCGCTGCTGACGCCTTATACCGACGCCCGGCATGAGCCAGACCCGGCGATCCGCGCGGCGGCGCAGGAGAGCCTGAGCAAAATCCAGCACCGCCTGCTGCTGGGCGATCTGCTCGGACAGGCGTTTATGGGCCTCTCCCTCGGCTCTGTCCTGCTGCTCGCCGCGCTCGGCCTGGCGATCACCTACGGACTGCTGGGGGTCATCAACATGGCCCACGGCGAAATGCTGATGATTGGCGCCTACAGCTGCTGGCTGGTTCAGCAGGCGCTGGCGCAACTGGCCCCGCAGTGGCTGGCCTTCTATCCGCTGATTGCGCTGCCGGTGGCGTTCCTGATTGCCGGCGGGATCGGCATGGCGCTGGAGCGCACCGTGATCCGTCATCTCTACGGTCGCCCGCTGGAGACGCTGCTGGCCACCTGGGGGATCAGCCTGATGCTGATCCAGCTGGTGCGGATGCTGTTTGGCGCGCAGAACGTCGAGGTCGCCAATCCGGCGTGGCTTTCCGGCGGCGTGCAGGTTCTGCCGAATCTTATCCTGCCGTGGAACCGTCTGGCGGTACTGGCCTTTGTGCTGCTGGTGCTGCTTTTCACCTGGTTGACGCTGAACAAAACCCGCCTGGGGATGAACGTGCGGGCGGTGACGCAGAACCGCGCGATGGCGGCCTGCTGCGGCGTCCCTACCGGCCGGGTCGATATGCTGGCGTTTGGTCTCGGCTCCGGTATTGCCGGACTGGGCGGCGTTGCGCTATCGCAGCTCGGCAACGTCGGGCCAGAGCTGGGCCAGGGCTACATTATCGACTCCTTCCTCGTGGTGGTGCTCGGCGGCGTCGGTCAACTGGCCGGCAGCGTGGCGGCGGCGTTTGGTCTTGGCATCTTTAACAAAATCCTTGAGCCGCAAATGGGGGCCGTGCTGGGCAAAATCCTGATACTGGTACTGATTATCCTGTTTATCCAGAAACGTCCTCAGGGACTGTTCGCCCTCAAAGGGAGGGTTATTGACTGATGAGCCAACCTGTTACCTTAACGCTGGCGCGCAAAGCGCCGCGCCCGCTGCGGTGGATCGGCATTCTGCTGCTGTTGGGCCTGCTGAGTATGCCGTTTCTGGCGCTGCTGCCTGCTACGCATCCGCTGGCGGTTTCCGCCTGGCTGCTGACGCTGACCGGTAAGATCCTCTGCTACGCTATTGTCGCTGTCGCGCTGGATTTAGTCTGGGGCTATGCCGGGATGCTCTCGCTTGGCCATGGGATCTTTTTTGCCCTCGGCGGCTACGCCATGGGCATGTATCTGATGCGCCAGGCGGCGGGCGACGGACTACCGGCCTTTATGTCGTTTTTATCGTGGAGCGAGCTGCCGTGGTTCTGGTGGGGCACCCAGCATTTTGCCTGGGCGATGCTGCTGGTGGTGCTGGTGCCCGGTCTGCTGGCGCTGGTGTTTGGCTGGTTTGCCTTTCGCTCGAAAATCAAAGGCGTCTATTTTTCGATCATGACCCAGGCGCTGACCTACGCCGGAATGCTGCTTTTTTTCCGCAACGAAACCGGCTTTGGCGGTAATAACGGCTTTACCGGCTTTACCACGCTGCTCGGTTTCCCCGTCACCGCCATTGGTACCCGGGCAGCGCTGTTTATGGCGACGGTGCTGCTGCTGTTGCTCACTCTGTGGATTGGCTATTTGCTGGCGCAAAGCAAATTTGGCCGCGTGCTGACGGCGGTGCGCGATGCTGAAAACCGCCTGATGTTCTGCGGCTACGACCCGCGCGGATTTAAGCTGCTGGTCTGGACGCTTTCTGCCGTGCTGTGCGGCCTTGCGGGGGCGCTGTACGTGCCGCAGGTCGGGATCATCAACCCCAGCGAAATGTCGCCAACCAACTCTATCGAGGCGGCCATCTGGGTGGCGCTGGGCGGTCGTGGAACCCTAATCGGCCCGGTACTTGGCGCAGGGCTGGTCAACGGCGCGAAGAGCTACTTTACCATGGCGATGCCGGAGTACTGGCAGCTGTTTCTGGGGCTGATTTTTATTATCGTGACGTTGTTTTTACCGCGTGGCGTTATCGGCCTGCTGCGTAAAGGAGATCGCTGATGCAACCGGATGAAGAGCTCTTTACCCGCCAGCTGCCGACGGACCGCTTTCGTGAGCAGACCGATCCGGTGCTGCAGCTGGAAAAGATTAACGTCAACTTTGACGGTTTTCAGGTGCTGACCGACCTGTCGCTGCAGATTGGCGTCGGCGAACTGCGCTGCGTGATTGGGCCGAACGGCGCCGGTAAAACCACCCTGATGGACATCATCACCGGCAAAACCCGGCCGCAGAGCGGCAGGGCGCTTTACGATCAGTCGGTGGACTTAACGACCCTCGATCCTATCGCCATCGCCCGGCAGGGGATCGGACGCAAGTTCCAGAAACCGACGGTCTTTGAGGCGCTGACGGTGGCAGAAAATCTCGAACTGGCAATGAAAGGCGATAAATCGGTGTGGGCCAGCCTGCGGGCGCGCCTGACCAGCGAGCAGGCCGACCGAATCAGCGAAACCCTGCGTCTGCTGCGGCTGGAGGGCGAACGCTATCGGCCGGCGGGGCTGCTGTCGCACGGGCAAAAGCAGTTTCTTGAGATCGGCATGCTGCTGGTGCAGGAGCCGCATCTGCTGCTGCTGGACGAGCCCGCAGCCGGGATGACCGATGCAGAAACGGAGTATACGGCCGAGCTGTTCCGCACCCTTGCCGGTCAGCATTCGCTGATGGTGGTTGAGCATGACATGGGCTTTGTCGAGACCATCGCCGACCGGGTGACGGTGCTGCATCAGGGACAGGTGCTGGCGGAAGGATCGCTGCGCGAGGTGCAGGCCAACGAACAGGTGATTGAAGTTTATCTCGGACGCTAAGGAGCGCGGATGCTACAGGTTAATCAACTACATCAATATTATGGCGGCAGCCATATTCTGCGCGGCGTCGATTTTGCCGCGCGTCAGGGGGAGGTCACCTGCCTGCTCGGACGCAACGGGGTGGGGAAAACCACTTTGCTGAAGTGCCTGATGGGGCTGATCCCGGCGCGCAGCGGCGAAGTGCTGTGGCAGGAGAAGAATATCACCCACCGTAAACCGCACCAGCGGGTGCAGTCGGGGATCGCCTACGTGCCCCAGGGGCGGGAGATTTTTCCGCGCCTGACGGTCGAGGAGAATCTGCTGATGGGGCTGTCCCGCTTTCCCGCCCGCGACGCGCGCGCGGTGCCGGAAGAGATTTATCAGCTGTTTCCGGTGCTGAAAAGCATGAAGCAGCGGCGCGGAGGCGATCTTTCCGGCGGGCAACAGCAGCAGCTGGCCATTGGCCGCGCGCTGGCCAGCCGCCCGCAGCTGCTGATTCTTGACGAACCGACGGAAGGTATTCAGCCGTCGGTCATCAAGGAGATTGGCGAAGTTATCCGCCAGCTGGCGAATCGCGGTGATATGGCGATCCTGCTGGTCGAGCAGTTCTACGATTTCGCCGCCGGGCTGGCGGACCGCTACCTGGTGATGTCGCGCGGGGCGATTATCCAACAGGGCAGCGGCAGCGATATGGAAGCCGAAGGCGTCCGCGGGATGGTTACCATATAGGCCTTTCCCGGATGGCGGTCTCTCCCCGGCTCGCGCTGCGCTTAGCCGGGCTACAGGTATACAGCCGTCTGCTGGCCCTTAGCCCGGGCAAGGCGGTTTGCGCCACCCCGGGGCTCATCAGAGGCCACATTAGATATGGTTTCCCGGAGGCGATGCGGCACATCTGTCCGGGCTACCGCTTGCAGACGGCGATGGGCCCGTAGCCCGGGCAAGGCGCTTTGCGCCGCCCCCGGGAGAAGCGCGCACCATCGCTCAGTAGGTTACTTTCGCAGCAGCCGCTGCAGCCGCGCCTGACGCCAGTTTTTGATCCATTCGCCAAACACAAACAGGCGTAATCCTTTTACCGCCAGCAGCGCCCCCCAGATGATCGCCACCCATGCGGACCAGTAGCTGTCCGCGCCGGTCAGCCAGTTCAGCGCCGCCAGCAGGACGCAAACCACGACCGCCACGGTCAGTGAACGGTAAAAACGGCTTTCGCGTTCGACACGCGCTTTGGCTTCCTCAATGCGTAAATCCAGCGATTCGTCATGGCCTTCCGGCGAATCGCCGCTAATCTCGGCGACGTTAACTTCAAAGACTGCCGCAAGCGCGCTAAGGGTCTCCAGACCGGGGCGGTCCCCGTTCTCAATGCGCTGAATGGTCCGCACGCTCACGCCCGCCAGCTCGGCGAGCTGCTCCTGGGACCAGGCGCGCTGTAAACGTAATTGTTTAACCTGATTGCTACTGTTCATCGTGACTCTCTCCGGGTGAAAAACCTGAGATGGAGTATTATTGAGCAGGCTGTCGGCAACCACGATCGAAACCCGACAGGGGGGCGACAGCAACCTGACAGCCGCACGGCGCCTGGGCTCAGGCGCGGGCGACCGCACTACCGTTCCACGGGCGTACGTTCATCCCACGGAAAATCATCAGCCAGGCGGCAATAATAGCGAGCATCAATATTGCAAACAGCGACCAGTGCGGCAGATGGGTCAGAATCGTCCCGGTCAGCATCGGGTTAAAAGCCGCTCCCAGCCAGCCCAGCGACTGGGCGGAAAAGTAGCTGGCCTTCATGCCCGGCGGAGCAATGTTATCGATCAGCATATATTCACCCGGCGCGTAGATCACTTCACCAAGCGTAAAGACGGCGGCAGAGAGGCCCCACAGCAGCAGGCTATTATCGGAAATAACAAAACCGCCCAGTCCGAGTACAAAACAGACCGTACCAAAGGTCATCAGCGGGCGAATATTACGCGCGGTGAGGCGACGGCCGACCGCGTACTGCAGCGCCACCACGACGGCGGCGTTGACCGGCAGTACCACGGCAACCACTTTTTCAGCAAAATCGCTGTCCGCTACCACCAGCACATACTGGGAAATACAGGAAGCGAAAGAGCCGCCGACGAATGACGCCAGCAGGCCGGAGAGCGTAAACCACAGTAGCGCACGATCGCGCAGCAGCACCGAAGGCGACCACTGGACCGCATTATCCTCAGCAATCGCGGCGCTGGTGCGCTGGACAAACAGCTGAATAAACACCAGCGGCAGCGCGGCGCAGCCCGCTGCCAGCCAGAACGGCAGGTTAATGCTGTACATCACCAGCAGAGTGCCGATCGGCGGTCCAACGGTCCAGCCAATATTAAGAAAGGTGTAGTTAAGAGAAAAAATCTGCGCCTTCTTTTCCGGCGACAGCACGTCGGCGAACCACGCTTTCAGGACGGTGGAGAATACCGAGTAGGCGCAGTTAATCAGCGCGAAGAAAAACACTACCAGCGCGACGCTATTGACCAGCGGAATAGCGATGAAACCGCCAATAAACGCCAGCACGGCGAGAGTCATATAGCGCTTTTTATCGAACTTATCGGCGAGAATGCCAAACCCCATGCTGAACAGTACCCCGACGATCAGCGCGCTCGACAGCGCATAGCCGATTTTATCCACCTCCAGCTGGTACTGCCGGGTGAGGTAGATCGTCATAAAAGGTAACGTTGCGCCGCGGCCAATCGTTAACAGCAACGACGAAGCCAGCAGCGCCGCCGTTGAGCGCCTGAGTGTCGGTATCATTTTTTCCTTGCCTGAAGTGATGTTATTTTTGTTGTCCCGATCACAAATAGCATGCTAACCGACGCTTGTATAGTTCCCATCGGTGATGAAAAGCACGCCAGCGACCTACCGAAAATAATGATCTAGGCGGCGGACGAATTATTCTGTAGTTTGATTTTGTTCACAAAAAATCCAATAACAACCGAGGCAGGGTATGACGCGAAAAGACGGGCTGCTGGCATTGCTGGTGGTGGTGGTATGGGGGCTGAATTTCGTGGTGATCAAGGTGGGGCTGCATAATATGCCGCCGCTGATGCTCGCCGGACTGCGTTTTTTGCTGGTGGCTTTCCCGGCGCTGCTCTTCGTCGCGCGGCCAAAAATTCCGCTCACTCTGCTGCTGGGCTACGGTCTGACTATTAGCTTTGGCCAGTTTGCGTTTCTGTTCTGCGCGATTAGCCTCGGTATGCCTGCCGGGCTAGCCTCGCTGGTGCTGCAGGCGCAGGCCTTTTTTACCATTATTCTTGGCGCGTTTATCTTCGGCGAGCGTTTGCAGGCGAAACAGCTGGCAGGTATCGCACTGGCGATTTTCGGCGTCCTGGTGCTGGTCGAGGCCAGCCTCGGCGGACAGCATGTTCCGCTGGTGGGCTTTATGCTGACCCTGGCGGCGGCGCTGAGCTGGGCCTGCGGCAACATCTTCAATAAAAAAATCATGTCCCATGCGAGCCGGCCGCCGATTATGTCTTTAGTCGTGTGGAGCGCGCTGATCCCGGTGCTGCCTTTTATGCTGGCCTCCTGGCTTCTCGATGGTCCGCAGATCATGGCGGCAAGCCTGCTGCATATCGATGGGGTAACGATTCTGTCGCTACTGTATCTGGCGTTTGTTGCGACGATTGTCGGCTATGGGATCTGGGGTTCGCTGCTCGGTCGCTATGAGACCTGGCGCGTAGCGCCGCTGTCGCTGCTGGTGCCGGTGGTGGGAATGGCCAGCGCCGCCTTGCTGCTCGGCGAAACGCTGAATAGCCTGCAACTGCTGGGGGCCGTGCTCATTATGGCCGGGCTGTATATCAACGTTTTCGGCCTGCGGATCGTGCGTCCTGGAATGGCGAGAGGATAAAAAAAAGCCCCGGTGACGGGGCTAAAGGGATTTTACAGGCCTTGCTGGTTGTAATAGGGTACGCCCAGTTCATCTGATTTATCACTGCCCGAAGCCATGTGATTGAAATCAAAAGGCGAATCATTATGCTCGGAAGGAATAATCATCGCATCCCGGTTGTTGTGGCGAACCGGAGTGGTGGTCTGCTCCGCATAACTCTGGCTGGAGACCAGCGCCAATAGCACGATGGCGGCGGAAGCGAATAGTTTCATGATTTCCTCAATACGTCTTTTTTGCAGGCGGTTAACAACAGTTGTTCAACGGGAGCAGGTAGCGCGACTCGCCCGGCACGTTAGTAATACGATACTGGTGCGGCGGAACATCGAAATAGTTTTTGAAAGTCCGCGTCAGCGTTTGCTGCGACTCAAAGCCATAGCGCTCGGCCAGGTATAAGATAGGCTCGTTGCTCTGCTTCAGCTTCTGCGCAATCTCGGTCAGCTTACGGCTGCGGATATATTGTCCCAGCGAGTGACCGGTCTCTTTCTTGAACATTCTTTGCAGGTGCCACTTGGAGTAACCTGAGCGCTCTGAAACCTTCTCCAGCGACAGGGGCGATTCCAGGTTATCCTCGATCCACGACAAAATACTATGGATAGTGATGGCGTCGTTATTGCGTCTGGACATCATCTTACCTCTTCTTATTACGACAGAACTTTTTTGAGCAGGCACTCAAGAGTGGCCACTTCATCCGTCGACAGATTTTTTGTTAGTTCCTGGTGCAATTTCTGACCCACAACCTGATGACACTGCTCACAAAGGGCTGCGCCGTCTGGCGTTAGCTGCACCAGTACGCCACGCTTGTCAGTCGGGTTGGGTAACCGTTCAATCCAGCCCTTACAGACCAGGCGGTCAAGCATGCGCGTCATGGCGCCCGGATCGACGGAAAGGACGGTTTTCAGCTCAACGGGGGTAATACACACTTCGCAACGAATGGAACAGAGCACCCGAAACTGGGTGGACGTAATATCCATCGGTGAGAGGTAGTCGTTGAGCAGGCGATCTTTTTTCTGGTTAACCATCTGGATCAAGCGTCCGAGGGGGATCATTTCGTTAAACAGGTCGCTTGTACTTTTCACGATGGTTGCCCAGGCAATGACTTAGTTGCGGGAGATATTATTGCCTAGGCAAATATAAGTCAACCTGATGAATAAGCCGATGCCACGATTTGCTAAAACGGATAGTTGTGATGCAGGTCACTCTATTTGGCGCGGTTGTCTTATGATTTATTGCATGATGGATACATTCTGCCGGGAACTCGCGCTACCCTGACAACCGACGCTATACTCGGCGCGCGTCATTTTTTGATAATCCAATATTTACAGGACTTTAACTCACTATGATGGATCTTTTTAAAGCGATAGGCCTGGGACTGGTTGTGATCCTACCGCTGGCAAACCCGCTGACTACCGTGGCGCTGTTCCTTGGCCTGGCCGGAAACATGAATAACGCCGAGCGTAACCGGCAGTCGCTGATGGCCTCGGTCTACGTGTTCGCTATCCTGATGGTCGCGTGGTACGCCGGGCAGGTGGTGATGAACACCTTTGGCATATCGATTCCCGGACTGCGTATCGCCGGGGGGCTGATTGTCGCCTTTATCGGCTTCCGGATGCTGTTTCCGCAGCAAAAGGCCCATGATTCGATGGAAGCTAAGCTCAAATCGGAAGAGCTCGAAGATGAACCGACGGCCAATATTGCCTTCGTTCCCCTGGCGATGCCGAGCACCGCAGGGCCGGGGACGATCGCGATGATTATCAGCTCGGCGTCGACGGTGAAGCACGGCGCAAACTTCCCGGAGTGGGTTGTGCTGGCGGCGCCGCCGATTACTTTTGCGCTGGTCGGCATTATTCTGTGGGGTTGCCTGCGCAGCTCCGGAGCGATTATGCGTCTGGTCGGGAAGGGCGGTATCGAGGCGATTTCCCGCCTGATGGGCTTCCTGCTGGTCTGTATGGGCGTGCAATTCATCATCAACGGCGTGCTGGAGATTATTTCGACCTATCACGCCTGACGACTTTGCGTCGACAGGAAAAATAAAAAAGCCTGCCGTTTTACAACCGGCAGGCTTTTTTTAGTCGAACGATCAGGAGTGATGCGGCTGATGGTCGTCCAGCGAGATCGGCCAGCGGCGGAAAATCATCACCGCCCACATTAACGCGACGACGGCCGGGATCGCGCCGACATAGCCAATCGATGCCATCGACAGATGGGTACTGACCTGACTGCCCACCAGCGCGCCAGCGCCGATGCCGATATTAAAGATCCCCGAAAACAGCGACATCGCCACGTCGGTTGCATCCGGCGCCAGCGCCAGCACTTTAACCTGCATACCAAGCCCGATAATCATGATCGCCACGCCCCAGAAGACGCTCAGCAGCATCAGGTGGTTAGCGTTGTGCGAGGCGGGCAGCAGCAGTAGCAGACACGCCAGCAGCAGGCCAATCGCCGCATTGATTAATCCGGAAGCATGCAGGTTGCCGAGCTTACCAAACAGAATGCTGCCGACGATACCCGCGCCGCCCAGCGTCAGCAGCAGCACGGTCGCGAAGTTGCCGCTCAGGCCGGCGACCGTCTGAACGAACGGTTCAATATAGCTATAGGCGGTATAGTGCGCGGTCACCACAATCACCGTCAGTAAATAAATACTCAGCAGCGCAGGGCGGCGGAACAGCACCGGTAGGCTTTTCAGCGAACCTGAATGCTCGCTCGGCAGCCTGGGCAGCAGCTTGATCAGGCATACCATGGTGATCAGCGCTCCCAGGCCAATAACCAGGAAGGTGGTGCGCCAGCCAAAGTACTGCCCGACGATACGGCCGATCGGGATACCGAAAACCATCGCCAACGCGGTACCGGTAGCAATCAGGCTCAGCGCCTGCGCCCGTTTACCGGCTGGCGCCATACGAATCGCCAGCGCTGAAGTAATCGACCAGAATACCGCGTGGGCAAAAGCGATACCGATACGGCTGATCACCAGCACGTTAAAGTTCCATGCCAGGAACGACAGCACGTGGCTGGCGATAAACAGAATAAACAGGCCAACCAGCAGACGACGGCGCTCCATCTTGCTGGTCAACAGCATAAAGGGCAGCGACATCAGCGCGACGACCCAGGCGTAGATCGTCAGCATAATCCCCACCTGCGCCGTTTCCATGCCGAAGCTGTCAGCAATGTCCGACAGCAGGCCAACGGGCGCAAATTCGGTGGTATTAAAAATAAATGCCGCAATCGCAAGCGTGACTACGCGCAGCCACGCGACCTTGCGTGAAACCGTATTTGTCATCATAAGTTCAGGGCTGGTTACAAAGAGGAAAGAAGTGGCACGATCTTAAAACGATCGCTGCCTAAAACACAACCATTTTGTGATCTGAGTCTCATTTTTGTTTGAAGGAAATACCTGAACCTAACGGATTAATTTTCTTATAAAAGGTGTGCAATTATCTCGTTTATGTCATGTTATCGATAAGTAAAGAAGATGAAGGGACCGAACGATGCAGGAAATTAATTTTTATCTGGTCGATGCGTTCAGCGACCATAGCTTTGGCGGCAACGCAGCGGCAGTTTGCCCGCTCACCGAATGGCTGCCGGACGAAACGTTGCTGAAAATGGCGCAACAGCATAATCAGTCGGAGACGGCGTTTTTCGTCCGCACCGATGAAGGATACGAGCTGCGCTGGTTTACCACGCTGGATGAGATCAACCTTTGCGGCCATGCGACGCTGGCGGCATCGCACGTGATTTTTGAATATTTCGATCACCCGTCATCAACGATTGTCTTTAGCACCCGTTTTGTTGGCGAGCTTCGCGTCACGCGCAGCGGCGACTGGCTGACCCTGGATTTCCCGGCCTGGGCGACGACCGCCGTTGAGCAGCCGCCTGCGGAACTGCTGGCCGGGCTCGGACTGCGCGAAGCGCAGGAGATACGCGTGGCGCGCGATTATCTGGTGATTCTGGCCAACCGCCAGCAGGTGGAAGCCGTGCGCCCGGATATGCAGAGACTCCAGCGCCTCGGTAAAATGATCTGTATCAGCGCGGCGGATGAAGAGTATGACTTTGTCAGCCGTTTCTTCTGCCCGGGCGAGGCGGTGGCGGAAGATCCGGTGACCGGTTCGACCCACAGCATGCTGATTCCCTACTGGGGCGAAAAGCTCGGCAAAACGGAGATGCAGGCGCGGCAGGTTTCGGCCCGCGGCGGCGATCTGCGCTGCCAGTGGCGGGGCGAGCGGGTTCTGATCGGCGGTCAGGCGACGACCTATTTAATCGGCACGATTACGCTGCGTTAAGGAGGCCGGGTGACGGAAATCCCTTTTTATCTGGTGGCGGCTTTCAGCGACCAGCCTTTTGCCGGCAATCCGGCGGCGGTATGCCTGCTTAAAGAGTGGCTGCCGGATGCGCTGCTGCTTAACATGGCGCAGCAGCACAACCAGTCGGAAACCGCGTTCGTGGTGCCAGAAAGCGATGGTTTTGCGCTTCGCTGGTTTACCACCCGCAACGAGGTCAATCTCTGCGGCCACGCTACGCTTGCCAGCGCGCACGTGATATTTCATCACCTGGATTATCCTGACGCGGTCATTCACTTCGCGACCGCTTCCGGTCGCCTGACCGTGAGCCGTGAAGGCGAGTGGCTGACGCTGGATTTCCCGGCGGGAGAAACGCAGGAGGGTGAGCCGCCCGCCGCGATGCTCTCCGCGCTGGGTATTGATAGCTATCTGCACGCGCGTAAGGGACGCGCATGGCTTATCGAGCTGGCCTCTCGCGACCTGCTAGAAGCCCTGCGGCCGAATATTACCGCGATGATCCCGGGTGAGCATAAAGTTACCGTTACCGCCGCAGGCAGCGGCGAATATGACTTCGTCAGCCGCTTTTTCTCCCCGGGAGAAGCGGTGTGGGAAGATCCGGTAACCGGTTCTGCGCATACCATGTTGATTCCCTACTGGCGTGCGAAGCTGGGCAAAACCCAGATGCTGGCGCGGCAGGTTTCCGCGCGCGGCGGTGATATTCGCTGCGAGCTAAAGGGCGAGCGGGTATTAATGAGCGGCCAGGCGGTAACCTATTTAAATGGCGTAATCACGCTACGTGAAATAACGTCAGGCGAGTAAGCAAAATAAAAAGGGATCGGCAATAAACCTGCCGATCCCTTATCCATCCCCGCGTGTTGGGCAAACGTCTCCTGCGTACTCCACGAAAAACCAGAGCCACTATCGCGTCAGACCAGAACAGATTGAAAAGAAAACTACATCGGGAATATCACAATCGCGCCGACGCACAGTGCCAGAATCCGTATTAAGTACATCGGCACCGAGAATATCCAGAATTCCGGTAATTTATATTTTCCCATTCCCAGAATCATTGCCGGCATACCGTCAATCGGCATATAGCCACCGTTCCAGCCAGAAATGACCACCGCAATCGCGGCTGCGGTAGGGTTGAGGCCGAGGCTGGTACAGGCGGCGATCGCGATCGGCGCGAAGATATACACCGAGCCCATGTTCGACCCGGTAAAGGTTGAGCAGGTGCTGGTCAGTAGCGCAAAGATAAAAATAAACACGAAGGGCGATACGTTTGCGCCGAGCACGCCCGCCACCGCATCGCCGACCATTGCCGTGAAGCCCGTGCCTGCCAGCGCATCGGCGACGCCGATCACTCCGGCCATCATCAGGATAACCGGCGCGCCCATATGATCGCGAACCTCTTTGAAGTCGACGACGTTAATCATCATCACGAAAGCAGCGGCGAGACCCGGTACGACATAGGCGATGTTGCCTAACTGGTTCATCAGCATCATACCCACGACGCTGAACGCAAAGGCGCCAACGGTGCAATACTCTTTCCACGCGGGCAGCACCACGGCTTCCTCTTCGCGTACCGCCATCGCTTCCTCGGAGGCATCGGCGATCGGGTGATCGGGTAAAAAGCGATACGCAACCAGGCACCAGGCCAAAAAGGCCAGCGACATCACCAGATTGACCAGAGCAAATTTCACCATTGAAATCTCCTCGTTGAAACCGGCGGTTTGCAGTACCGTGGCGGTGACGCCAAACAGCAGCGCGACGTTAACCGGGAACAGAGGATGATTGGTGGCGAATCCCAGCGGCATCATCAGCTTTGAGGTCGGCAGCTTCTTGCTGTAGGGGATGGTCGAAACCAGTGACAGAATCAGCACGTAGTAGCCGGTTGAACCGGTACCCGCCAGGCTGGCGCCAATCATGACAATCACCAGTAGCAGCGCGTAGCTTTTATAGCTGCCTTTATTTACCAGATTAACCATCGCCGATTTTACGTTACCGATCAGCCGCGTTTTCTGCAGCGCCGCCATCACCACCATAAAGCCGGCGATCATAATGACGCTTGAGTTAACAAACCCGGCAAAGGCCTGCTGAACGTTGGAGAGCCCTGTCACAACCAATAGCAGACAGGCGAGCAGCGGCGGTGCGCCAAACGCCATTTTGTCTGACATAATAAGAACTATCATTAGCACCAGAATGCCCAGCGCCAGAATCATTTCCATTGTCATTGTTATTTCTCCTTCTTATTTACCCTTCCAGCATGTCGCTCGGCACTTTAAATACGGCTTTGCGTACCGTTGACGGCATGTCTACCGCGCACAGCGCCTGATGGGGTTCGCCTGGCAGAAATATCGCAAAATCACCGGGATACAGGGTGATGGATACCTGCAACGGGCAATCGCGGGCGATAAACAGATCCGGTTTGCGCTCTTCATCGCTATCCTGCGCGACGCAGAGCATTCCGGCGTTAATCACCTCGCAGCCCGCCAGCATCACCTGAATATCGGCCCACTGATGGTGATATTCGGTGTGCCGCTGGGCGGTCGGCTGGGTATGCGCTTCGCCGATATTGCAATACCAGCGACAGTTTTCCGGCTGCCAGCGGCCGTCCGGCCTGCCGCGCAGCGCCGCTAGCGTGGCTTGCGGAAGGGAGAGGATCTGCCGCAGCGCCGGGGGAAGCCCTGCCAGCGGCAGGGCGTTAAGGTTGCCGACGATCATCGTGCGGACTCCTTCACCCACTCGGGCGAAACGTGCACGTATTTAATCGCCTGGCGGAACCAGGTGTAGGCAATGTGCAGCGTGCCGTCCGCCCCTTGTTTGATACTCGGGTAGGAGAACTCGCGATTGCGCTTATCCAGCGAGTTATTGGTCATGCAGTAGCCGTCGCCTTCATCGAGGTTGCGCTGCCATGGCCAGGTTTTACCGCCGTCGGCGGAGATGGCTACAGTCATCGGCGCGCGCGGCGCTCCCCAGAAGGCCGAACGCCCGCTGGTCACTTCCGGCTCTTTACGGCTGTTATCGCCATCGTCGATTTCGTCGTAAAGCGATGCCCGGCGTTCCCGCGCGCCGGCGGCGCTCATGTGGTTAAAGACCAGCGCCAGTTCGCCGCTGGCGAGGGTAGTCACCTGAATAGATGAGTTGTTATTGGGCAGTTCAGTCGGTTCAGGCACTGACCAGCTTTCGCCGTTATCGACGGACTGACTGTAGTAGATATTGTCGGCCCAACGGCTGCGGAACAGCGCAACCAGCGTGCCGCCCGGCAGCGCGGTGATGTTCATATGTACGCAGCCCAGGCTTTGCGGTACTTCGACGTCGCGCCAGGTTTTGCCGCAATCGGAGGAGATTTTGACGGCGCTGATATCGTCGTTGCCAACCCATTTTTCACCCGGTTGAGTGCGGCAGTAGAAGACCGGCAGCAGCCAGTTGCCGTTGTCGAGGACGGTGATCGGCTGGCGAATAAAGGTGCCGGGCTTATCGAGCAGGGTGGCAATCTCGCCCCAGGTTTGGCCCAGATCCGTTGACTGGCGATAGCGCACGATGGCGGTATCCTGGTTGCCGGAGATCTGCGCGGTCCACAGCAGCCATAGCACGTTATCCGGCGCCAGAAACAGCACCGGGTTTTGCTCGGAACGGCTGGCGTCATCAGACAATTTGACCGCATCGCTCCACTGGCGGCTCCCGGGCAGCAGACGCGATCCCCAAACGGAAATGTCGGCAACGCCTTCCTGGGTACCGCCGAACCAGACGCACATCAGGGAGCCGTCCGGCAGCGGCAGCAGGTTTGCCGCATGGTTTTGCGGGCAGGATGACGGTAACATCGCGGTTTCGACCCGCGCGTCCTGTTCATGCTGATTAATGATTCCGTCACGAATTGCGGTTACAGACATATTCATACTCCGTTATTTTCAGTAGGGTTTTATTTGTTTAGCTGTAATGAGTCGTAAGCTTCTGCGGGCTGCGAAGCCTTAATGATTTTTTTATTACGAATAATATTGAGCGTTTCCACCGCCAGCGAAAAGAAAATGGCAAAATAGAGATAACCTTTTGCAATGTGTATCTCCAGACTATCCGCGACCAGTAATATCCCCACCAGCAACAAAAAGGTTAAAGCGAGCATTTTCATCGTTGGCGTGTTATTGACAAAATCGCCAATGGTCTTTGCCGCGAACATCATAATGCCAACAGCAATAATGACTGCCGTAATCATAATGAAAATATGTTGCGACAAACCGACTGCGGTAATAACTGAATCCAGGCTAAAGACAATATCCAGTAGCATAATCTGGACAACCGCGCCCGCCAGCGAAAGCTGACGCTGGCCGCCGCCGTGCGACTCTTCTTCCAGCTGCAGTTCACCGCGTATCTCCTGCAGTGACTTGTAAATAAGGAAACAACCACCGACAAATAAAATGATGGTGCGCACCGATACGACAAAATGCGCAATAGTAAACAGCGGCACCGTTATATGCGCCAGCCAGGCAATAGATACCAGCAATAGCACGCGCATAACCATTGCGCCGCTTAATCCCAACTTACGCGCAACATTTTGTTGATGCGGTGGCAGTTTGGCCACTACCAGCGAGAGAAAGATAATATTATCGACCCCGAGAATAATCTCCAGAAATGTGAGCGTTACCAGCGTCAACCATATTTCAGGGTCAAGCATCCATATAAACATTGAAACATCCCTTACGTTACGTAAGACGTTATATACAAAATATTAAATATTCCCGGCACTGATTTTTTGTTTACACCAGTGCCGGAAATTTAATTAACTATTTCCGCTATCGTCAGGAAATATATTTGGCAATAATTTGATTAATTTCCGCGCACTGCGCCGAGGTGAAGCTCACCGCGTAGCGACTGTCGCCAACATCGTGGCCCATCAGCTGCAGCGCTTTTTTTACCGCCGCCGGCGAGAACGCCACTTTATAAAGATCGGTACGCAGACCGGTGACGCTCTCCTGAGCCTGGCGGGAGCCCTCAACATTGCCCGCTTTAAAATTTGCCCAGATGGCGTTGATCTCTTTTGGCGCGACGTTTGCCAGCCCGGAAATACAGGCGGAGCAGCCATCAACAAAACCCTGGTGTATCAGCGAATCAGGGCCGTTCAGCACGTCAAAATCGGCGATATCCCGGACCGCATCGAGGAAACCCTTCAGGCTTTCGTAGCTGCCGGCGCTGTCTTTGACGCCGATAATGTTCGGATGCTGCGCCAGCGCGCGCGCGGTTTGCGGTTCAATGGTGTTGCCGGTGCGCGCCGGGATGTTGTAGAGAAATACCGGTACACTCAGGGCGTCAGCAATGGCGGTATAGTGGGCGATCAGCTCATCCTGTTTTAGCGGCACAAACCAGGGGGTAATCACGGAGACCGCGTCAACGCCCAGTTGTTCGATCTGTTGACCCAGGCGGATCGTTTCGCGAGTCGACACTTCGCCAATATGCGCCACCACCGGCGCCCGACCGGCAACTTCATCCACGCAGGCTTTAGCGACGGCGATTTTTTCCGCTTCATTCAGCACAAAGAATTCGCCGTTGGTACCGCCGCAAAAAATACCGTTGCCCGCGGCGAGCTGGCGCTGCACCTGCTGCCTTAGCGCCGGGATATTCACGGCTCCCTCTGCGGTAAAAGGCGTGATGATGGCGGTCAGAACGCCGGTAATTGAATTGCTCATTTCATCTCTTCCCTGGTGTTATTGTGCGGGAAACAGGGGGCGGTAAACCGCCTCAACCTGATCCTGGTTAACGCTGCATGGCGCATTATTCAGTAAACGCTTGACGTTCAGCGCCGCTTCGCTCAGTTCGCTGATGCTTTCTGGCGGTACGCCCAGCGCGGCAAGGTTATCGGGCAGCTGCAGGCGTTTCACCAGCGCGGCGAGCCAGGCGACCAGTGCATGGGATTTCTCTTCTTCGCTAAGCGTCAGGTCGGCTTCAGGGAGCAGATCCCAGACCTGGGCAAATTTCGCCACCGCGTGTGGGCGCACCACCTTCATACAAGGCGCCAGCAAAATGGCGTTAGCCACGCCGTGCGGCAGGTGATATTTGCCGCCTAACGGATAGGAAAGGGCATGAACCAGATGAGTGCCCGCATGGTTAATAGCCACACCGCCATAATAAGAGGCCCACAGCATCTCCAGCTTCGCCGCCAGATTGTGCGGCTCGCTCACCGATAGCTCGATGTTGCGCACCAGCTTGCGCAGGCCAATCAGCGCCGCGTTATCGCTAACCGGATTGGCAACGGTCGAAGTAAAGCACTCAATAAGATGACACAGCGCGTCAATGCCGGTAGAGGAGGCGATATGCGCGGGCATGCTGGTGGTTAATTCCGGCAGCAGGGCAACATAATCCGGCAGCAGAACCGGGGAGATAATCCCCACCTTCGTATTCTGTTCCGGGATTGCCAGGATCGCGTTCGGCGTGGCTTCGGAACCGGTGCCGGCAGTGGCGGGAATTAATAACGAGGTCACCTTTTGCTGCGGCTTTTCGCCGGCCAGCAGCGCCTCAAGCCCCGGCGAGTCGGGATGCAGCAGAACCGAGAGCAGCTTGGCCACATCCAGAACGCTACCGCCGCCAATCCCGACAATTAGCTCCGGCTGGTTAGCGCTGACGAGGCGCAGAATTTGCGTCATATCATGTTGGCTTGGCTCTGCGGGTACGGAATCAACGATCTGAACCTGACGCCCTTCGTCTTCCAGAAGCGTACGGATCTGCCGTGCGGCATCGAGTTTGCCAACGTTGGCATCGGTGACCAGCAAAATGCGCTGTTTGCCGGTCAGCAGCGGTAGCAGGGCGGTAAACGCGCCCGCGCCGCTAATCAGGGTGCTGTTAATGGTTGCCACTTCTTTCTCCTGTCTTATGGATGATTAAACTTAATCATCTATTGTTCGGGTCACTCACATTGTGGGATGAAGTTATAATTTATAGCGAGATTTAATAACTTGAGCTTGCTCACATTTAATCAATTGTGATTGAATATAATCATTATCAATTTCGAACAGCTTGAAAAGGGAACATGATGGGCAGCGGCGATAACAAGGTGCTGGTTCTGGCGGATGACTTTACCGGCGCAAATGACGCGGGAGTCAGCCTGGCGGAGACGGGGATGCGGGCGGAAGTGGCGTTTAGCGCCAGCTACCAGGGAGAGGCGCAGGCGCTGATCCTCAATAGCGACAGCCGCGCGCAGCCCGCCGCAGAGGCGGCACGGCGCATCACGCATCTTTTACAGGCGGTGTTGCCGCGTTTTCAGCCGCGCTGGACGGTGAAAAAAATCGACTCCACGCTGCGCGGCAATCTCGGCGCCGAGCTGGAAGCAACGATGCGCGCGCTAAACTGCGCCGTAGCAGTTCTGGCGCCGGCTTTTCCGGCGGCTGGCCGGGTGACGCGCCGGGGGCTGTGCTATGTGCACGGCTCGCCGGTGAATGAAACCGAGTTCGCGACCGACCCGAAAACGCCGGTCAGCAGCGCGGATATCGCCGCCGTGGTCGCCCAACAAAGCGATTTGCTGTGCCGTAGGACAACGGTCCCCGGGCTGGCGGCAGAGCTGGAACAAACGGTTGAGACGCCGCGGGTGCTGATCGTCGATGCCGAAGAAAACCAGCAGCTGGACGCCATTATCGCCACGGTCGCTCTGTGCGAGCAGCGGGTGCTGCTGGTGGGGTCTGCGGGGCTATGCGACGCCCTGGCGCGTCGGCTGGCGACTATACCGTACGGCCCGCTGCTGGCCGTGGTCGGTTCAATGAGCGAAATCGCGCAACAGCAGGTTGCCCGCCTTAATGAGCATCCGCGCGTCCGGCGGGTCGACATTGATGTGGCTATGGCCTTTGACGGCGATGCCGCCCTTGATGCCCGGCGTATCGTGGCGGTATTGAGCGAAAATAATCATTGCGTTATCACCACCCGACCCGATAGCGAGGCGCGAAAGGCGGTTGAAGCCTTGTGTCGTCGGCATGGGGTCGATCGCACTGCCCTTGGCGAGCGCATCTGCGCATACCTGGCGCGAGTCAGCGCGCTGGCCATCGCGCAGAGCCAGCCGGGAGCGCTCTATTTATCCGGCGGCGACGTGGCGATCGCCGTGGCGCAGGCGCTGGGCGCCAGCGGATTTCATATTACAGGCCGGGTGGCGCAATGCGTGCCGTTCGGCAATTTTCTGGGTAGTAGCTGGCAGCGGCCGGTAATGACCAAGGCAGGCGGATTCGGAACGGAAACCACCCTGCTGGAGGTTGTGAATTTTATTGAGGAGAAAATGAGTGACTAACATCATTGCGGTAACGATGGGAGACCCGGCAGGCATTGGCCCGGAAATTATTATCAAATCGCTGGTTGAGGGGAAACTCAACGGCGCGCCGGTCGTGGTGGTGGGCTGCGCGCAGACGCTGCGGCGGATCCTGGCGATGGGGATAACCCCGCCCGCCGAGCTGCGTATCATTGATCGTCCGGAACAGGCGCAGTTCAGCGCGGGCACGATTAACGTTATCGACGAACCGCTAGCCGATCCGCAAGGACTACGCGCGGGGGAAGTGCAGGCGCAGGCGGGGGATTTAGCTTACCGCTGCATCAAGCGAGCGACCGAGCTGGCGATGGCGGGTGAGGTGTTTGCGATCGCTACCGCGCCGCTCAATAAAGAAGCGCTGCATCTGGCCGGGCACAACTTCCCGGGACATACCGAAATGCTCGCCCATCTGACGCAAACCAAAGATTTTGCGATGGTGTTATATACCGATAAGCTCAAAGTGATCCATATCTCTACCCACGTGGCGCTGCGAAAATTCCTTGATAATCTGAACCAGCCGCGAGTTGAAACGGTGATCGGCATCGCCGATAGCTTCCTGCGCCGGGTGGGTTTCACTAATCCGCGCATTGCCGTTGCCGGAGTGAACCCTCACGCCGGGGAAAACGGTCTGTTTGGCGATGAAGAGATTCGTATCGTGGGTCCGGCCGTTGAAGCGATGAAGGCCAGAGGGCTCAACGTGACCGGGCCATGCCCGCCGGACACGGTATTTATGCAGTGTCACGAAGGTCTGTTTGATATGGTGGTCGCGATGTATCACGATCAGGGGCATATTCCGCTAAAATTACTTGGATTTTATGATGGGGTAAATATTACCGCCGGACTGCCGTTTATCCGCACTTCCGCAGACCACGGCACGGCGTTTGATATTGCCTGGACAGGTAAAGCTAAGTCTGACAGCATGGCAACCTCTATTGAGCTCGCCATGCAAATCGCACAGGAATAACATGAAGGGATATAACCGGTTAGAGCAGATTATGGATTTTCTGAAGAGCCATAATCTGGTGACAGTGGACCAGCTGGTGGCGGCGACTCACGCCTCGCCGGCGACGATTCGCCGCGACCTGATTAAGCTCGATCAGGAAGGGGTCATCAGCCGTACCCACGGCGGCGTCACGCTCAACCGGTTTATTCCTTCACAGCCCACCACCCAAGAGAAGTCCCAGCGCAGTCTGCAGGAAAAATACGCCATCGCCAGCGCGGCGGCGGCGTTAGTCAAGGCCGGGGACGCCATCGTCCTCGATGCCGGAACCACGATGATCGAACTTGCCCGGCAGATAACCCACTTGCCGCTGCGGGTGATCACCAGCGATCTGCATATCGCCCTGTTTCTCTCGGAATTTAAGCAAATTGAAGTTACCATCATCGGCGGACGCATCGACGACAGCAGCCAGTCCTGCATCGGCGATCACGGACGCCGTCTGCTGCAAAATATCTGGCCCGATCTGGCGTTCGTCAGCTGCAACGGCTGGGATCTGGAGAAGGGCGTAACCTCGCCAACGGAAGAGAAAGCGGCGCTGAAGCGGGATTTAATCGCGAACGCCCGGCGGCGCATTCTGCTGGCGGACAGCTCAAAATACGGCGCCTGGTCGCTGTTTAACATCACCCATCTTGACTCGCTCACCGATATCATCACCGATAATCATCTGCCGGAAGAGACGCGTGAACTGCTGGGGCATATCCATCCCCGGCTGATCATTGCCGACTAGCCGGGAAAGCGGGTTACGGTAGGCGGGCGATATTGGCTTTAATCACTTCCACAGAGCGGCGGAACTTCTCTGCTTCATCATCGGCCAGCTGCAGCTCAATGATCTGCTGTACGCCGCTTTGGGTAAGCACCGCGGGTACGCCTGCCGCCGCGCCGGTGATGCCGTATTCGCCATCCAGAATACACGATACCGCCAGCGCACGATGGCTGCCGGTGAAAATATGGCGGCAGATTTCGGCGATAGTCCCGGCGACGCCGTATTCGGTGCAGCCTTTACCGGCGTAAATTTCAAATCCCAGCCTGCGCACCTTTTCCGCAATCCGCTCCCGGTCGAGAATTTGACCAGTATGCTTTTGGTACACATCGCCGATGGCGGCGCCGTAAACCGCTGAGTGCGACCAGACCGGAAACTGGGTGTCGCCATGCTCGCCGAGAATAAAGGCGTCGATGCTCTGCGCGCCGATATCCAGCTCCTGAGCCAGCACTCTGCGCAGGCGCGTGGTATCCAGCCAGACGCCGGTACCCAGCACCTGGCTGCGCGGCAGACCTGAAAGCCGCCATACCTGCCAGGTGATGATGTCGCAGGGGTTGGTGGCAATCAAAAAAATACCGTTGAAACCGCCGCTCATCATTTGCGGAATGAGGCTTTTTACAATTGTCGCCGTGTTGGTCAGTTCGTCCAGTCGAGTCTGGCCCGGTTTGAGCGCGCCGCCGGAAACGGTGAGCACCGCAATATCAACATCGGCGCAGTCGCTGGCTTCCCGCGAGGAAATCGTCATCATCCCCGGCATGTAGGCCGCCGCATCGCTCAGGTCCTGGGCGTGCGCTTCGGCGCGGGCTTTATTCAGGTCCACGAGGATTAACTCCTCGCAAATATTCTGATTCAACAGGGCATAGGCCGCAGAGGCGCCGACGTTGCCTGCCCCGATAATCATGACCTTGCGCGCTTTGGTATTCATGGTTTGTTCCTGATAAATGTCGTCATGACGCAAAATTACTGCCACTTTAGGGGGAAGCGCAAGCGAGGTGTGAAGCGATAAGTTAATGCTATGGCCGCCTGCGAGACGCTCCGCGCTACAGTATGGTCAAAAAGGAGCTTCTCTATGTACACAATCACCCCAACCCCGCAAAACCACCCGGATCTGATGGCCTTAATTGCCGAACTGGACGCGTATCAGCAGACGCTCTACCCGGCTGAGAGCAACCATTTGATCGACCTGAGCGCGCTACCGGCGGAGTCGGTTATTGCGCTTCTTATTCGCGATACGCAGCGCCACGCCGTCGGCTGCGGGGCGATCGTGCTCGGCGAAGAGGGGGTTGGCGAGATGAAAAGGGTGTTTATTCACCCGGCCCATCGCGGGCAGCAGCTGGGAGAACGACTGCTGGCCGCGCTGGAGGAAGAGGCGATAAATCGCGAATGCCATACCGTGCGCCTGGAAACGGGCATCCATCAGCACGCCGCCGTTGCGTTATATACGCGCAATGGCTACCAGACCCGTAGCGCCTTTGCGCCGTATCAGCCGGATCCGTTAAGCATCTTTATGGAGAAGATGCTGCTTGCCGATCTTCGTTCAGCAGCGCTATAAACGCGTCGAGCTGACGGGTTTTCGCCCCCCGCCGCCAGACCAGCCAGGTGGTCAGCCAGCGCCACTCTTCCGCCAGCGGCCAGGCAGAAACCTGCTGATGGCCCGGCATGCTCTCCAGCATACTGCGTGGGATCAGCGCCAGACCGGCGCCGGCAATGACGCAAGCCAGCATCCCGTGGTAGGACTCCATTTCATGGATGCGTCCCGGCGTGGCGCGATCGGCATGAAACCAGCTTTCAAAATGGCGGCGGTAGGAGCAGTTGGCGCGAAAAGCATAGACGCTGGCGCCATTCACTTCACTGGCGCGCGCAATGGGCGGGTGGCCAAAGGGCGCGACGATCATCATCTCTTCGGGAAATACCGGTAACCCCTCAAGCCCCGGATGCACCAGCGGGCCGTCAACAAACGCCGCGCTCAGGTTTCCCTCCAGGACGCCGTCGATCATAGTGCCGGAAGGGCCGGTGGAGAGGGCCAGATGAATTTTGGGGTAACGTTGATTAAAGTGCGCCAGGGTTGGTGAAATGCGCACGGCGGCGGTACTTTCCAGCGAGCCGAGGGAAAACAGCCCCTGAGGTTCATCTCCGGCGACCACCATTCTCGCCTCATCTACCAGGGCGAGGATCTGCTGGCTATAGCGTAAAAAGCTATGCCCGGCGGGCGACAGGCGCAGACGCTGGTTTTCGCGAATAAACAACTCTACGCCGAGATCCGCCTCCAGCTGGCGAATGCGCGTGGTCAGGTTCGACGGCACGCGATGCACCTTCTGCGCGGCCTGGGTAATGCTGCCGGTGCTGGCGACGGCGTTAAACATTTCAAGCTGGGTCAGGTCCATGGCATTCTTCTTTTGTGAACAGGTTGCTTAATATTATTCATTTTTAATGAAGGGTAGGGTAAGCCAGAATAAGGTCACTTCGCAATCAACACAGAGAGATTAACGATGAATGTATCTGCCACTCATGCGGTTTCCGTGAACCCGACCACAGGTGAAACCATATCGTCTCTGCCCTGGGCGAGCGAGCAAGAAGTCGATTCGGCCGTTGCCCTTGCGGAACAAGCTTATCGTCAGTGGCGCAACGTTAGCGTTGCGGAACGCGCGGCAGCGCTGCGTCATGTCGGTAACGCGATGCGCGCGCGCGGCGAAACGCTGGCGCAAATGATTAGCCTGGAGATGGGAAAACCGATCGCTCAGGCGCGCGGGGAAGTCGCGAAATCGGCAAATCTCTGCGACTGGTATGCCGAGCACGGACCGGCGATGCTCAAAACCGAAGCGACGCTGGTTGAAGATAATAAAGCGGTCATTGAGTACCGGCCGATGGGCGCTATCCTCGCCATCATGCCGTGGAATTTCCCGGTGTGGCAGGTGCTGCGCGGCGCGGTACCGATTCTGCTGGCGGGCAACAGCTATCTGCTTAAGCATGCGCCAAACGTACTGGGAAGCGCGGCGATGATCGGTGAAATCTTTGCCGCAGCCGGCGTTCCGGCCGGGGTGTTTGGCTGGGTGAATGCCACCAACGATAGCGTTTCGCAGATGATCAACGATTCGCGTATCGCCGCGGTGACCGTTACCGGCAGCGTGCGGGCCGGGAAGGCGATTGGCGCGCAGGCCGGCGCGGCGTTGAAAAAATGCGTCCTGGAGCTGGGCGGTTCGGATCCGTTTATCGTGCTCAACGATGCCGACCTCGACGAGGCGGTGAAAGCGGCGGTGATCGGCCGCTACCAGAACACCGGGCAGGTCTGCGCCGCGGCGAAGCGTTTTATCGTCGAGGCGGGCATTGCCGAGGCCTTTACGCAGAAATTTGTCGCCGCCGTCGCCGCGCTCAAAATGGGCGATCCGCGCGATGAACAAAACTACATCGGGCCGATGGCGCGTTTCGATCTGCGCGATGAGCTGCATGAGCAGGTGCGCGCGACCTTAAAAGAAGGAGCGACCCTGCTGCTGGGCGCGGAAAAAATCGCCGGCGCGGGCAACTACTATGCGCCGACGGTGCTGGGCAACGTCACCGCTGAGATGACCGGCTTCCGCCAGGAGCTGTTTGGCCCGGTGGCGACAATTACCGAAGCTCGCGATGCCGACCACGCGCTGGCGCTGGCGAACGATAGCGAGTTTGGCCTTTCTGCAACGGTATATACCACCAGCGAAGCACAGGCCCAACGCTTTGCCGATGAGCTGGAGTGCGGCGGCGTGTTTATTAACGGCTACTGCGCCAGCGATGCCCGCGTGGCGTTCGGCGGCGTGAAGAAAAGCGGATTTGGCCGCGAGCTCTCCCATTTTGGTCTGCATGAATTCTGCAACGTGCAGACCGTCTGGAGAGATCGCCGCTAGACTGCGGAAAAATCGCCGGGTTGCGGCTAACGCCTGACCCGGGCTACCGATTCGTGCGATTTGCCGGTTTGGTCGCCCTGACAGGCCCCGCTGACGAGCGACCCTTCACCCTGGCGATGCAGGAGCAACAAAGAGGCTGTTTCTTCGCGACAGGTGCGCCTATAATTACCGCCCGAATTTTGATGTTGGCAAGGAGCCGCGCGTGGCGACGGTAATTAATAACGCAATGCTCGATGCCATTCTGGCTGAAGTCAGGCCGCTGATTGGCCGCGGTAAAGTGGCGGACTATATTCCTGCCCTGGCCAGGGTCAGCGGCGATAAGCTCGGCGTGGCAATCTGTACGGTGGACGGTCAGCACTACAGCGCCGGTGACGCCCACGAGCGTTTCTCGATTCAATCTATCTCCAAAGTCCTCAGTCTGGTGGTGGCGATGAACCACTATCAGGAAGAGGAGATCTGGCAGCGGGTGGGTAAAGACCCCTCCGGCCAGCCTTTTAATTCGCTGTTGCAGCTGGAAATTGAGCAAGGCAAACCGCGTAACCCGTTTATTAACGCCGGGGCGCTGGTGGTCTGCGATATGCTGCAAAGCCGTCTTAGCGCGCCCCGTCAGCGGATGCTGGAAATCGTGCGGCGCCTGAGCGGGGTGAGCGATATTGCCTACGATCCGGTGGTCGCCCGCTCGGAGTTCGATCATTCGGCGCGTAATGCCGCCATTGCCTGGCTAATGAAATCCTTCGGCAACTTTCACAACGATGTTGCCACGGTACTGCAAAACTATTTTCACTACTGTTCGCTGGAGATGAGCTGCGTAGAGCTGGCGCGTACCTTTCTGTTCCTTGCCGACCGGGGTATCGCCCCGCATCTTGCGACGCCGGTTATCGCCCCCATTCAGTCGCGGCAGGTCAACGCTTTGATGATGACCAGCGGCATGTACCAGAACGCCGGTGAGTTTGCCTGGCGCGTCGGTTTACCGGCGAAATCCGGCGTCGGCGGCGGGATTGTGGCCATCGTTCCGCAGGAGATGGCGATTGCGGTCTGGAGCCCCGAGCTCGATGACGCCGGGAACTCGCTGGCCGGGATCGCTTTACTGGAAAAACTGACGCAAAAACTGGGGAGGTCGGTATTCTGATGGTGCCCATAGAAAATCTGTTCGCCCGCCTGCAGCGTTCCACTTTTCGCTCCCGCTTTCGCCTCGGCGTAAAGGAACGGCAGTATTGCTATGATAAGGGGGCGGAAGTTATCGACCAGCACGCGGCTGATTTTATCGCCAGGCGCCTGGCTCCGGCGCAAATTCCTAACGATGGCAAACAGACTCCGATGCGCGGACACCCGGTATTCATCGCCCAGCACGCCACCGCGACCTGCTGTCGCGGCTGCCTGGAAAAGTGGCACGCTATCCCTCGGGGGCGGGGCCTCAGCGAGGCAGAACAGCGCTACGTGGTGCAGGTGATTCACCACTGGCTGGTGATCCAGATGAACTCGCCGGACCGCGGCAGAGCGTAATTCATCGGGCGTCGGTATATGCCTGATAATTATTCTCATGATATGATGAACCGCTAACTAATTATTAACATAATAATTGCCTGAAACAATTAGACGGATAATCATGAATGTCTCCACTGTCGATTCGGTCATTCACGCTGTTTCGTGAGGAACAACCCGTGCGTGATGCGCTGGTGTTGTTCACTTTAACGCTACTCCTGCATTTCTTTGGCGCGATGCTGCGTCTGGTACAAGAACTGTCGTTTTTCTGGCCGCTGAATGCGGTAATGGCGGGGATTTTTGCGCGTTATATCTGGCTAAATCGCAGTTATTTTTACGCCATCTGTTTTGCCGCCATGCTGGTATATGACGGTTTAACCTCGCGCTGGGGGATGGGCTTCGCCTCCTTCCTGATCAACTTCTCCAATCTCGTTTTTATTGTCACTCTGGCGCAGCTCATTTTATGGGACAAGCGCCGGACGGACTCGATGCCGGGACCGATTAACGCGCTTAGCCTGTTTTGCTACTGCCTGCTGGCAGCGCTGCTCTGCGCCGCCGTGGGCGCGCTGGGGTCGGTAGATGTCGAGCGCGCAACGTTTATCCCGCAGCTGGCGGACTGGTTTAGCGAACAGTTCTCAACCGCCGTGCTGATCCTGCCGTTTATCTTGACCCTCACGCTCCCTTCGGCGTTCGGGCGTTTTCGCCTGCGCCAGCTGCTGCCGGCGATTGCGCTGGTGCTGTCGATTGTGCTCGGCGTAGCGGTTGGCGGCGCCGGGAGCATCACCTTCCCGTTACCGGCGCTGATCTGGTGCGCTATTCGCTACCCGCTGCCGCTGACCTGTCTGCTGACCTTTATTACCGGCATTAGCGAAATTCTGCTGGTGGCGAACTCGCTTATCCACCTTTCGCCCGATAGCCGGATGCAGCCGTGGCAGCTGTTTTCGACGCGTCTGGGGATCGCTGCGATGCTGATAAGCCCCGTTATCGTCGCTTCCAGCGTTGAGGCGATTAACAATCTGGTCAAACAGCTGGCCCTGCGTGCCGACTTTGACTTCCAGACTCGGGTCTATTCCCGCTCTGGGTTAAGCGAAGCGCTGAAGCGCCAGCCGATCGCGGAAAATACGCTGCTAACGGTGATGGTGCTGGATATCGACGGCTTCAAGCAGGTCAACGATCGCTGGGGACATGAATGCGGCGACTGTATGCTGGCCCAGTTTGCGCAGCAGGTGCGGCAGCTGGTGGGAGAAGAGGGCATGGTCGCGCGTATCGGCGGGGAAGAGTTTGCCGTCGCAGCGCTGACCTCATCCGGTCAGGAAGCGCAGCTGCTGGCAGAAAAAATTCGCCAGGGTATTGAAGCGCAAACCTTCACCTGGGGTCAGAGCAAAATCCAGCTGACCATCAGCATGGGGCTCGAGAGCCAGCCGCTTGGCGCCGCCAGAATTACGGATCTCTTCAACCAGCTGCTGATGGCTGCCGACGATTATATGATTCAGGCGAAAAATGCCGGGCGCAATCGTATTTTTACGCAAAAGATGGCCTGAATCCTACGATAAGAAAATACGATGATAGATTCACTTGTGTTAAATATAAGTTAAAAAATATAGTGATGTGGTCAATTTCAAGGAGTTACCGATGACCACATCCTTTTCTCTGCGCACGCTGTCGCGTGACGATATTCTCGAACATCTTCCTGAATTAACCGATATCCTCGTCAGCTGCGTCAACGGCGGGGCCTCGGTGAGCTTTATGCTGCCTTTCGCCCCTGAAACCGCGACGGCGTTCTGGCTGCGAATGGCGCAGAGCGTGGCAGCCGGGGAGCGGGTCGTCATCGCCGCGGCGGATGAGCAGCAGCGGCTCGTTGGTACGGTGCAGCTCATTATCGACCAGCCGGAAAACCAACCGCACCGCGCCGACGTCGCTAAACTTCTGGTTCACCAAAATGCGCGTCGCCTGGGTCTGGCGAATGCGCTGATGGCCAGGCTGGAAGCGATCGCGCGCGAGCAGGGCAAGAGCGTTCTGGTGCTGGATACGGCGACCGGCAGCGGAGCCGAGAATTTTTACGTGCAATGCGGTTGGGAAAAGGCCGGGGAAATTCCTCGCTATGCGCTGATGCCGGACGGCGAACTGACGGCGACATCGCTGTTCTATAAACTTTTGTAATCTCATCATATACTGCAACCTGCCTCATTCACACGCCCCGGCAGCTGAGTTGATAAGCCGCCGGGGCTTGTCTCCCTCGCCGCGTTACCCGGCCACGTCCTCGCTCCGACTATTGCCCGACTAAGCGCTGTACAAACGGTTCACCGTTTTGTCGTGCAGAGAGAAATATTTCGGCGACAAATTTGATATTGCATACAGCTTTGATCAAAACGGGGTTTCACCTGGCTAAAAACCTGATAACTTATTGGACCAATTACTCAGGTTGTATGACTACTCTATGAGGGAACCCATTGTGAAAACACTAAACCGTCGCGATTTCCCGGGCGCGCAGTACCCTGAACGTATCATTCAGTTTGGCGAAGGCAACTTCCTGCGCGCGTTTATCGACTGGCAGATCGATCTGCTGAACGAGCATACCGACCTGAATTCCGGCGTGGTGATCGTGCGTCCGATTGAGAGCGCATTCCCGCCGTCTCTCAGCACCCAGGACGGCCTCTATACCACGATTGTTCGCGGCCTGAATGAGAAGGGCGAAGCGGTGAGCGATGCGCGTCTGATTCGATCGGTAAATCGTGAAATCAGCGTCTATGCCGATTATGAGGAGCTGCTGCGTCTGGCGCATAATCCGGATATGCGCTTTGTGTTTTCCAATACCACTGAGGCCGGGATCAGCTACCACGCCGGCGACCGCTTTGACGATGCGCCAGCGGTAAGCTATCCGGCAAAATTGACTCGCCTGCTGTTTGAACGCTACAGCCACTTCTCCGGCGCGGCGGATAAAGGTTGGGTGATCATTCCCTGCGAGCTGATTGATTACAACGGCGAGGCGCTGCGTGAACTGGTGCTGCGCTATGCCCAGGAGTGGGCGCTGCCGGAAGCGTTTATCACCTGGCTGGATGAGGCGAACGCCTTCTGTTCTACGCTCGTAGACCGTATCGTGACCGGCTATCCGCGTGATGAAGCCGCGCAGATTGAAGAACAGCTGGGGTATAAAGACGGTTTCCTCGATACCGCTGAACATTTCTACCTGTTTGTTATTCAGGGGCCGAAGTCCCTGGCCGCAGAGCTGCGTCTGGATAAGCTGCCGCTTAACGTCCTGATCGTGGACGATATTAAGCCGTATAAAGAGCGTAAAGTGGCGATTCTTAACGGCGCGCACACCGCGCTGGTGCCGGTCGCCTTCCAGGCGGGTCTCGATACCGTGGGCGAGGCGATGAACGATAAGGAAATCTGCGCTTTCGTTGAGAAAGCGATTTACCAGGAGATCATTCCTGTTCTCGACCTGCCGCGCGATGAGCTGGAGTCTTTCGCCAGTGCGGTCACTGGCCGTTTCCGCAACCCGTATATTAAGCATCAGCTGTTGTCTATCGCGCTTAATGGCATGACCAAATACCGCACCCGTATTCTGCCGCAGCTGTTGGCGGCGCAGAAGAAAGAGGGCAAGCTCCCGTCGCGCCTGACCTTCGCACTGGCAGCGCTGATCGCGTTTTATCGCGGCGAACGTAACGGTGAGAGCTATCCGGTTCAGGATGATGCTGAATGGATGGAGCGCTACAAGGCGCTATGGGCCCAGCATCGGGATGCGCAAATCACCACCGGCGAGCTGGTAAAAGCCGTACTATCCGTTGAATCCCACTGGGAGCAGGACCTGAGCAAAGTTTCAGGCCTGGTCGAGCAGGTGACGCAGGATCTGGATGCGATTCTGCGCTACGGCATTCGCGCCGCCGTTCAGCCGCTGTGCTGATATAGCGCAGGGCGCCGCCCGACGAGCAGATAAGGACGGATTATCGGCCAGATAAGCTGCCAGCCGCCGTCCGCTCGTCATCCGGGCGCAACGCCTGAGCAGAATTAGCATTAATTTCAACCCGGCCACCGCCGGGTTATTTTTGAACCTTAATTAGTTACAACATACTTTTAGTTTTTTCTTTCACGCAGGTCTGGCAGATCGTGCAAAATGGGTCCGGCAACAAAGGTGGGGCAATTAAGAGAAAAAGATGAATTGTGTGCCGGGCGCTTGAACTAATTATTGCACCGGAAAATAATGCCTTATCAAAACGAGGAGTCGGCCCATGGTCATTGAGATTCGCGAACCCGATCGGCAGGATAAAGCACAGTGGTTATCGCTTTGGCAGGGTTATACCCGTTTCTACGGTAGCCCGCAGCCAACGGAGGTCACAGAATACACCTGGCAGCGGATGCTCGATGCCGCTTCGCCGATGCTGGGTCGTTTCGCGGTGGTGGATGGCAATGTGGTGGGCTTTGCGATTTGTATCCTCCACGAAGGAACATGGGTTAAGACGCCCATTTGCTATCTGGAAGATCTGTTTGTCGCCCCGCAGATGCGCGGGCAAGGCATCGCCAGAACCTTAATACAGGCGCTGCAAACGGAAGGAAAAGAAAAAGGGTGGTCGCGCTTGTACTGGCACACTCGCACCGACAATCCGGCCCGGCGTCTGTATGATGAATTCACGCCAGCCGATGACTATGTTCGTTACCGCGTGACGCTCTGACAATCTGAGATTAAGAAGTTGTTAAGCTTTTCCCTGTAAAACAGGGGAAACGGCTCAGGAGAAACAAATATGGAAAAACACATAGAAACGGTGGTGAATTTAATCATGTTTCTTTCGCTGTTGGCCACCGCGTGGGATCTCTCCCTGGTTCATCACCTTGCCTGGTAAATCAGACCCTACGGCGCCCGCTCCTGACGCCGTAGTATTCTCGTTCTGACTCCCTTTATTCCTTTACTTTCAGCCGCCGGGCTAACGGCGCGCGACGATAAACAGGCGCGGAAATAATAACAATACCTTTCCGTTACACTGTAACGGATAGTGCCGTTTCAACTTTTCCAGATAGCGCTCGAGAAACGCTTCGCGCTGCGGCTCATCAAGTGGCTGTAAAAATGGTCTCAGGCCCGTTGACTGCAGCCATTCGATAATGGCCTGATGCGATGCCAGCGGGTGAAAGTAGGTGGTGCGCCAGATATCCACCTCGCAGCCGCAGGCAGTGAGCATATCATAATACTCCTGTACCTCTGGCAGCGGATGCCGTCCGCTGGCCGGGTGCCCAAGCTCTTCTGCAACCTGACGCATCAGGGTATGGGACGGCTCCTGCCAGTTAACGGGCATCTGCACCGCCAGTACGCCGTTTTCTGCAAGATTGCTCACCAGAAAAGGGAACAGCCGCTGATGATCCGGGAGCCATTGCAGCGAAGCATTGGCGTATATCAGATCCGCCGGACGCTCCGGGCGATAAGCGGCAATATCCGCATCAACGAACCCACAGTTCGGCAACCTTTGTGAGGCCTCTTCCAGCATTGCCGGGGAATTATCAATGCCGATAATCGTCGCGTCCGGCCAGGCATCTTGCAGCAGAGCGGTGCTGTTGCCTGGCCCGCAGCCTAAATCAACGGCCAGCGTCACGGGATGATGGGCAATGCGCGCAAGAAGCTCGGCGGCAGGCCGCGTTCGCTCAGCGCCAAATTGCAAATAGAGTGAGGGATTCCAGTCTGCCATAGTACGCTCCGGTTGCGAGAAACTCGTCCAACAGCATAGACGGCAATGTGCATCTGGCAAAGCAGCAAGTTCGGCTGAGTCATATTGTGACGTTGTCACTTCTACATGTGCCGGGCGGGTCACGGTACTCCTGTAGACAACAGGCTAGAGTATGCGCGCAATTCTCTGGTCAATGGGTATGAAATGGCTTTAATCATTAAGATGTTACTTGAGAACCGGCTTGGTAAGGACAAGGATAAACTGTTGCAGGTGAAACCTGGGCTAAGCCTTGTTGTTGAGGATGAAACCTGCCGGGTTCTGTTTGATACCGGCCCTGACGGCAGCTTTTTGCATAATGCGCAGCGCATGGGGGTTTCTTTATCTAACCTGACCGCCACGGTACTTTCTCACGGTCATTATGACCACTGCGGCGGCGTGCCGTGGCTGCCGGACAATAGCCGTATTATTTGCCATCCGCAGGTCGGGCAAACGCGCTATTCGGCGTTATCGATCGGCGGGCATCGCGTAAAGGTCAAAAAGCTGTCGCGAGAGATCGACTATTCCCGCCACCGCATGGAATACAGTCGCCAGCCGTTGGCTATCAGCGAGCGGCTGATGTGGTCAGGTGAGATCGCGGTTGCCAGGCCGCGAGCTTATGGCGTGCTGGCGGGGCTATCCCCAGCGGAGGATTATATTGCCGATGAGGGCGTACTGATTTACCGCTCGACGCGAGGCTTAATCATTATTTGCGGCTGCGGACATCGCGGCTTGATCAATACCCTTCGCCACTGTCAGAAGGTTACCGGCGTCCAGCAGATATACGCCATCATCGGCGGACTTCATCTGCGCCGCGCGCCGCCGTGGAGAATACGCCAGATAAAGCAATTTTTGCACCAGCAGAAGGTGGAGAAAGTGATGGCCTGCCATTGTACCGGTTCGTGGGGACGCTGGTGGTTATCGGCGGATAGTGCCCCGGCGACCGGCGATACGTTAGTACTGGATCAGGGATGACGTGTACGGCTGCTGATTACATATAAATAACACTTTGGCTATTTATTAAATACATCGACGCCGCGCTATACACCTTCCCCCTGGGGGAAGGTCAAACGTTAATTTTGCGATGACGTGTAAATATTTATCGAGAAACTTCATTCTATTTAACTCGCGGTTTTAATTATGTAATAGCGTTTAATTCTTTGGGCGGGTGTGCTTTAATTCAGCGGTCGTCCTATTGCGAATATTACTATGATTCAGTCACTACAGGCATTATTCAAACAAGCCACCCGACGTCGGCTTCGCATCCGCGCCGGGCTTGTTATTGCCTGTTGGCTGCTACTCAATCTACAGCTTGCCGTCGCGGCGCACCACGGCGGCCAGCAGCAGCCGGTCGCGCCGCAGGTGCAAATTCATCACATCGTTGATGGCATGATGACCATGTCCGGCATGGATAACGTCGGGCAGAAAGTCATCTGTGAGAAACACTGCGACCCCGACACTGCGCAACCTAATACCTCCACCTCTCTACAGCTGAATGCATTGCCCGGCGAAACCACCCTGCTGGTGGTTTCGCCGCAGCAGGAGATTTGCGCTGAACGTATGGACTGGCACACGCCGCCGGTCACCGGTCCGCCGGCTGAAATACGTTTCTGCCGTTTCAGAGAATAACGCTCCGTTAAAAAACATCCATCAGAACTGCCCGTTCTGCGGGCGACTTTATGTTTTTTTCGGAGTATTAATTATGCGTTCGACCTCTATTTTTCTGCTTTTTACCAGCGTTCTGACCTTTTCTTTCACCGCATTTTCCGCCAGCGCGGAAGATGGCGCGATGCATCAGCATAATATGTCCGCGATGGCGGAAATGCCGGGGATGAATAAGCCCGAGAATACCGCCGCGCTTTATTCGGCAAGCGGGGTGATTAAAGCCTGGCGCGACGATGCAGTGGTGATTGCCCATTCTCCGGTTCCCGGGCTGAACTGGCCGGCGATGACGATGAGCTTTGCGCTCGATGGACATCAAGATAAAAAGCTGCCGGTGGGACAGCAGGTCGATTTCACCTTCCGCCAGACCGACTCCGGCTACGCGCTCGTTTCGATTACCGCGCAATAATTCCGGAGTCATTATGCACATCTTAACTAAGGCGGCCTGCGGGCTGCCGCTCTTGCTGTCGCTGACGTCCACCAGCGGCTGGGCGACGACGCTCTCAGAGGCCCTGTCGGCGGCGGAAAGCTACTCTGCCGAGCTACGATCATCAGGTTAACGCTTTGAAGAATATGGCGGATTCCGCCATGGAGCTTCCCGATCCGAAGCTTAAGTTTGGTCTTGAAAACGTCCCGTTGGGGGGAAGTAACGCCAGCCGCCTGACCCGCGAGGGCATGACCATGCAGCGGATTGGCGTAATGCAGGACTACGTCAGCAGCACCAAGCGCGAGCGCAAAGCCGACTCGATAACCGCCGACGCGCGACGAACCGCCGCCAACGCCGATGTTATCCGCGCCAGGCTACAGCGGGAAACCGCTCAGGCATGGCTGGCGCTGGCGGTAGCGCAGAAGTCGCTGCGCTCGGTACAGGCGCTGATTAGCGAAACCTCCCGGCAAATTGGCGTGCATAAGGCGGCCGTCAGCAGCGCCAGCGCTACCCCCGGCAGCGTGCTCGACGTCGAACTGGCGCTCAATGCTATGAAAAATGAGCAAGATAACGCCCGGCGCGATGTGCAGATCGCTCAGGCGCGTCTGATGCAGCTAACCGGTAAGGATATCCGCGTTATTTCCGGCCCGCTGCCGCGCATTGAGCGCCTGCCTGCCGATGAAGCGACCTTAATCGAGGGGATAAAACTACATCCAGAAGTGATTCAGGCCGCGCGTGAGGCTGATCTGGCTAAAGCAAAATCCGGGCAGTCGGAAGTGGCGGCGATCCCCGACGTAGGCGTTGAGGTCTATTACGCCAGACGCGGAGATGACTATGACGACATGGTCGGCGTTATGTTTACCGTCGATTTGCCGGTTTTTCAGGGTAAACGTCAGGATAAAGACCACGCTGCGGATGTCTCCCGAACCTATGAAGCCAACGATCGGTTGACCTTATTGATGCGCGAGCATCAGGCGCAGCAGTATCAGCTGATCGCGCAGTATAACGCCGCGAAAGCCATTTACGATCGCCAGCAAAGCGAGGTACTGCCGCTGCTGCGCAAGAAGGTGAGTCTCGTCAATGCCCAGTATCGGGGCGGCAGCTCCGCGCTGCCTGAACTGCTCGCCGCCCGTCGCGACCTGCTGAACGGGGAAATCGCCAGCAACAACGCCGAGAAAGCGCTCGCTGACGCGTGGGCCGCCGTTCGCTACCTTATTCCACAGGATGTTAAATAATGAAGCTGAAAACTGCTTTTACCCTTGTGGCGCTGGCCGTCGCTCTTGCCGCCGCGGGCGGATACTGGCTGGGATCGCGGAACGCCTCGACTGTCACTCCGGGCGGAACCGAAACGGCTGCGGGACGCAAAGTGCTCTACTGGTACGACCCGATGGCCCCCGGTACCCGTTTTGATAAACCGGGCAAATCGCCGTTTATGGATATGGACCTGGTTCCGCGTTATGCCGATGAAGAGGCTGACGATGATGCGGGAGGGGTGAAGATTAGCACCCGCCAGCAGCAAAATCTTGGCGTACGCACGGCGAGCGTTTCCCGTCAGCCACTGGCGCCGGAGCTTAACGCTTTTGCTACCGTCGCCGTGGACGAACGCGGCGTCGAGACGGTGCCGGCGCTGGCCAACGGCTTGATTGAGAAACTCTACGTTAACGCCTCTCAGCAGTTTGTGAAAAAGAACGAGGCGCTGGCCGAACTGTGGATCCCGCAGTGGGCGGCGGCGCAGCAGGAGTATCTGGCGGTGAGGCGGCTGGGCGACAGCGGGCTGACCGCCGCCGCTCGCGATCGTCTGCAGCTGCAGTTTATGCCGGAAGCGATTATCCGCAGCGTTGAGCGCAGCGGGAAACCGCAAACCCGGATGACGGTACGCGCGCCGCACGATGGTTATGTCAGCAAGCTGGATGTGCGCACCGGCGCGCAGGTCACCCCAGCCCAGCCGCTGTTCGAGCTGGCCCGCCTCGACCCGGTATGGGTCGTGATTGATTATCCGCAAAGCCAGGCCAGCCTGCTGCGCGTGGGTAGCCGGGTGACGGCGACCACCGGCAGTTGGCCCGGGAGCGTTTTTCAGGGCTCCGTGCGCGAGCTACTTCCCGATCTGGAAGCGACCACCCGCACGTTAAAGGCCCGGGTAGTTTTGAACAATCCGCAGCATCAGCTCAAACCCGGTATGTACCTGAACGTTCAGCTGGCCGAGGCGCATCAGGCGCGCGCCGTTCTGACCATCCCTGAAGAGGCATTGATTGCCACGGGTAGCAGCAATCGGGTGTTAATTGCCGATGGCGAGGGGCATTTCCGTCCGGTCGAAGCGATCGTCGGGCGCACGCAAAATGGTCTGGTCGAGATAAAATCCGGCCTCAAAGAGGGCCAGAAGGTGGTCACCTCCGGACAGTTCCTGATTGACTCCGAAGCGAGCCTGCGCAGCGCGCTGCCGCAAATGGCCGGGGAGGATCCGCAGGAAAAAAGCTATACCACGCAGGGGGTCATCAAAGCTGTAACCGATGGGGCGGTGACCATCGCTCACCAGCCGGTGCCGGCGCTGAAGTGGCCGGCGATGATCATGGATTTTGCCATTACGCCGCAGCAGCAGGGACAGATGCGCCCCGGCGAGTCGGTTATGTTTAGCTTCGTCCTGACCGACGATGGAGCGCGAGTCACCTCGATGATGCCGATGAACGGCGCTAAGGAGCAGCCATGATTGCCGCCGTTATCCGCTGGTCGTTACGCAACCGTCTGCTGGTACTGCTGGCGTCGCTGATTATGGCCGCCTGGGGCGTCTGGTCGATACAGCAGGCGCCGCTGGATGCGCTACCGGATCTCTCCGATACCCAGGTGATTATTCGCGTAAGCTATCCGGGAAAAGCGCCGCAAATTGTCGAAGATCAGGTGACCTATCCGCTGACAACCACCATGCTGTCGGTGCCGGGGGCGAAAACCGTGCGCGGTTTTTCCATGTTCGGCGATGCTTACGTTTACGTACTGTTTGATGATGGCACCGATCCGTACTGGGCGCGCTCCCGCGTGCTGGAGTACCTGAGCCAGATCCAGAGCAGCCTGCCGCCGGAAGCGAAAGCTTCGCTGGGGCCGGATGCTACCGGCGTTGGCTGGGTGTTTGAATATGTGCTTACCGATAAAAGCGGTCAGCATAGCCTCGGGGATTTGCGAGCGATTCAGGACTGGATCCTGAAATATGAACTGAAAACCGTGCCGGACGTATCGGAGGTCGCCAGCGTCGGCGGAATGGTCAAAGAGTATCAGGTGATCCTTAATCCTGACCGCCTGCGGGCCCTGAACGTTACCCACGAACAGGTTATCAGCGCGATTCAGAGCGCCAACCAGGAGGGCGGCGGCTCGGTACTGGAACTGGGTGAAGCTGAATATATGGTGCGCACCACCGGCTATCTGAAGTCCATCGACGACTTTAAGCAGGTCGTTATCGCTGCGCGTGACGGCGTGCCGTTGCTGCTGTCCGACGTTGCCAGCGTGCGCCGGGGGCCGGCGATCCGGCGCGGCGTCGCCGAGCTCAACGGTGAAGGCGAAGTGGCCGGGGGAATCATCATTATGCGTTCGGGCAAAAATGCCCTGACCACCATTAATGCGGTGAAGGCGAAACTGGCTGAGGTGCAAAAAAGCCTGCCCGCAGGGGTAGAAATAGTGCCGGTTTATGACCGTTCGCAGCTGATTAAAAATTCAGTCGAAACCCTGACCCACAAGCTTATCGAAGAGTTTATCGTTGTGGCGGTGGTCTGCTCGCTGTTTCTGTTCCATTTCCGCAGCGCGCTGGTGGCAATGATCACGCTGCCGCTGGGGATCCTCGGCGCATTTATCGTGATGCACTATCAGGGCGTCAGCGCCAATATGATGTCGCTTGGCGGAATTGCGATCGCCATCGGAGCCATGGTCGATGCGGCAATCGTAATGATTGAAAATATGCATAAGGTGCTGGAGCAGTGGCGGTATGAGCATCCTGAGCGCCAGCCGTCTTCCGCCGACTACTGGCAAATTGCCCTACATGCGGCATCGGAGGTGGGGCCCGCGCTGTTTTGCAGCCTGCTGATCATTACCCTGTCGTTTATTCCGGTATTCACCCTCGAGGCGCAGGAGGGCAAGATGTTCTCGCCGTTGGCTTTCACCAAAACCTGGTCGATGGCGGTGGCCGCCGGGCTTGGGATCACCCTGGTTCCGGTGCTGATGGGCTACTTTATTCGCGGCAAAATCCCTGATGAGGCCGCTAATCCGCTCAACCGCTGGCTGATACGCGCCTATGAGCCGCTGCTGGATAAGGTCTTGCAGTGGCCGAAGGCAACGCTGGCGGCGGCGGGCCTGCTGCTGGTCGCCACGCTATGGCCGCTGGCGCAGCTCGGCAGCGAATTCCTGCCGCAAATCGACGAGGGCGACCTGCTGTATATGCCATCCACGCTGCCGGGGATCTCCAGCCGCGAAGCCGCCCGCCTGCTGCAGCAGACCGACCGTCTGATCAAGACGATTCCTGAAGTACAAAGCGTGTTCGGCAAGGCCGGTCGGGCGGAGAGCGCCACCGATCCGGCGCCGCTGACCATGCTGGAAACCACCATTCAGTTCAAGCCGAAAAGCGAATGGCGGCCCGGTATGACCATGGATAAGCTGATCGGCGAACTGGACAGTGCGGTAAAAGTGCCGGGCATCGCCAACGTCTGGGTACCGCCGATTCGCAATCGCCTGGATATGCTGGCGACCGGCATTAAAAGCCCGGTCGGCATCAAAGTGAACGGCAACAATCTGGCGGAGATCGAAAAAACCGCTGAGGAGATTGAGCGCATCGTGCGTCATGTCCCGGGGGTGACCTCGGCGCTGGCGGAGCGCCTTGACGGTGGTCGCTATATCGATATCGCTATCGATCGTCTGAAAGCCGCCCGCTACGGCGTGTCGGTGAAGGAGCTGCAATCGGTCGTCGCCAGCGTGGTGGGCGGCGATAACATTGGCGAGACTATCGAGGGGCGTGAACGCTATCCGATAAACGTGCGCTATCCGCGCGAAATGCGCGACTCGCTGCAGAAGCTGCGCGATCTGCCGGTGGTAACCAGCAGCGGGGCGCAGGTGACGCTCGCCGAGCTGGCGGATATTGCTATCACCGATGGCCCGCCGATGCTAAAAAGCGAAAACGCCCGTCTGTCGGACTGGATCTACGTCGATATTCGCGGGCGCGATCTGAAATCCGCGGTTGATGAAATGCAGCGCGAGGTCAGCAAACAGGTCAGGCTGCCGGATGGCATCTCGCTGACGTGGTCCGGGCAGTACGAGTATCTGGAACGCGCTACCGCGAAGCTCAAAATCGTACTGCCGTTTACTCTGATGATTATCTTTATCCTGCTTTACGTCACCTTCGGTCGCGTTAAAGATGCGCTGTTGATTATGGGCACCTTGCCGTTTTCGCTGATCGGCGGCGTCTGGTTGCTCTGGCTGCTGGGCTATAACCTGTCGGTGGCTGCCGCCGTTGGCTTTATTGCGCTTGCCGGCGTGGCCGCGGAGTTCGGGGTAATTATGGTGCTCTATTTAAACCAGGCGCTCGCGAAGCGGCGCGGTGAGCTTAATGACCGGACGCTCAACGAAGCGATACACGAAGGAGCCGTGCTGCGCGTGCGCCCGAAAGTAATGACCGTCGCGACGATTATGGCCGGGCTGCTGCCGATTATGTGGGGTGGCGGTACAGGTTCAGAAGTGATGCAGCGTATTGCCGCGCCGATGATCGGCGGGATGATCACCGCGCCGCTGCTGTCGATGCTGGTGATCCCGGCGGTCTATCTTCTGACGCACCGCAACAAACCCTAAAGTGCAACGCCCGGGCCAGGCGGCTCGGGCGTGAATCAGTCGGCGTTTTTGAGATCGGACGCGCGTTTGGCGGTGGCGTAGACAAAGTCCAGCATCGGCTCGAGGTCGGTATCGTAGCCGGCCTGAATGATTTTGCCCCGCAGCCATTCGATCTCACTGGTAATATCCGGGTGAAAGATATTGTTGTCCTGCGCTTTGCGTAGCCACTTGAGCAGGAAATTATTTTTCCCGCGGATACCGCCCGATTTCTTCGATTTTGCGTGTATTTTCAGCGCCACCAGAATGCAGTAATAGAAATGAACGCGCTGATTAAAACTTTGGTGCATGTCTTTTATTCCCGCCAGAATCAGGTTGCGGCCGGGCATGGACCTTAAACATGCGGTCTCTGATATTCACCCGTGCCACCATCGCGCCGCTTGCCAGGCGCCGGGGCGATGGTGGCACGGAAGCCGAATTGCAGTCAAATATTGATTATTTTTTTACCCATATTTGCGTCAGGGGTCGCGCGAAGAGTATTCCTCAGGTTCGCGGCAGAGCAGCGCGTTGTAGCAGGTAAATGCGCAAAACCAGGATAAATGCCAGCGCGACCACCGCTGCGGCCAACAAATAAATAGTCTCCAGCTCGTAGTAGCCTGCCACCCAGCCGGCTAGCGGTCCGGTTAATCCCAGCGCCAGATCGAGAAAAGCCGAATAGGTGCCCAGCGCGGTGCCCTGATTCTGCTCTTCAACCTGTTTTACCGCTTCCACCCCAAGCGCCGGGAAGATCAGCGAAAAGCCCGAGCCGGTGAGAAAGGCGCCAATACCCGCTATCCATGCCGAGGAGGCATACCAGATGATCAGCAGGCCGAGACATTCGATCGCAAAACAGATTAACGATACCGGCACGCCGCCGTAGCGGGTAATGGTGTTACCTAAAATCAGGCGAATGCAGATAAAACCGATGCTGAATAGCGACAGGGTAAACGCCGCGCCTTGCCAGCCATGAGCCGAAAAGTAGAGGGTAATAAAGGTCGCGATAACCCCAAAACCGACGGTACCCAGCGCCAGCCCCATCCCATAGGGCCAGATTTTGCGTACCACCACGTGAAACGGTGCCCGGATTCCCGCCGTCACGCTGACGTCCTGGCGCGTACGGGCATAGAGCAGGCCAACCGCCGCAGCCAGCACCACGACGGCGGCAAATCCGCTGATGCCAAAATAGCCGTTGAGCATGACGCCCAGCGGGGCGCCAACCGCCATCGCCACGTAGGTTGCCACGCCGTTCCAGGAGATCACGCGCGACGTGTGGATCGCGCCCACGGTTTTGATCCCCCACAGGGTCGCGCCGGTGGCAGTGAAGCTTTCCCCGACGCCGAGGAAAATTCGCCCCACCAACAGCGCGGCAACCGCCAGCGGCGGCGCAGATTGCAGCAAGACCGCGAGCAGGGTGAAGAGCCCGCTGAGCAGACAGCAAATAATCCCCAGGCTGACGACTTTTTTCGGCCCCCAGATATCGGTATAGCGGCCCGCATGCGGGCGGCTGAGCAAGGTTGAAATGTACTGGAGGCTGATAACCACGCCGGCGATAAAGGTGCTATAGCCAAGCTGATAATGGATATAGCCGGGCAGCACGGCGAGCGGCAAACCGATGGAGAGATAGCAGATACAGGTAAAGACAACGATAGAAATAATACGCAGATTAAGCTGGGTGGTGCTGACGGATGTGGCCATAACGCTAAGTACTGGAAACCAAAGGGAGACTAAGCATAGCGCAGCGTCGTCGGGCGCGACGAGCAGACCATGCGCTTTTTCAATGATTCAGGCAAACTCACTAAAAATAGTAATGAGAGAAGAGCAATCTGGGCAAGTCGTGCGCAGCAGAGTATAAAATTTGTTAACGCATCATGGATATTGACAGGAGAGGGTATGGAATACGATTTAGACGGTATGGATGTTCTTTTTGTCGCGGGCTTTGGACCGATCACCCAATCAACGCCAGCCAGCAGGGAATTTTATGTGGCGGCGCTGGGCCTGCCGCTCAAACCGATGCCCGGCAACGAAGAGTATTTGCTGACCGAACAGCATGCCCTCGATGGGGTAAAACATTTTGCGCTGTGGCCGCTGGCTCAGGCGGCGCGCTCCTGTTTTGACTCGGATCTCTGGCCGGACTATCTGCCGGTGCCGCAGGCGTGGGTGGAGTTTGAAGTGCGCGATATCGACACCGCCACCGACGCGCTGAAGGCCAGAGGCTATCGTCTGCTGGTGGATAATCGCGTGGAGCCCTGGGGACAGACCGTCACGCGGTTGCTGAGCCCGGAAGGGCTGTTGGCAGGGATTACCGTAACCCCGTGGCTGCGCGAGGGCAAAGCATGAAAGCCAAATGGAATGTATTAGCCGTCCATCAACTTCGGCGACCAGCAGGGTGATGGAATGTTGATTTATGACGTATTCGGACGCCACATTGGCGTCCAGCGTCGGGACGGGCGATGGTTACTCTTCCGCGTCGATCTCAACGAACGGAAATATTCGCCGCTGCATGGGGTTATCATCCCGGATGACCTCACGGAAGCAGAAATTCCCGGCTGGCTGGGCGATATTTTTCATGAAGCTGCAAGCCCGCGCCATCCTGACGTCCGGCTGATGGAGTAGCGGCTACCGCCAGCTTCTGTTTTGCAGCACCACCCGGTAACCGTCGCGGTCGACAAAGGTTTTGCCGTGCACATTCCAGTACGGATTAAACGCGCTGACCGGTGTAAAGCCGGCGGTCAGCATTCTCTCGCACCGTTCCTGCCATTCGGCGGTGTGTGGATAATAGAGCACCAGCAAATCTTCCTCGCTCGGGGAGGGCTTCACCGGGTGATGGTGGCAGAGGGTGAACTCAAGATGCCAGCCGAGATCGCCGCGTCCGATCATGACACCGCTGAAGCCAGCGTGATCGGCAAACTGCGCGATCTGCTCCAGCCCAAGGCCCGTGCAGTACATGCTGCTGCTCAAAGAAAGGTCGGTGACCGGCCGGGCGATGCGCATAGCGTTAAAAGTCATAAGAACCTGTATGAATAAAAGGTGGTCGGGTGACTGTATCCGTTTTTACGCCGATCGTTTGTCGTGGAGAGCTTTCTTTTGCATAAACGTCATCCCTCAGACGGCCAGCCATTTGATGGCTCTTACTGTGCCAATTAGCGATAGCCAATATAAAAAGTGTGCTAATTATTATTGTGGCTAATTAAATAATTGCGGCATTTTTTGTCCTTAACTTAAACACATCTTAAACGAGGGTCTGGCGTTTTCTAAGATTTTTCTCATGCGACGCGATATTTCGAAAGATAAGCAAGGGCGCTTTTGAAAAAAATAAAAAAAGCATATCCATGTAAATCATATGGATATATCGCTGCTGTTGCTGAATGGATCGGTTTCAGCGATCGATTTAATATTTATTGATAAGCGATAGCAATTAAATATTTTGTATTGATCGTTGGTTTCGATGTAGGTATCGTTTTGCACGTATTTCACCGGCAGTACAAATAATTAGTTAATCTCATTTGCGCTAAAAAAATTATTTACCGCGATATTTCATTAGAAGATGAAATTAAACTTTTTTTGAAATTTGTATGGCGTGTAAGTTAACACCGTACATTTACCCCGTCGGTCATGGTGAGATATATAAATATTTTATATTTCCTCGGGAGATGTCCTGAAAGTGTTGTGTGGGCTTGCTGCCCTATTAATACCCCACATTATTAATAAATGGAGTTTATTTATGAACATTAAACGCGTAATTCTTTCCGCTGCAATTTCTTCTGCATTAATGTCTGGCAGCGTTATGGCGGCTGAGACCGGTACCGTGAGTTTCAGCGGCCTGATTACCGGTGCCACCTGTGATGTCAACATCGGTGGTGCAGGCGCAAACGCGGCCGTAGTGCTGCCAACCGTCAGCGCGAATACACTTGATGGCGCGACTAAAACAAATGGTAAAACTCGTTTCAGTCTTGAATTGAGCGGTTGTACCGGTGCATTAACTCAGGCGAAAGCCTTCTTTGAAGGTGGTAATACAGTAAATAACGCGACCGGACGTCTGATAAATACAGAGACGTCCGGTGCAGAGAATGTTTCTCTACAATTACGCGATGGTCAGAACAATAGCGTTATTAATGTTGGCGATGCTGCACAATTTGATTCCGCAGCTATTGGTTATGTTGATATATCTTCCGGTACTGCTTCACTTCCGTACTATGTTGAGTATTACGCTGAAGGCGCCGTCGTAGCCGGTACTGTCGCTTCCCAGGTGACCTATAGCCTCATCTATAAGTAATGCTTCTGCGGGGAGAGAACACTTTCTCTTCCCAATTAATTTCTGGAGACATCACATGGATGTAAGGAAAACTATTTTCTTGCCTGCTGCGCTGAGTTGTCTGATGAGTGCGCTGTGTACTTTTCCGGTTCAGGCTGGCGTGGTAATTAATGGTACACGGGTTATCTATCCCGGCGATGAAAAAGAAATTACCGTTCAGGTTAGTAATAATGGGCAGCGTCCGGTATTGGTGCAAAGCTGGCTGGATACCGGCGATAGTGAGGCTACACCTGATACTATCACCACCCCCTTTATTCTGACGCCGCCGATCAATCGTCTTGACTCTGGCAAGGCCCAGGCCTTGCGCATTAGCAGCCTGACAACCTCAGCGCTGCCGCAGGATCGTGAATCCTTGTACTGGCTCAACGTGCTGGAAATCCCCGGGCGCCCCGGTAGCGAGATCAAAAATGAAAACTATCTGCAGCTGGCGGTGCGTTCACGAATTAAATTCTTCTGGCGTCCCGCTTCGCTGAAAGAGGGCGCAGCGAGAGCGCCGCAGGCGCTGAGCTGGGCCGCCACGGAACAGGGGCTGAAAGCCATCAATCCAACGCCCTATTTTATTTCCCTCGCCACCCTCACCGTGGCAGGAAAAACTGCGGATGTGGATATGGTGGACCCGTTCAGCGATCGTATTTTTCCCCACGTGAAGGCCTCACGAGGAAGCCAGGTACAGGCTGAATGGATTGATGATTACGGCGCCATTCGTTCGCAGAATTTTACCGTTAAGTAGTCCACTCGCTATCTGTCTGTCCTGGAGAAGTCATCATGCAGGGAATCGCACTCCCCGGTAAAGCGGCGCTGCTGTCCGTTTCCGTATTATCTGCCCTTGCGCTAAACGTCAGGGCTAAAGAAAACGCTGAGATTCATTTTGATCCTTCATTCCTGAGACTGGGCACCGGTCCAGCGCCGGATTTATCGCGTTTTAGCCATGGCGCGAGCCTGTCTGAGGGAACGCATCGGCTGCGGATATGGTTTAACGAAAAGCCGGTAGTGAATCAGGATGTCCGTTACGTCGCAGAAGGACATGGTACCACGCCCTGCCTGACGCCTGAGCTGATTACGCAGCTTCCGCTTCGCCACGAGATGCTGCCCGATAGCGCCTGGGACAGCGGTGCTGATGTCTGTACAGACCTGACGGCGCTGATTCCTGGGGCGACGGTGATGAGTGACAGTAATGCGCAAACGCTCAATATTCAGGTGCCGCAGGTCTGGGAACAGCGCAGCGCGCGCGACGCGGTACCGCCCGCATTGTGGGATAGCGGTATTCCCGCCGCGCTATTGGGCTACAACCTTAGCGCATATAGCAGTGAGAACAACGGCTATAACCATGACAGCCTTTATGCCAGTCTCAACGGCGGCATCAATATTGGTAGCTGGTACCTGCGCCATAACGGCAACTGGAGCCGGGATAATCACGCTGGCGGCCATTATCAAACACAGAATACCTATATTCAGCGGGATCTCCCTGCTTTAAAGGGCCGGATTTCTGTCGGCCAGATCAACACCTCGGGGCAGCTTTTTGACACGCTGCCTCTAAGCGGACTAAAGCTGGAGAGCGATGAGCGCATGGAGCCGCTCTCCCGTCGCGGCTACGCGCCGGAAATTCGGGGCATTGCCCGTACGAGCGCTCGGATTGCTGTCCGCCAAAGCGGTAACCTGATTTATGAAACAACCGTCAGTCCGGGGGCGTTTGTCATTGATGATCTTTATCCTACCGGCTATGGCGGGGATCTTGACGTCACCGTTTACGAAGCCGACGGCAGCGAACAGCATTTTCAGGTGCCATTTGCTTCCGTTACGCAGCTATTACGTCCGGGCCAGTCCCGTTATGAACTCTCAATAGGTGAACTGAACTATCGTTCGTTGCCCGCCGACCCTTCACTCTGGCAGATGACCTGGCAGCAGGGCGTGACCAACTGGCTAACGGTTTACGGCGGAATGCAGGCCAGCGAGCGTTACCGGGCGGGTCAGGGCGGTATCGGCATTGCGACCCCCTTAGGTGCAGTGAGCGCCGATGCCACCCTCGCTCGTACGGAATTGGGTAAGCGGGGCCAGGATGACGAAATACGCAGTGGCGAGAGCTACCGGCTCAGCTATAGCAAAAATATCACCGAAACGGCCAGTCATTTTTCCCTGGCCGCCTACCGTTTTTCGACCAGCGGATATATGGACTATTTGACCGCCATGCAGACGCGTGAAGCGATTACCCTGGGGAACCATGCCGATAGTATACGGCGTAATAAAAGCCGCTATACGCTTACGGCAAGCCAGGGATTGCCGGGTGGGTGGGGGCAGTTTTACCTGAGTTCATCGGTGCAGAACTACTGGAACGCCAAAGATGTAGACAAGCAGTATCAGTTTGGCTACAGCAACAATTATGGCCGATTCAGCTACGGGGTTAACGCCGGACGCAGCTGGAGCGCCTACGGACGTTCCCAGGACACGCTTTCCGTGAATCTCAGTTTCACGCCAGGCAGTAGCCGACAGGCCGTAACGGGGCGCCTTAGCTATGACCATACTCGTCACGGTGAGCAGAGTCTGCGAACCGGTATAAATGGCTCTTTGGGCGAAGATAGCCGCTTCAGCTACGGCCTGTCTGGCACGACGAGCAGTCAGGGTAACGGCAGCAGCGCGGCGGCGAGCGCGCAGTACCTGGCGAATTTCGCTTCGCTAAATGCGGCGTTCGGCAGCGGTCGACATTACCGCAGCGTTTCGGGCGGCGTAAGCGGGACCGTGATAGGCCACAGCGGCGGTCTGACGCTGAGCCCCTTTCAGGGAGACACCTTCGCGCTGGTAGAGGCTAAAGGCGCTGAGGGCGCTGGCGTCAATGGCTATAGCGGTATCCAGGTTGACAAACGGGGCTATGCAGCGGTGCCGTATCTCAGTCCGTATCAGTTGAACGATATCCATCTTGACCCGAAAGGAACAACTCGGGGCGTAGAGCTGGATAACACATCGCAAAGAGTTGCCCCGCGTGATGGCGCGGTAGTGAAGATCAGCTATCAGGCCCGTCAGGGATATCCGCTATTAATTACCGTGACAGGTGCCGCCCATCCACTGCCTTTCGGAACGGAAGTTCATGACGCTTCGGGACGTACGGTGGGTTATGTAGGTCAGGGCGGGCAAATCTACGCGCGGGTCGAGCAGGTCCGCGGGGTGTTAACGGTTCGTGCTGGCGAACAATCTTGCCGCCTGGCTTATGTTCTGAGCAACGGACAAGCGGAGACACTGGAACAGCTCTCTCTACGTTGTGAATAACCTAAAGGGAATAAGTGATTATGTGCAAAATTATCAAAAAAAATAGCCTCCCGGCTGGGGTGTTCTCGGGGCTGGTCGTCTTATTTTTTGTCACCCCCAATGCTCAAGCGGCCTGCACTATAACCAGTACGCCAGCACCTGCTGCGCTGCAAACGTATTCGTTGCCAATTAATCGGATCTCTCCTAATGTACATAACAATAATGTTTTATTGAGTGTGCGGAAATATTTTGATGCCGCAGCGGTACGTTGCGCTACGGGCACGATTTACTGGGTCCATAAAATAGAAAATACCTCCGGTACTACCGGCGTATTTGTTAATGGTTCGCCGGTGTATAAAACTAATATTAACGGCCTGGGGGTATATTATACTCGTAGTAATTCAAGCGGCATGGAGGTAGGCTCAACTGGCGCAGATATTGTCCTGGTGCCTGAAGTTAACATGAACCTAATTAAGTTAAATAACTCTACGATTAGCGGCGTCTTAGATGCCTCGACGCTGCCGGTGGTGAGTTTCTACGCAACAGAATCCAGCAGCGGTGCATTCAACAGCAGCGCGGTGCAAATTACTAAAATGGCTTTCAGAGGCACTGTAAGTTATGTTGTACCCAGCTGTAGTGCTCAGGATAAAGATATCTGGTTGGGAGAATATACCACCGGCGATTTCACCGGTAACTCAACGACGCCGTGGGTGGATGCCAGTATTGTACTGACCTGTGATACGACTTTTCGCAATGCTTACAACAATGTTGCGGATTCTTATATAACGGGCAATATCACTACGACCACCAGACCTGATAATTATTATTCCGTATCTCTGGAGTCCGTTAATGGTTTTGTTGACAGCTCGCGAGGCATCATGGCGCTGGACAGCGGTGGCGCCACCGGTCTTGGCGTACAGATATCCCGTACCCGGTCGGAACAGGCATGGTCCTCTCTGGCATGGACTGGGGAAAATAAAGCCGGAGCCAATACGATTAACATTCCGCTCTATGCTCGTTATATCCAGACTGATAGCAATGTTAGTGCCGGGCAGGCGAACAGTAAACTTTTGTATACCGTTCAGTATAAATAAAAGCATTTTTCAGGAAAGTATTATGCAGCAAGAAAGGGAAGTGAGTCCGCTGGCGCTGAACGGCCTTAAAGCTTTGGAACGAGAACTTGATAAATATTATCGCGGTAGATCTTTTATCTATCTGCCAGCGATGCATTTGCAGTCAGAATGCTATTGCCATTTAACCCGCAAATATATCGTTGTAGGCGTCTCGCCTCCGGCGGAAAATATGTTTCTCAAACGCCATATTAGCCTTAAGGATTCTCTGGTAACTATCATTAAGAAACTTAATTTATATCGAGAGTATCGCTCTCAAGACAGGTGTGAATTTTGCTACTTTCTTAATAATTTAAAAGAAGATGAGCGAAGAATTTTCAGTATGTTATGTAAAACAAGCAATTATCGAATGGCTGCAAATGAACTTAACATTAATGAAAAGAATCTGCGGCGAAAAGTTTATACTTTTACGCAAAAGATGAGTATTCCAAATCGGCGTTGGTTTCTCTGGTGGATTACCTATATGAGCAGGCGCCGACCCCATTTTTTTAACGTAAGCGCGGATTAGCAAAAATTAATCTATGACTACCGTCATGGTTGAAAAACTGCACGTCAGGATTGGGGATTCTTCGCTTGCCACTGGAATATGTTTTATCTAGAATCTTCGCTTTCGGAGAGAGAAAATGTCCGTTGCAGATTCCCTGTTTGCTTACTCTTTTGCTGCCCTGTTGCTCACCCTTACCCCAGGCCTGGATACCGCGCTAATTTTACGAACCGCGACCGTTGAAGGCGGAAAAAAAGCCTTTCAGGCGGCGTTGGGTATTGATACGGGATGTTTTATCTGGGGAGCTGCGGTCGCCTTCGGTCTTGGGGCGCTGCTGGCGGCATCGGAACTGGCGTATGACCTGCTCAAATGGTGCGGGGCCGTCTATTTATGCTGGCTGGGCATTCAGTTAATTCTCAAGCCGCGTCGTCATTTGGTTCATCAGGACAGGGCGGCGGCCCCGGCAGGTAACTGGTTTGTAAAAGGGATGATGGGGAATGTGCTCAATCCGAAAATGGGGATCTTTTACGTCTCTTTCCTGCCGCAGTTTATTCCGGCAGGGCACTCGCCCATCGCCTGGACGTTCCTGCTGGTCGCCATTCATGTGGCGATCGGCACAATCTGGTCATTAACGCTGATTGTGACCAGCCGCTCTGCCGCTCGGCTATTAAAAACGCCGCTGTTCATTCGGTGGATGGATCGCGCGACCGGCGGCCTCTTTGTGCTGTTTGCTGCCAGGCTGGCTTTTAGCCACCGCTAAATCCTGCCGGGCAGGGATGCCCAGCTTCTCGCTCCCACATTTCGTTGCTCACCGAAGCATCCACCGACCTTTGCCGTAAATTTCTTCTCCTGGAGGCCGCGCGCTGTCGCGTGGCGTTGCTTGCGCGTCGGGTTAATCGCAATCATAATGAAAAGAGAATAATATTAAAAATTATTCTCTTTTTGAGAATAATAATGGAGGGGAGTGGGTGAACGTTTTTCAACTCAGGCCGGAGTGGAAGGCCTTTCTGCTGGCGCTGGCCGGATCGGTGGTACTGATCGTCGGTATGGGCTATGGCCGGTTTGCCTATACCGGGATCCTGCCGCTGATGCTTAATGAACAGGTACTGACGCTACGCGAAGGTAATCTCGCCGCTTCGGCAAACTATGCCGGTTATCTGGCGGGGGCGCTGCTGCTGGCGAAAGCCAGACCCACGGACGCCAGATGGCTGAGCCTGCTTTCCGCGCTATTGACGCTACTGTGCCTGGCTTTACTGGCGGTTTTAGTTTCTCCGCTGGCGATTATCGCGGTTCGCGGTATTGCCGGATTATTAAGCGCGGTGACGCTGATTGCCGCCTCACTCTGGCTGCTCCAGCATATGAAGCACCCAAACGGTGCGCCGGTGCTTTTTTCGGGCGTCGGAATGGGCATATTTTTGTCGGCGGAATTTATCTCCCTGGGGAAGGCGCTGGCGCTCTCCAGCCAGCAGATCTGGCTAATATGCGCGCTAAGCGCCGGCGTGCTTTTTATCCTCGCGCTGCGTCTATTGCTGAGCCCCGCAGACTACCTTATCGCTTATCAACCCGCAGCAACCGCACAGCATGAGCAGGCCGAGGGGCCGGTGCGCGAGGCATGGAAACTGCTGCTGATTTATGGCCTGGCCGGCTTCGGCTACATTATTACCGCCACCTATCTCCCGCTGTTTCTCAGCGGTTCGCTGAACGCTATCGATCCGGTGCAGATCTGGGCCATCTTCGGTCTTGCCGCCGTCCCCTCCTGTTTTCTCTGGCATCGGCTGGTCATCAGGCTTGGCTACCGCCGCGCGTTTACCCTTAATTTGCTGATCCAGGCCGTTGGCGTGATCCTTCCGGCGTGGAGTCATACGTTGCCGTTTTGCATATTGAGCGCGCTGCTGGTGGGGTGCACCTTTTTGGGCACCGTGACCATCGCGCTGTCCCAGGGGCGGCGGCTGAATCATCTGGTTTCGTTCAATATGATTGCCGCTATGACCGCAACCTACGGCATCGGGCAAATTGTCGGCCCGCTGGTTGCCGGGGCGCTGTATGACCGCAGCGGGTCGTTTAATCCTTCGCTCAGCGCGGCGGCTATAGCGCTGCTGGCTGCCGCTGCGCTGGTGGCAGCGGGGGCGGGGCGAGCGTCAAAGGTCGGAGGCTGATTCAAGGAGTTGGCGCATCTTCTCAAGGGCCGGGGAGGCGTAGCCTTTGCGCCAGATAAGCTGGGTGATCGCCTGGCCAACCGGTTGCAGCTGGCTGGCTTCGGGCAGCGTCAGAGTCTCAAGCACGCTCTGCGGCACGATGCCGGCATAGCCGCCGGAGGCAACGCAGGCGAGCATCGCGTGGTAGGAGCCGACATCCTGGATCTCGATCTCCGCCTCCTCTGATTGCGCCAGAAACGCTTCCCCCATCGCCCGGTAGGTACAACCCTCCGCAAAGGCGGCAAAACGAAAAGGTTGCGGGTGAGCCTGAAGCACCAGCACCAGCTGTTCTTGAAAGATCGGGACAAATTCCAGGTCGTCAGGCGGAGGCGCTCCCTGCGGCAGACTCACCAGCGCGCAATCGAGCTCGGCGTCCAGTACTTGTTGAGCAAGTTGCCGGGTTGGCTGGGTCTTAAGGGTCAGTTTGACCTCCGGGCACTGAGCATGAAAGCGGGGAAGCAGCTGCGGCAGGCGGCTTGCGGCGGTGGCGTCCATCGCCCCCATGCGCAGATTACCGCCCGGCGTCGCCGGGTGCAGCGCCTGTCTGGCCTCCTCGGCCAGGCTGAGGATTCTCAGCGCGTAGCCCAAAAAATGCTCGCCGGCGGGGGACAGAAGCATCCTTTTATTGCCGCGAGCAAACAGCTCAACGCCCAGCTCCTCTTCCAGCTGGTGAATGCGGGTGGTGATATTGGACTGCGCCCGTCCCAACAGTTTTGCCGCGCGAGTCACGCTGCGCTCTTCCGCCACCGTTTTAAAAATCTCTAATGTGGTGTGGTTCATATTTTTATTCTTAAATTGAAAATAATGTTGATCTTATCATCTCTAAAAGAGATTTTAATGGCCCGAATGCACAAATTTAACAGGGCAAACCATGAAAAACCGGCTGACGCAGCAGCTTGCTATTGATTATCCCATTATTCAGGCGCCGATGGCTGGCGTGTCGACGCCGGAACTGGCGGCAGCGGTCAGCGGCGCCGGCGCGCTCGGCTCGCTGGGGCTGGGGTCGTCAACCATAGAGCAGGCTGAGGCGCTGATTAACCAGACCCGTCGCTTAACCAGCCGTCCGTTTAACGTCAACCTGTTTTGCCACGCACCAGCGGTAAGGGATCGGCAGCGTGAAGCCGGGTGGCTGGCCCGGCTGCGCCCGGAATTTGCCCGCTTCGCCAGCCATCCGCCGGAGACGCTGGCGGAAATCTACCTCAGTTTTAATCAGCAGCCGCGAATGGCCGAGCTGCTGCTCGATCTTGCCCCGGCGGCGGTGAGCTTCCATTTTGGCGTGCCGGATCGTGAAACGCTTCGCCGACTGCGGGATAAGGGTATCGTTACCCTGGCGAGTGCGACCAGCGTGGCAGAGGCGCTGCTGGCCGAGGCGCAGGGAGTCGATATAGTGGTTGCCCAGGGCTACGAGGCTGGCGGCCATCGCGGCATCTTTGACCCCCTGGGGCCAGACGGACGGATGAGCACCTTTACCCTGATTCAGGCGATGAGACGGCATACTGATCTACCGATTATTGCGGCAGGCGGCATCATGGACGGCGCAGGAATCAACTGCGTAATGAACCTGGGCGCAGACGGCGCGCAGCTGGGAACGGCGTTTCTGCTCTGCCCGGAATCGTCCACGGATGCCGGCTATCGTGAGGCCATCAAAGGCGCGCCTGATGGGCAAACGGTTTTAACCTCGGCGATCTCCGGACGTCCGGCAAGATGTCTGGTTAACGGCTGGCGTGAAATAAACGATCCGCATCTCGTTCCGGCTTATCCCGTAGCTTATGATGCCGGTAAAGCGCTGGCATCGGCGGCAAAAGCGCAGGGAAATCGTCAATTCGGCGCCCACTGGGCCGGACAGGGCGTTAGCCTGATTCGCGAGCTGCCGGCAGCGGAGCTGATACGAAAGCTGGTGAGCGAAAGCGGGTTTTAATCGCGGATGGCGCGCGGCCATCCGCTCATCGTTAACGGCGGTGGGCGAGGCCGCGAACCAGACGGTCGCCTGCCATCTGCACCCCCTGTACCAGCGCGACCAGAATGAGCACCGTGCCGACCATCACCTCGTTATTAAAGCGCTGATAGCCGTAACGGATAGCCAGATCGCCCAGTCCGCCGCCGCCAATCACGCCCGCCATCGAAGAGAAGCCGATCAGCATGACGATGGTCAGCGTGATGCCTGCCAGCAGGGTCGGCAGCGCTTCCGGCAGCAGCGATTTAAAGATGACGTGCCAGATATTGCCGCCCATCGATAAAATCGCCTCGATACGCCCGTAGTCCACTTCATCCAGCGCATTTTCAGTCAGCCGCGCAAAGAACGGAAAGGCGCCAATGGTGACCGGAACCACCGCGGCGGTACTGCCGAGGGTGGTGCCGATAATCAACCGGGTGAACGGAATCAGCGCGATCAGCAGCACGATAAACGGCAGCGAACGACCAAAGTTGATAATCGCGCCCAGGATGGCGTTGAGCTTCGGCATCGGCGCCAGCCCGTTGCGGCGTGAAACAAACAGCAGCACGCCGGTTGGCAGCCCGAGCAGCACGGTAAACAGCGCCGCCAGGCCGACCATATAAACGGTATCCACCGTGCCCTGAAACAACAGCGGCCAGAGATCTTCCCAACTCATGCTACTCCGCATAAGGGCCTCCCGTGTAAACCGTGGCGAGCGAGGAAGTCCCGCTCCGCCTGCGGGTCGTGCAGCAGCGACTGCCTTAGCCGCGACCATGGCGCCACCAGCAAATCGGCAATTCTGCCGCTTTCAATAATCTCACCGTGCTCCAGCAGCGCCGCGTGGTCGCAGAGGGTTTTCACCACTTCCAGCTCGTGGGTGATCAGCACGATGGTGAGGTTCAGCTTCTGATTGATGTCCGCCAGCAGGTTGAGCACCGAGGCCGTGGTCTCGGGGTCAAGGGCGCTGGTGGCCTCATCGCACAGCAGCACATCCGGCCGTGCGGCCAGCGCGCGGGCGATCCCCACGCGCTGCTTTTGCCCGCCGGAAAGCTGAGACGGGAAGGCGGCGGCTTTATCCGCCAGCCCGACCAGCTCCAGCAGTTCCGCCACGCGAGCCTGGCGGGCCGCTTTCGGCACTTTGGCTATCTCCAGCGGCACCGCGACGTTGTCAGCGACGCTGCGGGCGTGAAGTAAATTAAAGTGCTGGAAGATCATGCCGGTGCGCAGCCGGTATTCGCGCAGCGCGCTTTTATCCATCCGGGTAATATCATTCCCGTTCACAATAATGCGGCCCGCCGTGGGCCGCTCCAGCAAATTCAGGCAGCGTATCAGCGTACTTTTGCCCGCACCGCTGCGGCCAAGGATGCCGTAAACGGCACCGCCCGGCACATGCAGAGAGACATCGTTTAGCGCCGGTCGGCCTGTTCCGGCATAGGTTTTACTCAGCCCGACAATCTCAATCATGACTGAGGGGCAACCGGGATCACCGAGCCGTTATACTGCTTACGAATAAATTCAGCGACCTGCGGCGAGGTGAGGTCTTTGGCCAGCGCCTTGATGCGCGGATCGTTCGCCAGCGCCGGCGTTGTCACCAGAATATTAGCGTACGGGTTGTTAGTGGCGCTCTCCAGGCCCAGCGCGTCTTTGGCCGGTACCAGCCCGGCTTCCAGCGCGTAGTTGCCGTTTATCACCGCCAGGTCAACGTCATCCAGCGACCGCGGGATCTGCGGGGATTCAATCTCAAGGATTTTCAGGTGCTTCGGGTTTTCCACGATATCTTTTGGCGTTGCCAGGGTGGTCGCCGGGTCGGTGAATTTTGCCGCCAGCTTAATCAAACCCTGATTTTGCAGCAGGAATAGCGCGCGGCTCAGGTTAGTGGTGTTATTCGGTACCGCCACGGTGGCGTTCTCGGGCAGCGATTTAAAATCTTTATGCTTGCGCGAATAGATCCCCAGCGGCTCAATATGGACGGTCGCCGCGACGGCGAAGGTTTTGCCCAGCGCTTTTTCCTGATCTTTCAGATAGGGGACGTGCTGGAAGTAGTTGGCGTCGACGTCGCCGTTAGCCAACAGCTCGTTGGCGTTTACGCCGCTGGTGAGTTCGACGATTTTCAGGTCGAGGCTGGGATCGATCTTTTTAATATAGTTAAGAATTTCGGCGTGCGGCACCGGGTCGGCGGCGACGCGCAGCGCGGCGGCCTGAGCGGAAGTCCAGGCCAGAGAGAGAGACAGTGCAACCCCTGCCAGTTTAAATGCGGCATATTTCATCATCTTATTCCTTGTGTTTGTTGTTATGTTTAAACGATCAATTGCTCGGCGCGTTCGCGAAAAACATCCTGGTAGTAGCGCTCGGCGACATCAGGATGCGAGCGCAGACGCCCTTTCAGGTAATTCCAGCCCACCTCGCGCAGCAGCGGGTTTTGCGGGTCGCTATCTGGTCCGAGGGCTTCGCGGGCCAGCTCATCGGGCAGGGTGTAGACGGGGACCACGGCATCCAGCTGGGCACCGAGGAAGAAAGCGATCGACAGCCGCTGCTGGTCGGCGGGCGGCGAAACGACCCGGTGCACCGTTGCCCGCAGATAGCCGTTGGTCGCCAGCTCCAGCAGCTCGCCGATATTCACCACAAAGCTGCCCGCCAGCGGGGTCGCGTCAATCCAGCGGTCAGGAGAGACTTCGACCTGCAATCCTTTCTGCTCATCCTGCAGCAGGAAGCTGAGAAAGCCGGAGTCCTTATGCGCGCCAACGCCCTGGGCGCTCTGGGTCTCCTGCTGGCCGGGATAGCGGATCAGCTTGATATGTTCATTGGGCTTATCACCATACAGGCCATCGAAGGCATCCTGCGGCAGGCGCAGCGCTTCGGCGAAGGCGCGCAGCAGGGTGATCCCAACCTGGGTCATTTCCCGTTGCCAGGTCAGTAATGTGGGTTTGAGCGAGGGCAACGCCTCTGGCCAGAGATTCGGCCCCTGCAGACGCTGCCAGCGCGGGGCGCGTTCGCTAAGCTGCAGGGCCGGGCGCTCGGCGCCGATATCGAACTGCTCGCGCCAGTCGGGTTGACCGCGGGTTAATTCAGAAGCGGCGCGGTTGTAGCCGCGAAAATGCGGAGAGTGAATCATTGCCACCCTCTGCTTTTGATCGTCGGGCAGGGCAAAAAAGGCGCGGGATTGCTGCTGCACGGCCTGCTGCAGCGACTCATCAACGCCGTGGTTGATCAGATAAAAGAAGCCGATATCGCGGGCGGCGTGGCGCAGGTCGGCGAGAAACGCCGCTTTTTCAGCGGGGTCCGCGTAGCGGGCAAGATCCAGTATCGGTAAGGTTGTCGCGTTCATTGTCTTCTCCGAAGGCGGTATTCAGGTGTTTTCGTCGATTCAGGTTCAGGGTTCGGGGACAACAACAGCGCATGATCGATTCCTCAGTCGGGTGGTTGAGGCCAGCTTGCCTTAAGCGAAAATATTCAACCAATAACGTTCTTTTCTAATTTATGACCGTGGAGGGTTCTGTGCTTTTGCGAATTCTGGATAAGGGGCGATAAGGCAGGTTGCGTATAGCGTCGGGAGACAGTATGGTGAGCAAAATTTTTAAATCAGGTAACAAGACGCAATGCAGCATCCAAACGATCCTCTGCACGGCATCACGCTGGAGGCGCTGTTAAACGCGCTGGTCGCGCAATATGGCTGGGCCGAACTGGCGAAACGCATCAACATTAACTGCTTTAAAAGCGATCCGAGCATTAAATCGAGTCTGAAGTTTTTACGCCGTACGCCGTGGGCGCGCAAAGAAGTGGAAGCGCTGTATATCGATTCGCTGTCCGATACCGATACGGCAAAAGCGGAAGCGCCGGCGGATAATCCGTGGGCACACTGGCAGAAAAAGTAAGGCGCGCAGCGGATAATTCCGCGCGCGCCCTGTGCTGTGTTTTACTGAAGATTGCCTGCGGTCAGGCTCTCTTTATCAAAGGCATGGCTGACATCAATATGATTCTGCTGCACAGATGTATCGATATTTGAACCTGCCTCCGGGCGCGCAAAGCTATTCTCTGCGGCCATCGCGCCGGACGAAAGGGTAGCGGCTAACAGCAGTGCGGTGACTACGCCGATATTTTTCATATTTTGTTCCTTATTTCATCGTGTTGTCGCTGTCGCCTGTGTCTTCCGGCGGCCCGGCAATGTTTCAAATTTTATTTCGTCAGCTCAGCGGTCATATGCACGCGGTTATTGAACTGAGCGCTGGTGATTTTGTAAGACGCGCCTTGCTCTGCGGCCTGAGCGGCAATTTTGGCTTCTGCGCGGTCCAGTGTGGAAGCGCTGGCGCTAATGCTCTGCGCAAAAGTACCGAAAGAGATCATAGAGAGTGCGGCAACTGCAACGAAAGTTTTGATGGATTTCATGGTCGTATTCCTTAAGCGTTTTGTCAGTGTTGGAGCGTTGTTGCCCCGATGTGATAAATGATATGACGGCGACGAGATGATTAAAATCGAAACAATTTGTTCTCATTGTTCAATAAATCTGAATAAAAATTATCGGTTAACGCTATCCTGTTTTGCTAATAAAGTTTGATTACAATCCAGCCTCATTGTCATAACAAATATATAAAAAGTTATTTTTTGACTTTCGATAGATGATTTTCTTGTTTGCTATCATCTGAACGGCGGCAATATAGTTTTTGTACAGCAATAATTGCCGGTGTGCGGCAAATAATCATTATTCACGAATATCTCATTATGATAACGCTCAATAAGATCAGTAAAAGCTTCTCCGGTGAAAGAGTGCTAAAAGAGGTATCCCTCAGCATTCATTCCGGCGAGATTATTTGCATTATTGGCCCCAGCGGCTCAGGGAAAACCACGCTATTACGTACACTTAATTTCTTAGAGCCTGCCGATAGCGGGCAAATAAGAATAGATGACGTGGCGCTGGATTGCGCAAAAGCGGGAAAAAAGGAGATTGAAAAACTACGCTCAAAAACCGCTATGGTTTTTCAATCGTGGAATCTTTTTCATAATCTCACCGCACTGCAAAATATTACCGAAGGCCTGATATACGCTAAAAAGCGCCCGCGGCAGGAGGCGCTGGCTATTGCTGAACGACTCTTAAAGCAGGTGGGGTTATTGCATAAAAAAGACCACTATCCGCACAGTCTCTCCGGCGGCCAAAAGCAGCGTATCGGTATTGCGCGGGCGCTGGCGATTAACCCCGCCGTTCTGCTGCTGGATGAGCCGACCTCCGCGCTGGATCCGGAAAAAGTCGGTGAAGTGCTGGAGCTTATTCAGACCATTGCCGCCGCGGGCCAGACGATGATCATCGTGACCCACGAAATGGCGTTCGCCCGTCAGGTCGCTTCCCGGGTGGTATTTATGGAAAACGGTGAAATCGTTGAACAGGGCCCGGCGGAACAGATATTTGGTGCAGCGCAGCAGGGCCGAACCCGGGCGTTTCTTGCGCAACTGCACTATCATGCCTGAGGCTGATGATGAACAATAACCCGCTGTTTAGCTGGCAGGATATCGCCGGAATAGTGCCGAAACTGCTGGAAAATTTACCCGTGACTCTCGGCATAACGCTGGCGTCGCTGCTGCTTGGTTTGACGATCGCGCTGCTGATTGTGCTGCTGCAGTTTAGCCGCTTTAAGCCGCTCAGCGCGGCGGCAAAGGGGTATACCGACATTCTGCGCGGCGCGCCTCTGGCGCTGCTGATCCTGCTGTTTTTCTTCGGCGGCAAATTAATTTTGACCGCGCTGGCGCTGCCGCCGCTGTGGATTAGCGATACCACCTTTGCGGTGCTGTCTATCTCGGTCAGCATCAGTCCCTACTTTGCAGAAATGATGCGTTCAGCGTGGCGCGCGGTGGATAGCGGCCAGAAAGAGGCCATTATCAGCCTGAATATTCCCTGGCATAAGGGAATACGACGGATTATTTTCCCCCAGGGACTTATTATTGCTATTCCCGTCTTTGGCAATCTTTTAATTAATCTCGTGAAAATGACCTCGCTGGTCAATATTATTGGCATTGTGGATGTTTTTGGCCGTGCACAAAAGATTTCGCAAAATAGCTACGGGGCTAAACAAGTCGCGGCATTTATTAGCGTTATTATCGTCTACTGGGTGCTAAATAGTATTATTCTCTATTTTACCACTCGTATTGAAAAGAAATATCAGTTCCTGCTGGAGTGATAAATTAACATGTTTAGCCTGGCGTTCATTCGGGACAATTTTACGTTTATTTTAAGCGCGCTGCCGGTCACCCTGACGATAACGTTTTTATCCTTACTGTTTTCCACTTTGCTGGGCGCAGCGCTGGCGTGGACGATTATTCGTCAGGTACCCGGCGTTCAATGGCTGGCGAAGGTTTTCCTCTCCTTTGGCCGTTCGGTCCCGGTCCTGGTGATGCTGTATTTCTTTTTTTACGTCTGGCCGTGGATTGCCGCCGGGCTGTTCGGCGGCCCGCAGGACACGATGTACCGCTATAAACTTTCGCCGCTGGCGGCGGCGGTCACCGCGTTGTCGCTGATCTTCAGCGCGTATTTCGCCGAAACCTTTCGCGCGGGATGGAACGCGGTTGATAAGGGGCAGCGCGAGGCTGCATGGTCTATCGGGCTGAGCGGGTTCACGCAGTTCCGACGCATTATTTTTCCACAGGCGGCGGTATCCGCGCTGCCGAACTTTACCAGCGTGCTGATCGATCTGATTAAAGACACTTCGCTGGTTTACACCATCACCGTTGTTGATCTGATGGCGAAAGCCAATATCGCCGCCGCGCGCGGGTTTCATTTTGTCGAAGCCTACTGCGTCGTGCTGGTGATTTATATCGTGCTGTGCCTGGCGATTGCCAGAGCATTGCGCAGGGCAGAAAGATTTCTGAGCGTCCGCTGGCAAGGCAACGCAGAAAAGAGTGTTCCACGGTTATCATTTTGGGGAAGGTATTTTGAAAAATAAAATTTTACTGGTGAGTGCGCTGGTGTTGGCAATGGGAATGGACGCCGCGCAGGCGGTTGAAAAAAGCCCAAACGCGAAAACGGTTGAGGTTGTCGTCAATGCTAACGGTTTTCCCTTTAGCTTTGTTGACGATAACAACAATATTACCGGTTACGATGGCGACCTGTTAAAGGTGCTGGACCAGCGGTTAACGGACTATACGTTTCATTTTAATGCGGTCTCTCGCGATGCGATGATCGTCGGCCTATCGACCGGCGCCTATACCCTCGCGGCGGATCACTTTTATCTCACCAAAGAGCGGGCGGAAAAATACGACCACTCCGGCGAGCCGACCGGGATCAGCGATTTACGCCTGATTGTACGTAACGATGAGAACGATATTCATAACCTTGGCGATCTCGCCAGCGGTAAGAAAAAACTGGTGCCGATTCATACCTCCGACGCCCGTTATACGGTGATTGAAAACTACAATAAAAAACATCCAGGCCAACAAATTAACCTGCAGCCCAACGGCGAGCAGTCTGCCGCCGATATCTTTAAAGCGGTAGCCTCCGGGGAATACGATGCGGCGATTTATCCTATTGGCGCGCTGCTGGCGTTAAATAAGGCGCTAAATCTTAATCTGAAAGCTTCGGATTCCGTCGGCCTGTTTCCTAACGTCTATTTGTATAAAAAAAATACCGATCCGCAGCTAATCAAAGCGATTAACGCGCAACTGGTTGCCCTGAAAAAGGACGGCACGCTCGCTGACCTCTCGCGGAAATGGTACGCCGAAGATGTATATGCCCTGCCGGGCGCCAGCGACGTGAAAGTAAATACCGACTGGGAATAAGCGCATGACGCAAATAAGCTCGGAACCGGCGCATAACGCCGCCACCTTAAACGATGAGGTGACCCTGGCGCTGCGCGCCATTACTGAAAAACGCGCGGCAACGATCGGTTACCTGTTGGACGAAAGCCGACAGCGCGATATCGCGGATGATTCTGTCCGTGAAGCAATACGCCACTATGGCCGCGATATCGGGCATAAGCTGCGCGCGCAAATGCGCGATCGAAAAGATTTGCAGGAGTTTGCCGGGCTGTTTACCCGCGGTCTGGAATCTCAGGTTTATGAGATGGAGCCCGTTAGCGCCAGCCGGGCCGAATTTATCGTCCTGTTTCACTACTGTCCCTATGTCAACTGCTGGCGCCAGCGAAATTGAGACGCTGTGCGATATCTGCATGGAAGGCGATCGTGCGCTAACTGACGCGTTTCCGGGGCTGCATTTAGAGGTGCAGACCGCGCTGGCTCGCGGCGATGCCGCCTGTCGGCTGCGTTTTTATCAGGCAGAGGAGCGGGAGGGCGAATGGCAACCTTAACGTGGGACCACGCGGTCCAGTTTGTTAATCAGCCGGAAGCGGCGGTTCAGGTGTTATGCGGGCAAAAGCTCAACGCGGTGGCCGGTGGGCGCCACCCGGGTTGGGGACCTGAAATGTGCTGAGCTATTTCGGTCTGACCTGGATCGAATTTCTGACGATTGCCGATGATACAGAGCTACTTTCCGCCGCGGAGACGTTTTTACTCTCCCGGGATGCGTCACGATTGGTGCCGGATAATGAAGCGCTGTATCGGGTGGCGCTGCGCTCCATTCGCAGGGGCTGGCGGTGGGCGGTCGAGAGTTACTTTTCCTCCAGGGCGCGGCGAATCAACTGACTGAACTGGGGTTTCGCGTTGCCGACCCGGCGCTCAAAGGCCGACGCTTTCGCGTTGGCAACGGCGAATATCTTTTTGAATAAGGAGTAATACTCATGGCCAGGATCCATTTTATTGGCGCCGGACAGATGGCGGAGGCGATTATTCGCGCGTCATTAAGCCACGGTGCGCTGCGGGCGGACGCGATCTCGCTCGAGGATATCGACAGCACGCGAGTCGAGGCTCTGCGCGCCCGTTATCGGCTGTCGGGCGACGGTGGTGTAAACGAGGCCTCTTTGCTGGTGCTGGGGATCCGTCCGCAGGACGATCTGGCGGGGGTGGCGAACCGCGTGCGTGCGCAGCTAAACGGCTCGACAACGGTGGTATCTCTGATCGCGGGGGTGACCCTGGAAAAGCTGGCCTCCCTGTTTGGTGCGGCAACGCCGATTGCCAGGGCGATCCCCAATACCCTGACCGATACCGGATTTGGCTATAGCGGCGTGACCTTAAACGCCCACGCCAGCGCGGCTGAGATCGAGCCGTTTCTGCGCGGCTTTGGCAAAGTGCTGTATCTGCCTGAGCGGTTGATCGATATCTTTACCGGCTTTGGCGTCGCGGGACCTAACTATATTTACTACTTTATTGAGTCCCTTACCGATGCCGGCGTACTGGCGGGACTGCCTCGACCCCAGGCAACGGAGGTGGTGCTGGAAAACCTGCTCGGCGCGGTCGAGATGCTGCGCCAAAGCCAGAAGCATCCGCGCCAGCTTCTGGATATCAACAATTCCCCTGCAGGAGTCGGGATCCATGGTCTGTATGAGTTGAACAACAGCGATTTTGCCGCGGGGCTTCAGCGCAGCGTACAGGCGGCGGTCAGGCGCACCCGTGAACTGGGACAGTGCTAAAATCCTTCTTCCCGCGACGGATCGCGCAGCGCGCCCGGCGCCTTTCCGATAATGCGTTTAAAGGCGCGGCTGAAGGCGGCATGAGAACTGTACCCCAGCCTGAAGGCCACTTTTTCCAGCGCCTGACCCTCATGGGAAATGTACTGCACCGCGAGGCGCATACGCAGCTCGGTAAGATAGCGGGCGGGCGTGGTGCCGGTGGCCGAGAGGAAGCGTTCAGCAAATACCGAACGCGAAATTCCCGCTTCGCGGGCCAGATCCTCGACTTTCCAGTTAATGCCCGGCTGCTGATGCATAACGTAAATGGCTTTAGCCAGTTTAGGATCGCGCAGCACCTGTACCCAGCCGGTGGCGTTGCCGCAGCCGCACTCCACCCAGCCGCGGACAATCAGCGCGGCGACCACATCGGCCAGCCGCGCCAGAATACCGGCGTAGCCCGCCTGCCGAGTGAGGCTTTCGCGTTCCATGGCTGCCAGCATCGGCGGGATCTCCGGACGGCTGGTCAGCAGGCTGCTGACCAGCATCACTTCGGGCATCGCTTTGACTAACGGCTGCATGCCGCCCAGCTCAAAGTCCATACAGGCGCTGAAGATAATGGCGCTGTCGCTTTTCGCGTCGTCGCAGGCGTTTTTGACGCAGCTTACCGAGTCGCAAACCGGTTCGCTGGGCAGTCTGGAGACGTTAACCACCGTTGCCTGGTCATCGGAGAGCAGCACGTGACCATCGCCGTTAGGAATAAACAGCGCATCGCCGCTCTGCAGCATCAGGCGCTGGCCGCTGACCATGCGCAGCAGTACCGGTCCCCGGCTGATAAAGTGGAACTGCGCTTTACCAGGTACGAAGCCGAATTCGACGCCAAAAGGGCGCGAGGTTTCGATGCGGCGGTAGTTGACGCCGGAAAGGCGCATGCCGCGCAGAAGTTCGCTGGTGAGATCGAGGGCGTGCTGAGTCATAACATCATTCCCGGACGAATTATCAATAATCACAGAGTATGTATCATAGATCGTCCGAACAGAACCGCCTAACCTTAACGAAATGTTAATTGTTCTGGAGAGATGTTTATGAGTTCCTGCATTGCAGCTGAAGAGAGCCTGGCCAACGCCAGGCCCGCGTGGCGCGCCGTCTATGCGCTGGCGCTGGGAGTATTTGGCCTGATTGTCGCCGAGTTTCTTCCTGCCAGTTTGTTGACGCCGATGGCGGCAAGCCTGGGCGTTAGCGAAGGCATGGCGGGGCAGGCGGTGACCGCGACGGCGCTGGTAGCGTTAGTTACCGGGTTGCTGATCACCACCGCGACGCGAAATATTGACCGCCGCTGGGTGCTGATGTTTTTCTCCGTTTTGCAAATTATCTCCAGCATGATGGTGGCCTTCGCCGGTTCGCTGGAGTTTTTGCTGCTGGGACGCCTGCTGCTGGGGATCGCCATCGGCGGCTTCTGGTCGATGTCGACTGCGACCACCATGCGTCTGGTTCCGGCGGCGATGGTGCCGAAAGCGCTGGCGATTATCTTTTCCGCCGTTTCCATAGCGACGGTGGTTGCCGCGCCGCTGGGCAGCTATTTCGGCGCGCTGATCGGCTGGCGCAACGTATTTCTTATCTGTGCGCTGCCGAGCGTGGTTGCGCTGCTCTGGCAACTGTGGGTTCTGCCTTCCATGCGGCCGGAGAGCGCGGGCAGCTTTGCCACCCTGGTTAAAGTGCTGCGCCGTCCGGGCATGGTTGGCGGAATGCTGGCGACAATCCTGATTTTTAGCGGCCACTTCGCCTTCTTTACCTATCTGCGTCCGTTCCTCGAAACCGTGGCGCAGGCCAGCGTCGAAGGGGTTTCCCTGATCCTGCTCGGTTTTGGCGTGGCGAACTTTATCGGCACGTCGATTGCCGGACATCTGTTGGCCAGAAGCCTGCGCATGACGCTGGCGCTGGTACCGCTGGCGATGAGCGTGCTGGCGCTGATGATGGTGACGTTCGGCCACTTCGCGCTGCTGGACGGTCTGCTGGTGGCAATGTGGGGCTTCGCCTTTGGCCTGGTGCCGGTGGGCTGGTCGACCTGGCTTGCCACCACGGTGCCGGATGAGGCGGAAAGCGCGGGGGGTCTGCTGGTGGCTTCTATCCAGCTGGCGATTAGCGCCGGTGCCGCCGGCGGCGGGGCGGTGTTCGATCTTAACGGCGCCAGCGGGGTTTTCGCCGGCAGCGGTTTGTTGTTGGTCAGCGCGATGGTGATTGTGCTGTTTGCGGTGAGAGTAAAACCGGTGGCGAGCGAGGAGTAGGGCCTTTCCCGGGCCAGGGAGCCTGCGGATTTTGCAGCCCGGGCAGATGCGCAGCATCGCCTCCGGGAAATTCTGCCACTCTGCGCTCTTTTCCCGGGGGCGGCGCAAAGCGCCTGCCCGGGCTACCGGCCCGCAGGCTGCTGGTAACCCGCAACCCGGGGAATGTGCGGAGACGTGGTATTGCTGCGGCTTCTTCCCGGCTCGCGCTGCGCTTAGCCGGGCTACAGGATCGCTGACTGCTGAGAACACGTAGCCCGGACAGATGCGCAGCATCGCCTCCGGGGAGGGGTTAACTCTCTCCGATATCGTCGAGCAGATGCTGCACCAGCAGCGGAACAGGCCGACCGGAAGCGACGCTTTTACCACCTTCTCGCCACAGCGCTGTACCGCTGACGTCCAGATGGGCCCACGGGATCTCCGGCGGACAGAAATGCTGCAAAAGCCAGGCAGCCGAAGCGCTGATCGCTGCGTTATTGCCCGGCGTGTTGCACAGGTCGGCGATTGCGCTTGCGGTCTGTTTCTTCAGCCTGCTATCCAGCGGCAGTGACCAGACCTCATCTCCGCTCTTTAACCCCGCCTCGGTCAACGCCGCTCGTAGCGTGTCGCTTTGGGTCATCAAACCGCTCAAATCATAGCCCAGCGCCTTAACCACCGCGCCGGTGAGGGTCGCAATATCAATAATATAGCGCGCCTGCGGATACCGCTGGCTGGCCCAGGCAATGGCGTCGGAAAGCACCAGACGGCCCTCGGCATCGGTATTATTGATCTCTACCGTCAGGCCATTGCAGGCCCGGGCGACGCTGCCCGGCTGCATGGCGCCGGGACCAATCGCGTTTTCCGCCAGCGCCAGTACCCCCATTACCCGCACCGGTAGCGCCAGCTCGGCGATGCTCAGCATCAGGCCGAGAACGTTGGCAGCACCGCACATATCGTACTTCATGGTGTACATTCCTGAGCCTTCCTTAAGCCACAGCCCGCCGGTATCAAAGGTGATGCCTTTACCGACGTAGCAGCGAACCGGGCCCTCGCTGACGCCCTCATAATGAATCGCCAGCAGGCGCGGCGGGCGTTCGGAACCTTTACCCACCGCATGCAGCAGGCCGAGCCCCTGATCGACAATCGCTTTTTCATCGAGAACTTCGCAGCGCAGAGCAGGAATATCGGCGCACAGACGACGGGCTTCTTCCACCACGTATTGCGGCGTACACTGCTCCGAAGGCAGATCCGCCAGCCGCCGCGCGGCGAGCATACCGTGCGCCGTGGCCCGTTGACGATGGGCGAGGGCATCCAGCGTCGACCGCTGTTCAGGTAAGGCGTAGAGGACCAGCTGACGCAGGCGTGGCCTGACGGCTGTATTCTGATGCAGACCTAAATCAGCAAGCTGCCAGTCGAGATTAAATAGTTCGCGCAGCGCTTTGGTTAACGCGCCGGCGGTCTTTCCCAGCGAACAATCAAGGATAAGCGATTCGCTCACCGGCTTTTTACATAGCGGCCGCAGCGCCTCGCTCAGCCCGTCGTTAAGCGCATCCTGCCAGTGCGCCTGCGGGATAAGAGTGATGCGCGCGAAGGGCGAACAGCCGAAGCGGGTGTCAGCCACCTCGCCGCGGGCGGCCTGCGCCGCCATTTCTGTGAGCAGAGTGCTGTCGTTGAGCGGGGCCTGTTTTAACAGCGTGCTGCCCGGCCAGGTCACCAGGTGCGCGCCGTTACAGTCGCTATCCAGTTGATTGATTAAGCGATAATCCAGCATGGTTACTCCTCGATGGGGGCGCGAATGCGTGCGGCATAGGCCTGCATCCATTCGTCGTCCACCGGACGGTAATGGGTTTTCTCCTGCACGCGTTCGGCGCAGAATACGGTGAGCGGCTGCGTCGCGGTGGCGACGACAAAGGAGAAAGTTTTTATATTGGTGGCCGCGCCGAATTCGCCGCGGCGGTTCATGCACACCACCGAGAGATCGCCCGCACGGCCAAAGCGCGACATCAGTTTGTCTTCCAGCTCGCAGACTACCGAGTCCGCCGCCTCCTGCGGCGTCATGCCCTGAGCCATTCGCCGGACAATCTCGTAGCTGGTACAGCCTTTCATCAGATCTTCACCGACGCCGGTCGCCGTAGCGGCGCCGATTTCGCTGTCGCAGTAGAAACCGGAGCCGATAATCGGAGAATCACCGAGCCGCCCGCGCTTTTTCATAAACAGGCCGCTGGTCGAGGTGGCAACGCTCATGGAGCCCTGTTTGTCGAGGCCGATAATGCCCACGGTATCGTGGCCGTCGTAAGGGCTTAGGCCTTTATCCAGCGTTTCGCGACAGCGTTTCCGGTAGTGCTGCATGGCCCGCTCGGTCAGCATGGATTTGGCGGCGAATCCCTGACTGATGGCCCACTCTCTGGCGCCCTGGCCAACCAGCAGACTGTTATAGCGCTGGCGGCTGAGGGCGTAGGCCACTTTGACCGGGTTGGCAATATCCACCAGGTTGCCGACCGCACCGAAGGCGAGGGTATCGCCATGCATAAAGGCGGCATCCAGCTCAACCTCGCCGTTTTCCGTCGGTAGCCCGCCGTAGCCTACCGATTTGTAGAGCGGAAAATCTTCTACCGCCGCCACTGCATCGACCACGGCGCTGGCGGTATCAGCGCCGGCTGCCAGCGCAGTCGCGGCTTCCGTTACCCCTTCCAGCGCCATTCGCCAGGTGGCAATCATTCCCCACATTGGTTTACTCCTGTTTAGCAAGCGTGTTGTCCGTTTCGGTACGGGAGGTTGTCTCCGCCGCGCGATACTGCTTATCGACGATACGCATGAAAGGCAGGTATAGCATGGCGCCAATCAGCAAATTGAGGATCTGCATTACGCTGCCGCTAAGATGTCCGGTCACGATAAACCCGCTGATCACCGGCGGCAGCGTCCAGGGAATAAACACCCCGGTGGTGACGGCCACCGCGCCGATTTTCATCGCCGCGTACTGCACCGTGACCAGCACCAGCGGCACGAGGTTAAAGGGGATCAGCATGATCGGGTTCATGATCACCGGCAGGCCGAAGAGGATGGGTTCGTTGATATTAAAGATGGAAGCGCCGGCCCCGAGGCGGGCGACCTCGCGCATATTTTTACTGCGGGCGAAAATCAGCATGGCGATCACCAGCGACAGCGTTGCGCCCGCGCCGCCCATCCAGATCATATCGAAGAACTGCTCGGTGATAATGTGCGGCGGGGTCACGCCGGCCTGAATCGCGGCGATGTTATCGGTCTGATTTTCCATCCACAAAGGACGAATAATGCCGTTGATCATTGAACCGGAGTTGATGCCGACGGACCACAGAATAGTGATGCTGAATACGGTCATCAGTGCGCCGAAATAGGAGGTACCGTAATGGCGAACCGGCGAGGCGACGACCTCATAAATGAACTGGTGAATAGTGGCGTAGTGCGTGTGTTCAAACCCGATGCGAATCGCCAGGATCAGAATCATCACCAGCAGGGCCGGGATCAGGGCGGCGAAAGACTCCTGCACGGCGGGTGGAACCCCGTCAGGCATCTTAATCACCAGCTTCTTGCGCTTTAACCAGCAGAAGAGTTCGGTCCACAGCAGCGAACCGATCATGGCGACGAACAAACCTTTGGTACCGATCCATTCAACGGGGATCACCGTGATACCGCCGTTTTCAGCGACTTTAATAAAGGGGGTGAGGATCAAAAATCCCACCAGCGAGAGGATGCCGCAGGAGATACGGTCATCCCCGTAGTGCTCCGCCAGGCGGTAGGCCACCAGGAAGCTGATAAACAGCGACATCGTGGAAAATACCGCATTGAACGGGATTTCAATTATCGCACTCCAGCTGGCGCCGAAGGTGCTGGCCATAAACTGCTGATAGCTCTGATTAGGAAACGACGAGATCACCAGCAGAATTGAACCGACAATAATAAAAGGCATGAATGAAACATAGGCGCCACGAATAGCGCCGAGATGACGCTGCTGGGCAGTTTTCGCCGCCAGAGGCATCAGTTTTGCTTCAAGAAATCCCAGAACATTGTTCATTGTGAACTCCGTACAAGATCGAGAGGGGCTGTGTGTGTTATCTATGGCGGATTATGCGAGAAAGCGGTGGGCTGAAAGGTGAAGCGGTTCACAATGTCTTCTCTGTAACTATATATATCTCATATGATTAGTTATATTTTCCGTCGAGGATTGTATGGAAATAAAGCTGCATGCCAACGCCACCACCACCCCAAGAACGCGAAAATATCTCCAGGAGTCGACGAAAAGCGACCGCGAACTGGCGCAGGAACTGGGTATATCAATCACTACGGTTCGTCGCTGGCGCAACCGCAGCCAGATTTCAGATAATCACACCACGCCACATCTGATACACAAAGTGTTGAGACAAGAGCAGGAGGCGCTGATTAACGCCCTGCGCGATATACTGCGTGCGCCGCTGGACGAGCTGCTGTTTATGGTGAATGAAGGGCTGGGTATCACCCTTTCACGGGCCACGCTAAACCGCTATCTTCGTCCGGCCCATGAAGGGCGAAAAAACGCCGCGCCGCAGGGAAAGAAAGCGTTAAAAGCGGGGATGAGGCCGGATACCCTGACGCTGCATTACCGGCAGCTCGCGCTGTCGATGGACGATGGCGGCGAGCATCATCTGCTGTGGGCGCAGGAGCCGATCAGCGGCTGGTGCTTTGGTCGTATCTATTCCGGCATTTCGCCCGCGCTGGTGGATAGCTGGCTGAACCAGGCGCTGGAAGCCTGTCCGGCGCAGATACAATGTCTTGAGACTTATGCTCATAAGGGCTTCGAACCGATACGCGCGGATTTGTCATGCACAACGGTGATCGCGGAGGAGTGCGGGGCGGTACAGCTTAGCGAACGATTGGCCAATATTATCCCGGCGCTGGATGAGCCTGACGCAACGCTGCAGCGGCTGTGCACGCTGTGGAACCAGGGACGGGCGCAAAAGAAACTGGGTGACAATACGCCGCAGGGCTTTCTTGCCTCGCTCAATCAGATCTAAATTCAGCGACAGGATCAGGGGCGGTCTCCGCATTGACTGAGAACCGTCACCTTCTCCGACGGCAACAAAGCCCTTTGCTTGTCGGCCCGCGTCAGCCGCTGTGCCGGTCAGCCGTTTCGCAGGCCATCAACCGCGCTGGCGCTTAGAACCATAACCGATTTTACGCTTACGGCAATCATGTCGATGATGGCCTGACGTGGGCCTTCGCGCCACGCGGGGCTACTGTAAAAGCGCTCCTGGGAAGCGTTTAAATGCGCCAGGTCGTCATAAGCCCGAATCAGGTAATAAGCATCGTTGTCTTCCACCGAATTGCCAAAGGAGACGATATCCATCCCGGCGGCGCGATGGCGGGGGGCGCTTTGCTCCTGCATTATGCGGTGAAAATCATTCCCGGTACCGGGTTTAAGGGTATAAAGCAAAAACTCTACCGTTTTCATCCTGAACTTTCCTTTCAAAACCGCCGAGTGGGCTGGCAATAGAACACAGCGTCGGCCTGAATACAACTCCGCCAGAACCTAACGCCTCTCCCGGGCAGTATTATCGATCGCGGGTTGCCAACGCCCGGTAATAATTGATATGTTATATTATAACAAATAAAGCATTATAAAATATGTGACTATTAACCTTTCTTTTTAAATGATAATGATTATCATCTATGCGGGTAAGAATAATTGATTGCGAGCGCATTTTGCCAGGCCGCTCGGCAGAGAGCAGGAGAAGAGGCTAATGGAGAGGCGTTTGACAAACGGGAGTAGGGCCAGTGAAGCGGTGCTTAGCGTCAATATTGCATCGCTACCGCGTCCTGGCGGCGGCGCGCTTCTTACGGATATTCATTTCCACGCCAGAAAAGGAGAGTGCCTGGCGGTGATTGGGCCTAACGGCAGCGGCAAAACCTCCTTATTACGGGCGATAGATCAGCAGCTGACGACGCGGGAGGGCGAGATTCGCTTGAATGGCCGCTCGGTTTCAGCGTTAACCCGCCAGCAGCGTGCCCGGCAGATCGCGGTCCTTGCGCAGAATGATGCCCCGGATATGCGGCTGGCGCTTGAGGATTATGTCGCCCTCGGGCGGATCCCCCACGCCAGGGAGATGTCGCGTCGTGACCATGACATCATCGTGACCCGGGCGATTAATGATACGGGACTGCAGAGGCTGCGAACGCGCTCGCTATCGGCATTATCCGGCGGTGAGAGGCAGCGCGCCGCGCTGGCGCGGGTACTGGCCCAGTCGCCAGAACTGGTGTTGCTCGACGAGCCTACCAACCATCTCGATCCCCCGGGTCGGGTTGAGCTTCTTTCTTTAGTTAAAAACCAGGGGATCACGGTCGTCGCGGTATTGCACGACCTTTCGCTGGTGGAGTCCTTTGCCGACCGGGTTTTGCTTTTATCGCAGGGGCGCGCCGCAGCCTGGGATGTGCCCGAGCGCGTCCTTATTTCGGAACAGCTCTATCCCGTCTTCGGCTTAACCAGCTTTACCGTGCCGCATCCCGAGACCGGGAAGGCGCTGCGGATTTTTGAAGTTCCAGGCTATGCGTAATCAATTTTGAGGATGACGAAGAATGAATAAATGGCTTGCCGGCATGATGGCGGTTTTTTCTATTACAGCGGCGAACGCAGGAGACTTTCCTGTCACCATTGAGAGTTGCGGAACGCCCGTAACCTTTACCCAGGCGCCGAAAAGGGCGGTCATACACGATCTAAATATGTCTGAAATGGCTTTTGCTCTCGGTTTACAGGACCGTATCGTGGGTTTAACCGGGATTAGCGGATGGTACAAAATGACGCCGCAATTTAAACAGCAGATGGGGGCGATTCCTGAGCTGGCGCCGAAGTATCCCTCGCTGGAAACGCTGCTGGCGGCTAATCCGGACTTCTTTTTCGCTGGCTGGAATTACGGCATGAAAGTGGGCGGAGAAGTCACCCCTTCCGTGCTGGCTAAATACGGTATCAAGACCTTTGTTCTGAGTGAGAGTTGCGTGTTTACCGCTAAGGACAAACGAAAAGCCAGCATGGACCTGCTGTATAACGATGAGCTGACGCTGGGCAAAATTTTCGGCAAACAGCGGGAAGCGCAGGCGCTGGTCGACGGCTGGAAAAAAACGCTCAATGCGCTGCCCAGGCCGCCGCAGGGCGTGCAGCCGTTGAAGGTGTTTGTTTATGATTCCGGCGAAGACAAGCCCTTTACCAGCGGGCGCTATGCTATGCCGACCGCGATTATCGAAGCGGCCGGAGGTCAAAACGTCATGGATGGCCTCGAAATAAGCTGGGGCACCACCTCATGGGAAAGCGTCGCGACGGCGGAACCCGACTTTATTATTCTTCTCGACTATCAGACCGGCAGCGGCGCCGACGCGCTGCGCCGCTTCCTCGAAAATCATCCGTTAATGAAGCAGACCCCGGCGGTGAAACACCAGCGTTATCTGAAGCTGCAGTATGCTGAATTGACGCCCGGTCCGGCAAATATTAAAGCGGCCGAAAAGCTGGCCCATGCGATGTATCCAGCGGCTAACCAATGAGTTCAACGCCATATCGTTACTACTGGGCCGCGTGGGGCGCGCTACCGGTGTTAGCCGGGTTGATGCTGCTCAGCGTGGCGAAAGGCAGCGTACCGCTATCGCTGACGCAGGTTCTGGGGGCTTTACGGCTGCTTGATGTGCCAGTTTCGGACATGATGGCCCGTATCGTCATTGATTTGCGCGTGCCGCGAACGCTGCTGTCGGTGCTGACCGGGGCGGTGCTGGCAATGGTAGGCGGCCTTTTACAGACCACCACGCGCAACGATCTGGCCGATCCTTTTCTGTTCGGGCTCTCCTCCGGGGCATCGGCGGGGGCGGTGCTGGTGATTACCCGGTTCGGCGAGCGGCTAGGGGGGCTGACGCTGCCGGTGTCGGCATTCGTCGGCGGGATCTGCTCTGCGGTGGCGGTGATGCTGCTGTTTCATTTTAAAAAGCAGCGCGGCGCCGAGCATTTAGTCATTTGCGGGCTGGCTATCTCCTTTTTATTCGGCGCGCTGACCAGCTATTTGATTTTCTCCGGCGACCAGCGGGCCGCCAGTTCAGTGCTGTTCTGGTCGCTGGGCGGCCTCGGCCTGGCGCGGTGGGATAATTTACCTTATGCCGTATTCAGTCTGCTATTTCTCTGCGCTTTTATCCTGTTACGCTGGCGATCGCTGGATGGCCTGTTGGCCGGAGAACAGACCGCGCAGTCGCTGGGCATCAACGTCAGCCGCCTGCGGATGGAGGTGTTTTTCTGCTGCGCGCTGGCGACATCGCTGCTGGTGGCCTTAACCGGAGTGATCGGCTTTATCGGGCTGATGGTGCCGCATATGTGCCGCTACTTTTCCGGGGTTAAGCATCTGCGGTTGCTGCCTTTATGCGGCGTGTGGGGAGCTGTACTGCTGTGCGGCGGCGACATTGTCAGCAGGACGCTGCTGGCCCCGCAGGAGCTGCCTATTGGGATCATTACGGCCGGCATCGGCGGACTGTTTATTATTATTCTGCTGGCCCGGAGCCGGGCATAATCTTTATCAGCGCCGGGCCGCAAGCCCGGCATTTTCATCTGCTGCCCCACCTAAACGAATGGCAAACAAACCCTCAGAAATTCGATCTCGCCGTCACGTCGCGGTACGTGCAACACCTTGATAACCGAATTTATCTGTTTATAAAGCGTTTTCTCCAATGTAATTGGTTGAATATATTCTGCATGACAGAATGTTCTCCTGTTCATTTCTTTGCAACTGACGTTTAATGAGAAAAATCCTAAAGAAAAGGGAGGTATGGTTGCCGTCGTTGGGGGCGCGAAATGTCGACAGGGTAAATTTTACGGGGATTTATCTGAAATTTGCTCGTCTGGACAATAAATATTAATCAAACCTATAATTCACCCGCTTCACTCATGGGTATATTCCCATGGCGCGTATTATACGCATTTCTATAAAGGATGATTGCACTTTCGTGAGGGAACGGAATGTTAACTATTTTCAGCCATAATCATTTTTTTAAAAAAGCCATGCGTCTGAAAATAAATGATATAAAAGCGGTCAGAAAGGCGAATCTCGTCGATCTGTGCTTAACCAGATACTCATCCAGCAGCCATGCGCAGTTTCATTTTTTGATAAACAGCTTTGAAATGAAAAAGAATTTTGTGTGTTTCAAGGTGGAAGGCAATATCATTTGCTTGATCAACAAGAGGCGCACCGCGCACATCGCCAGTATTATCGCCAGAGTCACTGACGGTATCCCTGTCGGTGAGGACATCACCCTAACGGAAAGAGAATTCCAGTATATTTTTATTATGAAATTTAACGTGCTGGCAAAAGACTATCCGGAACTGCTCGGCATCTCACCTAAAGCCTACAGCAACTATAAAAGAAGATTAATTGATAAATTCGGTTTTAACTCATTTCATGCGCTGTTGGCGCTGTCTAATTATTTACACGCTTTTTCGCTGATTGATAAATTCACCCCAGACTAATTGCCCGCGATGATACTGCGCGCAGGCTAATCCTGTTAATTACCGTCAACCTCCTGGTTTCAGTGCGCCGTTCTATCACCGTGCCATCGCTTCCGGCGCCCACTTTCCGGCTGGGCGAGCGTCGATGCCAGGCTACAGGTTTATTTGTTTACCCGGCCAATGATTTGCATAAAGCGCAGCTGCTGACCCAGCTCATCACTTCTCATGGCGGCATCGGTAGCGGCAAAATCATTATCGCACTTTTGCCACTCTAGCCACGCCTGACGGCCGGATGCCATATGACGGCAGTGATTGACCGCAAGATGCTGGCTCCCGGACCAGATTGCGCGCCAGCGGTCGGTGGTAAAAAGGGCGATGCCGCTAGCAATGAGCGCATGGATTTCAGGTCGCGTTTCAGCATCGCTGCTGCGCAGACCCGGGATGACAATAGCCACCGTTCCGCCGCCTTTGACATAAGGCGCAATGCGCTGGTCAAAGAACAGGGCATCGCGGGCAAAATAGTGCCAGGCATTGATACTGACCACGGCATCAAAGGCGTCGCGGGCAAAAATACCCAGTCCCGGCAGGGTGCTGATATCAAGATTGATCGGGGTGATTTTATTGTCCATGCCCGCTGCCGCAAAACGCCGGGCGTTATCGTCGGCGCGAACCCACAGATCCGCCGCGACCACCTCCACGCCGAATTCCGTCGCCAGATACATCGAAGATAACCCTGTCCCACAGCCCAGATCGAGAATACGCATTCCAGGCCACAGTTCCAGGGAGCGGCTAAGCTCTTCAACCAGCCTTAATACATTTGGCCCCATCATATTTTGTTTGACATACGTCTGCGGGCAATTCGCCGGACTAAATTTATTCATCATCACCTTCATCCCTTGAAAATAGAGTCGTTGCTATCCGTTTCACACAATTTCTAAACAAATCTTAAACCGCCGGGCTATAATGAATGTGGATTTTGTAAAGAACTTTCAATAACGCCAGGGCTTATCTTGATACTGAAATTAATTCTGAATGCGAAAATCAGAATATACCTTTGAAAACACGAACTGGCGAATCAGGATGTTTATGATTAAGGATTTTCTGAAGAAATAATTATTCATAACATTATGATTTATATGTATTTTAACAAATTGAAATCTTTAATTATTCTTATCATTAGAATTTCCCTATGAGAAATTATTTATTTTGGTTAAATCTGCTGATTCCAGGGGTTGTACAAGGTGTGATTTAGAATAATTGCGGGATCAGAACGGGGTTAATTGATGTGTGTCAATTAACAACCACCGTTTTCGTCACAGTTATTGTATTTGGTATAAAAATTCGGAACTTTTAATTTCAAGTATCTTTGCGAATTATCGCATAATGGTCTCGCTCAGAAGGTATCTGAGATTTGATATTCTATTAATAGTTAGGGACGAAATAATATGAAATTAAAATTACTAACAGTGGCCGTCTCTACACTTCTTGCTGCAGGAACCGTGCAGGCAGCTGAGGTGTATAACAAGGACGGAAACAAACTCGACCTCTATGGGAAAGTGACCGGCCTGCATTATTTCTCCAGCGATAAGTCAGAAGATGGCGATCAGACCTATGCCCGTCTGGGCTTCAAAGGTGAAACGCAGATCAACGACCAGCTGATCGGCTACGGCCAGTGGGAATATAACTTCAGCGCCAATAACGTTGAAGGCGACAACTCCGGCGACAAAACGCGCCTTGCGTTTGCTGGCCTGAAGTTTGGCGAATTTGGTTCTCTGGACTACGGTCGTAACTACGGCGTTGCCTATGATATCGGCGCCTGGACCGATATGCTGCCGGAGTTCGGCGGTGATACCTGGACCCAGACCGACGTCTTTGCCACCGCGCGTACCACCGGCGTTGCCACTTACCGTAACAACGGTTTCTTCGGTCTGGTTGACGGTCTGAATATCGCCGTACAGTACCAGGGTAAAGAAGAGGGCAACGACCGCGATCTGGCGAAACAGCATGGCGACGGCTGGGGTATGGCCTCGACCTATGAGTACGAAGGATTTAGCGCAGGTGCGGCCTACGCGGCATCCGATCGTACCGATGCGCAGGTCAGGGAAGGTCGCGTCAATCCAGACTTCTACGCCCGTGGCGAAAAAGCGGAAGTGTGGGCGGCCGGTCTGAAGTACGATGCCAATAACATCTACCTGGCGACCACCTATGCGGAAACCCGCAACATGACTAAGTTCGGTAAAGGCTATATCGCCAACACCGCGCAGAACTTTGAAGTGGTTGCTCAGTATCAGTTTGATTTCGGCCTGCGTCCGTCCATCGCCTACCTGAAATCAAAAGGCAAAGATCTGGGCCGCTATGGCGACCAGGATCTGGTTGAATACGTTGATGTAGGCGCGACTTACTACTTCAACAAGAACATGTCTACCTACGTGGACTATAAAATCAACCTGCTGGATGACACCAGGTTCACTAAAGATGCCAGCATCAGCACCGATAACATCGTTGCCGTGGGCATAACTTACCAGTTCTAAAATTCAGCCTTTTATCAGCCATGCCTGCCAGCTTACCCTCCTGGCAGGCATTTTTTATGGTGGCGAGCGGGCGATAATAAAAAGCCCGGCGCCGTTTCCCGCGCCGGGCAGAGTGAGAAGAGAGGGAATTTACGGCGCGGTAGTGAAAAACTCGCCGAATTTCACCGCCAGCCAGCCCACCGGCGTGGTGGCTCCGCCAACGATATTGGTAATTTCCGCCATCCCCTCCGGCACAGGAATATTAGAGTTGACCGCCGCCTGGGTGTATTCCCGCGAAATATCCGTTCCGCCGTACAAAATGCAGGTGACTACCAGCGTGCCGGTGATAAACATGCGGAACATATTACGTTTGCAAAACGGCGTTACCATCGCCAGCAGGAACATCAGGGAGGCCAGATCGACAAACGGCAGCACGCGGTTGCCTGGCAGAATAATCGCCAGCACCACCGCCATAGGGATCAGCAGCAGGCCGGTTGCCAGCACCGAAGGTTCGCCAATAAGCAGTGCGGTATCCATGCCGATATAGAAGTCGCGGTTGGGGAATTTCGCCTTCAGCTTCGCTTCCGCGGCATCGCGCACGATCAGCAGGCCCTGCACTAAAATTTCGATCATTTTCGGTAGCAGCAGCATGGCGGCGGAAACTTTAATCGCCAGCGATACCGCCGCCGAGACATCGTACCCGGCCAGGAAGGCCAGCAGCAGCCCCAGCACGAAGCCCAGAGTGAGTGGCTCCCCGAAGACGCCGAATTTTTTATTAATGCTTTCCGGGTCGAAATTAATTTTATTGATCAGCGGGATCTTATCAATAATATAGTTACAGGCAATACCAAACGGCACGTAGGTTATACAGGTAAGATGGGGAAATGATATCCCTTGCAGATTATAGTTTTTTTGCAGATAGGGTGCGGTTAAATCCGCCGCCAGTAGCGTTAAGATAAATATGCCGAAAGTAATGCCGACGGAGAGCCAGTAGTTACCGGTACCGGCATAGACGACTGAACCCATAATCAGGAAAATCCAGTAGTTAAATATATCGATATTTACCGTTTTGGTTAATTTCAGCAGCAGCATGGCAATATTGATAACGATAAATCCCACCACAACCGGCAGCATCAGCGGCGAGCCCCAGCCGATTGTCGAGGCGGTCGGCCAGCCGGTATCGACCACCGTCAGGTGCAGGCCGATACGCTCTACCATGGCCTGCGATGCCGGCCCGAGGTTGGTTAATAGCAGGCCGATCACCAGTCCCACCCCTTCAAAGCCGATGCCTACCAGCATCCCGGCTTTAAATGCGGTGCCGATTTTAACCCCAAAGCACAGTGCGATAATAAAGAATATTACTGGCATCATCACTGATGCCCCCAGGCTAATAATGCTGTTGATAATATCCATAATATTTCCTTAAAAGGCGGCCGAATTGGGCGCGAGCGAACCCGTGCCCAATGGGCCGTAGCAAAAACCTTAAGCGGCTCTTTTAATATTTAACCGAGTTGCTTCAGCAATATCTCTGAAAAAATCTTCGGCGAATTGCTGAAGGCATCAATGGTACTGCCGGCAATATGCGGCGTTATCGTGACGTTATTCAGCGAATAAAACGCGCTATCGTCCGGCAGCGGCTCGTCATCAAAAGTGTCGAGGGCAGCGCCCATGATTTTACCCGCCCGAAGCGCGGCGATCAGATCGCCTTCATTAATTAACCCGGAGCGCGCCGTGTTGACGATGATGGCGCTCTCCTTCATTAATTCAAAATGATGGGCGTTGATCAGGTTTTCCGTTTCCGGGGTCATACGGGCATGCAGCGAAATCACATCCGCACGGCGCACCAGTTCGTCGAGAGTATCCACCTTTTCATAACTTTCATGGCCGGGGACGTACTTATCGTAAAAGATAATCTCGCTGCCGAAACCGCGCAGGAAGCCAGCCACCAGCTGCGCGATATGCCCCAGCCCGACCAGACCTACCACTTTGCCGCCCAGTTCAGGAATGGCCCGGTGGTTAGGACTCTCTTTGCGCCAGAACTTATCGCGCAGCGCATCGTGTGAGCGGGCGATATTGCGCATTTCCGCCAGAATCATCCCGACGGTAAATTCCGCCACGCTGCGGGCGTTACGCCCCGGCGTGTTCATCACCTCAATTCCGCGCGCTTTTGCCTCCTCCTGATTAACGTTTTCAATCCCGCCGCGCAGCACCCCGACGTATTTAAGCTTTGGCAGCTTGTCGAATACCGCCGCGTTAACCGGGGCGAACTGGACTATCAGGATCTCCGTCTCCTCAGCACCCTGAAGCAGAGCGGCAGGCAGCGCCAGCGCCTCAGAACCTTGCTGTTCAACCAGTAAATTATCCTCCTGCAGTTTTTCAATTGACTCGTGCGACCATTCGCGTACTTCCACTGCAATACCTTTATCTTTGAGCGCTTTCAGACCCGCGTCCATCATAGCTGCATTGATAAACAGATCGGCAATTGCCAGACATTTCATAATCATTCTCCATAAATTAACGCATCAACATACCGCCGGTGACATCCAGAGTCGCTCCCGTCATATAGCGGGTTTTCGGTGAGACCATGAAGACGCCGATGTCGGCAATTTCGTGCGGTTGGGCCACCCGGCCTACCGGTATACGGCTGACGTAATAGTCAGGATTCTGTTCAATGTTTTTACGGATCATCGCGGTATCCATGATGCCGACGGCGATGTTGTTGACATTGATTTTCTGCTTCGCCACCTCGCGCGCCAGCGAGATTGAGAAGGCCACCAGACCCGCCTTACTGGCCGCGTAATGAGCATGACCGGTGGTTGAACCGTGGAAGGCCGCCTGAGACGTGATATTCAGAATACTGCCGGCCTGATCTTTCGCCAGGCAGTGGTTGACAAACAGCTGGCTCAGGTGGAACACCGCCTTCAGGTTGACGTTCATCACGCTATCCCACTCCTGCTGGGTGATTTCAGTGACGTAACCGCTCAGCCAGATCCCGGCGTTATTGACCAGAATATCGGCGTTCCCCAGGCGTTCGAGGCAGGTCGCGAACAGATTCTCCCGGCTATGCTCGTCGGAAAGATCGGTTTTCACCGCAATAATTTCGACGCTGGCGCTACTTTTTACCGTAGCGATCAGCTGTTCCGGGCGCTCCTCATCACGCATATAGGTGAAGCAGATGTTGACCCCTTCTCGGGCGAGCGAAAGGACAAACTCTTTGCCGAGGCCCGTAGCGCCTCCGGTAACGATAGCCGTGCGGTGGTGTAAATTCAGATCCATACTTTCCTCACTTAATGCGTGATGTAGTTACTGCAGCTTTTCCACGGAGACTGCATTTCCGATAGCAGGTTTTTGTAAAGCTGATACTTATCCTGATAGACCTTGTTGCTGTCCGGGTCCGGTGTAACCGTTCGCGAAACGTGAACCATCTCATTTGAGGCGGCAAAGACGTCATCAAACCAGCCAACCATTACTGCGGCGGTCATCGCGGTGCCCAGCGTGCCGTGCTCTTTCACGTCGACAATCTCCAGGGTGGACTGGAAAATGTCGGCGAATATCTGCAGCCAGACCGCTGAGTTAGTCACGCCGCCCGCAATCCGGATGGTGCGGCTGAGCTGCGGGTTAATATTGCGTAACCGTTCGGTGTGATACAGGTGGCTGAAAGCAACCCCTTCATATATCGCGCGTAAAAAATGCGCTTTTTTGTGGAAACTATTCAGGCCGATAAACCCCGCAGAGGCGTCCGGGATGGTGTTGGAACCGAAGACAAACGGGAAGAACAGCAGGTGGCTCTCCGCGGGCGTGGTTGTGGAGACCAGCTCATTGCACAGATCGTAGACTGACGATCCCTGCGCAGCGGCGGCGGTGCGATCGCTCTCCATAAAGTTATTGATAAACCACTCCAGATTACTGGCGGAGGTGGGGCTTGCCTCGGTAATTAACCATTTGCCCTCAATCGGATAAATCGAGGTCATAAAGAGATCCTGGTCAATAACCGGATGGTCGGTCACGTATTCGTTAATGCTCCATGTTCCGGTAATAATTGCCAGCTTATCCAGGGTATTGATACCGGATGCGACAGATGACGCCGAGATATCAAACACCCCGCCCGAGACCGGCGTTCCGGCACGCAATCCGGTGAGCTGCGCGACGTCTTCGGTAATGTAGCCGCAGCAATCGGTGGAGAGCTTGATGGGCGGAAGCTTATCGCGCAGATCGCCGAGTCCCCACCAGGCCAGCAGCGAGGCGTCATAGTCGCGGTCGCGAACGTTGATCAGGTTGGTTCCTGAGATATCGGTAAGTTCGAGAAAAGCTTCGCCGGTCAGATAAAAACGAATCAGATCTTTGACCATGAAAATGTAGCGCGCTTTACACAGCGTTTCAGGCTCGTTCTCTTTCAGCCAGGCGAGGAGGGCGACGGGCTGCCCGGCCCAGATAGACTGCATAGTTTTGGGCAAAATATCGCTAACAAACGTCGGGTCGCGGTACCACTTTTCTACCCAGGCCTTAGCCCGGCTATCGGTGGAGATAATTCCGTTGCGCACCGGGGCACCGGTTTCATCCACCATATAAAGCCCGTTGCCGTGACCGGTTACCGCCACGCCTTTGATTTGGCTGGCGTCGATACCCGACTGCGCGATGGCTTTTTTAATGACTTCGACGTTAGGGAAGGTGCGAACAAGTTCCTGATATGAGATCATCATATTCATCCGGAGCGCATCCCAGAGGGACATCATGAGCCATCAACTCACCTTCGCCGATAGTGAATTCAGCACTAAGCGCCGTCAGACCCG